>JAJPHP010000071.1 GCA_021325255.1 Nitrososphaerota archaeon | reverse complement strand
TGAAGGCTTCATTGCTCACGGTTTCCCGCTTTAAATACCATGATAGCACCGTTACGTACCCCCTCTAGGGGGGTACGAGCTATGAAACTCGACAAGTGTCGAGAAGTCCAAAGATGCCCTAAGTGGGATTCCCTCCGCTGAATAGCTAGGAAATATTGATGATGGAGCTTTATGATGCGCAGTATTCACGCCTGTCCGAAAACCCATGAGGGGGTCTTTAAATAGGATCGGGAATTTGCGTGAACCCGCTAGACTGTGCTGATGAAAGCATAGTGAGGCCTGCTTACAATACAATAATTGTAAGTTCCCCTTTGATCTCATTGAATTCTTCACGCTATAACTTGGCACGGCCATAACTGCACTATCCACTGTTGTAGGTACATTAATCCGGAAGTTTCCTTTCCCGGCCAAATTGGAATCATCTTGAGATTGGGATGGGCTTTGAGCTCTTCACCGATTCCAGGACGGCTTGTGCAAGTCTCTGCGCGAGGGAGGAGGGATCGGTGGACGTGCCCGACTTTGGGGCTACGTAAGAGAACGCGGAAACGAGAACCTCGACGGACTCTGAGGCTTTCAAAGCGTTGGAGTATTCCGCTGCTCCGCTCGGCAGTTCAAGTGTCTTGCTTTCGTTGAAGGAGAGCATTCCCCGAGTCCCGTTGATTGCAAATTCAAACTTGCCCTGTGCCGCTGAGTTACCCGCGACGATGTGGGCCGTGCACCCCTCTTCGAGGTTTGCGAGGATTACAAAGTAATTTGACGTGCGCGTTTTGACTTTCTTTGCAAAGACCCTTGTGAGTTTTCTTGGTTCGAAAAGTAACTCTGAGGCACGCAGCGCATGGATCAGAGATTGACTGAGTGAATAGTCGGAGAGAGCCTTGTCCCTCAGAAGTACTTCGAGCCTGAGAATCCTCGGCGTCCCAATCCTGCCCTCGGAGATTTCTTTCTTTGAAAGGACAATCAGAGGATGGTGGGCGATGGGATCGATTATTGTAAAACTAGGCTTATTCCCATCACCCTTCTTCTTCCTCGTTTGAAACTGCTCTAAGATCTTCTTTGTCGAATCGAATGTTTTCAATACAGGCTCCATCGTCAGGACACTGACATTTGCCCGTAATGCCTCTTTGAACATCCTCGCCCTCTTCGCATAATCAGTCTCACAGACATCAACGGCGAGGGAGGAAGTATTACCGTCGTTCTTGCTGGTAAAGGCCTTCTTATTCACTAAAGAAGTTATTTTCGCGTCGATCCCGATCATGCTCCATGCTCTGACGTGATTGTAAGAGAGCTCCGAGTCGCCGAGCACCATTACGTGATCAAAAGGTGGTCCCAAGATGTTTCCCTATTGCTCCTTTGCCTCTTGTCTATTCAATGTTTTTCTCCTGCCCTAATCCAAAAGGTAGGCTAGAACGCTTACTTCTCGCTCTGTGCCTTTGTTTGACTTTCTTGTTGCTGTTTTTGCGAGTTCGTTTCGCTTCGGTTTCCCGCTATATATAGGGAAAAAGCGCCGGTGTACCCCCCTCTAGGGGGGTACCCTCCTTGTTTCTCGACAATTGTCGAGAATGTTGTATCGGAAGGCCGGCGTCTTGAGAAGCGAGATATCCTTTGATCGGTCATAATCAAAGTAGCAAGGTATGCGTGGTAACGATTCATAGGTCAGAATCACTTTGGTACCATAATATGGATTCAAAGAATAGCCGGGGAGAGGCAAAGGCTATCCCCCGCACCTTTAGCATCTACACGAAGCATTTCGTCTTGTGTTTTTGCGCGAATAGGAAAAGAGGAAGCGGTCAGATGCTTTTAACACTCACCAAATGTGATCACGTACGCACGTGATCACGTACGTAATTTCACGAAAACTGAAATAGGAAACCCTAATCGGTCGCCTGGCACATAGTTGAACGAGAGGAAGAAGAGGGGGAGCTGAGGAGGATGGAGGAAAATCTAGCTTCAAAGTCCTTCCAGAAAAAGAGGTGCAGAAACGATCCCTTGATGTTTATTCAAGGAGAAGAAGAAATTGCCAAGAGCGTACCGGAATAAAACTGGAACCGATTCGAGCACTCTTTGAAAATCCTTACCGAAGCACATGTCTCGACGGTGTCCGCCTCCGCTTTTGGGGCAACGGGGGAGAGGAATGCCTTCGCCTGGCTTTTACAAATTCCAAGTACTTTGTACGTAAAAGTTCTGTTTGTAATTGCTTAATAGTGCCCTCCCGTGCTGCAATCTCCGCGATCCGCTTTGAAAAATGAAACAAAAGAGTACCTGATCGAGGAAATGGGCAGAGTTCATGAAGTATACCAGACGCTCGATAGATATGATCCCAAACTGGCCGACTCCCTCGCTTCGTTGCGCCGAGCCGCGATACCAAGCAAGAATGATACGGGATCGTCGACATTGGAAGCCAAATACAAGGAATTGATCATGCTCGCTGTAGAAGCAGCAACTGGACGTGGGGAGAAGGGGAAGAGTCACGCAAGAAAAGCGATCCGCGCTGGAGCAACACCGAAGCAAGTTCAAGAGGCACTCGCACTTTGCATCTATCTTGTGGGAATGAGCAGCTGGGTTGACGGTGGAATGGAATGTGTTCTCGCAGCCGAAGAGGAGCAGGAAAAGGTAACGAAAGGCGAGAAATTCAATTGGACCGGAGAAGTCCAAGGTCACAAGAAGGGATAGTCTCCCCTTTTCCTGACGACTACAATCAAGGTAAGAAAAGAGGAACTTGAACCTAATTCTGGTCTTCTATAGCCTTCCACATTTGTTTGACAACGACACGTCCCGATCAGGAACGGCTTAATAATCACGTGGCGACGAGAGACGACCTGGTATTCCATGGTCTCATTTGAATCTTCAATCCGCGAAGCAAAGCTTGCGATCGAACACTGTTACTCCGTGAAGAAAGGCGAAAACGTTGCAGTACTTACCGATCAAGACCACATGGTAGAGGCAAAAGCGCTTGCGGCTGTCGCGGGTTAAGCAGGAGCAAATGTTGTACTACTGGATGCCTCAGACTATGTTCAAGCGGGAATGCTCACGGCTGGGATTCCGGAGCCTCCATCACATATTGCATCGCTCATGGAAAAGACCCAAGTCTTTATCGTAAAAACTGAGATGGATTTTGCTCATAGATTCGCACACACAGATGCCTCTCGCATCGTGGAGCGTAACAAGGGTAGAATCGCGTCCGTTGAAGAAGAAATGGGCACCTGGGGCATCGATTATGACTATCTCATTGAAACAAAAGAGCGAACAGCGAAACTCGGCGCGATAACAGGAAAAGCAGATAGAGTCCGTGTAACATCCGCAAAAGGGGACGGACGTTTCATTCTCTATCAAGAACCGATCGGCGCTCGTGATAGTACCCCAAAGAGCTCCCGGAGACGTCATGTCACCGCTTCCACTGTGGGGTGAAGTCGCGCATTCCATTATCGAGGACACGGGAGATGGAACAGTGGTTGCCGACGGGATTGCTAATGCGGTTGCCAATAACGGTTTGAAGGAACCTATCACATACAGTGTGAAGAATGGACGCGCTTTTGATATACGCGGCGGTGATGAAGCCAAACGATGGAAGGCAGTAGTCGAATCGGCTGATGAAAACGCTAATGTTCTTTGCGAATTCGCGGTCGGAACCGGTCGGAGAGAGCGATGGAACACCGTCTCGGAAAAGGGAGCACTCGGCACTATGCACCTTGCTCTTGGCGAAAATGCAGGGCCATATCCAGGCGGGAAAAATCGTAGCAAGATTCACCTTGATGTGACAATTCGATTCCCGACCATCGAAGTTGACGGGAGTACAATAGTAGATCATGGAGTATTCAAATTCTAGGATTGATTGGTCGACGACAGCAGCATCCGTATCCTGATCACTCCCTAAAAATGAGAGAGGTGTGCGCACTGGACCCCTTTTGTACTAATGGTGTACCTGGTAATTGGCAAGAGGAAAGCGAGTCAAGGCATCAAAGAATAAGATAATTGTAGTTCCCTTCAAGAGCGGCGAAAAAGTTGAGCTCGGGGGAGGAAGTTTCTCAGACCTTTTGATTACAAGCTCAACTGTTTCTGGGAACAAGACTATGATGGGATACTCTGTTTTCAAACCTGGCATAAACACAAAGCAAAAAATTCACCTTTCCGCGGAAGAGCTCGCATACATTGTGTCGGGTTCGGGGAAGATTACAGTGGGTCGAAAGAACATAAGATTCAAGCAGGGTGATTCCCTCTACATCCCTGCGGGGATGCCCCACGGAGTAAAGAATGATGGAAAAGAAGACGTGGTAATGGTCTTTTTCTTTTCGTCCGCGTTATATCCAAGTACAGTAGACGCTTAGTCGAATCTCTTCTGTTGCCAACAACAAGATAGCTGATCAAAAAAGACTACAGTAGAGTCGAATCAAGAGAACGAGGAGCAGGTAGCTTATATCGTTGGTCTCGTGGCTCAGGGCTGAAGCACCGAGGAGATCCTGGAAAGCTATACTTGCATCTCAACAAGCGTGACCTCAAAACGGGTCTGAAGTACGCGGCAGGGACGTAAATCGTGCCCGTTTCGGATATCGCGGCGATATTTTCAAGATCTTGATTTTGATGGGCCAATGCATTCCAATATGCAGAGCTAGAATTGAGAAAGCGGAGGTATTGCTGTAAGGTTATCATCATTCGTGGACGTTGGGATCCGCAGCGAGAAATGATATCAATAGCGAGTACTAATATTATCCAGAAAGCGTTATAACTCGTAAAGCGGCTTCTAGCCGCAAATGTATCGAAAGTTTGGCAAAGCTATCGGCAGGGTTGCTGTCGTGGTAATTGTCGTTGTAATCATCATAATTATCGCTGCTGCAGGAGTATTTGCGCTCTCGCAGATGGGAAACAAGACGTCGTCTCAAACGAGCTCCCAGTCATCGAGCACTACTTCGTCAACTTCCGCGGCGTCCTCTACACAATCCTCGTCTCAGAGCCGGTCGTCGACTGGATCAACAAGTTTGACCTCGACTTCGTCCGTCACCTCTTCCAACACCAGTACGGCCTCTGCCAAACCATCGACCCTCACGTGGGAGACAGTTTCGACTCCGGCAGTGCTTGACCCAGGAATCGGTGGACTCGTTTATGATCTTAACATACAGCAAAACGTCTACGAACCGTTGCTCTGGTTCAACGGTGCGAACTCGACCAACGTCATACCGTGGCTTGCTCAAAACTATACCGTTTCAAGCGACGGGCTATCGGTTAATTTCACTCTGAGAAAGGGCATCACATTCGCTGACGGGGAACCACTCAACTCCTCTGCCGTATACTTCTCCCTGAACAGGCTCCTGATAATCGACGGAACGTTCGGTCCCTACGGGCATGGCATTGCGCAGGCTTGGACAGTTCAAAAGTTACTGAACACTAGCCTGAGCTCCGTCCTAACAGGCCCACAATCCTACTCTCCTCAATGGGTAAGTAACGTCTTGGCTCAGAACTTTGTGCAGGTGACGGGACAGTATACCTTCACAGTTCACCTCCAGCATGCCAGCGCGGCGCTTGAGATTCTCCTCGCGAGCCCCTGGACTGCGATAATCGCTCCTAATTATGTAATGAGCCACGACATTTCAATGTGGTCTCAGCCATCCGGTGGCTATACGCTTCCATTCTCTTCTCTGAGTGGCAACGCCACGCAGCAATTCTACCAATACTATCGAGATGAAGCTGCCACGTGCAACGCGGGATCCTCACCACAAGGTTGTGCATTCACATATCTCTTCGGCTCGTACAACGGGTCCCTTGCGGGAACCGGCCCCTACACGATCGCGAGCGTAGGACAGTCCACCAACAACATTGTCCTGCAATCAAACCCGAGCTACTGGGGAGGACCGTACCAGTTTATCAACGGCACCAAAATCAACCCCACAATCAAGACAATTAACATCAATTACGTGCCCCAGCTCAATACTAGAGAAATTGATCTGAAGAGCGCGGCCGCCGCGGGCAGAGCGTTCACAATAGATCTGCCTGGTGATCACTTGTACGACGTGGCAGACAGAAATGCTTGGCTCGGGAACAATCAACTTGTCTCGACCGTACCGGGCGTTTCCCTTTATGGTCCTTACTCGTTCTTCGCCACCTACCTTGTCAGCTTTGGAATGAATGTCACAAACCAGCAGACGGGAAGTTTCTACCAATTCCAGCCATTTGCCGACCTGCGTTTCCGACTGGCTTTCGCCGACTCGGTGAACATGACAGAAATCAACACAGAGATCAATAACAAGCTCGGGGTGGTCGCAAATGGAGCAATTCCGCCCGGTCTCCCGCCAACCGGATCCTACGACCCCAACCTGAAACCGCGGTACAGCTACAACCTAACGGGCGTGCAGGATCTGCTCGTTGACGCGATGCTTCACCCTCTCACCTCATTCACTTTCAAGAACGGTTCTGCCGCTCGCTCGGGTACGTTCAACAATACATTCGGGTGCCCTAGCCTCGGCTCAAGCGGTCGCTGCAGCAACCCGGTTCCGCAGTCAATTTCGTTGTATTACGGCGTGGGCGATTCCGTGTCCCAGGCCGTGATGGAGCAGATAGCAACTGCCGTGAACAACGTGAGCAATGCGTACAACATGGGGCTGACTGTCAGCGCGGTTCCTCTCCCGTCTGGTCAGCTGACGAGCCTGTACGAGGCCGGCTACCTCGGTTGTTTTTCCACCGCCTGGACTTTCGATTACCCGTGGTCGGTCGATTTTCTGACGGGACTCTACAAACCGGGTGGTCCGTCCAACGCATTCGGCTGGAACTTTAGCCAGATGGCGGATCTATCAAATCAGATGCTCGCCGCCGACTCTAGCAACAACGTGACCGGTCTAATAGCGGTGGGGAATGCGATGACGCAATTTGCAAACGAGCAAGTCCAATACCTCTGGACAGTCTACCCCTCGCTCGTCACCTCCGGGTCTGCGGTGGGAGTGTTCACGTCGAACATACACGGCTACTACTTCAATCCGTCGTTGAACGGGCCGTATTTCGCGACGATGTATGTAACAAGCTAGTAGCGAAAAACCATCTGGTGGGGAAAGAAGCAGGTAAGAGGCGAGCCCCCAGGGCCTTCCTCTTTGCTTGAGTTCATCTTTAGGACGCTCTGTGCAATTCCTGATTTCTTTTTGTTTCAGTTGTCAGACGGCTGAACCGAAAGTATCTCGAAAGTGATGTCGGATTTCTTGACCGCGGGATTATTCACGATAGCCAAGACGACTGAATCAAAAGGTGCCCTGATCTCCTCAAGGGTCTCTCCCCCGAGGGACTTTATCTCACCGATTAACTGGTCCTGCCTAACTACATCGCCCGTTTTGGTGTATGCGTAAAAGACACCGCCTCTCTTGGTCGTGAGGAACTTGCCGCGGTTTGAAACCATCGGTGTGCTTTTTGGTCCCGCCCCGCCCTCGAGTATCCCGAGCACCCTCATCACGTTCAGTATTCCGTCGTATTGAATGCGAACATTATCTGAGTCGAGTTTGCCGTCCTCCCCGACCTCCGAGAGCATCGAGGGGATTCCTGCAAATGACGCCTCCGTGAAAGCGTTACCCGTCCCTCTTTCCTCTTTAGGGATGCGCCAGACGTACTTCACACCGAAAGAGGTGGCCATTTTTTCACTGATTTGGTCGACTTCCGACCTTCCGGTCTCGTTGAAGAGCGCGTGGGGTGTGAGCGACTCCATCAAGTCTCCGCCGTGCATGTCCACATAGGCGTCGGACTTGCTGATTACTTCATTGAATATGTGGTAAGCTATCTGGTAGCTGATGGATCCTTCGAGCTTTCCCGGGAACGCGCGATTGGGGTTCACGCCGTCCATGGGGTTGACCCATCTGGTCCTATTCTCAAATGCAGATCTCGTCACGAGAGGAACAATCGCGACGGTACCGTTGAGATCATTTGGGCTTAGTTCCTTTGCGAGCTTGTGGGCTGCAACTATCGCGCAATACTCCGAGCCGTGAATCCCCGCCGTCACTGCAAGGGTGGGCCCGGGCTTTGACCCGCTTACGATTGTAAATGGTATCTCGAGGTTTGCACCGGGCATCTCACTTGCGATAATTGTCTCTTGTAGAGTCTTTCTTGGCTCGACACCGAACCCTTTCGCCTGCATAGCTAACAAAACCTAGGGAGTAAATCAAGGAACATTCTGCTTAAGAAATTAACTACGAAAGCTCTACACCAGTTAAGACTCTCTCCTGAGCAAAATTCTGCGTTTCGTGTCAAGCCATATATTGATCACCGCCAAAATCCAGTCTCCTCGGTCAAGATGAAACCGCCAATCATTGATCTCTCGGACGTCCCGGTAATCGATCAGCACTGCCACATGTTTCTCGACGAAGCGCGAAACATCGACTCGAGCATGCTCATACGTGTCATGTCTCTAGAGGCTTACAACCCGGATTTCGTGATACCGGAGGCTTCTGTGCAGGAGTTTGTCGATAATCCCAGCCGCGTGGCTCAATATGGTGTTGAGAAACGTAAGGAGTGGGAGGTCTATGACCGCTCGATCGAGGCCGGACAATCATCACTGCTTTTCGTGGAATCGCAGAGAGCAATGTCAGAATTTCTGAAGGCTGAGAATAATATCCAATCCATTTTGGCAAAGCGTAACCAAAGAGCCGCCGATCTCAGGTCATACGCCGCCGATCTATACAAGGATGCGCGGATACGAATTCTGATACTCTCTGATTACCGATTTCGCAGTACGGTCGGTAGCCCGATTCAGACAAAGAACAAGGTCGTCATCCACACAGTAATGTTTTCCGCGCTCGACAAGTCCTCCAATCTCGAGGAAGCGATTAAGGCGTTCGAGGAGTCCCTGAACGAGCACGTCAGAAACAAAGGATTCGTAGGAATGAAGTCCATGATTGCCTATGGTGGCATTAGGCGAGGAACGGGACTTGACATAGGAAACCCGAGCGAATCGCTTGTGGCGCAAGAGTTTGCCGCGTACAAGGATTCGGGCGGAAAGATAGAGAATCACAAAATCAAGAACCTCGAGGATTTCTTCACAAGAAGGGCGCTCGAGAGGTGCATCACCCTCGACGTGCCGATGGAGTTCCACACTGGAATAGGCGACTTGGACGTAATTACTGACAAGTGCAACCCGATGCTCCTCGGCTCGCTCCTGAAGGACGAAAACCTCAGAAAGGCCAAGGTTATCTTGCTTCACGGCTCGTACCCTTATACGGCTGAGGCGGGATGGATGGCTCACTTCTTTCCAAATGTCTACCTTGACGCTTCAATTCTGTTTTTTACACATCGCAGAGCCGCGGCAAGGAAAGTCGAGGAAGCTTTGGAGATGGCCCCATACAGCAAGCTGCTCTACTCATCAGACGGCGGCGTCCTCCCAGAGACACACTGGTTCGGTGCGATCAGTGCGAAGAGATCAATGGAAATAGCCCTCCAAAATCTCATCGAGGCAGAGACAGTGTCCGAGAAAGAAGCAATGGAGCTAGGGGAGAGGTTCTTCCACAAAAACGCAGAGAAACTCTTCCGGCTTGAACCCTTATCATCCTAGTAGCACGTTTCTTAGATAAGAAAAGGCGGATCGAAAGAAAATGAGCACTAACGAGACAATAAAATTAGGCGAAACCAAAGTCAGTCCAGGCGAAATCTTGCACACAGATTTCGAGGTAGGGCAGTTCGCAGGCTTTCCAGTGCGTATTCCCCTGTCCGTAATCAACGGAAGTAAAAGTGGGCCTACCCTCTGTATCACTTCTGGATTGCACGGGTGCGAGTACGACTCGATAGAAGCCGCGATCAGAATCACAAACTCATTTACTCCAGAGCGAATCGCGGGGCGACTAATCGTGCTTCCGATCATAAATCTGCCTAGTTTCCAGCAGAAAGCGGCCTTCGTGAACCCACTCGACAACGTTAACATGAATAGAATATTCCCGGGAGACCCCAAGGGGACGATTAGCAGGAGGATTGCCTCCAAGATATTCTCGGAACTCGTGCTCCAATCAAATTATCTCATAGATCTTCACGGCGGAGACCTCACAGAGTCGATACAGTCGCACGTCATGGTAAAGTTGACTGGCAACGACGCCATCGATTCCATGAGCAGGAAGATGGCTGGGGCTTTTGAGATTCCGTATTTGTGGGAACTAGAGGTCTCCGGCATCCCCGACTATCCCGGATATCCGAAAGGCACTGTTACGTATGAAGCCCCCATTCGCGGGATTCCCGCGGTTACCGCAGAAGCTGGGGAGAGAGGCAAGCTTGAGGAAAGGAGTGTCAAGGTTCTTTACGATGGAATCGTCAATGTTATGCGCTTGCTCGGGATGATTCCGGGTGAAGTTACCTTGCCCACGCCAAAGAAAACAGTGCTCAGGCACGGTGCGGTGGTCTCCCCGAGCACCGGAGGCTTCTTCTATCCTTCTGTCTCCTGTGGCGACAGAGTCGAGGTCGGATCAAAGTTAGGCGAAGTGAGGGACTTGCGAGGCAACATTAAACAGACCCTCACCTCCCAGACCAGAGGAATCGTTTTATCGCTCGTGCCGCTGATGCCTGCAAACGCGGGCGAGTTTGTCGTGCTGATAGTCGAGCTCTAAGGTTTAGGGCAATCCTCGAATTCGCATCACATTCACGGTCTTTTGAAGGAAACGAGAAAATCGTACAAGCGTAAAAAAAGAAGCAGCTCCAGCAACCATGCACCCTGAACAGTCCGATCCATTGGATTTGCAGAAGGTGAAGGTCATCGATCAGCACTGCCACCTCATGCCGAATGCCGCAAACCAATTCACGCGAGAGTTCTTCATCCGCGCGATGTCTCTTGAATCCTACAATCCTGACTATTTGATTTCGCAACCGCTCATGGATCGATACCTGAAGAGTTCGCTCAATGAAAGGAGTAGTTTAGATCAGACATATGGGGTGAGGGAGGTACTGGAGGCTTCGGAGAGGAGCGGCGAAACTACGCTTCTCTTCAAGGAATCAATCAAACAGTTGGCCAAGTTCCTTCGAGTACCCTATGACTTTTCCAAGGTGTTGGAGGCAAGAAATCGGCGTGCTGCGTCCAACTACTCCGACTATGCTGAAGAACTCTTCAAGGATGCTGGAATATACACGCTGGTCGTCTCCGACCACCCCTACCTGCCATATACCGAGCCTGCGGCTTTTCGTCCAGCGATTCTGAAGCACAAGTTAGTGCTCCCCGCATTAATTTTCAATGCGCTCGACGAGGCATCAAGCTTCAGTGAGGCGACGAGCAAGTTCCTTCCAACTTTGGAAGAGTGCCTCGGCCAGAAAGGGTTTGTCGGGATCAAGTCCATGATTGCCTACGGCGGATCAAGGAGAGGATCCGGTCTTGCGATCGGCAACGTGGATGAAAGTACCGCAGCCAAAGAGTTCTCACTGTACAAAGAAAGGAAGGGCAGCGTCATAGGACAACAGATCAAAGGCCTCCTCGATTACTTTCACTGTTTGGCTTTGAAGGAGGCGATACGCTTTCGTCGTCCGTTCGAGTTTCACACCGGAATTGGCGACACCGACGTGCTGGCGGATGCATGCAACCCCATGCTTCTTGTAGGTTTGTTACAGGACGAGGAAATCAGGAAAGCAAAGATAATTCTGCTTCACGGCGGATATCCCTACGTTGCAGAGGCAGGGTGGATGACTCACTTTTTTCCGAATGTGTATCTTGATTCGTCCATAGTTTACTTTACGCACTTCCTCGGAGCGACCAGACGAATGGAGGAAATGCTCGAGATGGCGCCGTACTCGAAGCTTCTATACTCCTCGGATGGAATGGTCCCGGAGCTTCAATGGTTCTGCGCAAGATTTGCGAAGAGAGTAATGTCCGCCGTTCTCGAACGTTTGATCAAAGCAGGCACGCTGGATGACTCTGAAGCCCGTGACCTTGCAGATAGCTACTTTCACGCAAACGCGAAGAAGCTCTACTCCCTGCCAGACTGACCGCGCCTAATTTTTGCTATCACCACTGCTACCTATCACGTAAAGCATGTCTCCCGGGTTCGCGACACCCAGCGTAATCGTGTTCAGGAGAACTCCGTCCACGCTCGACCTGAATGTTTCGAGTCTCTCTCCCCATATGTCCATGATGTATCCAAGCTCCTGCCCCTTTCGCAGCATGTCCCCGGCTTTCACAAATGAAACGAACAGTCCAGCACGCGCTGCGAAGATCACGCTTCCACCGACGAGCCAATTGCAGTTGAGGCTTCTCTTCGGCTCTTCGCCGAGCATCCCCAACCCTATCATGAGGTTCCTCACGCCCTGAAAGGATTTTTGGACGTATTCCTCTTCGATCTTCCCCTCTCGCCCGCATTCGCAGTATGCAGCCGGGATGCCGCTCCTCACGGCTTCGTAGACGAGCATGCCAGGGCCAGGATAGTTAGGCATCTCGGGAATGCCTCCGGTGGACAGTTCCCAGACTAGCTCAAAACCGAACAGCTTCGCAAAGTCGCGGGTCCTCTCATCGATATCTTTGTTTCCGCACATCAGTATCTCGATGTTCGGGACGAGCGATTCATTCAATTCCCCGCCATGCATATCCACGAGGTAATCTGACTGCTTTACAATTTCACGAAACAGCTTCTCGGCTACTTGGATTGTCAGGGACCTTGCCCTGTGGACTGACGATTTTCCCAGATCGAGCGACGAATTTTTCGAGTCTGCTTCGTCATGCGGGTACGCGCCACTCAGGTTCATTCCATCAAGCGGATTTACGTAGGCTTGCTTGAACTGCAGACCAAGAGGATTCTGAACGTGGACTATGATGAGCGTCCCAGATAAGCTCGAAGGGTCGATCTGCTTTGAAATGCGTATGGCCGCAGCGATGGCGACAAGCTCCCCCGGATGACATCCAGCCATGACGGCAAGAGTGGGGCCTTCCCTTAATCCACTAATTACCGTAATAGGGATACCGTAAGAGCCAATAGCTGTCTCTCCCGCCGGAAGGGTCCAAGATTTCTTCGTCCCTCTTTTGAGCTCGGTTCCATCTATCTGCATGGGAACTATCGAGAATGAAATCCGCTCAAAAGAGTTTTTGAGCACATGTCAGAAAATGAATTGGCACCTGAATGTTATCATGAACTTGACGCTCCTGCGGATTGCTTCCGAGATTCGATGTGGGCAAATAGATCCCGACGTTCTAGATCTAACTTTGCTTGAAAGAATCGGAAAGTACGACGCAGAGCTGTACTCTTACGTCAAGATTAACCCTGAGGCTTTGATTCAAGGAGGGGTAAAGCGAACCAAGACTGAGCGACGGAAGATTCTCGGATGCCTGTCCTTCGCGGTTAAGGACCTCATAGACACAAAGGGTATCGAGACTACCTATGGGGTACCGAATATTTTCCGAAATCATGTTCCTAATAGAGACGCGAGAGTCGTCGCCAACATAAAGAGGAATGGAGGGTTCATCCTTGGGAAGACGCGCACGCACCAATTCGCCCTTGGACTCGAAACTCCGCCGACGAAAAATCCATGGGACAGAAGCAGGATTCCCGGCGGCTCCAGCGGCGGGTCTGCCGCGGCCGTGGCTTCGGATTTGGCCTTGTGTGCCCTGGGCACTGACACCGGCGGCTCGATTAGGATCCCAGCGGCTATGTGCGGAGTGGTCGGGCTAAAGCCGACCTATGGGAGAATTTCCAAAGTAGGAGTTTTCCCGACGTCTCCGAGCATGGACCACGTTGGACCCATCTGCAGATACGTGTCCGACCTCCCCATGCTCCTTCAAGGGATGGGCTACCGTCTAAGTGTTGAGCGATGGAAACCAGGAACCAGAATAGGAATCATCTCTGAATTCATCGATAAAGCCGACAGTGGAATTCGATCATCGATAAAGAAGTGCATCAGCGTGCTTCTATCGGAGAAACTCGTGGAGGCTGAAGAAATCGAAAAACTCCCAATGTTCCCCGAGCTCTGCCATGCGACCGAAACAATAGATACATACGAAGTCGCCAAAATTCACAAGAAACGATTCCTACAGAACCCAAAAGTGTACCAAAGGACAGCTAGTGGCCTGATCAAGGCCGGCCTCTCGGTGAAGCAGAGCGAACTCATTCAAGCACGAAAAGAGAAAAGACAAGCACAGAAAGAATATGCAAACCTGATGAAGCGATACACAGTTTTACTTTCTCCCACGCTACCGTGCATAGCCCCGAGACCCGAGGAGATTTCAAAATATTCGTCATCAGATTTCCTTCCACTAGTGAGGCCGCTCGAAATATTCGATTTGCTCGGCTACCCGGCACTTTCAGTCCCCTGCGGTTTCGTAAATGGAATGCCCGTTGGTGTCCAGTTAGTGAGCTCTCTGAATCTTGATTCGCTGATTATCGCACTTGGAATGGAGTATCAGCGATTGACAAATTGGCACAAATTGGTGCCTGAAAGATACAGAGGGTTCGAGAAAGAAATTGGAATGTGATTTCTAATCGTAGGTCAAGCTAAAGTAAAATATCAAACAAGAGTTGTAACCTCGTGATTCTGTTTTCTTGCGCTTCAAGCGAGCCTACAAAGCCAAAGCTTGTGGCAATTCAAAAACCAACAGACATCACCGAGGGGTAATGGTAACCTAATAATCAACTCGCTACCTGGGAGGCTCTTTCTTTACTCCCCTTTTTTGTTGTTGATATCTCGAAGCATTCGAAGTTCTTCCATCATGAAGTTAGAGTGGCGCCCGATCAAAGTTAATGTTGTTAGAAGATTTGAGCTTGAATCCCTCAAGTGGACAGTACCGACAGAGGAAATAATTAAGGTCAAATGCCACTTCTTCTCTTCAAATTGAAGGAGACGGAAGGCAAGTTGCAGGAGTTAAAGGGAGCCAAGGGATACGCGGATTATCCATCGAGAATCCCGCCGGGCTGGAAGGTCATTCAGCCTGACCACTGGCCGATCAACAATGAGGAGCCGGGGGAGCGCGAAGTCTTTGATGTTTCAAAGTGGAGATTTGAGACCTGCGGTGCGGTGGAGACGCCCCTTTCTCTCACCTACGAAGAGTTTCGCAAGCTGCCACACGTCACAAAGACCCTTGACCATCACTGCATCGATGGGTGGAGTTACCTCGGTCAGGTCTGGACCGGAGTCGAACTATCAACGATAACCGAGCGCAGTAGCGTTCGTAAGGGCGCGAAGTATGTCCATGTGGAGGGCGCGGGTGGAGTAAGCCAGAACTTTCCCCTGGGTCAGGATATCCTGCTCGCAGATGGCCAGGACAACGGCCCGCTCACGAGGCCTGCGGGATACCCTTTGAGAGTGGTCGCTCCAGGGCAGTTTGGGAGCAGGAGCATAAAGTGGGTGAGAAGATTAAAGTTCTGTGAAGAGTGGGAACCCGACTCGCGTGAAAAAAAGTACGCCCGCATGGGTTTGAGCGACCTCTACGCGAAGGAGATTGCCGAGCGCGACCCCTGGACTGTGAACAACGACGCGCGCAAGGCCTTTCTCCGCGGGCTGTTTACCTACAATACGGATGTGAGGAGGAAGAAGAAACAGGCGGAGTATCTTGAAAATGTGGGAAAAGAGGAGAACGATTCTCGCGACATTGCATTGTGCAAGCTTGAGGAGCTCGAGGACGGCAAGCCTCTAAAGCGTGTCGTGAACGGATGCGAAGTCCTGCTGATAAAATCAGGCGATAGGATTTACGCTGTAGAGCCCCTGTGCACTCACCACGGGAGCGACCTCTCTCGGGGAAAGGTGAACGTCGCGGCGCGGACAATCAGCTGTCCGCTGCACGGCGCGTGTTTTGACCTCGCCACGGGTAGTTGCCTTGCTGGAAGCTACGGAAGCGACGGCGGTGCGTTCCCTGGTGTGCGCACCTACCACGTGAAAGTTGAATCGGGTATCGTTCTTGCGGAAAGAGAGCAGGCTTGGGGGAGACTTTAATCCTCTATGAGCTCCGTGGCCTGCGACGAAATTTTTGGGAGTACTCATCTACGAAATAATCAAATGCGACCCATATGCGCCTGCAAAGAAATGGCAATCAATACCACCATCATGTGCCGGATCGGGGTTCCTTGCGACGGTGTCCCTTATTCAATTATGACGCCCTCAATTTAGTATTCCGCCGTTTGCCGGATATGAGTCCGATCATTTCTTCAGTCGTCAATACTTGACCAAATCCCCTTGAAATTGTCGCCAGCGTCGCACGTTGAATCATTTCGGATTCTGTCGCATTGGCATCAGATAGGAATAGCACTTTGTAGTCTCTATAGAACGCATCTCGTGCGGTGGACTCGCAGCAGAATTCGGTGGAGGTGCCACAGATGATGAGCGTGTCCCTGCCGAGGCCTCTCAGTATGGAATCGAGCTCAGTGTTGTAAAATGCGCTGTATCTTGATTTCTTGACGATGAAATCCCCTTTGATAGGTTTGAGTTCTGATATCACATGCGTCCCTCTTGCCCCATCGTATAGGAATCCTTCTTTTAGAACGGGATAAAAATCAAACATCAATCCTCTGTCCAGGCCATCACGCCTAAAACAATGATTTGCAAAAATAACTGGCACCGAGTTCTCATGGCAGGCTTTGATCAGCGCTTTTATCGGTCGGATAATTTTCCTGGATCCTGGATCCTCGAGCGGGCTTCCTTTTTCCACAAAAGCATTGGTCATGTCGATGACGAGAAGCGAGAGCTTGTCGGTTCTAACATTAAATCGCAACTTGGGAGCTCTCGACAACTGATGGATTTTGCGTTAATTAGGATTTTTAAAAAGTCGAACCATAGTGAGAGAAGGACTCACTCTTACGCAAGCGCTCTCTTTATCATAATTCAGCGATTGCGGAAAGCACCTCAAATCCTGACGAGGATTCCGCAAGCTTGACTCTCGGGTAGGCGCATCGAAGCGGAACAAGTTGAAGTTAGAGTTTCTTGGGAGAGAGAAGAAAAAAGTCTCCTTTACCCGACTCCGCTCTTCAACCTAGTACATCGCGGCAAAGTAATACCCAGGCTGCATATCGAGAGCGAGGTTGTAGTAGTATCCATGAAGGTTAGAGGTCATCACCACAAACACCTCCGGATAGGTGGTCCACAAGTATAGCGCCAGCTGGTTGGCAAGCGAGTTCATCTGATAACTCACATTGACAAGCCCCGTGATGTTGCCTGTCGCTGACGCGGCCACCGCCTGCGAGAAAAGTACGCCCAACTGCGTGTAGTTCCAAGAGTTGGCGCTTGGCGCAGCGTTCCCCGGCGCGTACAGAGGGCCGAGTAGCGAGGTGACCCATGGATAGTCCGCCCGCCAGTTGAAGGTCCACGCATACGAAGAAGTGGCTCCTCCGTGCACAACCCACCACCGGCAACCGACCTCGATTCTACGACAGCTACCGACAGACCATCTTAGCTAGGTATGCCGCAAAGGTAAGCCCGTTGTGGCCCACCCGATTACGACGATATCAAACTCGGCCATGTTTGGGTCACACCGAAGATCCCTTTTTATTTCAAGGTTAGCGATTCAAGGATGATTTCATATTGTGACGGCATCTTGCACTTTGCTGATTGCGTACTATGACCCTTCTCCTTAAGCACCGAGACCGAAGACTTCAGAATGAAGGCAAACGGTCACAGGCGGGGCAGAGAGAGAGGAGTGTGAACCGAAACGAACGCCGAACCGTACATGAACACATTCAGAGGTGTGGACTTTAACACATCATAGGTTTTTTATGAAAGAAGAGATCTCTCTCACTGACATCATAGCAATAGGCGCGTGAATCTTTTTGACGTGGAAGGATAGGATTGCCGTTGATCCCCGAATAATGCTCGGAAAGCCCGTGATCAAAGGAACCAGGATTACGGTGGCCTACATCGTTGGCCTCATGGCTCAGGGCTGGAGCACCGCAGAGATTCTCAAAAACTACCCGCAGCTCAAAAAGCGGGATCTCGAAGCGGCCCTCAAGTATGCCGTAGAGACACTAAACTAAGAAAAGGTCTATCCTCTCGCGTAGCAGCATCGCACTAAAAGTGGATGGCGAAGAAAAGCTACGCCTAAAGCTCGGGAATCCGTGGAAGCTTCCTTGCCCACGAGAACTTTCCCTTGGAATCCATGCTTGCTCTGAGGAAGCAAGGCATTGATGTCAAGAGCGTGGTTGAGTTTAGGAAGGGATTGACCGAAGAAGAGGTATTGGAACTTGCTGGCCAGCATTCGAGAATCTTGATGACTTTCGATCAGGATTTCGGAGAGTTGGCGTTCCGACGCCGAATCCCTTCGAAGAGAATAATGCTGCCAAGATTTGAACCGACATCTTCGAAAGATGTCACGAGTTTGCTGCTTAGTTTATTCACGAAGGAAATCAAATTAGAAAACTGCTTTAGCATAGTTGAAAAGGACGGTATCAGGACCTTTCACTACCCTAGGAAAACAACGTAGCATACCATACTGCTAATCCAAAAGAGGATTGATATGTGCATTAACTGCCTCCTAAGCGTGCAGAGAGTGTGATGGATAGCTCCATTTCGTCAAGCAACTTTTCTTCAGAGAATACTACGGGCTTTGCGCTCGTAGGCGTCGCCTCGCACCACCATGAGTTCGTAGCCGAGGCGGTAAAAAGAACCCAGAATACTTCACTGGTCGGCGTATACGACAGGGACGAAGCTCTTGGCAGGAAAATCGCGCAGAAATTCGGCACTGAATACTTTAACAGCCTCGAGCAACTTCTCGCAATCCCTGGAGTCACAGTCGGTGTAGTTACGAGCGAGAATGCTCTAAAGAAAGAACTCGCAATCAGACTGGCACGGGCTGGGAAACACGTCATATGCGACAAGCCTCTTGGCTTGAGCGCGAAAGACTCCAGAGAGATAATCGAGGAGTGCAGGAAATCAAACGTCAGGCTTCAGGTCGGTTTTGTATCAAGGTATACCACCGAGGCCCAGAGGACAAAGCAATTCATCGCTTCCGGAAAACTAGGGAAAATCAAACTCATACTGGGCGAAAACCGCGTGGACAGCGGCCTCGTGAAGCAGCTCTCTCCCTGGCTCTTGAAGAAAGACCTCGCAGGAGGCGGAGCGATGATGGAGCACTCTGTCCACGCGCTGGATCTCGCCCTCTGGTATAACAGTGGCGCAAAGCCCGAGTCCGCGTACGCGGTGGCAGGCGAGAACCTCGACTCGTCATACGAAGGAGAGGACAACTTTAGCATCATGGTCAGGTTTTCCAACGGCTGTGTTGCAACGGTAGACGGGAGCTACTCCCGCCCTAGCTCCGGGCGCTCTGGAGACATTGTAATGCGAATCGTCGGAGAAAGAGGCGAGCTTGTAATGTCCTCCTCAAGCCTTGAGTTCAAAGAGCACGTCGGGGAAGAACCATCCACCGAAATCAAGACCTACTCAAGGAGCCTGGGATCGACAAGCGAGGCACCTGCTGGAGAGCTCATGGTCAGGGACATGCTTGAATGTATCAAAACAGGAAGGGAGCCTCTCGCGGGAGGAAGGGAAGGAGAGCTCGTAAATTGTATAGTTGATGCTGGCTACGAGTCGCTTAAGCTCGGGCGAGAAGTCGGCGTTCAGTTTTCATAAGGTCTGAAGTGATCTCGAAGAGGAAAGAAGAGGAAATTGACACCCATCATTCTGGATTGCCACGTGCACGCCTGGCCCGACGCGCTCGTGCAAAGAAACGTTGAGATGATAAAGAGCCTCTCCGGTATAACCCCCGCCTACGACGGCAGTATATCCTCACTCGAAAAGTGCATGGAGAAATGTGGCACGAGCAGGAGCCTCGTCAACAACATCGTCTTAAAACCCGAGCTGATGAGGAAGGCCAACGACTGGACGGCGAAGGCGGTGGCCGCTTCCAAGGGGAGAGACATCGAGCTGCTTGGGATGGGGTGGCTGATTGCGGGCGCTCAAGAGTCAGTCGAGGAGGCGGAAAGATGCGCGAACGAACTCGGATTCAAAGCCTTCAAGATGCACCACTCGCACATGAAAATCCTCCCCGAGGACCCCAAGAACTTTGAAATCTACGAAAAGATTTCACAACTAGGCTTGCCGGTATTGTTCCACTGCGGCAGGAACCCCTATGCCAGAGATTCATCTACTCAGTACTGTACGCCGGACAAATTCGAGCCAGTTCTCTCCTCATTTGACAGGATGAAGGTGATACTCGGACACTTTGCAGGCTTTGAGGACGATCCCGAAGACGCCAGACAGGTGTTATCAAACCACAGAAATGCGGTCGCCGACACCGCCATAGATTTCTCCGAGAAACCGTACAAAGAAGTTGTAGACTTTATTCGCTCGCTCGGCGTTTCGAGGTTTGTCTTCGGGTCCGACTTTCCAATCCATGATCCAGCACACACTATCGACTGGCTGAAAAAATCTCTAGATCAGGATGAGTTTGATTCGATCACAAACTCAAATTTCAAAGGTCTTTTTCGCGCCTCAGCCTAAAAAGAGGCATAAAGGCAAAAACCAATGATACGCATCATGCCTCGCTTTTAGGCACCCTCTCCAAGAAGGATAATTCCCTGTTGAGAGGTTCAATCTAACGGGATTTCCGGGCTTTATCGTGCAAACAAATCCAGATCAAGCCCTAACTTTTCCTTCGAAACCGAGTCGCCCAGAGTGCCAACCACGCAAACAGCGTACAGCCAACCGCAATCAGAATTGCGATACTCAGGTAGTGGAATGTGCCGAGAATTTCAGACCAGCGGCTCCCAAGGAAAAACCCGAGATAAGTGAGTACAGCGCTCCAGAGAAAACATCCAAGAGCGGTGAACGTGAGAAATCTCGACATCTTCATCCTCGCGGCACCAGCGGGGAATGAAACTAATGTTCGGGCGCCCGGAATCATCCTCGTAAGAAAAACCGCGAGCGACCCGTATCGATTAAACCATAGCTCCACTTTTTTCACGAGTATTGTCTCCCCGATCCTGATTCCCCGCAAAGACTTTCGCTCTCCCCACTTTGCTGCAACTGCGCCCAGATAATAATCGACAAGGGAACCCGCAATTCCAGCCGCAGTTGAAAGGAAGATAACAATCCATAGATTCAACGTCCCCAGTGAAGCGAGGTAACCAGAAAAAGGCAGGATGACCTCGCTAGGTATGGGCAGGGAAGTCGACTCGAGCAGCATCAGCAGAAAGACTCCCGGGTAGCCGATGGCGGATATGGTCGATGTGACTCCCTGCGATGCAAGAAGCAGAATCGAACTGAAGAGAGCCGAAAAGGAACCAACAGCGGCCCTCAAAGATCCAGCCTGCGTTACAGCGTCCTCCAGCGTATCCGAGAAGAAAAAGAGCAATGACAGGAAGAAACCAATGACTAGGGCGCTGACAGCGTAGAACCTGACCAGATTCGTCCGGCTGATTTCGGGCAACTTCATTCCTGAATTTTCACTTGTCCTAGGCGCTAGGCATGATTTGATCTCATTCGCTGTCAGCTGCGAGGCCTTCCTCCCCACCTAAATGAAAAAATAGGAGACAAAGAAGCAGTTGCAACTGGCGTAACCAATGTTTCATGCTCATTGAGCACCAGAAAAAGGTGTGACTGTTGCACCATTTTGCGAGAATCTGAAGGCCTCGCGGAGTGCGGCCTGATCGAAGGAGGCGAAGTCGTGCCTGTCGAAGAATACAAGATACTTTGCACGAGAAAAGCTTGTGCGGAAGCGTCAGATGCGATGATGTCATCGCCGAATATGCAGAGGCATATGACTTTCCCCTTACCGTATAGATGAATGTACGAGGCGACGAGCGTACCTGACTTGTTTAAGAATGTTGCTATGATTGACGTGTTGGTGCTATTCGTGACCGCGCTCTCCTCGTGAGGTAGGTAATACTTGAACGCCAAAGAAGTTCCCAACGCTTTGATGAGCGCTGAACCTATCTGATTTCTCGGGTTGAGAATCGCTCCATTGTATGAGAATCTGTGGAAGCAGCACGCATTGCTTCCAACCCAGTCTGTGTTGTTTACCCCCCAAGGACTGGCTTGAGTCTCCCAAGCTGATTTCCCGTTAAACGCCCACCCGTGCCCAAGAGAGAGTGTCTCCATTCCCGTCAGTTGATTGTAGCGAATGCGAACCAAGAAACTCTGTGCCCCAATTAGAATCAGCGTTCCTCCATCTGCGACAAAATGCCAGAGTGACATGTATTCAGCTTGAGTCGCATACTCTGTGAATCCCATTACGACCACATTGAAACCCGCACCCGTCCGGTTTTCATAGAAAAGATCCCCTCTTGTGAGGTTAATGTCGGAGAGAACGAAGATATTCTTTCCGATTTCCAGCCCACAATTCTTCGCTTTTTGGGAAGTCATGAAGGCATTCAAACCATAGCTCAAACCCCATCCTTGATTGAACGCCAGGCCGCTAGATACCGATGTATTTAGCAGTTGAAGATCTTTGGTTATGTTACCCCTGTGGCCCGCAAATCTTGAGTAGAACGCATAGAATGATCCATATCGATACTGCGAGTATGGGGTGGAGGTAAACACGGGCTTGATGAACGCTATCTTGATTGTTGATTTCAATGATGTGGAAGAGGTCTGCCCATTTATCAAGCAATTCTGAAAAGGGCCTCCAGCAAGCGCACGAACGTGGCTGACATAACTCAGCAAGGAAGTAATCGAAATAAGATTCGTATAACTTCCGTTACTCGCATCGCCTGCCTGAGCATTCCCAAAAAGTGCTGGAGACTGCGACGCAATTAGAAAAACTAAACCGATAGCGGCGAGTCTCGTCCTGCAGCTTGCGAGCATTTATCGGCTCTTTTTGTTTTTACCTTATTAGGATGTTATGGTACAGGATTCGAAACCCGCTCTCAAGCAGGCCTAAATGCCGTGCAATACGCGTGAGCCTAATCCTTCAACCATTTTGATGAATGTATCACAAGGAAATTAAGAATAGCATGTCATTGATATCTTTGCAAGCGGAGGTGAAGCAAGGAAGACAATGAAGAAAAGAGTGACAATCCTGACATTGAGTGTTCTCGGGCTCGTGGCGGTGATGGCGGCTTTTGCAACGTCAGTACACGTATTCGCCGTCAGCTCCAGCACCACGACAAATCCTCCCGCCGTCAGCACAAGTACGACGATTGCCTGCGTTGACGACGTGCAGCAAAAGGGAAACTACACCGGACAGTTCGGGTGCCAGACAGGTCCTGACACCGGAGTGAGCAGCGCTGCGGCCGAAGGAGCTAAAGAGTTGGAACCGTGAGTGTCTCGATGGAATTCCATGAGAGGGGGTGTGGATCTGGCATCCCCTCCCAAACCCGTTTTGTCAGGCAAATTCTTATTTGCTCGCCTCCTCTTCAGTTTTTTCTCTTTTCGAAGTTATTCCTATTCTCGGTTTCACAACTACTGCAAGAAATAACAGCAAGAGGATTAAGAAATCTAGAATCACAGATAGAAATTGAAGCGTGTTTCCCTCCGATGGAATTATCTCCAGCACTACTTTCAAGAAAAATAAGAAGAAAACGGCCGACGCTATGAGAAGACTAGGCTGCCTTCTCTTCGACCAAGCATAAATCGACAGAGAGAGCAGTATCAACGCGAGGACTCCCGCAGCGACGCCCAGCGTATCTGTCGTATCCACCTGCTGCCCCTGAAACCCTCCGAGGTCAAGGAAGGCGGCAAAGGCAAAAGAGATTGAAAACGTCTGAAACACCATCGCTTTCACTTTTCGTGCCTCCCCTTTTCGATGCCGGATGCCTCGGTCAACAGATCAGCCAGTCTGTTCGCCCACCGCTCCCAAATGCTCGGGTGATAGCTCCTGACAAGCTCGAGCACTTCCGCCTGATCGAATGTTAGAGCGTACTTGACGTATCCGCCCTCTCGAGTAGACTCGAGGAAACCGGCTTTCTGCAGTTTCTTGATGTGCCAGTCTATCGTCGCCGGAGAAAGGTTGCAATGCTCGCAGAGAGCTTTCTGGGACGAGCCGGGATTGCCGATCAGGTACAATATCACTTCTCTTTCTACATCTTGGGCAAGTATGTCCAGAACATCAATTTGCGAGTCTCCGAATACGAAGTTGGCATAAAACCGTTTGTAGCCGAATCTGCTTCGCGAAACTATCTTTCTTTCCTTTTCGAGATTGTAGAGGTGGTACTGAATCGTTCCCATAGTGACACTCATCTCTCTTTGGATTTCCCTGAGATGGATTCCTGGATGCGCCTTGATGAGATCGAAGATCTGCGTCTTCTTGTCGGGTTCTTCCCCACTTCCACCCTCATCATTTTCAGATGCCACAAGCTCATCACCACATCTCATAATACTGGTTTACGATGGGCAACAATGACCAAGATTGCCATCGTTTGTTTACTCACCCAGTGGAGCTAAGGCTATACATTTTTCCCTCTCGGAATCTTGAGGGGAAGCATATATCTTCTAGATGCAATGACCCATGTCCTGCCGTCTTCGTCCACGAAATCCTTCCTTACGTCGAAAGAAAAATAGTCGCTGGCCTTGGATAAAATCGAGACCACCCTTTCAAGTGTCTCCGAGCCATCGGAAAGCCTGTGGGTTTCGATCAGGACAGTCCTTAGCTTTCGAAGGAGCGATTTTGCGCCAAGAAGTACTTCGATTTCTGAGCCTTCGCAATCCACAATAAGAGAGGTTGGTTCTAGGGGAAACAGAATGTCGTCGAGTTTTACCATAACGACTTTTTGTCGCTGTCTGTACTCAAAGTCAGCAAGTTTCTTGATAGAAGCAACGAATGGAAAATCTTGAGTTTCTGGGAGGTTGATCAGGGTTCGAATATTTCTATCTCCGACAGCAAGATTGAACAGTGAAACGTTCTCTCTCCCGCCCGCGTACATCTTGAGCATTCTGAAACTGAACTTGACGGGTTCAAACGAATATACGTGGCCAGCAAGTTCCGAAAGCAGTAACGTGCCGCCACCGATTCTCGCTCCTACCTCAACAACAATGTCATCACGGGAAATGTAATTTTGGTACAAGAGTCTGGCTGAGCCTTCAGGCTGTGGGGGTTGTATGTTCCTTCTGATTATCGGGTAGTAGTAGCGTCGTAGTGGATATAGCGTTGATCGCAAGCGACGTGGAATCATGCCTTTTGCACCATGCGAGACTTTTATTGCCGGAGTCTGCATTGCGGGTGGAAATCCTGCAAGTGGAGAGGGAGGGCAGTTTGTCTGCATTCCTTCCGCTCAACGTGAATTCGTGCGCACTCGCAAACTCCGATTGTTCGGTGAGAGTGTACGAAGTGATTTGATCTCCTATTATCAGATTATGGTACAACCTTCGAAATCCATTCTCAGAACGACCTCACTAATTTTCCCAACATCCGGGTTTGGCTTATTCGTGGGAGAGAATGGAACAGGACTCCTACAATCCCGTGCACGTTTCACTTTTCAGGCGACCTTCCACGCATATTACGCATTCTTGCCCCCGACAACTTCAGTTAAGCGTCTACTTCGGGTGCAAGTTATTGCCGAAATTTCAGATTCTTCCTTCTCTATTGATTGATCGTACGAGTTTGGTTTTTGCTTTTATCCATGTGTAGGTGGCAACTCACCACCAATACGACTATTTTAGAGTCCGAGCACTGCATCCATCGCATCTCAAAAAGCGACTTTTGAACATTGGCTCTATCCAAAAGATTCGTCGAAAGCATGGACATTGTAGAGATGGCCGAGATCAGGCTGATCCGGCCGTCGGCAAATCAAATGAGGAGCAATTTAGGCGTTATAGAGGAGCTCATGGCTTCAATCAGAGCGCACGGGCTGCTGCATCCAATCGTTATCAGACCCAGGGCGAAGGGGTTCGAGGTCGTCTCCGGTCACAGGAGGCTTGAAGCGTGCAGAAAACTCCACTGGTTTGTCATACCCTCGATCGTGAAGGATGTGGGAGACAAGGAGGCATACGAGCTCTCTCTTGTGGAAAACGTCCAGAGAAACTCGCTCTCAATACTCGAGGAGGCGCGAGCCTACGAAAGATACACTCAGGACTTTGGCTGGGGAGGAGTCAGCGAGCTCGCTGCAAAGATCGGGAAGAGTCCGTCGTACATCTCCCATGTAATTTCTTTACTCAAGTTGCCTCTCAAGGTCCGCGAGAAACTGGAATCAAACGAGATAACCAGAAGCGTAGCTCAGGAACTGCTCTGGGTCAGGGACGAAGGGCTACAGCTAAAACTTGCAGACATGAGTTCAGACGGAGGCCTGACCGTAAAGGAGATCAGGCAGGTCGCCGCAGTTTCAGAGATCGGAAGGAAAGACGAAAAGCAAGAAGACTCTGGCGTAGGCCCCTTCCCAAATGGCTGGGTGAGAGACTCTTCACAGAAGGGTGAAGGCCAGGTCATTTTGAAGAAGGCCGCGCTCAGTGTGCGAATTGCCCTAATCAGATTGGATTCTCTCATAGAAAAAACGCATGATCCAAGCGTGAAGAAGTTCCTCGTTCAGGAGAGGTATGTCATACATCGCGTGATCGACGAGATACTCTCACAGAGCAGGACTAGCGCCTGATCGAGTTCCAGATCCTGTCGTAAAAACTGCTCAGCGCTTGTATGAGCGTCACGTTGTTCGTCAGGAGGGCGACGGAGTCCTTTTCGTCAGTGACGTTCGGGGCCATACTAAGCATTATCAAACTATCATCGACTATAATGTAGCGCAGCGAGTTTGTCAGGTCGCCCGCGTACTTTACGCTCGCAATCTTTGAGTATGAATAGTAAATGGAAGGCGACCTCTGGTCCGTTATCAGCCGGATCTTTACTCCTTTGTTCGCGAGTTTTTTCTCGACCTCTTCTATTCCGAAGAGCACGTGGTATCCCATCCCCTTCCTGTTCACAACCTTCCTGACTTCCTTCTTTGCCTGCCCTTCGATTTTGAGGATCGTGTCAACCACCGCGTAGCCGCGCTTTAGCTTGTAGAACTGTTCTTCCTCGACTTTTCCAAATTGATTGCTTTCTCTGCGTCGAGCCTTTGATGTGGAAGCATTCAGGATTTTTTCAAGGTGCGCGGCAGAGCCCTTGAGTGATTCGAACTCATCTTCCTTTCTTTTGAGGAGCAACTTTAGGGCGGTTGAGGACTGCGACGCAGAGTACTTGTTCGGGTTCCCAAGATTCACTTCGACGAGTCCGTGGCCCTGGAGGCTCTGAAGTGCCCTGTAGACATCAACTCTGTCGATTCGAAGCGAGTCCACGATAGCCCTTGCAGACTGCTCGCCCGCATGGAAGAGGTGAAGGTATACCCTTGCCTGGATTCGCGTCAGGCCGAGATTTGCAAGGATTCTGGTCTGCTCGTCGAGGCCGTCTGCGCCATAGCCGCGCTTCGCTCGGCTCCCTTCTTCTTCCTCTTCTTTGGTCGCCAATCCGTTTCCACCTCTTCTGCGCTGTTACTAAGGGCCTCATATGGCATGAGCCATTATTCTACTTCACGCTTTCAAGTGGAATTGTGTGTCAGTTCGAGATCCCCACAGTTTGGAAGAGCATGGGAAAGCGGGAGAGAAGAGAACCCCAGTGCGGGGATGCGATTGCACCTCTGCCCGCTAGGCTTTCAGGATTGTGATCCTGTACCCAGTACATCTCGAGGTGCACAATCTTGACTCGGATTATTCTTGGGCGGCGTTTAAGGCCAAGGTTGTTTTAGCACGAACTTTTTATCCCAATCTCTTGTGTACCACAAATAGTGGGAATACGGAGGTTACACTTAGAGAGAAGGGACGGGTAACGATTCCAGCTTCCATTCGGCGGGATTTAGGCATGAGCGAAGGGGAGAAGCTCGACCTGAAGACCAAAAACGGTGCTCTGATTCTCAAAAGGAAAAAAGTTGTCACTGCTGATGAGATCAAGGGGATTCTCGGCCGAGGGCGTGTCAAAATAGAAGAGACAGAAGAGGCGTTGGGCCGGGATCTATCTTGAGGTTCGTCGACGCCAACGTGTTCGTATACCATATGCAAGAGGACCCGCTCTACTCAAAAAAAACTGCACACACCATAGTAAAGAGGATCGACGACGGAGAGGAAGCCGCCACTTCTACTCTGGTCATCGCTCAGGTCTGCGGTTACATGAAATGGAAAAGGAGAGCCGACTTGATACCTGTATTTCTTACCTTTCTTCGTTCACTGCCCTCTCTATCCAAAATACATACGCTGTTCTCCGATTTCGTCGAAGCGAACAATTCTACGCGTGTAGAAGCTCGTGGCACCTGGACAAAGTGGGATGACTTTGCCATTGCTGCTCAGATGCAGCGTCTCGGTATGAAGGAGATTTACTCAAATGATCGTCACTTTGACTCCATACCTTCGATGCGCAGAATCTTTCAGTGACACCACTCAAGGGAACTTTTTCTGACTAGGAGCCATCCTTTCTCTTCTTCTTACTCACGTACTCGTGGATCTGCCTCGCAGCAACACGCGAATCCCCGAGCGCCTTGACCACGGTCGCCCTACCGTGCACATTGGTCGCATCCCCGCCCGCGAAAACTCCTTCCTTTGAAGTACGAAACATTTCATCGACGGCTATCGCGCCGTTTCCGTTGAGATTCAGTCCCATCTTTGAAAGAAGCTTTGAATTTGGCTGCTGACCCACAGCGACGAGTACGATGTCCGCTCTTATTGTGAACTCCGTACCCCCGAGGGGTTTGAGGCCAGGAGAAAGTTTCACGCACTCGACAGCAGTCACTGCCCCTTTCTCCCCGAGTATACTCACTGGCATCGATTCAAGATAAAACTCTACCTTTTCCTCCTGGGCAAACTTGATTTCTACGGAGTACGCTGGCATTTCTTCGAGCGACCTGCGATAAACGACGGACACCTTTTCCGCTCCGAGCCTCAGAGCGGTCGAGACCGCGTCCATCGCCGTGTCACCACCTCCGATTACAACGACGAGTTTCCCCTCGTAGCTCGGAAGCTCCGAGCCTCGCGCAACTCTATCTATAACGTCCTCGATAAGCGGGAGAGCAGGGATTACGCCCTCAAACTCGTCTTCTCCAAGTATGCCTAACTTTTTGGGGATTCGCATTCCTGTTCCTAGAAAAACGGCGTCAAAGCCCGAGGAAAGGAGCGCGTCGAGGTCCTCAATTCTCTTTCCAGTAGCAAACTTTACTCCAAGTCTCCGTATGTACTCGATGTCAAACTGCGCGACCATCGTTGGAAGGCGTGTCGTCATTATGCCGTTGCGAACCAGCCCACCCACGTCGCTTCTCTCCTCGAAGACTGTCACGTCATAGTTCATCTTTGCAAGGTCCGCCGCAACTCCAAGTCCAGCTGGGCCTCCTCCGACCACGGCAACCCTTCCCGCCGTCTTCGGGGCGTCCTGAAAAACCGGAAGGCCCATCTTCTCTATCTGGTAATCTGCTGCAAAGCGTTGTAGAAGACCTATGGAAACGGGTCCTGCCTTTTCGTGCCACACGCACGAGCCCTCGCACAAGACCTCGACCGGGCAGACCCGCGCGCACACGTTGGGCAGATTATTAGTTAAGCGGATTACGTTGATCGCGCCCTCGAAATCCCTGAGCCTTATCCTGTCGATAAACCGCGGTATGTCTATCGTTGTAGGGCAGGCCTTGACGCAGGGAGCATCCTGGCACAGTACGCACCTTGAGGCCTCAAGTACCGCCTCTTCTTCGCTGTAACTCTTTACAATCTCGTCAAAGTTTTCCACTCTCTCCTCGGGAGGGAGAATCTTTTCCTGCGTCCTCGTAAGCTGGATCAAGATGCCATCCTCCTGACTTCCAACCCGAAATCATCGTCGACGACATAGTCGGGCTTTTCGTAGGTGAGAGTCACAGGTTTGAGCTCCAAGCGCATGCTGCCGTCATTCCCCTTTGTGATGAAGATATTCTTGAGCCAACCTGCGTCGTCCCTGTATCTACGATCGAGCCTGTAGTGCGGCCCCCGGCTCTCCTTCCTCATCTGCGCCGCCCTAACTACCATCTCGGCAAGAGTGGTCATAAATATCACTTCGAAGGCGTACCTCAGGGACCGCGGGTCGCTCGCGGCAAGTCTGGGAAGAGTTTCCTTTTTCATCCTCTCTAGCTCCGTCATCGCTCGGTTGAGGGATTCTTCGCTTCGAAGTATCCCAGCGTTGTCCCACATCATCTTCTTCAACTTCATCTTCGCCTCCTGCGGTTCGATCGGATCTGATTTAGGCGCAAGGAGCGAATCGATTTCCCTTTTCTTCTGCTCTACGTCGCTCCAGTCAACTTGAGGCATTGGAATCCTCTTCGCCCTCTCCGCGGCCGCCCTCCCCGCCCTTGGACCAAACACGATCCCATCGGCGAGGCCGTGCCCTCCGAGCCTCGAAGCTCCGTGCACTCCGCCGGTCACCATGCCGCATGCATAGAGACCCGGAAGCTCTGTCTCGCAGTTTGAATTGATGCTCACTCCGCCCAGAAATGAGATGCAACCGGGAAAAACGTGAAGCATCTTCTTTTTTACGTCAAAGCCCCTGAGAAGCGCTCTTCTAGTATAGACAGAGGCAATGTCGGCCGTCCACTTGTCCTCAGGCACGACGGTCAGGTCAAAGAGTACAGCATCTTGGTCTCCTCTTCCCTCGTGGACCTCCATCGCCATCGCCCTCGAGACGAGCTCGCGCGTGTCGGTCAGGTGCTTGCCGTATCTCTTGTGGAACGGGTCGCTCTCCAATCCGATGCGCTTGAGGTACCTGTCGAGAAAAGCCTCCCCCTTGTTGTTCCTCAGGATTCCGTAGAACTCCGCCTCGCTTTCGTGCCTGTCCATCATCGGCAGCCCCTTCTCCGCCATGACGAACGGCTCGAACATCACGAACTCCATGTCTCGCATCGGAGCGCCCGCCTCGTAGGCGAGAGTGTACCCATCTCCGGTGGTGTTCGCTGTTGTGTCATTCCTCAAGTAGAGCTCGCCCGCCTCACCAGCAGCGAGGATAGTGGACTTGGCGACGAAGAGTATCAGGTCATCCTCGAATATGTCGATGCCAAGCGCTCCGACGACCGCGCCATTTTTCTTGACGAGCTCGATTATCATCGTGCCTTCCTTGGTCATCACGCCGCCCTTCTTCGCGGTGTCAATGAGCGGCTTCATCAATCCGTGGCCGTGAGGGTAGGGAGTGTAGTGGTAGATCTCTCCGACGTGCTCGACTCCGAACTTTTCTTCGAGCTCCATTATCCTCTCCGGGGCGTCAAAGCACAGCGCCCTTGCTAATTCTTGATCGTTCAGGTACTCTCCATGGATCAGCGTGCGCTTGAACGCAATCTTTGGATCGGGGAACTGACCCGTGTAGTAAGTAGTGAGAACGTCCGGAAGAGCGGCCTTGATTCCGCCGCCCGAAAACCTCGAAGCGTTGTTCAGTCCGATGAGCGCCTTGTCCACAACCAGGACCGATGCGCCTAGAGACTTTGCCTCGATTGCGGCGCGCATACCTCCGACGCCGCTTCCGATGACGAGGACGTCCGAGTGAACAATTCGAAAATTGTTGAATGCCATTTTATTCAGAGAGGAGTTTTTCAAATTGTAAATTCTATATATATCCGTTCTCAGAATTTAGTAGTCTGCACCAACTTGGAAAGTGTAGCTCTTCCACTTCGATTCAACCTTGAAATTTTGGAATCAAGGTGCGTCGGATGCGCCCAGTGTGTCGAGGTCTGCCCGATCCCATGCTACTCTATGGACGAAAAGGGAAATCGAGCGTTCGTTATAAACGTCGAGGGGTGCATCGTCTGCCGCAGCTGCGAGGACGTGTGCCCTACTGATGCTGTCTTTGTCGCGCTGGAAGAGAGGGACTGGGACAGATTGGAAAAGGCAAAGCTCGAATCTGTTGCAAAGAAGAACAACTGAAAAAAATCGTACGGTATTAGCAGCGGCTTCTTGCTACTTCCCGCCCGCGCTTCTTCCTATACCTTGTTGACGTCAACAAACTTTCTACTTCTTCAGAACGCACACTTAATTTGACAGAGATTTCCTCTCTTGCGGATTTTCTTTTCGCTGATGGTACGTGCAACGGTAATATAACCGAGGCGGAAAGTCGTGTTGACTTGAGCTCTTCCTCTCACTACAGGCTTGGATTCGACATCGGCGGCACCTTCACGGATCTCGTGGCAATTGACGAACAGACGGGGGAGTTGACCGTGGTAAAGTGCCCCACAACTCCGAGCGACCCTTCGGAGGGCGTGATGAACGGACTGAAGACTCTCTTTGACCGCCTGCAGATAACAGGTAGCAACCTCGCGATTTCCGTGCACTCAACCACCCTTGTTACAAACACGGTCATCGAGCGCAAGGGCGCAAAAACGGCACTCCTGACTACGAAGGGGTTCAGGGACGTCCTCGAAATTGGAAGGGAGAAGAGGATCACAGTCTACGACATTTTCGAAGAAAAGCTCAGGCCCCTCGTCCCGAGAAGGATGCGGATGGAGGTCGACGAGAGGACATTTCACGACGGCACCTCGGAGAAGAAGCTTGACCGCGCCCAGGTTACGAAGATTGCCAACCAGTTGAGGAAGGAATCTTTCCAATCCCTCGCGATTTCGTTCCTCCACTCCTACGCCAATCCCTCGCATGAGAAGGAAGCAAGGCGCATCGTCTCCAAGGTTGCCCCAAATATCATGATCTCGGTCTCCTCGGACATTCTCCCCGAGTGGAGGGAGTATGAGCGCACGTCGACCACCGTGATTAACGCTTACTCGCAACCCAGAACCGCGAACTACATGCACATCATAGAGTCGGCGCTCCGCAAGCACGGCTTTGAGGGAAGGCTGTTCATCATGCAGTCCTCAGGAGGCCTCTGCACCGTTGCGACTGCGTCCAAGTTCCCGGTCAGGATAATAGAATCCGGGCCGGCTGCGGGTGCCCTAGCTGCGACCTACCTCGGAGCTCTCGGGGAGACCAAGAACATGATTTCCTTTGACATGGGAGGCACTACGGCGAAGTGCTGCCTGATCATAGGCGGGGAGCCCAGGGTTACAAGTGATTTCGAGGTCGCCGGCTACATGTACCTCAAGGGTAGCGGATATCCTGTGAGAATACCTACCATAGACCTTCTGGAGATAGGCGCGGGTGGGGGAAGCATCGCACATCTTGAGTACGGATTGCTCAAAGTTGGCCCGCAGAGCGCCGGCGCAGACCCGGGTCCAGCATGCTATCCTAAAGGAGGAAATGAACCAACGGTCACGGACGCAGACCTGATCCTTGGCTACCTCAACCCAGATTACTTCCTTGGCGGCGAGATCAAACTCGACAAGCAAAAATCCGTGAAAATAATCGAGGAGAAACTAGGATCAAAGTTAGGCATGGACGTGGACAAGGCCGCCGCTGGAGTGTACGACATTGTGAACACAAACATGTCAAGGGCGATGCGCATAATCTCCGTGGAGAGGGGACAGGATCCTACTTTGTTGTCACTTGTCGCATTTGGCGGAGCGGGACCGGTGCACGCAACGCGGCTTGCGCGTCTCCTGAAGATACGCAGGACAATAGTGCCTCTTGCGGCCGGTGTCACGTCAGCACTAGGACTTCTGGTCGCGGACATGAAGTTTGATTTCATCAGGACCTACCTTACACGATTACAGGACATTAACGTCTCCAAGGTGAAGGAGCTCTACGAGTCCATGAAGGACGAGGCAGACCCGCTGCTCTCGGAGACGGAGTATGAGAGGCGCTACGCTAGAGCAGTTGACATGCGCTACTCCGGACAGGCGTTTGAACTCACCGTGCCCTTCGGACACGGCTTTGATGATTTTAACTATGAGGAGTTGAAGAGCAACTTTCTCAAACTCTACCAGGCGAGGTACGGCTACACGAGCAGCGACCCGATAGAGTGCGTCAACTTCAGGTTGATTGCGAGCGGCGTCGTGCCAAAGGTCTCGTTGAAGGGTAAGAAACAATTTGGAGCGGCCGATGCAAAGGATGCGATAAAGGGAAGGAGGGGCGTCTACTTCCCCGAAACAAGCGGGTTCATCGAGTCGACGATCTACGATCGCTACAAGTTATTCGAGGGTGCTTCGTTTGAGGGGCCTGCGATAGTTGAGGAGAAGGAATCGACGTGCGTCGTGGCGCCCGGACAGCGTGTGAGCGTTGACTCATACGCGAATCTGATAGTGGAGGAGGTGCAGTGAGTTTGTCAGTCAATAAGTTTGATCCAGTGAGGCTCGAGATCCTCTGGGGCGGACTCGTCTCAATAGCCGAAGAGATGGGAGTTACCCTAAAGAAAACAGCCTACTCCGAGATGGTCAGGGAGGCAAACGACTTTTCCTGCGCGCTCTTTGACCACGAGGGCAACATGATTGCACAGACGGATTACATTGGGAGCCCCGGCCACCTAGGAAGTGTCAGGGACGCGGTCAAGGTGATGCTGAAGGAGTACCCGTCGGAGTCTCTCGAACCCGGAGACAGCCTGATCACAAATGACCCCTACCTCGTCGCGGGACACCTACCTGATATCGCGATAGCCACGCCGATATTCCTCGAAGGGTCGCTCCTAGCCTTTGCCCTAAATATCACTCATCACACGGACATTGGGGGAAAGGTGGCTGGAGGGCACATTGCCGACTCTCGGCAGATCTTCGAGGAGGGGCTTAGGATCCCTACGCTCAAGTTTCACTCGAGGGGTCAGCCCAACAAGGACTTTCTCAAGATTGTTGAAAGCAACGTCAGGGTTCCATACAAGGAACTTGGCGATTTCAATGCGCAGCTCTCCTCAAACTACGTCGCTTCAAAGAGGCTCGAAGAATTTGTGAAGGACTTCAAACTCGGGCTCGGCGATTTCCGATCGCTTTCCGAGCAGATCATCTCGACCGCCGAGCGGGCTATGAGGACCAGCATCGCCGAGTTCAAGCAGGGAGAGTTCAGCGCGAGCGAACTGATGGAGTCATTCGACGGCGATTCCTCAATTCCCCTGAAGATGAAGATCACGATTAATGGCGAGAGCCTAACTGCTGATTTTACAGGTACGGGTCCCCAGAGCCCTAACGGAATGAACTCTCCATTCAACTATACGTTCGCCTATACCTCGCACGCGGTAAAGTGCGCGACGAACCCCCACGTGCCGATGAATGAGGGAGTGATGAAGAGCGTCGAGGTGATTGTACCAGAGGGAACTATACTCAATCCCAAGTTTCCCGCCGCGGTCGGAGGAAGGCACCTGACGAACTGGAGGGTGAACTCTCTGGTATTCAGGGCACTTTCCGAGGCTGCGCCCAGCAGGATAATCGCGCCGAGTGGAGGAACAGGGAGCAACATGCCCCAGTTCTCCGGAGTGGACTCGAGGAATTCACACGGTATCAAGCCATTCGTCCAGATAGTCAACCACTCGGGAGGTCTCGGCGCACGCCCTAATAAAGATGGAATCCACTGCTACCCCTTCCCCGCGCGTGCGGAAAACACACCCGTCGAGATAGTAGAGACCGTGGCGCCGGTGATCATAGAGAGGCTTGAGCTGGCCCAGGACTCTGGTGGCGCGGGCAAATTCAGGGGCGGGTGCGGCGTAATCGTTGACGTGAGAGTTGCAAATAGTGAGGGAGTCACACTCCTCAACATCTCAGGACGCGACGTGTATCCCGCGCAGGGACTCTTTGGAGGAAAAGAAGGAGGCAAGTCGGCGATAGTCTACCTCGGAAAATTCAGGGCGAAGAAAAGGGCGCCGCCGAAAAAGCTCCACCCACGAAGAATAGTACAGCTCGAGGACGGTGACATCATCCGCTTCAAACTCCCGGGAGGCGGAGGCTACGGTAACCCAAGCCAGCGGGACAGAGAAAGGGTTCTCGAGGACTTGGAAGATGGCCTGATTTCTTTGAAGGCTGCAAGGTCAATGTACAAATGGAAAGCAAGCTCAAAGAAGAAAGCGTCAGGAAAGTAAGCAAGCTTCTAAAATTGGTTGCGCATTTAAAAAACGAGCTTTACACCTTCCTATGCCACGAATACAGACCCGAGAAGCCTCTCTCGCGATACTGTTCCAGCTCTTTCTTTGCCGTCTGTGAAAGACCTGTGTCCAAAAGTATGTCTGCAGTTGTGGCAGCAAGGATCTTTGCCGATTCGATCATCATGTTTTGAGCAGAGTCACTGATGCTTTGTTTGACTGCTTCAGGGGTGTGGAACCTGAACCCCTCAGGCCTCCCGATCAAAAACTGCACAGTTGGAATATGATGGCTGAGGTTACCCGTGTCTGTGCCAAACGGATACGGACTGACTTCGTCGTAGGTAAATTTGTGGCCAAGTCGCTCGATATTCCTTTTTGCGACCTCCTCGAGAGTTTTGTTTTCAATTATCCGCTCGTAGCGATACCCTCTTTGATCGATTCTCACATGTGCCCCGATTGCCCCAGCGACGCCTTCAGCGGCTTGAATGACTTGGCTCTTCATCCTTTCCAAATACGATTCGTCCCCGGATCTGATTTGGACATCTACGGCGCACTCGAGTGGTATGGTATTCACCGCTTGGTTGCCTGGAACAATTCTTCTTTGAATCAGGCTATCTGGGGTCAGACGCGAATCTAGGAACCCTAGAACAGTGAGGAACAAAACAGCCGCATCCACGGCGTTCACGTAGTTCCTCGAGTAGCCTTCCGAGGCTGGCCGGCCAAGGAACGTAACGTGGAGAAACTCGCCCGCCGAGCAGGCTCTGGCGACGGTGTACCAATCTCTCTGATCTCCATGGACCGTAAGTATGGCGTCTACGTTTCTGAACGCGCCCTTCTCCAACAAGGCAACCTTGCCCCCGCCTCCCTCCTCAGCCGGAGTGCCAATGATACTTACGGTTCCCGGAAGTTGCGAACTTACGGACTTCAATGCCAGTGCCGCGCCAACTGCGGCAGAACAGTTTAGATTGTGTCCACATGCGTGCACAACCGGAGAAGAACCATCCGGCATAGTCACCGGCAGCCCATCAAACTCTGCGAGAATTGCAACGTGAGGACCCTCCCCATTAACAATCGTGCCTTTGAACGCCGTCTTTATGTTGCAGAATGGGTATTCGACGCTGAAACCCAATCTGCTCAGCTGTTCGACGAGGTATTTTGAGCACTGAAATTCTTCGTAATTGGGTTCTGGGTGAGAGTGGACAAATCTGCTGATTTGAAAAAGCAAGTCCTTATTTGAATCGACAGCGCTGACTATGGACTCCTTCAAAGAATCAGGAATCATGATCATCCGCGCAGGAGTATGCAGAAAATAAAAGAGTTCTCGCTACTTAAGGCTACGTTTGAAATTGTCAGAGTTCATTCAGCAACTGGATTTTCGGAAGGTGAACTCACACGTGCTGCAACAAGTACACTTTGGGACTCATGATCTGCTGCTCTGTCAGACTGGAAAAGATATCCTTCTTCCTACATTACAAAGGATAAGTATAACCAAACCTTCCAAAAGGCAGAGCAATCGAATATGCTTTGGGTAAGTCGTCGAAGTGTGTACGCGATATCGAGGGCAATACTGGCTGTCATTGTTATCATAATCATAGTCGTAGCGGGAGTAGGCATCTACGCTCTGACTCGACCGGGCACTACTGCGACATCTTCCAACGTCTCGACGACCAGTTCGATTGCAACTTCTAGCAGTGCGGCAAGCACGGCCACCACTTCCTCAACAGGAGCCACAACCAGCGTTTCAAGCACATCCTCGGTGTCCTCTACTAGCTCTTCTTCCTCTACTGTTACATCTGCTAACTCTTCTTCGCCGATTCCAAGCGTGTTCACTTGGGAGACACTGAACACGCCCTCCTACCTTGATCCGGACGTGTCCTACTCTGGATACGATTACAACATACTCCAGAATGTGTACGAGCCGCTGCTGTGGTACAACGGTTCAAGCTCAACCATGATAATCCCCTGGCTTGCCCAGAACTATACCGCTTCTGCGAATCTTACCACATACAGCTTTACCCTGAGGCAGGGCATTCATTTCAATGATGGCGAACAGCTAAACTCCTCTGCCGTGTATTTCTCGCTAAACAGATTGCTCATTGGTGACGCGAGCACCCCGGTGAGTCATGGCACGCAAGCCGCTTGGATAATCTGGCAGCTACTGAACACGAGTCTAAGCACCACCCTAGGAGCGCCGCACTCTTACAACTCGAGCTGGATCAATGATGTACTCTCGCAGAACTTTATCCAGATAACTGGGCCGTTTACATTTGTCGTGCACGTGCAGCATCCCAACTCCGCCTTCCCTGAACTGCTGGCTAATGAGTGGGCGGACATACTAGCCCCTGCTTACGTTATGCAGCACGACCTCTCGCTATGGAACCAGTCCAGCACCGGTTACTCTTTACCGTACTCGACGCTTAGTGGCAACTTGTCCAGCCAAATGAATCAATACTTTCTAGATGCAGCCTCGACCTGCAACAACGGGATCACTCCCAAGGGGTGTGGCACAACCTATCTTGATGGCGCGTATCAAGGGTCGCAGGCTAGCACAGGTCCATACGTTTTGACGAGCTTCGACCAGAGGACCAACGACATCGTTCTTTCAGCGAACCCGAACTACTGGGGCGGTCCCTACCAGTTCAGCGGCGGCGCCAAGATAGTCCCGCGCATTCACACCATCCACATCAACTTTGTCCCGCAGACTACGACGAGGGAGATTGATCTACAATCGGCGGCAAAGTCAGGGCAGGCGATGGCCGTGGACATTCCCAACACCAACCTCTACGATGTGGCGAATAGGAACGACTGGCTTTCGAACAACACACTCCAGTCCACCATTCCCGGCGTCAAGCTCTACGGTCCGTACAGCATCTTCGACATCAACTTCTTCACCTTCGACACGAACGTGACAAATCAGCAGACCGGAACTTACTACCAGTTCCAACCCTTCTCAGACATTAGGTTCCGGCTTGCCTTTGCCGATGCGGTCAATATCACCGATGTGAACGTGAACTCCAACAACAAACTAGGACAGATTGCAAATAATTTGATAGTGCCCGGTCTTCCACCGCAGGGTGTATACAACGCCTCGATCAAGCCAAGGTACAGCTACAACCTGAGCGCGGTGCAGAATCTGCTCCTTGACGCGATGCTTCAACCGCTCACGCACTTTAACTTCTATAATGGGACAGCCGCACCCGCTGGCGTCTTTAACAACTCGTTCGGGTGTCCGACACTGAACTCCGCCAACAAGTGTAACAACCCCGTTACACAGAGCATCCAACTCGATTACGATACCGGGGACACGGTCTCGGAGAATATCCTCAGCAGCATAGCCGGCGTCATCAACAACGTCAGCCAAACATACAACATGGGGCTGACGATATCTGTGGTACCCTACCCCTTCGGCACCTACCTGTCCAACCTCTTGTCGGGGTACTTCTACATGTATTGGGGCGCGTGGGGAAACGACTACCCTTGGGTGATAGACTCGCTCGGGCCCGTCTTTGCACCGAATAACGACTTTCCGGGCCCGGACGGATGGAATATTCCGGAGATGGGAGTCCTGTATCATGAAGCCCTGAATGCGAGCGAGTCGGGCAATGTTTCCGGGATAATAGCAGCGAGCAACGCGATGAACACCCTGGCTAACCAGATGGTCATGTATCTCTGGGAGGACTACGTGCAGGAGTTCCAGCCCATCACCTCGAACGTCCAAGGGTTCTTCTTCAATCCATCACTCGGCGGGACTTTCATGCCTCAATACTATGCGTCACTGTACTAGAGCACCGAACGCTTAAGTCGGAGGTTCGATTGGAGGAGGACCGAATTGGAAACTGACGCTATAAAGTCGAAGAAGGGGAAGCACCACCAGCTCGGAGAGATGACCTGGGAAGAAGCGAAGAAAGCCTATCAAGAATACGATTTCGTCGCGCTGGTTTGCGCATCTCACGAACAGCATTCCACACATCTCCCTCTGCTCACGGACTCAATCATCGGAGAGTACTTTGCAAACAGGCTCGCTGAAGAAGCTGAGCGAGAAGGGATAATCATACTGCTCCTGCCTACTCTGTGGCTTGGATACTCGGAGGAGCACGCCAACTTTCCCGGAACTGTTACGCTGAGCCCGCACACACTTGAAGATATTCTATTGGACGTAGCCCGCTCACTGAAGCGCCACGGCGTCAAGAGATTTTTGGTGATCAACTCCCACGGAGGGAACTTTCCCGTAGTCCAGCTTGCAGTAGATAGAATCGAGAGAGACATCGGTCTCCAGGCCCACCTTCTGAACTGGACCTCGTTTGGAGATTATCCAAAATCAGCCGTAGCAAGCGAGAGACCGGAGCCATTGAAGATCAACCACGCGGGCGATTCTGAGACCGCGATGCTAATGTGCGCTAGACCGGATCTGGTGCGCTCGGAAAAGATGAGGACCCCAAAACTGAAGCAGCTTGCAATCACGCGCAGCTGGTGGGGTGCGCGCTACTGGGAGGACTTCACCGACACAGGATCCGGCAGCGACCCGCACAATCCCGACGTTCCCGCCGCGGAGGAATTCTACAAGAGGGCCGTGTCAAACTCAATCTACGCCTTGAAGAAGGATCTCTCAGCTGAGAACAAAAATCAGTAAGAAGTAAGCGAAACTTCTCGTGGCTTCACGCGCGAAGTGATGATTCGGCCGCTTCTCTTCCGGCAACCCTTCCGCTCGCAAGGCACTCTGCAATGTTTCCGCCGCCCTGGTAGAGGAATCCCCAGATTGAGCCCAGCGATCCGGCGCTGTAGAGGCCGTGTATCGGATTGCCGCGCATGTCGAGCACCTGACACTTCGAATTCCTCCTCGGGCCGCCCTGCGTATTCCCCAGCGCCTCCCAGATTCCAATCCCGTAGTAGGGCGGAGTATCTATGGGTTTGAGGGTTGAACTGGACCTGTGAAACTCTTGATCGTTCCCACTCTTGCACGCTTCGTTGTACCTTCCAACAGTTTCTGCTAGCGCACTCGGCGGGTCAATCCCAAGCTTCAGGGCAAGTTGCTCTAAACTTTCAGCGGTGGATATCCACCCCTTCTTGACCTCCTCCGAGTTGTCCTCGCTCCATGTCGAGGCTCCCTTTACCGCGCCAGAGCGAAAGTGCCAATCGGCCCATCCTTTCTCCCCATCTCGTCGAAAATCACAAAGGAAGGTATGCCAGGGTACCTCAGTTTCTTTATGTCGTACCTTGACACGCTCATCCATGAAGTATGCCCTTCGAGTGCGCTTTCGTCGCAGAACCTCTTTCCCTCCTGATCCACGTAGATGAACCTCGCCGTAGGCATAAAGTGCGGAACTATCCCAACACTAGGTATCTTGTATGCGAATGCTGCCGAAACTGCATTCATGTGCCAGAGCTGCGCTCCTACCTGACCGGCCATTCTTATTCCATCTCCGGTGTTCCCGGGATTCCCGAGTGCTTCGAAGAGTGGCACAGGGAGATAGTTTTTCTTCATCTCCTCATCATACTCAAAGCCGCCGCAGGCAAGGATGACTCCTCTTTGCGCCCTAATTGCAATTTTTCTTTTCTTAGGTCCTCTGGAGACAATTACGCCACTGACCCTCCCCTGGTCAACAACGAGTTGCACTGCGCTCGTATTCATGGCGACTCGGATGCTCCTCTTCCTCTTCCCCACCGCCCTCTGTAGGACTCGGAAGATGTTCTCACCTCCAATCCCATCTCCCTTTACAGTAAAAATCTGAATCCCGCTTGATCCTTCGACATGGGAAAATCCTGGTTCGAAGCGTCCTACTCTTGGAAATCCGGCGATGGACTCTGAGCCGAGTTTTTCAAATGTTGCGCCGAGAGTCTCAAGCCAGTCAAGGTTTCCTCTTGCCTCTCTCACAAATGCAGAGATTGATTCCCGGTCAGTTACCGAGCCGGTCAGCCCCTCGACGTACTTTTGCGTGCCCGCATGCCCCTCCCTCGAGGGAACCATGAGGAGGCCGGTCGAGATTGCGGTCGTGCCGCCGGGCTCCTTCTGCTTTTCAACTATGAGGACCCTCTTTGCGCCGTGGTCAGCGGCCGAGATTGCAGCCGAAGCTCCGGCTCCGCCGTATCCTATGACAACGACGTCGTAGGAAGAATCCCACTTTTTCCTCTTTGTCGGCAATCCCACTTGTTCACTTTCGTGCGTCAGGATAAGGTGATGGAAAGGCTCTCTATCTGAACTGCGGTAGCACGTGATCGCCTAACAACTCGAGCATCCTATCAAAGTTCTTCGAGTAGCCCACGCGGAAGATGTATGTCTCCACGCCCGTGCGCTCAAGAGCCCTCAGCTGCCTCACAACGTCCTCCGGATTCCCAGCCAAACTGAACTTCGTCACCATCTCCTCATCCATGAAAGATGCCTTCGATGAAGCTCCATCCCACTGCGCTGCATGGTGGCTGACCTGCTCGTCATACTTGTAGTACTCCTTCTGGTAGTTCTCTAGGATCTCCTTGGCCTTGCCCGAGAGCCGCTGCTTTACTATGACGGGGTGGTTTGGGATGTTGACGAAGAACCATGTCGCGAAAGGCTTTGCTTCCTCGATCGCAACCCTCCTGTCGTCCGCTACTGCTGCAAATGCGAAGATCGCCATGTCGATGTCATTTGGTTTCCTACCACTTGCCTCCAAACCGTGCAGCACCTGATCTATGCTGAATCTGACAGTGTCCTCGGACGCGCCAGTGTTTATTATCGCGCCGTCGCCTACCCTGCCTGCGAGCTCAAGTGCCTTTGGACCACTCCCCGTTACGTAGATCGGGATCTTCCTTCCTTTGTTCCACCTGATGCTCATCTTTGTCTCCCCAAAGTCAACCTCCTGCCCCAGGCAGAGCTTTCTAATCACGTCCACAGCCTTCTCAAGTTCTGCGACGGGCCTTGTCTTTATCCCGACGCGCCTGACCGCGCTCTCGCCAGTTCCGATGGCAAGGAGCGCCCTCCCGTTCGATATCTCGTCGATGGAGCAAATTGCCGAGGCGGTCACGGAGGGATGCCTCGTCGCGGGGTTTGTAACAAGAGGTCCTATCTTGATCCTGCTCGTGTTGAGCGCCCACCTGGTGAGGTCGGTGTAGGCGTCACGGTGGATCATCTGCGAATCGCCGACCCAGACGTGGTCGAACCCCTTCTCTTCGATGAACTTTACATAGCGTAACGTATCTTCGAGGTAGTTTGGAGTGTCATAGACTCCCATGAGGCTGATTCCAAATTTCAACGGCAAATACCGTAGAGAAGGCACACTCTCTTTTCGTTATTTAAGATTAGATTGCACGGAGAGGCTTTGTACGCTTCCGATCGGCACCGTCAAACTATAAGAAACCCGTAGGCGAGGAAGGCTTTACGCACTCGTCGCTGGGGATTTTCTTTTTTGAGCTTAAACGGAATCAAGGTTCTTGACATAACCCACCAGATAGCCGGCCCTTGGAGCACCGAGCTCCTCATCGACCTTGGGGCGCAGGTGACGAAGATTGAAAACCCGACCAGTGGGGGCGACCCGGCGAGAAAGTATCCCTACTTTGGGAGCGCGGTCTTTGTCAGCGAAAATCGCGGCAAGAGGAGCGTCACTCTGAACCTGAAGAGCGAGAAGGGGAGGGAGATCGCTCTAAAGCTCGCAGCTTCGTGTGACGTTCTGGTGGAGAATTTCACTCCCGGACTTTTGGAAAAGCTCGGCCTTGGCTATGAAGCAGTCAGAAAAGTGAATCCAAGGATTGTCTATTGCTCAATCTCCGGATTTGGAAAGGACAGTCCCTACAAGGACAGGCCCGCGTGGGATGCGGCCCTTCAGGCGATGGCGGGCATCATGACAATCACTGGCGAGCCCGATCGCCCTCCGTTGAGGGTCGGGACTTCGATAGTCGATCTCAGCGCTGGGACGTATGCCGTGTGTGGGATACTCGTCGCGCTTCTAGAGCGTGAAAGGACGGGCGAGGGGAAGTTTGTCGACATTTCTCTGTTTGACTCGGCCGCGAGCCTTGTCAACTACTGGGCCTCGTATGCCTCGATCACGGGAAGAGTACCGCAGAGGATGGGGAACACGTGGCCCGCTCTTGCGCCGTACCAGGTTTTCAAGACTACAAATGGATACGCGTTCATAGGCGCCTCAAACGACGACTTTTTCAGAAAATTGTGCTCGGTTCTGAAGCTAGATCACCTTACCTCAGATGCCCGCTTCTCGACCAACGAAAGCAGGGTGAAGAACATGAAGGAGCTTGCCGCCCTAATAGATGAGGCCACATCGAGCTGGGACAATGAATCACTTGTGAGGGAGCTCGCAGCAATCGGCGTTCCGTGCGCCCCAGTGAATACTGTGGACAAGCTCCTCGAGGATCAATCACTCAGGCAGAGGGGGTTGGTCGTGGACGCAGAGTATTCTGGTGTTGGCGAAAGGGAGTTCAGAGTGACGTCAAGTCCGCTCAGGACAATGTTCGGACGCAAGGCTGCCAATGAGGAAAGACAGAAGGTACCATCGTTAGGGCAGCATAGCGATCAGGTACTGATTGAACTGGGATACTCTGAGTCAGAAATCAAGCAATTCAGAGAGCAGGGAGTAATCTGAAAATCATTTGCTCAGAGCACGGACGCGATTGAGACAAGCACCGCTCCCACCACGACCATCGACACGCTGATAATCGTGCGCGGCCCAAAGACCTCATATCCGCTGGCCCTGAGCCTCGTAAGCAAAACCGTGAAAATCGGATAGCTGGAGAACAGTGGCGCAAAGAAAACTACCGGCGCAAGTTGAAGCGAGGAGAAGGACATCATCTGCGTGATGACGGTGAGCACGCCCATGACTATGAAAGCTGTGAAAGTACTGCGCGGTGTGTTCCGCAGCTGCTCTGCTATTCTCTGTGGCCTCTCGATGACGACGTGGAAGAAAAGGCCTGAGCAGTAAGCTATCAGGAGTGAGAACAGGAAGAATGGAAAAAGCGACAGCCCGTAACTCACTAGAACCTGCCTCACCCCGTAGCACATTGCTGCGAGCATCGCCGTGGTGTAACCGAGCCGTGCGCTCCCCGCCCTGAGGCTCGCGCTCGAGCCCGCCTCAGTCAGAAAGATCGCAAAGAGTATGAGCGCTGCGCCAACGCCTAGAACCAGACTGACGCTCTCTCCGAGGAAGAGCACCGCGAGTATCATCGAGTAAAGGCCTTCCGTCGCCGTGAGGGTGTTGGACTGGTTTGCCCCAATGTTCTTCACGGCAACAAACCACAGTCGCCTTGCGAGAGTGTTCTGAAGTACCCCAACTATTGCAAAGATGGCCACAATCACGATGTTAATCCTATTCAGAGCTAAAATTTGATTTGAGAGAACGACCGAGGAGAACGCTATGAGCGCGCCGGTGACGAGCCCTATGAAAGTGGCGCTAGCAGGTCCAAAGCTCTGCTCCTTTCTGAGCGACGTGCTACCAAGGGCCGCGGTCAGCGCAACGCCGATGGACGCCCCTGCCGCAAGGATTACTCCGATAAAGATGTCTGAGACCAAAAAGGGAATGTTCGAACGTCTCTCTATACTGCGAATTGCTCTCCTACTTTTTGGCGTTATTATACTGTGTCCAGTCCAGTTGCAGCTGGCGGCGAGTTACCTTTCTCACAATTTTCTCCAGTCGAAGGATTGCTCGAAGGAGTAGGCAACGCGGAAGAGCATTGACTCGTCAAAGTGCTTTGCGACAAATTGTAGGCCGATTGGCAGTCCCTCGCCGCGCTTGGCGCATGGGATGCTAATCGCCGGGTGGCCGGTGATGTTGAACGCACAAGTGTTGTTTATTAGGAACGTTCCAGTCTTTGCCATCTCCTTGAACGAAATGGAGGAGCGAAGTCTAGTCGGCTTCATTGGGGTTGTCGGGAGCGCTAGCACGTCGTACTTTGCAAGCCAGGTATCGATCTCCTCACGGAGCTTCCTGCGCAGGTTCTGCGCCTTGGAGTAGTGCACGCCAAAGTACTCATCCCTGAGGTACCTTGCAACGATCAGGGAGAGCTTAATCAGCGGAGGATAGTCCGAGCTCATGGTCTTCCTAGCCTTGCCAAAGAACTCGTTCCAGTGGGTGTTGTACATTCCGCCGTGGCCGTAACCGTCGCCGTTTGAATCCACGGTAGCTGCAAATGCTGGAATCAGGACAGCTGTCCATATCGCTGGCGCGTCCTTGAACATGGGGATTGAAATCTCCTCGACGTACGCACCGAGTTGCTTCATCTTCTCCAGAGCGTTCCTCACAGCCTCGTTGACATCCTGCTCGCTGCCTTCCCACTCGAGTGACTCTTTGATCAGCCCAATCCTCAGGTTCTTTACGTCGCGCGTGAGGTGCCTTGAGTACTGCTCGACTTTTATCGGCCCCCTCACCCACTGCGGATCTTTGTCGTCTTCTCCAGCGATTATTTCAAGGGCTTGCGCCAGTTCCGCCACGGTCCTCGTCACCGGGCAGATGTAATCTATCGTCTGATCCATGTATGCGAGTCCAAAGGTTGGCACGAGCCCGTGCGTCGCCTTGATGCTGGTCACGCCGCTCCACGCAGCGGGGCAGCGCGCGCTCCCCGCCTGATCCACAGCCAGGGCAATGTCCACGTCCCCATTTGCGACCGCGGCCCCCGAGCCGGAGGAAGATCCGCCGGGAGAATAGTCGGGATTGTGAGGACTCCTCACTGCGCCGTAGAAACTTGACTCGGACGTCCCGGCGAAGGACATGTCATCCATGTTCAACTTGCCTACAATGTCGGCTCCCGCCTCGAGCAATCTTGTCGCAACCGTCGCGTCAACGTTTGGTATGTACCCCTGGCAGAGCCTTGAGGCATTTGTCATCGGAACGCCCCTCAGGCTGATATTGTCCTTTAGCCCGACTTTCTTACCCTTCAGCGGGCCGCTCGCAGCTCCCTTCACAAGGCACTTTGTGATGAAGATGTTCAGAGGATCCTCCTCCCGCGTTGGCCTGTGTATGTCATATCGCTCGGGGAACTGCAGTATGGGCGTGGGCTCCAAGAGCTCGTCGACCCTGTCAAATTGGGCGAGCAAACCGTCAGACAACTCTAGGAGGTCCGAGAGCTCATCATCTGGGAGGTTGTTCAGGTACACTTGCTCGGCGATCTTTCTTATCTTATCCTTGGATAAGCGCTCGATCTTTCCTTTAGGGCGAAGAATTGATGGTTCCACGGAAGGCCGCTATCAAGGATTCCATTAATGAGCATTTTCCCACGAGTGAATCCTCCCCATTGCCGGTTTCTGAACAGGTCGTAAGATGCGAGATTAAACTTTACGCGATGAACTTTTTAGATGAGTAGAAGGAATGGAACTCGCAAGACAGTTTGAAGCCAATCCTAAGTATCAGAGGACAGACCGAACTGGAAACCATGGTAGACCTTGCCAACAGCGCGCGCACCGCCGGCTTCTACGGTGTCTCTCTCCCCGAGGACCTCGAGAACTGCAGCGCTGACGTATTCCTCACCTTCGGTGCGCTCTCGCAGCGGTGCAAGGATCTTACATTCCTAACCAGCGCGGTAAATCAATACAGCAGGCACCCGGTCGCGCTTGGAGTGGCGGCACTCCAGTGCTACGAAATGTGTGGAGGACGCTTCATACTCGGGCTGGGGTCTGGGTCTCCGTCTACGATGAATGCCCTAAGTCTAGACGGAAGAGCGCCTCTGGCTAGACTCAGAGAGGTCGTCAAGATAGTGCGCTCTCTTTCAACAGACAACGAGGTAAACTTCGAAGGTGATTTCTTCAAGGTGAAGTCCGTCAAATCGCTTCGCGGAAACAAGCGGATTGCTCTCCCCATCTACATTCCCGGAATAAGGGACAGGGCGATAAGACTCGCGGCGACGATCGGCGACGGAATCATACTCTCAAATTTCTCTTCAATAGAGTATGTAAAACATGCAACAAAAATCATCGCGTCGACTCCGCGAGCTAGTGGGACCTCCTCCTTTGGGATTGCGTGCAACATGACGTACATACCCGCGGATGATCAGCGCGAGGGGTTGAAACTAGCACGACCCTTTGCCGAGAGGTATCTTTCCTTCCCAGGGATAGGCGAGACCTTACTTGAAAAATCGGGTTTCGATCCAAAGATTTCAGGTGAGATAAGGAAGGGGAACTACGAGCGGGTTTCCCCAGAGATAGTCGAGGCAATGGTTGTTTTCGGCAAGCCGGATAGACTCTTTGATAGTTTGCACTCTCTTGAGAAGCTCGGCGTGAGCCTTGCAATCATCGGAACCGATCCAGCGTACCTCGACAAGGTGTTGTCTATAGACTTTGGAAAGAAAGGATAGAGTCAGAAAAGGAAGATAAGAAGAAAAATTACGCGGGAGCTGTAGCATTAATTTAGAAATAAACAGTAGTGACTTCTCCCTTTTTTTAGCAACTTACTCGCTTCAAATCTTTTTCCAATCAAAGCTCTTTTCGAAGGCCCTTGCCACTTTGAAGAGAAGGGACTCGTTCCAGTGTTTTGCAATTAGCTGCAGCCCAACGGGCAGTCCTCCCCTCATACCACACGGGACGGTAATCGCTGGATGCCCGGTCATGTTGAACGCCTGCGTATTACTCGAGAGCATGAAGCCCCTCCGGCTTACCTCCGAGAACTGCAACTCATCCTTCAGAATAGGAGGCTTGACTATGTTCGTCGGCGTGACTAAGACATCGTAGCTCCCGAGTGCCTGTTCCACTTCTTCGAAGAGAATGTTGCGTAGGTTCATCGCCTTTGAGTGGTAGACGCTAAAGTATTCCGAGCGTAGATATCTGCCAAGTATGAGCGTGCTCTTCAAGAGTGGGGGCAGGTAGTCAGCCATCGTTTTCTTCGCCTTTCCCACAAACTCGTTCCACTGCGGGTTGTACTCCCCGCCGTGCCAGTATCCTTCGCCGCAGGAATCGAACATCGCATCCGTCGAGTGGACGAGCGTCGCCATCCTGATCGCCGGCGTCAGCGATATTGTTGGAATTGAAATCTCTGAGACTATGGCCCCGAGCTCTTCGAGTTTCTTTGTTGCAACCCCGAAACACTCCTTTATCTCTGGGTCGGCCCCCTTCCACGAGAGGCACTCCGTTATCACTCCAACCTTGAGCTTCGAAATGTCAAGGTCCGACTTGACAAGGAGGTCGTGATACCTCTCAGCGTGCACGTCAGACCTTACCCACTCGGGGTCCTTCTCGTCGAAACCTGCAATCACCTGAAGTGTCAGGGCGACCTCCTCAACGCTACGCGCAATTGGGCACACGTGATCGATTGTATAATCCATGTAAGCGATTCCGTAGCTTGAGACTAGTCCATGCGTAGGTTTTATTGAAACAACGCCGCAACAGGACGCGGGAGTTCGCGCACTCCCTCCCTGGTCAACGCCTATCGCAATGTCAACTGCGCCAGCCGCGACGGCGGCTCCCGAGCCGGAGGAAGATCCGCCAGGAGAATAGTCCGGGTTCACAGGATTTCTTACAGCGCCAAAGAAGCTAGTCTCAGAGGTGCCGGAAAAGGAAAAGTCATCCATGTTCAATTTGCCGATGATCACCGCGCCGGCGTCGAGTAGCCGCGTGACCACCGTTGCGTCAATGTTTGGGATATAGTGCTCGCCAAGCCTTGAGGCATTGGTCATGCGCACGCCTCTCACCGAGACGTTGTCTTTAAGGCCGACGCGCTTCCCGAGCAACGGCCCAGATTGGGCGCCCCTGACAAGGCACTTTGTTATGAAAACGTTGTAAGGGTCCTCCGATGGGTCGGTCCTTCGGCCGGGGTCGCGGTCTGGGTAGCTCGCTGGCTGCACAGGCTCTGGTATTCTATCCAGTTGATCAATCGCGCCGAGGAATTCGTCGCAGATTAGTCCGATGCCCTCGACTTCTTCGTCGGTAAGGCTCATGAACTGCTGGCGGGCAATCTCTCTCAACTTTTCTGGGGAAGGGCGGCGAATTCTGACAAGCGGTCGCTTGATTGGAAATGGTTTCGGAGAAGTCGGTTGTCGTGCGCTCAATTTGTTCTACGCTGTACCACATCCCTAACCACAGTTAGAAAAATCTTCATACGCACATTATTTCTTTCCGCTCGTATGGCGGGCGTGGCAGCTTAGGGCGCGTAAAAGAGTGATCTGTGGGTTGTACTTTTCATTTGAGAATGCCCGCGTGTGTGACCGCTGCATCTATTGAGAATTAATAAATCAATGGCCAAACCATGGCAATTAGCCTCACTAGGGACTCCGAGTCCTATCGCCTAACTGAGCTGCTCTGCGTTTCCCTTTACGTACTGTAGATGTTCAGCCTTTTTCTGTACTCGTCGGCCTCCATCTTTCCTTGATTGTTTGCTCGTCTGGCTAAACCAAAAGCCTTTATCCAATACAATCAAGTGCCTCTCCCTATATGCAGAGAATGGGTAACAAAGTACCGAATCGCATGAATCGGCTTGCTAGTGTCAAAGCGAGGGCGATACTGCACACCTGCCTGGGCATGAAGCAGAGAGGGTCAATACTGATCGCGTTTGACTCGGAGGGAGAGAAGAACGCCCGTCCACTTGCAGAAGCGGCAGCAAAGAGGAAAGGATTCCTTGTCACAGAGTACAGGATTTCAAAGGATAATCAGGACGAGAGGCCACTAGAAGATCTTGCCGCTCAGATGAAGGAAAACGATGTCACAGTTTTCTGCGTGAATCAGAGGCGCATCGTGACCTACGGCCACTCCGACGCGCGCACACTTGCTGTTGGTGAAGGAAAGAGAGTTGCCTTCCTCACCCAAGATCTCGTGGAGACCCCATCATCGCGCGACCTGAAGCGGATTCACTTGAAATCGAAGAGGCTGGGTGCTCTACTCGAGCGAACTCACAGGGTCGCGCTAGTGACGGGAAAAGGAAGACGGCGACTCGATCTTGCCCTAAATGGTAGGAAATCTTTTCCACTCTCGAGCATACTCGTGAGGGCTGGCGACTGGGGAGCCGTCCCAGATTACGCCGAGGCCGCAATATCTCCCATCGAAGAAGAGTCTGAGGGCGAGGTCGAGATCGATGGCGCCATCATGGGCTATGGATCCCTGAAGACTCCGCTCGTTCTCCATTTCAAAGGCGGCTTGCTTTCAAGTTTTGAGGGCAAGGAATTCTCGAAGAGATTGCAAGAGATACTTGAAAATCGCCACGGCTCTTCTTCAAAGATACTCTGCGAGCTCGGCCTTGGGGCAAATCACCTGAGGAAATCGATCAGGGGAGAATTTGATGACAAGAAAATACTCGGCTCCGCTCACATTGCAATTGGCGACAACCACACGATAGGGGGAAAGAATAGAGCTGACCTGCACATTGATTTCCTAGTCAGGAGGCCGCGCATACTCTTTGATGGAAGGGAACTCGACCTTCGGCGCGTATAGTGTCGAAATTTTCTTCTCTTATCTTTTCAATGCTCAAAGAAATAGCAGCAGATTTGCACAGTTGACAATCTTGCTTCTTCTTGTTAGTGCACAATATCACGAAAATGATTGCCCCAAAATCCTACAAAGGTTAAATAGACGTTGATTTTTGTGCGGGAGTGAATGTCCAATCCAAATCCGGGCGAAGAAGCAGGAGCTTCATCAGCACCTGAAGATGTAACACCTAGTCAACAGTCGAAAGTTTCACGAAGAAGATTTCTCAAGTACACGGCAGCAGGGGTAGTTGTAGCGGCAGCGGCGGGCGCCGGCGCGTATTACTATCTGAGTTCAACGTCGTCGAGCGGAAAGAATGACACCGTTGTCATTGCGTGGCCGTACCAGATCAACGATTTGCATCCGTATCGCCTTAATCACAACGGTATCCAAGAATCTCCGATGGATGCCATTTATGATAGATTTATCCTTCAGGACAGAAATCTCCAATTCCAGCCAGGCGTGGTTTCAAACTGGTCGTGGGGCTCGAACCCGACAAGCAATCCCGTAATCAACATGACGGTGAGGAGCGATGTAAAGTTCCACGACGGGACACAGCTGACCGCGGACGACATTGCGTTTTCATTGCAGACGGCCGCAACGCAGGGGTTTGCCTACGCGGGAGTCTGGGGGATTATCACGAATATTACGGTCAATAGCAGCACCTCGCTCACGCTACAGCTCTCAAGATTTGATCCAGGTTTCCCGGTCTGGTTTGGTTTTCTCGACGCATTCATTGTTCCAAAGGCCTACTATCAGAAAGTTGGAGCAGACGGCTTTGCAACCGCCCCAATTTCCTGCGGGCCGTACAAGTTTGTCAGCCACCAGAACGGCATCTTGAAACTCCAGGCATTCTCTGACTATTGGCAGGGAGCCGCGCCAATCCCCAATGCGATATTCAAGGAAGTGACCGACCCCTCATCAAGAGCCTCCGAAGTCCAGTCGGGAACCTCCGACATCACGCAGGCAATTGATACCTCGGTATTCAAGCAACTTTCCAGCACCAGCGGGTTGAAAGGCGCTCAGGGCTCTGTCTCTGCGGTCTCGTGCTGGTTTGTTTCTCCGTACTTCCCTGCATTCAAGGACGCGGGAGTCAGGCAAGCTTTGAATTACGCTATAGACAGGAACAGCTTGGTGCAGAACGTTCTGGGAGGCATAGGTCAGCCGGATTCGCTGCCCGAGGAGCCGGGTTACCAATCATGGGATCCAAACTTCAACATCGCCTTCGACGCCAACAAGGCCCAGTCTTTGCTCCAAGCAGCTGGATACAGCGCGAGTAACCCTCTGAATCTCCCGGTCCTGACTACGAACGGCGCGATCACCGGAGACTACAACATTGCCCAGGCGTGCGCCCAGATGTGGAAGAACGTCGGGATAAACGTCAACCTACAGACTATGACCGAGGCGCAGTACTACACTTACAGGAGCTCCACTGGCACGGACGCCGCGTTGTTGTTCAACGACTGGTCAAACTCGACGGGCGACCCGGAGGACGACATTGGTTACATCATGTCGCCTAACAGTCCGTTCTCAATGTGGGCGGGCATGAAGGCGAAGGGGGCAACAGATGTAACCGGGCTGATGGACACTGCGAATCAGATGCTCACACCTGTTTTCACCTCACCGGACAACCCGACGCGCTACGCCGCAGGCAAAGCCGCTGCAGAGTGGGCAGTGAACAACGGCTTGCTGATCCCACTGTACATGGAGTACATCCCGATCGTGATGAAGAGCAAACTCAACTTTACTCCGTGGCCGCAGGGATGGATGCGACCGTACAGCATGTCGTGGTCAACTTAGCGAGAAGAAGATCCAAAAAAGGGGATGCGCAGGTGCGCGCAACCTCTCTTTCTTTCTCCCTTTTCCTTTTCTCTCGTTCTCCATACATGACTTTCCCCACCTCTCCTCCTTTCGAAAGGAAAGTCTCGCCCAGTAGCAGTATCATTTGACAAGTGCCGCTCTGCCAATGACCAAAGAGAAAACTTCGGGAATGTGCGAGCGAGTTTGACATGCTTGCTTTGCTCAGCAAAGAAGATAAGAGGACACTGACGGCTGGGTAGCGGTCAGTACAAGTAGGCTAAAAACAGAGGGAACGGGATACCAAGTGCTCACTTACTTCCTGAAGCGCATAGTCTACAGCATATTTCCCCTTCTCGGAGTCTCGGTGATAGGATTTGTACTGTTCAGGATAATGCCCGGCGACCCGGCCCTCTTCATGGTGGGAGTCGGCTCGTCCCAAGCCGACATCGACAAGATGAGGATTGCACTAGGTGAAAACCTACCACTTTACCAGCAGTATTTCATCTGGCTCAGGGACGTCCTGACGGGAAACTTTGGCACATCGCTGTTTTACAACCAGCCGGTTACCACTGTGATCTTGGAGAAACTCCCCGCAACGCTCGAACTCGTCCTCTTCGCCGTCTTTCTTGCCCTGGTTCTGGGAATTGGGATAGGGGTCTTTTCAGCAGTGAGGGAGAATACGAGCGTAGATACTCTTGCAAGGTCCTTCTCATACATAGGCTTTGGCATTCCCGACTTTGTGTGGGGCCTGATCTTCATACTTGTTTTTGGGGCGTACCTGAAGGTACTCCCGGTGTCCGGAAGAATTGATCCCTTCATCAACGTCCACCAGGTCACCGGCTTTCTGCTTCTCGATAGCATCATAACAGGGAACGGGCCGGCCTTTGTCTCTGCCCTTCAGCACATCATACTCCCAGCCCTGGCACTCGCGTTGGTCCTGACCGCAATCATACAGAGGACAGTCAGGTCAAGCCTGATCGACGTGCTGAGGGAGGATTACATCGTCACGGACAGGATGAAGGGGCTCAGCGAGTCGTACATCGTCCTTGTGCGCGGGCTGAAGAATGCAATGATTCCAGCCTTGACGATCCTCGGCGTCCAGTTCACCTTCCTCATGGGAGGAAGTATCGTCATCGAACTGATTTTCGGGTGGCCCGGCCTTGGGAGCATGATCTTCACAGCGATCCAGTACAAAGACCTCCCTCTAGTTCAGGGGGTCGTCATGTTCTACGCGCTCGTCGTTGTCGTGGTCAACTTAGTTGTTGATTTGCTCTACTCGTACTTGAACCCCAAGATACGCTACGGCCGTTGATCTAAAGGGGAGGTCAGAGTAAAATGCTTGAGGAAGAAGAAGCGATAGAAGCACCACCCAAATCACCATCGGCTATCGAAGAAGAAGTTGCGGTTGCCCCAAAGCCAGCGAGGCTGAAAGGCTTTGCAAAAATGGTGACAGGGAACAAGAGGACAGCGTTTGGCTTTGCGATCCTCTTTGTCCTTCTCGTCATGGCATTCATCGGCCCGCTCCTTGCTCCGTTTGACCCGAGCCTCCAGAACCTTTCTAACACCTACCGCCTCCCGATCTGGGCCGGCGGCTCGCTCCCGCATATTTTTGGTACTGACAGCCTCGGGCGAGATGTCTTTAGCAGGTTGCTCTACGGTTTCCAGATCGCGGCGTACATAGGGTTGGTCAGCGCATTCATCGTCGCACTTATCGGAACTCCAATTGGACTTGTATCAGGATACTTCAGAGGACACACCGACGGAGTAATCATGAGAGTCGTCGACATGTGGATGTCCATTCCACCAGTTCTCCTTTCCATCGCGTTGATACTCCTGCTCGGAAGTCAGGTAAACAACGTAATCCTTGCGATCGTCGTCGTTGACTGGACACGTTTTGCACGCGTCGTCCGCGGAGAAGTGTTCAACATACGCGAGAAGGACTTCATTACAGCAGGAGAAGCGGTCGGTTACAGCAAGTTCAAGATCATAAGGTCGGAGGTGCTGCCAAACACCATCCCCATAATCACCGTACTTGCCACTCTTGAGATAAGCATTGCAATCTACGTCGAGGTGCTGCTTAGTTTCGTGGGCCTAGGGATTCCGACGAGCGTTGTCTCCTGGGGAGCGATGATCGCCGAGGGGCTACCCTACTTGCAGTTTGATCCGTGGCCAACCCTGCTGTCGCTTATGGTTGTGATCCTGATCGTGGTCGGGATCAACCTGCTCGGAGACGGATTGAGGGAGCAGCTTGATCCGAGGCTGCAAACTATCCGCTGAAAGCAGGATTAACTGTGGTAATCACAGTCTTCATACAGCTTAGCGAATAAAGGGGAGTGTATACCCGCCACTCCTGCTTCAGCGAGCCGCCGTCCAGAATGTTTTGATTCCTAAATTATGGACAATCCAATGGAACTCAGGAATAGTGCAGCGGCAATCGCGCCTATGATAGCTCCGATGACGATGTAAACAACGAGCGTCGCGACCACTGTGACTATCAGATATGTCAGCGTCCGATCTCTCGGAGTTCCCAGAAGTATCGGAAAACCAAGGTAGAGAATGTAAAGGCCGTAGAGCAACCCGAGGATAGTGATGAAGCTGATTGGCGGAAATATGTCAAGAATGGCTATGAGGAATGCAGGGGTAAAGGCGTACGCCGCAATTCTCGTTGCTCTTACCTGACTGGTCGTTGTTCCAAAGTTGGGCGCGAGTTTCCATACTATGAATCCAACAACAAATACTGCGACAATATTGAGTATGTACGTGAGGATTGCCGTACCGATAGCATAACCGTAACCATATCCCAAAAAACCGAATAGATTGTAGTACCAGAGATCACCGATTAGCGTGGCAATGAAGGGTATCGCTGCCAAGACTGCTACATAATTTATCATAAGCGTCTTGATCGGGACGTCGTTGTCAATATTTGCAATCATGAAAGGAGTAGGGCTCCTTATTAGCGCGATAGCATCGCTAAACGCCGACGAAATTGAAAATGAAGCTCTTCGCCCGCTCCCGCCTGCCGTGCCGGAAGAATAGTAGCCGCTAGGAGAAGAAGAGGGAGGAGGGGGAGCGCCACCGGTGCTACTGGTCGACACGCCGCTCGACGGAGATCCGGTAACCTTTAGGTTGTTTCCACAGGATTGACAAAAAGTTGCGTCGTCAAGATTTGTTGCCCCACATTTTGCGCATATCAAATTGGATTGAGTGGAACCCCAAATAGTGCATTGATTTAAGCGTACGTTGTACTGCTGCTCTCGAGAAATCGAATTGCTGAAACTCTTTATAGCGTTTCATTAAATCATATGGGATAGTTGATGTTTTAGTATATGGGTTAGAATTGTAAGTAAGGAATTGTCTGTCAGAGTATTCCTAAGCAGTCTGACCTACACCTCGTCTCTATTCATGAAGATTTTTTCCAACATCTTGATCCTAGGGCAGACGACCGCTAGCTTTCAAGCGCCGACCTCCCATGTCTTTTCACAAAATGGGAAAAAGGAAAGAGGAAGAGAGTGGAGGAAATATACACAGAGAGAGGAAAGAAGAAAAAAGCACTGGAGGGCGTCTTTTCTGAGTAATCGCTGTTCCCTCAAACACCAACGCGTGCTCTTTCTCTTCTCTATGTATAGGACATTTTTCCTCCTTTGTTTCTCTCTCTCTTTTGCTTCCCTTTGTTTTGCTTATCCGACGCTATGCGCTTGTTGCTACCCGAAAGAGTAAATGCGTGATAGAGCACTGGTACCCTGACTCTGTGTGCTCCCCCTTCGAGCGCACCATTGGATAAAGAATGAAGAGTTATTTTGCTTGATAGGAGCTTTGTTCATAAGTGAGTTATCTCAAAAAATTTGATAGAAACTATCTCTGGATCCGATGCCAAAGGAACATCCGCTTTGCATCTTTTTCCCTCCCAAGATGCTGTGATTCTGTAATCATTAGCCAAAAAATTGAGAAGAGGTGCGAGCACATGGCGAATCGTTCATTCTCGTTGCCTGCAGTGCTTCTCAATGTACAGTGTAAAAGCTTGTAAGGCCTTCACCACAAACCTCTGAAGAAAAAAATAGAGCCTTTTACAGAGAGCGTGATTCCTTTCCCTCCCTTGCCTATCAAGAAAAGAAGCGAATTCAAAGACTTTCTTCCGTCGTATCGGAAGATAAGTCGCGACATTCACTTACTCGGTGACATGCTCGGGGAGGTAATAATCGAAAACGAAGGTCGGAAGACCTTCGATCTGGAGGAAGAACTCCGCAGCCTATCGAAGACAGGGAGGCGCAGATACGGTCGAGAGAATCAGAGGACGCAGCAGAAGATCTCCGATTTTGTATCGAAGCTCTCGCACGAAGAGTGCCTTCAGATGATCCACTCGTTCTCTGTCTACTTTCAATTGGTGAATCTTGTCGAAGATCATCACAGGGCGCGCGTGCTGAGGGAGAGGGAGTCCATGTTGCCACAATCAAATGGAGGGAGAGGAAAGAAGCCCAGGGTCGCAGAATCTGCATACGACCTCGTCTTTACCCTTCAAGAGAATGGCTTTACTCTGGAGCAGACTCTGGACTTTTTCAAGAGCCTAAGGATTGAACTTGTATTCACCGCGCATCCGAGCGAGGCGAGGAGAAGGACAGTGATTGAAAAGTGCGCGGATCTCACGAAACTCCTCTTTGAACTCGACACAAGAAAGGGTATGACTCCGCTTGAAACTTTGGAAATCATGGATCAGATGAAATCCCATGTTGCTTCGCTGTGGCAGACAGACGAGGTGAGAAACCGCGATGTCACAGTCATGGACGAGGTCAAGATAGGACTATACTACCTGAGGGAGATAATATTTCCAGTTGTGCCGCTGGTCTATGAGAGATTTGAAGATGCGTTGAGGCGAGCCTACGAAAAATTTCCCGCTTCTTTGTCTTCAAAGGAGCTCTTCGACAGGATTCCTTCTTTCTTCTTTTTCGGCTCGTGGAGGGGGTCTGATAGGGACGGAAATCCCTACGTGACACCGCAGGTCACACTTGAGACTCTCGGACTTTTGAGGCGCACAATAGTACAGCTCTACGACGAAAAGCTGTTCGAACTTACCCGCATCCTCTCCCAGTCGGTTAATATCACTGGTTTCAGCAAAGACCTGATGGATTCGCTGGAGTCAGATAAGAGAGCTCTGCCCGACGTATGGGAGGAGATCAAGGTAGCAAATCAGTTCGAGCCATACAGAAGCAAGCTGACTTTGATACATAACAAGCTGATTTCTTCCATTTCTGAAAAACGACGATTCGATGAAGAAGAGAATGAAACCTCCGCGGCAGTCTATCGCGATTCCTCAGAGTTTCTCTCCGACCTTGAACTCATCCGTAACAGTCTGTCAGAAAATTCGGGAGAGATAATTGCAAGGACATTCGTAGAGCCGCTGATAAGGCAGGTCGAGACATTCGGCTTTGAGTTCGCCGCCCTAGACATAAGGCAGCACAGCAAGAAACATGAGCTGCTTCTTTCCTCGTTGTTGAAGGAGGCTGGCATGGTTGAAAATTACGAGTCGCTAGGCGAGAGCGAGAGAATCAACCTGCTTACTGACCTAATAGAAAACAGCGGGGCGGTTATCAAGATTCCAGAGGTCTGGCATAGCGAAGAGGCAAAGCTGCACTTTGAAACCTTCCGGATGATAAAGGAGGCTCAGGAGAAGTACTCGAAGAACGCAATCAGGACATACATCATCAGCATGTGCGATGGCGTGAGCGACGTCCTCGAGGTCCAGTTGCTCATGAAAGTAGCCGGCCTCTTCGATTCCAATTCTTCAAGGCTTGATATCGTCCCGCTGTTTGAAACAATCGAGGATTTGCGCAATTGTATGGAGATCATGGATCAGCTTTGCGAACTCCCAGTCTACAAAAGACAGCTTGAGCTGAGAGGAAATCGGCAGGAAATAATGCTCGGTTACTCCGACAGTACGAAGGATGGAGGGTACATCAGTTCCCGGTGGGAGCTTTACAAGGCGGAGAGGAACCTCTCAAAGCTCTTCGAGCGAAAGAAAATCGAGCTAAAGTTCTTCCACGGGAGGGGCGGGTCCGTTTCAAGGGGTGGAGAGCCTTCGATAGATGCGATAAGGTCGCAACCTGTAGAGGCGTACTCTGGGAAAATCAAAATCACCGAACAGGGAGAGGTCATCCCCTCCAACTACTCGAGCATCGCCCTAGCCACTAGGCACTTAGAGCAGATTTCCTTTGGAATGGTTCTTGCTTTCCTCGACAGCCGGGTCCATTATACCGAAGGGTTGCGGCAGCAGTGGATCGGGATGATGGAGGAAATCTCCGAGCGAAACCAAGCGCGCTACAGGAAGTTCGTCTACGAGACGAAGGAGTTCCGCGACTATTTTGAGAAGACGACTCCGATCCGTGAACTTGCAATGATGAAGATATCATCGAGGCCCGTCTCAAGGGAGGGATCAATCCGAATTGAGGACATTAGGGCGATTCCTTGGGTGTTCAGCTGGACTCAGAACAGGCACCTCATCCCCGGATGGTATCCGTGCGGCCACGCCCTAGAAGATGTAATAACTGACAGGAAGAAGATGTCCGAGTTGAAGAAGATGTACAGCGGGTGGTTTTTCTTTAGGACGGTGATTGATAACCTACAGATGATCTTAATCAAGGCTGACCTGAACATCGCCGAGGTCTACTCCAAGCTCGAAGAAGACATCCACGCCAGGGACAAGATTTTCAACGAATTCAGGTCGCAGTATGAGCTCGCGGTGAAGACGCTTCTCTTGGTAACCGGCCAGAGGGAAATCCTCGAGAAAAACAGACTCCTTAGGCACTCGATTCGCGTGAGGAATCCGTATATCGATCCGATGAATTACGTGCAGGCAAGGCTCCTACGGGAGAAGAGGGAAGAGGCAAGGTATTCACAGGAAGTAAGGAGGGCGATCTCGACCGGACTTCTCCTGAGTATAGTAGGAATCGCTTCTGGAATGAAGAATACCGGTTGAAAAACCCGATAGGTTTCAGGGACAAAAATCCGGAGACAAACTCCCAGAACGCGGCTCTGAAATCATTAAGAATAAAGCCCTAAACTCCCACAAGTCGGTCTGCTCAGGAAAAAGTCATTTGATTTCTGGGAGTATTCCGGTTATTATGCTACTCAAAGTTGCGAAGCGCTCGTTGGTTTAAGCATTGGTATCGACGTTCTCTACAAATTTACCCACAGTTCATAGGGACTGAGGTAGAACAATACCACCTGACGCCAGTTGTCGCAGACGGTAAGCTTTGAAAGTTAACCTGATCAAAGCACGACGCTACTCGGTATAGATTTGTATTGCGAGCAGTTCAGGCAGGAGAGGATTGTGTGGAGAGACACGCAATCACTCCTAAGAAAAGTCTCGGCCAAAGAGAGCGAAGCTTACGCAAAGAGTAACACAAGGCTCGTTAGGCGCAAGCTGACTGTGAAACTCCGATGCGGTAAACCCACTCTCTAGGGAAGAGGGATCACGAAGGTCACGTTACCCGCCCTAAGCAAAGAGAAAGGGTCCGAGCACGGCCTGCACTTTGGAAGTTGCACGCCGGAAGGAGTTAACTGCACTCAAGACCAAGAGAGATCTCCGATCTGTAAAACAAATTGGATGCTATTTGCGATTCATATGCCCCTCAGACCTTGTGCATTGTGAAATTTGTGAATTTGCTAACGTGTGCCGGTTATAGTCCAGTTTGTAAAGGTCAAATAATCGAAGACAGAGGAAGGATTCCGTAGTTTGAGTATCGGCAGATCCCCGAGAATCTTCGTCGGCGTAGACGTTGGCGGCACCTTCACCGACCTGATACTGTATGAAAGCACCTCCAAAGAAACTACAGTGGTCAAGGTTCCTACTTCGTCCAAGAATATAGAGGAAGCGATAATTGATGCGCTCTCTTCGGCCGATCCATTGGCTGTGAGAATGATCAGCCACGCCACGACAACTGCGACGAACGCTCTACTTACGGGGACGGGCCTAGCCAAAACTGCACTCGTCACCAACGCCGGTTTTCGCGACGTGTTGGAGATAGGGAGGCAGAGGCGCCCCGAGATCTACAACCTCTACAGCAAGAGGCCCACGCCCCTAGTACCTAGGAAGGACAGACTCGTCGTTGGGGGCAGGATCCTCCACGATGGAAGGGAGGAAGCACCAATATCCTCGCCCGAAATCACGGCGCTATCGCACAAGTTAGCACTTGGAAAGTATGATTGCGTTGTCGTCGGCCTCCTGAATTCCTACGCGAACCCAAAGCACGAGAAGAAGGTTGCAAAGATTCTCGCTGAAAAGTTCAAGGGGCACATAATCACCTCAAGCGACGTGGACCGCGAGTACAGGGAGTACGAGAGGATCAGTACGGCCGTGGTCAATGCCGCCCTAATTCCGTTGGTCTCCAGGTACCTGAAGAACCTGAGCGAAGGGCTGAAGAGGAGGAGTTACTCTGCCCCCGTGTATCTGATGAACTCGGACGGGAACGTGAGCACCCTTTTCCTCGCATCGAGATACCCGATATCAATAATCGAGTCGGGCCCCGCCGCGGGAGTGCTCGCGTGCGCGGACCTCGCAAGGACCCTATCTCTTGACAAAGTCGCCACATTCGACATGGGCGGGACGACAGCGAAGGCGGGGATGATAACCGAGTACGAGCCCGACGTCTCCTTCGAATTCGAGGCCGCCGGGAGAACGCACAGCGGAAGATCGATCAAGGGGAGCGGATATCCTGTACGGCACCCCTTCATAGATCTCGCCGAGGTCAGCGCCGGCGGAGGTACGATCGCGTGGGTTGACGAGGGGGGCGCCCTAAGGATGGGGCCGCAGAGCGGCGGCGCAGAGCCCGGACCTGCAGCGTACGGAAGGGGAGGCGTCTTACCCACCGTAACGGACGCAAACATATTCCTCGGCAGGCTGAGCCCAAGCTACCTTCTCGGGGGAAAGATGAAAGTGTATCCAGAACTTGCGATGAAGGCTATCTCGGAGATTGCAAGGAATCTAGGCATGACGCCTAGGGAGAGTGCCCAGAGCATGATCAGAATGGTGAACCACAACATGTCCAAGGCAATCTCAATCGTCTCGGTGGAGAGAGGGCGCGATCCGCGTGAGTACACGCTCGTCGCTTTTGGCGGCGCCGGCCCGCTACACGCCTGCGACTTGGCAGAGGAGATGTCGATTACAAATGTCGTGATCCCAGTCCATCCCGGTTTGTTCTCCGCCTACGGTCTACTCACTGTTGATCTCGCGAGGACCTTTTCGTCATCGGTCTTGACCACTGATCTATCGATGCTCGAGGCGGCGTATGCTAGGCTTGAGAAAGAGTGCAAGAGGGCATTGCGGCAGGAGGAAGGAGCAAGTAGAATGGATGCCGGCAATGCACAATTCATTAGGTCGGTGGACCTGAGGTACCTGGGTCAGTCCTACGAAATCACCCTTCCCTACCAGAGATCTGGCGAGGCACTCAAGGAGGTCTTCCACGCAAAGCACAAGGAACTCTACGGCTACTCCTCTCGAGAAGACAAGGTGGAGGCGGTGAACATCAAAATTAGGGCAATAGTGAGTGTCCCGAAGATTGAAAGGCGCAAAGAGGAGATTCTGTCGGAGAGCCAACCGAACCCATCAGGGAAGAGGGAAGCGTGGATCTCCGGGAGCGACGTCAGCGTCCCGGTTTTCGTAAGAGAGGAGCTCGCCCCTGGCAACAAGGGCTCTGGCCCGTGCATCATCGAAGAATATGACTCCACCTCTGTGATCAATTCGAAGTGGTCGTGGAGCATCGACGGCTACAGGAACTTGATTCTTTCGAAGGAGTGAATAGCCAAGTGGTTGATCAAATAACATCCGACCTGATAAGGAGCTCTCTTCTTTACGCTAGCGAGGAGATGGGCATCGCCCTAAGAAATTCGTCCTACTCGCCCAACATCAAGGAGAGGATGGACCACTCGGCCGCGATATTCGACAGCGAGGGAAGGCTACTTGCGCAGGCCGAGCACATACCAGTCCACCTCGGGTCGCTTCCATGGGGCCTCAAGAATATCCTCGAGAGGTGCGAAGTGGAAAATATTGCACTGGAAGAGGGGTCGATGGTCGTAACAAACAACCCCTACATCGCGGGCACTCATCTCAACGACATCACGGTCGTGCGACCGATTTTTCACGCCGGGAGGATAGTCGCTTTCGCCGCGAACAAGGCGCACCACTCGGACGTCGGAGGGAGGGTTCCGGGCAGTATCTCCGTGGACGCTCGCAGCCTGCACGAGGAAGGACTTGTGATCAATCCCACTTACCTCATGCGCCGCGGCGAGTTTGAGAGGCAGGTATTGTCCTTCATCACTTCTAACTCGCGCACCGCCGAGGAGAGGTCGGGCGACCTCAAAGCTCAGGTCGCTGCAAATCATGTGGGAGAAAGGAGAGTATTGGAGATTATCCAAAAGTATGGAGTTGAGAATTTCGTAGAGTCGTCCGACCTTGCTTTCGCCTATGCCGAGAGGATGATACGATCTAGGCTCGCTCGCATGAGAGCGGGAGAGTACTCTGCGGAGGACTTTCTCGAGGACCCCGACGGTCTGGACATCAAGCTGAAGCTAAAGATAACTCTCCGCGAAGGCGGCGAAACGCTCGAGTTTGACTACACTGGGACCGCGGCCGAGGTCGAGAACCCGATGAACTCCGTCTTCGGCGTGACGCTTTCAGGTGTGCACTACGTAACCAGGGCGCTGCTCGGGGACGATGTTCCCGCAAACCACGGAACATTCTCGGTGATGAGAGTCCGCGCCCCGCAGGGGATCATCCTGAATCCTACATACCCCCACGCGGTCGCCATCGGGAACCTCGAGACTAGCCAGAGAAACGCGGACCTGATCTTCAGAGTACTCTCAAAGGTGCTCCCAGACAAGGTACCAGCGGCCTCTGGCGGCTCGATGAACAACATCATGATGGGAGGATTCCACAGCGGTCGGCCTTGGGCGTTCTACGAGACGATGGGTGTGGGTCTCGGCGCGAGGCCGAAGATGGATGGGCTGGACGGTATTCAGTGCAACATGACAAACACGATGAACACGCCGATTGAGGACATCGAGCGTACGCTTCCTGTGATAGTCAGGAGGTACGAGTTCAGACCCGATAGTTCCGGCGCCGGGAGGTTCAGGGGCGGGTGCGGACTCGTCAGGATGTTTGAGATGACCGGCGAATCGTCGGTCGTCACCGTCGTGTCGGATAGGTCCTCCAGACACCCGCCGTGGGGGTTGAAAGGCGGAGCTGATGGTGTGCCAGTTGAAGTAGTGCTGCACGAAGCTCGCAAGAGAACAGTAATCCCCGCGAAGAGCAGCGTGGGGCTAAGGCGTGGCGACAGCATAGAGATTAGGACGTCCGGCGGAGGTGGCTTCGGCAGCCCCAAGAGCAGAGAGAGGGAGAAGATCGAAGAGGATCTGGCAAACGGACTCTTGAGCAGCTCATACGTCAGGAGAAACTATCCGTCGTACTATCGACGTAAGAAGAGGAAGCAAAAATAGCACGCATGCCCTAAGACGTATAGAGAAAGCACTTTGCCGAGTGATTCTTGCCAAGTACATAGTTCGCCGGCTCTTCCACCCGGCAACGCTCGAACCTCCACGGGCACCTTGGATAGAACTTGCAATACTTTTCTCCTAGGTTAGTAGTGTCCCCGGCTTCAAGGCTGATTGGCTTGAGCTCGGTTCCAAGTTGCGGTATGGCAGAGATCAGCGACATTGTGTAGGGGTGGCTGGGATTTGATATCACATCCGAAGAACTTCCCTCCTCCACGATGCTCCCCCTGTACATGACGAGCAAGCGAGAGCACATCCTCGCCGCGACCGCGAGGTCATGCGTGATCAGAATTGCGGTCATGCGATACCTCTTCAGTATCTCGGAGAGTAGGTTCATAATCCCGACCTTGAGCGAAGCGTCGAGCATCGAGGTCGGCTCGTCGAGGACCAGGAACTGCGGCCTCAGTATTATCGACCTCGCGATTGCAACCCTCTGCCTTTGGCCCCCGCTCAGCTGGTGCGGATACTTGTACGCGAACTCCTCGGGTGGGGTGAGCTTGACGTCCCTCATCGCGTCGTAGACCATCCTTCGAAGTTCTTCCTTCTTGACGCCGTTGACCCTCGCGGGGAAAGCGATTGTGTCAAACGTTCTCTTCGCAGGGTTGAGCGCTTCGTACGGATCCTGAAAGATCATCGAGAACCCCCGCCGGCTCTCCCGCTTGAACCCCTTCCTTGAATCAAGGATCTTCTTCCCCTCTAGCAAGACCTCGCCGGAATCTGGTTGCGTCAGGTTCACCAGTATTTTGCCCAACGTTGTTTTACCTGATCCGGACTCTCCTACAAGGCCAGCTATCTCGCCCTTCGGAATACTGAAGGAGACATTGTCTACCGCGACCACCTTGCGCTCCGCGTCTCCGCGCTGGGCGAACCTCTTGGTGATTGAGTTTACAACGAGAAATTCCTGTGTCTCGACCAGCATTTGTTCTAGGCTCTCTCCAACTCTTGCTGCTCTTGCTTCTTGGTCCTGTATAGTAGGCACCTGACCTTAGCATTGCTGACATTGTACTCCTCTGGGAACACGCTCTCGCACTCTAGGAAAGCGGAGGCGCACCTCGGGCTGAAGGGGCAGCCGTTGGGCATGCTCCTCAGTGTGGGCGGGTCTCCAGGTATAGGCATCGTGTCCTTGCGTTCGAGGGTGAGCACTGAGTTGATCAGAGCCTTGGTGTAGGGATTCATCGGCTTTGAGAAGACCTCGGAGATCGGGCCGCGTTCCATCGACGCGCCTCCGTACAGCACCACGACCTTGGAACAGAGGTTGGGGACTAGGCTCAGGTCGTGGGTGATGAATATCATCGACATGTTGTGCGATGCTTTGAGCCTGAGCATTAGGGCGACTATCTCAGCCTGGGTCGTGACGTCGAGCGCGGTCGTGGGCTCGTCAGCAATCAGAAGATTCGAGTTTAGCAGCAGCGCAAGAGCAATGACTACGCGCTGCTTCATCCCGCCCGAGAGTTCATGCGGGTACAGGTCCAAGGCGGAGGGCTTGAGTCCGACGCTCTGGATGAACTCTGCGCTGATGGTTTTAGCCTCTTGCTTGCTCATCCCCTTGTGGAAGCGCAGGAGCTCGACCATCTGATCTCCGACCTTGAATATCGGGTCGAGTGAGTTCATCGACCCCTGAAATATCATGGAGATCTGCTTCCACCGCAGGGTGCGCATCTCCTCGCGACTCAGATCGCCTAAGCTTTTTCCCCCGAACAGTATCCTGCCGGAGGTGATCCTGGCGTTCTTTGGAAGGAGTCCGAGTATCGAGAGGCCGATTGTGGACTTGCCGGACCCTGACTCTCCGACGAGTGCAACACTCTCGCCCTCATCGAGGTCGAAACTGACGTCCCTGACGGCTTCGTAGTACTTCTCGCGTATCCTGTATGCGATGCTCAGGTTCTGGACGGAAAGCAAAGGAGTAGCCAATTTTCTGTTCCCCTGGAGAGCTACCATGCCGTCCTGGAGCGTATGTTGAACACCTTGTCGAGCTGGAGCACGACGAGGGAAAACGCGAGAGCAAGGACCGTTATCCCAAGGCCTGGCGGAATCACCCACCACCACTCGCCGCTCGAGACCGCGCCCACTAGCTCTGCGTTGTATAGCATATTGCCCCAACTTACAACAGTAGGGTCGCCAAGGCCGAGGAAGGCGATGGCGGCCTGGAAGAGTATAGCGAACACTATTGTGAGCACGCCGTTTGAGAGGACGAGGGGGTAGACGTTGGGGAGTATCTCGCCAAACATGAGCCTGAAGCTGCTTCCGCCGGCCGCTACACCGCTCTCGACGAATGTACGCTCCCTCAGACTCAAGACTTGCGCCCTAACTACCCGCGCAGCGAAGGGCCAAGTGAGCAAGGTCAAGATGATTATCTGGTTTGTGACACTCGGGCCGGAATACACGGCGAGGATTATAATTAATGGAAGGACGGGGATGACGAGGAAGACGTCGGTGAAGAGAGTTAGTATCTGCCCTCCGATGCCTCTAAAGTAGCCTGCCGGAATTCCTATCGCTATCACGAGCAGCGTGCTGAACACTCCGGTGAGGATACCAACCTCAACCGACACGAATCCTCCGGCTAGGAACTGGCTGTACACGTCCTGCCCGAGGCTCGTCGTGCCCATGAGGTGCAGGTGGGATGGAGGGAGGTTCGGGCCTCCGGCGCCGGTCTTGAGCGGTGGGTACTTTGTGAGGAAGGGCCTGAGGTAAGGGAGAACTATGAAGATCGCTATCACAGTTATGCCAAAGAGTCCCTTCGGTGAAATTACAAACTCCCTCAGTAGCCTCCAGAAGGAGGAGCTGAACTTTTCCGAAGAGGTGGTTACCTCCGGAAGTGCTTTCTCCTTATTCTTGTTCTCGACTATCTCTACCAAATTACTTACCTCCTGATTCGCGGGTCGAGCACCGAGTTTAGAAGATCAGCGATGAAGACAGCGGCGAGAACTGTGACCGTTAGTATGAAGAAAGCGCCCTGCAACGATGGATAGTCCCGCGCCAGGACGGCCTGGTAGATCAAAAGGCCTGTGCCGGGATACGAGAATATTGTCTCGACGAGCACGGCACCGCTAGCTATGAAACCCATCTGGATCCCTAGGATACTCTCGATCCATCGCCTTCAGTATAGTTGCTAGAGCGTTCTAAGTCCGCTTTAGAATCTGCTAGAATAGACGCAAGGACCTTCGGTGTGATGTCAGGCATGCTGTAGTAGGGAACCCATTTGGTTGTACTAGAACTTTGTAGCGGCAATAGTAATAGTGTCTAGAAGAAAGATTGTAACCCCCACACCGTTGTCAAATGAATTTTAGCACCAGTAAGACGATATAACTCCCATGCTTACTGCTTTGTTCTACTGTTAGAACGCCCTTGTTCTAATGTTACAGAAAAACAGCAAAAATGCACTCTTTAGTACTGCTGCCACTTCTCACTCCTCTCGAAGAAAACAAGTCATACGTCTGAGAGAGAGATGCGAAATTGTAAATTGGCACTGATACAACGAACTATAGAAGAAGGAGAATCGTTTTATTACGAGGCCTGCCTCCACTGCGTCCGCCACCCAAGTTATCCGGAGATACCTCCCTTTACCCTCCACCGGAACGGAGTGTGCGTGATATGCAAAGGCAGTAACAAGAAGGAGCCAGGTATTAACCAGACTTATTGAAGAAGTAAGAGAAAGACCCTCCTCACTGTGTCAAAACTTTGATCGGTCGGTTGCTATCACGTCGGGACCATAGAGTAATCAGTAGGCAGTCTTTGCGTGGTTTCGATGCAATAGAGTACTAGGAAATTATTAGAGAAGTTGGCTCTTCTCCCCGAGCTCATTCGGAATATATTCTAAGAACGCTCTTCATTACATTGTAGCACTGGAAGTAATTCTTCCTCCGATAAGAAGAAGTATTGACTATTATGCGACGATACAAAGAAAATCAAGCAACTTCAAAAACACTCATCTCCTCCCTGATTACTGCCGGCATCATCATCGCGGCAATTGTCGCAAGCTTAGAGCTTGGCACGATCGGCGGTCCGACCCGGACAACCAGTACTGCCGCTACAACGTCACAGGCTTCGTCTTCCTCATCGTCGGCCTATTCTACGTCCTCCATATCTGCCAGTACTTCTTTGTCTTCTTCCGCCTCGTCAACTGTGACTACCTACACACCTTCAACGAGTAGTGCTTCATCTTTTTCCAGTACTACGATGTCATCATCTAGCAGTGAAAGCTCTACAACATCGTCGTCATCAATCTCCTCCTCAACCACAACTATCTCCTCGTCGAGCACTGAGCAAACTTCAACCAGTAGCAGTAGTAGCACCTCTTCTACTACGACAACAACCTCTAGATCAACTTCGAGCTCATCATCAACGTCGTCCGCGGGTTCACCGCCGATGATTGTAAAGTTTCAGGGAGCGCAGACCTTCTTGCTCGACAGCGCGCACAGACTCGTCTTCGCAGTGAATGCAAACAACACGGTGTCGGAGATCAACGGGAGCACCAACAGTGTCATTAATTCGAGTTACTTTGTGCTCCCCAGCAAGGGATACTCGATAACTACAAGCTTTCTGAGCGAGGATGGGACGCTCTTCGTCAGTGCGTCTAACGCGAACACGAGCGGCTTTCAACCAAATATTGACCTCTACCCCCAGACAACGTACGTCATACAACCCGGAGGGAGGCTGATTGATACCATTGATACAGGATACAGCGCCCTGTTGTTTGCGACGCAGAGCCATGTATACTTTGCAAACCCCATACAGAATTTTTCTCTCCCTGCCACAATTACGATACTTGACAGGAACCTGAACTTTGTGAAGAACATCAGCGATCCGAACTGCGTCTACGGCTGTAGGTACACCGGAGCTTTCTTCGACCCCGTCAACAACATGGGGTACGTCGTCGAGCTCGGCGTCGGCGCCGACGGGGGCCACGGGTGGGAGATCCTGCCTCTGAATACCTCGACGAACGCCTTCGTGGGTCAGATTTACACGAATTACCCCTCCTCATTTTCCTACGACCAGAAGACCGGCATAGCGTACATGTCCAACGCGTGGGATGAGGGCCACCTCAGCTGCTGCACAGAGTGGGTGACGCCGGGCGCAAACGTGACAGTGTTGAGCGGCGCGAGTGCTTTAGGTCAGATTGAGGTCAACCAAGATGCAGCTCCGACGACGTACGGGCAGTGGGGGACAAATTCCTCGGGTGGAGCTGTCGTGATACCTGGGTTCTTTCCTTCAGAGAGCGGCGAGAACGACACGCTCGGTAGCGTTGCATTCGACAGTACCAGCGGCACGCTCTACGTGGCGAATGGAAATTTTACCGCGACGTTCCAGTACCAGGAGCCCACGGGGCAACCTAGCTTGCACAGCATCGTAGCAATCTCTTCTCCTCAAAGCAGTAATCCCGCAATCTCGGTACTTGCGACTTACCCCAATCAGAATATCTCTGCCATCTTCTACGATCCTGTAAATGGGGAGCTTTACGTCTCCTTCTTGTAAGGCTAGTTTCAATGAAAATTCTTGGAAAGAAAAGCTTATTCTGTTACTACTCAGTCTACGAGCAAGTGTGGTAACGACTTTAATCGATTAATTTTCCCGCCGGCAAGAGGTTCGCCGCCTGCTTCACCTACGACTTTGATACGATGTCGCCTAACATCAGGAACAAGAGGACGGATCCGACCTCACTCTCCCAAGGAGAGTTCGGCGCCGTCGGCCTCGGCAGGATCCTCGACCTTCTGGATGGGCACGGTGTCAAGGCGACCTTCTTCACGCCGGGTTTCTCCGTAGACACTTTCAGTGACTTAGTAAAGGAGATCCATATGAAGGGGCACGAGATTGGTCATCATGGATACATGCATGAGATGCCCTCGGAGCTCAATCTCAGGGAGGAGATCGCCGTCCTGCGCAAGGGGAATAGGGCGATTAAAAATATCACTGGTGTAAACCCAAAGGGGTATAGGGCGCCGGCGTGGAGCCCGAGCAAGAATACGATGGACCTGATAATCCGAGAGGGTTTCCTCTATGACAGCAGCCTGATGGCCCATGATTACCTTCCGTATTCGGTTAGGACGGGGGACAGGGTCTCCTCAAGCGGGCCGATGAGGTTCGGTAAGGATTCAAAACTTATCGAGCTGCCAGTCTCCTGGTCGCTGGACGACTATCCGCACTTTGAGGTCTCGCAGTTTTCCTCCGGACTCAAGGCCGCGTCTTCGGTGCTCGAGAACTGGAAGAGTGACTTTGACTACATGTACGAGCACGTGCCCGGCGGTTTGTTCAGCATCTGTTTCCATCCGCAGGTCAGCGGGAGGGGGCACAGGATGGTTGTGATGGTGAAGCTCCTTTCGCATATTTTAGATAAGCAGGACGTGTGGTTCTCGCGGATGGCGGACGTCGCACAGGCGTGCACTCGAAAGTCTGTATGAATTCCATCTTTCTTAATTGCCAGTTCACTATTTGATATACTCAAAGAAACTAACTATATTCCTCGAGCTTCTCTCATAAGAAAATCTGTTGCACTCACTATCTCCGTTCTTCCAAGTTTCCGAACGGCTAGCAGGTGCTGATCCCCTGATATTATGAAATCCAGATCGGCAACTAGGGCGCACTCAGTCATCTTCTTTTCTCCCGCAGCGCAGAAGCTCCGTCGAATCGGCAAGCCTCAACTTTTTCTTCGTCTTCTCGCCAATGCCTTTCAAGCTCCCAGATGGGTTTTCTGATCGCGTTTGCTCAGATGGTTTCCTACGGCCGGACCGAACTTCCTTTTTCTTCTGTCCCTTGATATCTACACGGCTATCTCGGCGGCCTCTCTTCCTCCGGTGTCGAACGCGTCCCTGAAGGAGTGCGCAGGCTCGTGTTTCTTTTGCATACAAAGATAGAAGAGGAGCAAGCTATCCTATAAGTCATCAAACTCGCATAGATCATCCTCTTGCTTTGGAGGAGTGATGGTCTTGGCTCAGAATAGAGCTGAAGTTTCGACGAGCGGATCCGGCGGCGCTGGATTGCTGAGCGCTGACAGTCAAATGGAGAGCGATCCGTTCGACAGGAGATGCAGACGGCTGATCGTCTTCTCAATCGGCGCGCGGAATGAAAGCCATGGGAGCGCCCTGCCCTCTAACATCGACGACTATATGGCAATCTTCGCCGCGAGCTCGACGGCGATGAGGCTTGGGCTGACCTACGCGGGTCACCTGCCGTACTCGAGCGACAGGGCCGGGCCGGTCGCGCTCGACTGGAATCCAAGCTACATGCCGAAGGAGGAGCTTGTGGATAGAATTTTACATGACATGCGATACGTAATCAAAGTTCAGAAGGAGCTGGGGAACGACCCCATACATGTCCTCTTGGTTAGCGGCCACGGAGGCAATAATTTTCTCTCAGAGTACACCAAATATCTTACAGAGAAGTTAGGCGTTCCCTTTCACTACTTCCCGCCCTTCCCGGGAAGCCCGTCCGTTTACTCGGAAAAGTTTCGCAGGAGGCTCGTAATAACGCATGCCGACGACGGCGAGCACTCCGTGGGGCTCTATCTTGGGCTTCTCGATGAGAGAAAGTTGCTGGAGATTAACGAAGTTGCCAGGGAGGATCCTATTCAGGCCCTCAGGCGGAATCCGGCAATCATGGGGCTCGGGTTCTACGTCCTGCCGGAAATAGGCGGGAGCAGGTACGAGAACCTCAGGAGGAGGCACCCGGAGCTCGTCGCAAGGGCGAGGGAGTTCGTTGAGAAGGATAGGGAGATAGTTGCCGATTACGAGGTAGGCAGGAAGCTCATGGATGACTGGATTGGGAAGAACGTCGATGAAGTCAAAAAATTAGTACCGTGACCACGCGACGAATCCAAGAATTTTTTCTCGAGCGCCATCTCCTTGGATTTTAGTCGTAGGCCTCGAAGATTGGCCGCATGCTGGTAATACCAATGAGTAATACTTATTTGTAATAACGCCTGGTTTCTCATGGGACTGCAGTTTGTCAACGACGGTTTCAGCCAAGATTCCCAAACAGCTGCGCGAGAGGTTGAGGGAGAAGCGCGTGGACATCAGCGCCGTGGTTAGAAATGCGCTCGAGGAGGAGCTCGACCGCCGCGAGCGGGAGGAACTCAAAGTCAAGCTCGACGCGGTGCATCGATCTCTCTCCGGCAAGGTAACTACCAAGGATGTCGTGAAAGCTGTAAGGAGTTCACGCGAAGAAAGGTAACGTTTGGAAACATACTAGTCCGGTACTTTGATTTCAACAGGGAAGCTGAAAGTGAAGGGAATTTTCGACGCAAGCTCGCTCGTCAATTTAGCTATCAATGGAGGGTCCAAGGCGACAGAGGCAATCTCAGGAGGGTCTGGCATAGTCTTGACCTTTTACGAGATAGGTAACTCTATCTGGAGACTGCACCGTCTGCTTGGGAGGTTGTCCCGCGATCAGGCGGGCTCCTTGCTGGAGGTTTCGCTCGAGCTTTTTGGTCGGCTGAATATTTTGAATCTAGTTGAGAGCGACGGGCTGCAAATCCTGCAGATGGCCAGCGTGAGTCGGTTGACATTTTACGATGCGTCCTACCTGTACGCCGCGAAGAGGAGCGAGCTCGTGCTCGTTACTGATGACGCCCGACTCGGGAAAGCCGCACGGCAGGAAAAAGTCGAGACTGCATCTTCTGCGTCCATACTTTAAGATCGTCCACGAACTCCCTCTCTTCCTTTTGCGTCACTTTCGCTGGTCTTGAACTTCGACCTGCGCGATACAATGAAAAGTTCATTGAGAATGGGGTCTTGTGCTACGATAGTGAATCTTCTATATCCTCAACAAGAGGTATACCTGTAGTCGGAGCACCTCGCCTGTCGAGGTGGCCGTTCTACAGTTAGGTTAAAATCCTTGTCCCACCCATTGTTAGTGGGATGTGGAAAAAGGGTGAGCCTTGTGAAGGTGGATTCGAAGGGAAGGGTGAGCCTTCCACGTGAATTTCGCGAAATGGTTGGAGACACAGTAGAGATTACTCCGGTTGGAAGGGAGAAGGTCCTGCTCTCCCGGGCATCGAAGAGTTCTGCAAAAGTCCGGAGAAAACGAAGTGAAGCGCGTGACTTCTCACAACTTTTGGACAAGGAGCCGAGGCGGACCGGCAAGCCGGAAAACCCTAGCCCCGGCGAGATGAAGTCTATTTGGAGCGAGTGAGTTGGTCGTTCCTAATAATGTCTTCAAATCTCTCAGGCATCGACACCAATGTCTTATGCTACGCGCTTGATCCGGCCTTCTCGGAGCACAAGAAAGCCAGACTGATTTTGAAGGGGCTGTCTTCGGGGTCCAGGGTTGCGATTAATCCTACTGTGATCCATGAGACCTATCACACCTTAGTCTACAGACAGAAGTGGCTCAGGGAGGATGTGAGCAGCCGACTGGTCGCGTTGATGAGACAAAAGTACGTGGCTTTCCTCAATCAGACAAAGTCGATCAGCCGGAACGCAATCTACCTTGCGAACAAGTATGAACTCGGTGGGCGAGACTCGCTGATATTGTCAAACTATTTGTCCAACAACGTTATGAGGATGTACACCCACGACCGCCAGATTCTCGAACTGGGTAAGGTCGCCGCTTCGGGCAAGGAGCTCAGTTTCAGCGATCCCGTGATTTAAAAAGGTCGCAGAGCTGCTATGGGAAAAAGTCGACGGTTAGTGCAAGATGTTTGTCTCTGCATCCCGCCCGACATTCACTAATCTCAGTAATGTTTTGTTTGAGACGATCTCGCAGGGCCCGCTTTCTTTACGTCACTTTCTTTCCAGCCATCAGTGGCACGAATCCATTGATGGTGAGTTTGAGGAGGACCGGGCTTTGGTACATCTTTCAAATCGGAAGAGTGCGCCTTTATCGATTCACCCCTGTCTAGTACGAGTCCTTCCTTGAGGGGGTTATCCAGCGAAAGATTGGCATTCGTTACAATGACTCCGTGAGCTAGGTAGTGTACATTTGTTGCAGCTGATTTTGGGATGTGGTGCCCACAATTAGGACAAAAGTCGGCGTCATTCGGTAGGGCGTATCCGCACTTGCCGCAGAACATTCCGAAAAGTAGGCCTACTTTTGCTATTATTTATAGTGTAAGCCGGATCCATATTCCCCAATCTTTGGATGGCGCAAAGTCTCATTGAATTTCTGCCTTGTGCGTCAAGTACCAGATGTTCAGACCCTTTTCACTGAGACGATTCTTCAGTTCCTTGTACAGAGGAAGACGTATTGCGCGAATATTCCACCCTCAAACGTGAAGACATTCGCGCCTGCCTCGCTTACGCCTCAAAGTTTCTACGCAAAGAAGTAGATCATTGCCACAGGAAGACCACCTTGGCAAGACAGTTTAGTACTAACGATGATAGTTCTATCATGAACTCATTTTCATCAAAAAGACTGATATTCATATTAGGTACCTTTAGAGCGTGAAGGGGGTATATGCAGCAGATGCCGTTTCGAAGAAAAGTTTTGGTTTTGTCCCCTGAAGAATTGCTTGGCAGACCTCTCAACGACGTCGAGCAAAAATATGCGCCAAAGGAGCTGTATCTAGCAAGCACCAGAGGCGTTCCGCTGACAGGACCACGGACGGCAATTGTCGGCTCGCGAAAGGCCTCCGATCGAGGAATAAGGGCCGCGGAAGACATCGCATCGTTCCTCGTAAAAGAAAACGTCTTGATTGTCAGCGGCCTAGCTGAAGGCATCGATACTGCTGCACACACTTCTGCAATCGAGGAAGGTGGATCTACAGCTGCGGTCCTCGGGACACCACTGAATAAAACATACCCGGCGAAGAACGCTAAACTTCAGGAGATAATCATGGATAAGCACTGGGCGATGTCTCAATTTCCAATTGGCTCTCCTGTTCAGCCAAGGAATTTCGTCATCCGGAACAGAACCATGGCGTTGATCTCTGACGCCTCGATCATCGTGGAGGCGGGAGAATCAAGCGGCTCCCTTCACCAGGGTTGGGAGGCTCTCAGGCTCGGTCGGCCGCTGTTCATCTGGGAAGACATATTCAACGACGCCTCGTTGAGATGGCCGGGCAAGATGCTCGAATACGGAGCTGTAAAGCTGACTGATCCTCGGCAGGTACTCGAAGTGCTACCTTCGTCCTCTCGCATTCTCAACGTGGCACTGTGAAAGCGACGCGCGAAAGGTCACGGCATGCGCTTAAATGGAATTCTGCACATTCGCAAGAGTACTTATTAGGCGATGATCAAACGGTGGCTTACTTCGCATGAACTCAAGAACCCACATTCGACAACAATCTTATACGTGTCAGGGAAGAAAATATGAACCGTGAAAGTCAAAGTCGTTCTTCAGCCGCAAGAAGAGGGCGGGTACACAGTCATAGTTCCTTCGTTGCCCGGTTGTATCAGCGAGGGTGACACCAAGGAAGAGGCGCTTCTCAACATAAAGGAGGCCATCGAGCTTTACCTTGAGGCGGATGTTAAGCAGACGAAAGATGAAGAACAAATCGCAGAAGTGACAGTGTAGGGCACTCTCTCTGCTTTGAACGAGAAGTTACCTGTTGCTTCAGGCAGAGATGTAATCAAGGCTCTTGGCAGAGCCGGTTTCAGGGTCGTGAGGCAGAAAGGCAGTCATGTTAGGCTTGAAAGAATCAAAGATGATAAGATAATCAAACTGACGGTTCCGCTACATGAAACTCTCAAGAAAGGAACTCTGAGGCAAATCATAACCGACTCCGGAATGACCGTCGAAGAATTTCTCCAGTTTCTTTGACAAGCAATCCGAGAGAAAAGACCTTCCGGATATGCGTTCATCAGCCATTATCTCGATTGCCCTATCTTTGTCTTGAGGGATCTCCCTCCCTGGAGCTTTGCACTGGCGTATGTGCGATATCGGAATCACTGTTTGTTGTCTCTTATGTTGGGCACTAGGTAGAGGAGGATGAAGAAGAAGACACGGATCCGTTGACCGCGACCGACATAGATGGAGGCGCGCCAAGAATCAATGTGTTCGCCTCTGCTTGAACCGAGTAGGAAGCAATCTGGTTTACGTTTACATCAGTCAGTGCGTCGAATGTACCGGACTGGCTCCTCGGTATGTCGAAGGGTGAAGTCGCGGCAGGTGCCACGGCGACGACGCCTCCGGTACTGTTGTAGAAGGTGACAATCACTTCAGTGAGGTTTGCGACGGAGTTGCCGTTGTTGGTGACCTCCCCGAGCAGGTGCATGTAGCCCACGCTATCCACGTGGGAAGTCATGCCGTGTACGGTGAGGCTGACTGTCGGCTTTTCTGGAGTTTGGATATAGTTGGTTATCTGCACTTTGTAGCGTGCTATATTGAGGCCCGTCTCGTTGGTCAATCCCTCGAAGGGAGCGCTCTGTCCTGGTACTAGGATACTCATCATTAGAGGAGCCGGTGCTGTCGCGACGACGTTGCCCTGAGGGTCGTAGAATGTGGCGGTTACCGTAATTAGCGTCAGGCTCTGCTGGCCTTCGTTTTTTACTTCGCCAATGACGTGCGCAAAGTGGACGCTGTCGACGTACTCGGTGTGCGAGACTATCACGGGCCCGCCGGTGTTGCCGCTGCTACTACTACTGTTCTGCAGAGAGGAGGAGGAAGAAACAGTTGAACTGCTCGAAAATGTGGTTAGGGAAGAAGTGGAAGCAGAGCTAAGAGTCGATGATGAAACACTAGTGGTTGCACTCGTCGTTGGGATTATAGTAGCAGGTATACTCGAAGTACTCGTGTTGCTCTGCGTTGCAGTGTTCGTTGACGTGCTAGTCTGCCCTACGAGAGCTACGGCTGCTCCAATTCCTATCAATGCTACAATGACCACACCAATAACTATCCCGATTAATGCTGGTCTTCCTATCGCTTTTCGTGAGTAGTTCAAATTATTCACCAGAGGAAGCTGCAAGACCGTTGCTAAATAACAACACGACGATTCTCACATTTGAGAATGCTTGCATTTGCCAATTTAGGGCAAAGGCTTTTGTCATTGCTGCTGCCCTTCGTCATTCTCTCTGCCGGCATAATCGCTTAGCATCCTTTCTTTCAAATGACCTCGTACTAGTTAAGTTGGGACTGGTGATAGAATAAGTTCCTCACTATGCAAAGTGAGGGGCACAGGACTATGGAACAACGATCACACGGAAAGGAGATACTATCCGGGTTTCGTGTAGCTGTTCTCAAAGTACGTGGAGCCGACAACGAAGGAGCATTAACTCTGCCTCACCGTAGTCATTCATTTTCAACGCTCATACACTAAAGGCTCGAGGGCCAACTCTTTGCAGTTTTCGATAATTGAAGATACAATCTGTTCCTGGGACGAGTCAAGCATTAACAACAGGTGCGATCCGCATCCGTGTTTGCAATCCGTAGAACCAAAATGTGGGACGGGTTTCGAAAATGGCAGTGCCAACAGCTTCTCGGTCAGCAGGCACTCGCTCTTCTTTGAATCTGTTCGGGCGTAGATAGCCTCTTTCATACGCACAATTCTGAAGCTCGTCAGATAATCAATGTGCCAATGCAGATGTTTCTTCCTTCTCTTCGCATAATGCCTTTCCAGCCTAGGAAAGAGGGAGGACTGTGCTGAACCTATGTAGGCGTAGATTCCCTTTTTGAATTGCATCACTCCAAGTGATCCAATGCGTCTAGTGTAATCCTTCGGAATCTCAAGAAGCAGGACGTAAACGCCCTTCAATTTTTATCTTAGCTCAGTCTAGGAATTTGACTAAGGGTATGTAGCAAGTGTTTCATAACTATGGAGAAGTGCTCTTCTCTTTTGTGGTGACAGATACCGGCCACTTAAGGAGAATGAATATGACCAAGACACTCCTTAACAAGGTTAGAGAGGCAAAGAGATGATCCGTGGAAAATCCTGATTGTCACGTCGAGAGTTCTAGAACAAACCACGTTGAACTTACTATCGCAGACTGGCAACCATAATTATTGTAGTATTGCGTTATGTTGATGCCAGGGCCTGGAATCTCCGTCACCGCGCAAGGCCCCTGCACTTGGTAGACCGGCCCGTTCGCAAGATAGTACCCGTATTTCACAAGCGCGCCGGTGAAAAGGGCGCCGTAGTGTATCGGAGCTTGCGTCTCGAGATTTGTCACGAATGCGGAAGGTGAAAAACCAGCCGGAAAGAGGACTTCCTCGACCTCGAGAGAGGTTCCGCCGGCAAAATACTGCTTGAAATCAGTACTGTATCCATAGTGGCTGATCTGATAATCTGCGACCATCGTGTTGAATCTCTTCTCGGCAAACTGAGAACCGGAGCGTAAGTGAGGTTCGAGAGTCCCTTCTGTTCACGGCCGTCGTCCATGACTGAAATGAAGAAGGAGACCCACGCTCCGTCGATACTGAGCTGCTGAGGCGTGGTTGTTGAGTAGGAGGTCGTGAAGAAACCAGCAGTGCTAGAAGCAGTCGAAACATACTGATCTGTGGCAATGGTCGTCGAGTACGTTGAATTTGAAGAGTCCGAAGTTGCATTTTGCAGGCTCATAGTGAACGATGAATGGTTCAAACCTCTGAAAACTGATTGCGTCGCGGGAAGCACGTAGGCTGCGCCGAAAGTCGATAGTATGAGAATAATCACCGTGATAAATCCGATAGTGATTAGGCGTTTACTTCTTGGACTCCGCTCGCGATGTTGTCCAGAGTCCACATCTTGCTCTGCACGCGGCACACCACATTCGTGATCTTCGGAGAAGCTGTGGTAGGGGCAGAAGACTTCGCCGCAGTGTTTGCATTTTGAAGGAGGCCAGGTTCCGTCAGAGTCTCTCCCACAGAAAGAGCAAGAGGACATTCCAGGTTCGTTCTCATAAAAACCTCCCAAATCATTCATGATAAGTCTGAAGAATTTCTGTTATGGACGCGAGATTCTCTTGGCTGCGAGACACATAATACACGACTTCGAATGCGCTTGATTTTCATATGCCCTGGACCAGGCCAGGCATGAGAATTGTGGTGGTTTCGAGGAGCCGACTTTGAATCACAGCGGCCGCTTGCTCCGGACGGAATGAACGGGTTTCGAACCTCCTGATCCTCGACGCTAGGCTTCGCCGCTGGTAACAGTTCCGCTATTTCCTTTGCGCTAGAAGAATACGGTAACTAACAGCGCATCAGCCTATGCAAGGCCCGATGTCGCGACGCAAAGTTTCCTTATGACTTCCAAGAGCGCGCTTCGTACGTCGGACGGCAACCCGTCTAAATCTTCCTTGCTGGTTTTGGAGAGCCCAATTATCTCAACGCTAATAACTTCGCCGTTCTTTCCAAGCTTGGATATAACACCGTCTCCGATTTCAACGCTTTCAACTGGTGTCGTGGTGTCGCCGAACCAAACATCAAGCGTATCGAGCTCGGGGACATAGTACGTCTTGATCAGCGCGTCCAAACTCTATCACTCCCAATTCCGCCGCTTGGTCTTCTGGTGAGGTAGGCGGTTATAACGAAACCATCACCGTTCAGATGCTTTATCACAATACAGATAAATTTGTTTCCAACCGGATGGTAATAGGGATGAACTGAGGGATCCTTCTTTTGCTCCTCCTTACCTCGGATGGGGAACTCAGTGCCTTAACTACCTCTTTTTCGAGGCCGGCCACTTCACCATGCTTGACCCCAAAATGATGTAATCCCGGTAGGCTCGTGTCACCCTTATCGTTCTTCCGAGTTTTGAATCGACTAACAGGTAAGTTGACATGATGGATGATGAATTCGACCCATGTAGGGGATCGCACTTATACTTTCGATTCTCGCTCTCACATTATTTCGAATGAGGCTCTGCTGACGTTCTCAAAGTATGTAGTTGATTAAGTAGCCCGAGATTTAGCAGGCGTAGCGTGGGGAGGCCGGTTCTATCGTGTGGCAGACGCGAGCCTTCCGTTAAAAGGATACAACTTCTTCGTGAACGCTATTGGATGATTTAGAGGTTTTTAGCACCGGGATGCCTGGTTGGTCTTCTCGAAGAAGAGCTGGAACTCACATACCTTCCGAAACCGCGTTTGGCGGTAATTTCACCACGCTGCTCGCCACCGTGATACCCCAAGTTGAGGTAAGAAAATCACGCGAATCCATTTCGGGCATTCCTCAAGTTTGGAGATTATGTGCATCTAGAGCTCTAGGGAAACATGATGCCTAGTGCGAGATGCTTGTCTCTGCGCTCAACCCCGAGATTGATAACAACGGTACTAGTTCCCTTCATACGATCTCGCAGGGCTCTCTTTCCTTCCTTCCGTCACTTTCTTTCCGGCCGTCAGTGGCGAGCCTGATTGGATATAGCAGCCGCTATCTCAGTTCGGAATCTTCGAAACAGCCTATATCTTATCTCCAAAAACCCATAAAATGAGCCGCTTGCTTTGCTTGAAGCGTGCAGCGCACAGTCACAAAGACATTCAGAGTGAGCAAAGAGATCTCGGACGCGCTGATGGAAGAAAGCCAGAGGGCGTCGGTCAGCGAAAACATTGTTGCAAATCAGGTTCTCAGAAAGTGGGCCGTCTTCAGCAGGTACGTCGAAAGACAGAACATTGTGCTTCTGAACAGACGGATATTTTCAAGACTTGTCAAGAAGATGAGTGATTCGGAGCTGGGTGAGGTTGCTCGCGAGCTTGCGTCGCGCCTCGTCATTGATTTGTTTGACCTAGCTGGAATCGAGACGAGCAGGGAAAATTTGCTGGAGTACTATCTCAAGACCGTGCTCTCTGACTGCATGCACTGGTACACGTATGAGCAAAAGGGGACGACCGAGTCTGGGAATTTTGTCCTGAGACATGATCTGGGGAGCCACTGGTCTGCATTTCTAAGGGCGTTCGTCGAGGCAACCTTCCAGGGGCCTTTTCAGGCGGAGATGAGTTTCAGGGCGTCAGACGACTCTGTGTTCTTCACTTACTCGTTTTAGGGCTGTTGATGCTCGCGCTCTGGATTGCCTCTACTATCTTTTGGTAGCCGGTGCAGACACAGAGGTTTCCGACGATGGCCTCCCTGATTTCACTCTCGCTAGGATATTTGGTTTCGTCGAGTAGCGCCTTCGCCGAGAGGATCATTCCTGCGCTGCAGAATCCACACTGAGCCGCCCACTTTTCGTTGAAAGCCTGCTGCAGGGGATCCAGTACTCCATTCTTCGCAAGGCCTTCCAGAGTGGTGACGCTCTTTCTCTTGACTCGCAGCGCGGATGTCATGCAGGAGTATCGTGCCTTGCCGTCGATTAATACGGTGCACGCTCCGCATCCGCCGTAGTCGCACCCCTGCTTTGTACTCCTGACGGAGAGCCTATCTCTCAGAACCGAGAGCAGAGAAGCGTACGGCGGAGCCTCGACGCTGACGCTTTCTCCATTGAGAGTGAAGTCAAGCTTCAAAGTTTCGCGCCTCTCGAATCTGCTGCAAGGAGCTTGGAGAGTGTTCTCTTTGTCTGGACGGAGAGGATCTTCCTCTTGAATTCTGCCGAGCCGTTGAGATCCGGAACTATATGAGCTTCTTTCGCGACGAGATCGCTGGTATGCTGTAATACATCTGTTGTAGTGTGCCCAGAGTTTGTTAGAAAAGTTTCAGCTTCAGAAATTCTTTGCGTATCAATTCCTGCGCCGCCGATGGCAACACAAGCCTGCGTGCAGTGCGAATGTGCAAGAGAGCCGTCCAAAGTCAACCTGATTGCTACGCTCGCGACGCTTTCTCCCATGCCAGTCAGGCTGAATCGAGAGTATGCGGAACGAGTTCTGTCATTGTACTTGGGGAGTTGAATCTTTGTGATTAATTGCCCCGCAGGGATGCCTCCGGCGATGTCCGAGGCGAGCTTCGAGTACTCGTTAGTCTGGGTCCCATCACAAGTTGTAATCTGAATAACCGCGTCGAGGCAGAGAAGTGCGGGAGGTACGTCCAGGAAGGGGAGGCCCGCGCCTATGCAGCCTCCAATCGTTGCTGCGTTTCTAACCTGGATCGGATGGACGGCTGAGAGAGCTTCCTTCAGAGCAGAATAAGCCGGCCGGTTGATAAAGTCCTCTCTGAGAAGCCTCGTGAAGGTGACAAGGGAACCAAGGGTGATTGAGTCCTCGCCTAACTTGACGTAATCCAGTGGTAACTCGTTGATGTCTATTAGGGCGGTAACGCCGCCGAGCAGATTTCTCTTTCCCAACTCGTTCAAGAGAGTATTTCCTGCCACAATTCTGGGATTCTCTTCCGATCCGATCACAGCGAGCAGTTCCTCGACGCTCTTTGGGACGATGTATTTTATGGATGTGAGCGACGTCAAGTACTAATCATCTCTCTCTTTATCTTCGAGAGTTTTGAGGATCTTCTCCGGCGTGATTGGAAGTGTTTTAATCCTCACGCCCACCGCGTCGAAGATGGCATTCGCGATGGCTGGCGCGGTAGGAATCAAAGCTGGTTCGCCTATGCCCTTCGCCCCGAACGGTCCGGTTGGGTCATTGCTCTCTATTGTCAGCACTCTTATCTTCGGCATGTCCACGGAAGTGATCATTCTGTAATCCAGAAGGTTTGATGTGAGAGGCATACCGCTGACCGCGTCGCTGACCATCTCCTCGCTCAAGGCGTATCCAATTCCCTGCCGGATTGCTCCGTGGACCTGCCCTTCTACGCCGTCGAGATTGATTGCGCGCCCGACGTCGTTCGCAGATACAACTTCAATGACTTTCACTCGCCCCGTCATGGTGTCAACCTCCACTTCGGCGAAGATTGCGGCTGATGGAGGAGCGTTTCCCGGTGGTGTGGTGGTCGCAACGCCTATCACCGACTCGCCTGGAGTTCCGTACTGCCCTCTCCTTACGACCTGGGAATAGGTGAGCGACTCGGCGCCTCGTATCTTCCTGATTGTCCCTCTTTCCACAACCAGATCATCAGCGGTGCACTTCATTTCTCTTGCTGCGAGCGTCAGCAATTTCTTCCGTGCGTCTTCTGCGGCGAGTTTTACTGAATTACCCACGGAGTAAGTGGTCCTTGATGCGTGGGTTGGTCCGTCCGCGGGTGCAATGTTTGTGTCGGCATCAGCTATTACAACGTCATCTACGCTTATCCCTAGCACTTCAGCCACTATCTGCGAGAGGACGGTATTCTGGCCCGCTCCCTGATCCACTGTTGCGACAATCAGATTCGCAGAGCCGTCCTCGTTCATCTTGACGATCGCGCCGCTTACCTCCATGTACGGGGGTATGCCCATCGTGCCGCTGACCCAGAGTGGAATGCACGCGAACCCGACGCCTCGGCGGAGAGCTTCGTTTGGATTCTTTGGTATTCTCTTCTTTGCGTGCCAGTTGAAAGAGTCCGCTCCTCTGATTAGGCACTCCTTGAGCCCGAAGCTCGAGATTGGCATGTTCAAATTCGGATACAGGAACGGGTTTGCGTCACCCAACTGCCATGAGTTCTCTATGCGCAGCGAGACGGGGTCTATCTTCATTTCACTTGCTATCTGGTCCATTTGCTGCTCGACGGCGAAGACAATCTGTGGGCCGGTCGAGCCTCGGGTTGAGCCTCCGGTGGGGTTGTTTGTGTAAACGACCTTGGTTTCGCAGAGCGAGTTAGAGCACTTGTACATGGAGAGGAAGGTTTTCGTCATGACGCCGTGAATCACTGCGCCGTGGGCTGCGTGCGCACCGGTGTCGAGGATCCCTTCCGCGTAGCGCGCTACGAGGAGGCCACCCTTGTTCACTCCCGTCTTTAGGATGATCTTGACAGGCATGCGCGGCGTGGCGAGGAATTCCTCTTCCCTAGAGAGGGCGAGGCGCACCGGCCTACCTGTCTTTAGGGAGAGAAGTGCACAGATGGGCTCGACGTTCATTTCAACCTTGGCGCCGAACCCGCCGCCGATGTATGGAGGCCTGACGACGCTGATCTTGCGGATTGGGATTTGGAGAGCAGTGCTGAGGCGCTCCCTGAGGCCTGAGATGTGCTGGGTGGAGGAGAGGACGATGATTCCTCCTTTGCCGTCCGGGCTGCATACGCATACGTGAGTTTCAAGGGGGCAGGGATGAGTGCGGCTGGTCTGGTACGTTTCTTCAAACGTAAAGTCGGCCTGCCTCAGTCCTTCCTCAGTATTTCCCCACCCGACGCGATTTGTCTTGGCTATGTTTCGGTCGACTTCGTGGAGTTTTGGGGCACTGTCGCCCATGGCCTGGTCGGGAGTGAAGACCGGAGAGATTTCCTCGTACTCGACTTCGATGAGGTCGAGGGCTTCCCTTGCTGTTTCTTCGTCGTCGGCTGCGACGGCGGCGACCTCGTCGCCGTAGTATCTAACGTGGTCTTCGAGTATCAGCTTGTCACGTATCAGTTGTGGTGCTGATGTTTCTAAAGCTAGCATCGGTGAGTATCTTACTTTAGGACAATCGGCGTGCGTTATCACGGCTCGGACACCGCGGAGCGCAAGAGCCTTGCGGGTGTCGATCCTCTTTACTCGGGCGTGGGCTACAGTGCTCCTAAGTATCTTGGCGTGGAGCATTCCCTCACAGGTGTAGTTGTTGACGTAGCGACCTGCGGAAGTGACCTTCTCGAAGCTGTCGACGTTGCGCACGCGCTTACCAATTGTTTCGTATAGTTCGGTCTTTAGCAAGAGGGATACTATCAATCACTCACAAAATCTGCTATTATCGGGCGAGATGATGATTCAGTCGTGGGTCTGTAACCTTCTGAGCGGTGGGGAACCTCTGCTAATTCAATATTGAAATCATTGCTGCCTTTCTTTCTTGTAATCATGATCCACTTCATCCAATTTTCGTCATCTTGGTGTGGGTAGTCTGACCGGAAGTGAAATCCCCTGCTTTCCTTGCGTGTCAGAGCGGTGCGCGAGACGATTTCAGCTGTACGAAGCATATTTTTCAACTCGAGAAGATTGATCATTTCTCCCGTCTTTGCAATGTGTGAAAATTTGCCGCTTTCCAGCGTCTCACTCATTTCTCGGATATCATTGATTGCAGGTAATATCTTCTCCTCACTACGGATTATTCCTACATTGTCCCACATAACCTGCCGAAGTTTTGATTTTAAACCCGTTACGGAATTGGTCCCGCCTTGACCTGCGCTGGAAAGGTTTTGTTTCAGTTTCTGGACGCTCGCACTAAAATCATGTTCTGATGGAGCATTCAGGCCTCTTACGTAGGCGACAGCTGCCCTTCCAGCCCTCTTTCCAAAGACCAGGGCGCCGCCAATCCCATCGCCCTCAAGGCGCCTAGCTCCCTGGGAGCCGGTGGTACACTCGCCCGCGGCGAAGAGTCCTTCCACGGATGTTCTGCACTGCTCATCGACTACTATCCCTCCGTAAAACTTTCTGAGAGCGGGCATGACTTCAAACCTTGGATGTTTCCAAAAATTGACTCCGCCCTCTCGAAGCTTTGCGGCGAGCAACGGTCCTGAGCTGAAATTTCGCAACTTCTTGTCTTCGACTGCTAGGGCCTCTAGGAAGACCTTTGAGCGCTTTACAAAGACTTCTTCATACATTGCCTGAATGAATGGCTTATTTGGGTAGAGTGTTGAAACGGAATCTCCCGATTCAGAAACGATTACAGCGCCGTTGCTGATTAACTCACCAATACCGGCCGCGGGCGTGATCACTCCTCCTGGACAGGGGACGAGGCCAAATTCCTGGAACTCCATATTCGCAAGTTTTGCACCGGTTGATAGTGCTAGAGTATAGGAATCTCCAGTGCATACGTAGTTGGAGCTAACGTACCTGTAGATGCCCTCTCCTCCGCCCGCGGCGAGGATTACTGCCTTGGAGTGGAATTCATAGATGTCGCCGGCAGTCTTTGAAACTCCAACGGCTCCGACCGCTTTACCATCAATCTCCACGATCTCGGTGACCATGACATCTTCGACGACGCGCACCCCCCTGTGAAGTGCTTCCTTCCTCAGGACCTCCGTCATTGCATATCCGCCTCCGACGGCCAGAGCTATTCTCGGGTGTGTGAAGGTCGGTCCTCCGATTTGCTGCACTCCACCATGGTCGCTTGTGTGGAATCTTACGCCGAACTCGCGGACCTCCTCGAGTCGCTTGGGCGCTTCCCTGGCCATAATTTCGGTCAAGAGGGGATCGTTGATTGTGCCGATCTTCATTGCGTCCGCAGTGTGAATCTGCCAGTCATCGGGAGGAGTCATCGCGGCGCATACGCCGCCTCCCGTGGTTGCAGACAGACCACTTCTTCCGAGCATACCCTTGTCGACAAGATATACCCTGGCACCGAGCTTGGCCGCCTCGATGGCCGCCATGCTCGCGGCGATTCCACCGCCGATGATGAGTATGTCAGAAGAGTGGTAGTTCATATTGACTCAATACCAGAAGGTTGCTTCTCTTCCCTTGACTACCTTGATTCTTATCGCGTCCTCGGGGCAGGCGACCTCGCAGATGAAGCAGTCAACGCACGCCTTTGGATTCGCAGGGTAGGCGACGTCTTTGTCGAGAATCATTCCAAATACGTGCACTCCGCACTCGAAGACGCAGATTCCGCATCCGTCGCACCTGGCGCGGTTGACTATGGGAGGCATGTGGGAGGTTTTGATGACTCCTTCGGAGGCCTAATTATTTGCGTAGCACTCAACTGCAAGAGCTTTGAAACTATTTTTCTTGGATCGGATTCGAGGCCCCTTTCATTCGGTCTTGCAAGAAACAGGATGAGAAAAAGAGTGGAGAGAGTTGTGTCTCTCTTTTCTTTCTTTTTGTTTCTCGGTATCTGGATTATGACCAATTTCGAAGTGGAACGAGCAGAGTAGACTCGATTCTGCTTTCGGGGGACGCACCTATGGAGAGCCCGCCAATTATGCTTGCTTGTGGAGAGACGCTCTGAGCGGTCAGTGGTACGAACTGCGACGTGTAGTATTGGCTGATGGGTATGAGATTGCTCGATACGTTCAGGTTGAGCATCGTGGTTCGAAGGACATTTAGTGCATCCACTATCTGCGGGGTAAACTGTCCGTCGCTGGAGAAGGAGCTGTTACCGAAGAAGGCCTTGTCGACGATCTGTCCCGCAACGGTTGAAGAGACGCCCAGGTACTGCGTGGTGACCTGTATCGCGTACGTCTTGTTGGACTTCATGTAGGCGACCGCGTTTGTCAGTCCCTGCAGGACTTTGTGCACGAGCGTCGGGTTGCTCGAAATCAGCGAGTTTGTCGCGTAGTAGCACTCCGCGGGCCAGACCGGAAGGATGCTGCTCATGAAGAAGAGTATTTTTGCGTCGCCCTTACTCTGGAGCACGTAGGCCTCGTCGTACGTCCAGATGAAGGCCTGTGTCTTGCTAGTGGTCAGAGCAGCCAGCTGCGCCTGGAGTCCTCCGAGCGCGGCCTCGTGTATGTCCGTCCCGAGGGTGAAGTTGTAGTGGTTGGCGAGCACGTGGGCCATGAGGTCGGTGTAGCTGCCCAGCGACGTCACACCGATTGTGGCGCCCTTGAGTTGGGAGGGGTCGGTGTACTTGGAACTGTTCTGGACGATTACTGTCATGTCGGCCTGCGGCAGATTGACAGCGACTGCGGTCATCGCTGTACCGTGGCTCGTCGCGATCAATTGACCTACGGGCGAGGCTGATCCCATCTGGACTTCGCCCGTTGCGACGGCCTGCATGTGTGGAGCGCCTCCAGGAAATGATACGACGTTTACGTTGACGCCCTCCTGTTTCCAGAAGCCTCCATGTTCAGCTGCGTATACTGGAATAAACTCCTCCGACTGCGCGACGTCGATTCCAAAGTTTACGGATTGAGTGGAGTTCGATGAGGAAATGGTGGTGGCAAAGGAAGACGAAGAACTCTGTACATTTGTTGAACTCGATGTTTGTGTCGAGGTGTTAGTACCGCGAAAGACTAGAGCGTACGCGGCACCGGCGGCTACTATGATTATGACAATTACGACAATTGCGATGATTGTTACGGTTCGCATTTGCCCGTCGTAGAATTATAGATCGCTTAAAAATATTCTGAAGAAACCGCTGATTGTTTGCAAGTGATTGCAGTTGATTCAGATTTTGTTCTTCAAACCAACTATAAACGTCGAAACTTTTCATAGAGTATTTTCATTTCTCCAATCTGCCTGTACTGCCAAGGAAATTTCCACAGCATATTACTTTGTCACGCGAAATTGGTAGACAGGCTGGCCGATCCTTCCTTAAATCTCACAATGAATGTTGAGATGCTACATCCTTGTTGCTTGATTAACTCCAAAAACTTTCGGTTATACCCATCACTGAGGTAGTTCTTAGATGTAGGCATCATGTCAAAGATGATCAGAGCTCTCGCGGTTGCTCCAAGTGATTCTTCGCCCAACGCCAAGATGTCTTTTTCTACATCCCTTCTTCGTGTCGCTGGTTGGCCTTTTGTGAGGCCCCAGAAAGATTTAATCTCGGAAACGAGCAGGGGTCGACTAACCGATGGTCGGTGTTCGTTGTTATCCTCCGTCTTTCCGTATGCAAGATCGCTATGTAGCTTTGTCTGAATCTGGCCTATTCTTGCTTCAACATGCAACAAACCTATATCTGATGGATAGAGCTGCAACCAATTATGATAAATGCAGGCTTTCACGTCCGCTTCGGAATTTGGCCGGAATCTGCGTGCATTGAAATCATCAATCACTCGAAGGATTGCATGTTGCAGCTTGTCCAATGGACTCTTTGACCCATCGTTGAGGTTTGGTAGTGCAGCATTTGACTTTTGAACACAGTCTATGTACTTCTTCCCGATATCTGCGAGTTCCCTTTTCAGCTTCGTGTTCTCAGCTTCGAGCTCCTCGATCTTCTTCTCCAGCCGAAAGGTTTGAGATTCGTATGACGAGCGCATGCTCGCTTCTCTTTGTATGTACACCCATGCCGGTGCGCCTCCCCGAGACATCCGAAAAGTTATCTACAATATCCGGAGGGAGAGCTACTTTTGCTTTGCTATCAGCAGAAAAACTGTCCCTCGATTGGAATTCAGAATCTTTACTTGCTCGATAGGAACTTCACTGGGACCCTATCTTTGCTCCACTCAATATTCTTTCGGTTAACTTCCATTTAGACAGCTGAGGTCAGATTATTGCGAAATTATTACGCCCGAGGAAACAGTGCGATGGGATGAAACTAGGTATATTTCTTTTGCCGTGAGAGTCCAAGCATCCCGGCAACTGTGCACTTAGCATGCACTTGGCTCTAAAGTCCAAATCCTTTTTACCAACCATGCTTTGACCTTGGGACGTAAATGTTCTGCCAATCGTGTGGGGCGAGCTTGGACCCGAGTGCGCAGTTCTGCGCGAATTGTGGACGGTCTGTCACAACTCAGTCCCAAGTTGCAATGTCAACTCAAACAACACCGTCACCTCAAAACGTTCGCCCTACAAAATATTGTCGCGCCTGCGCAGCTGTAATTGATGCCGAAGCTGAAATTTGTCCCAAGTGCGGTGTTAGACAAAAGACCTCTGCTGCCAACGGAGCTACGCAGTTCGTAGATAACATGTATGAAAGAGTGATGCAAAGACCGGTTGCTCCGCCCTATCCTTCGCCCGGTGGACGACAGGTCGGTGTAGCCAAATACTGTCAGAAGTGCGGGAGAATAAATGACGCTTCGATGTCCTACTGTGTCTACTGCGGCGAAGTTTCGTTCGGACCGTCTCCCCCTTCAAAGATATCCAGACCAACCGGCGTCACAATTCTTGCTGTGCTTGCAATCATAGATTCTATTTTGATTTTGCTCGTTGGTCTTTTCTTTGCTGGGTTCTTTGCGTTCTTCCTTCCCGGGCTGGGCGCCTTAATCCTAGTCTTTTCATTCGTAGTATTTCTCCTAGAGTTCGTTGCTGCAATCTGTCTATTCACCGGAAGAAACTGGGCAAGAATTTTGGCGATGGTCGTAGCTGTTCTTGAGCTTTTTAGTTTCCCAGTCGGAACTATCTTTGCGATAGTAGGTCTTTACTACCTTACTCGCCCGCGCGTCGTGGCCTACTTTAAGCAACCAAAGTAACTAAGGAGCTATCTTTTCCCATCTGTCCTTTGCATCGCTTTCTCTTAGCTCTCTATACTGCAGCCAACTCTTTCCCACGTACGTCTTGCAGAACTTGGCAATTTCCGCAAGCGTCAGAATGTAGGAAACAGGCGGGTCATTTTCCACATTGCAGACGACCAGATAATCAAAACGCGTTCCTTTATCCTCCAAAAGCACGTTGTTTGCTCTAACGGTCTTCACCTGCACACTCCGAAAGTTGCCTCATCTATCATCGTAGATTACGATGTCTATTCCCTTCGCATTCCGTGAGGTCGGCATGAAATTCCAGCCTATGCTTGAGAGCTTGTAGGCGACCCAGTACATCCCGACATTGCCGGTGACCTGTCTGTTGCTGTTTACCTTTGCGCTGACTCCGGTCTGCACGATACTTTACCCATACCCGGAGCGAATTGCAAGGTTACCAATAAATGTCCTCGTTAAAGCAAGGCCTCTCACAGCAAGTCATAGCGCACAAAGGCCAAGGTTAAAGGTCGATACACCGACTCCTTTTAGCTTTCAACAGCTGAAAATATTATCCGTTTCTGGTCTTACAGAGAAAATAGCAAAATTGTTTCGGGTATGCATACAATTAATCATACAGATCCCCATTTAGGCTGATTGAGAGATTTTGATGAAAATTTCGAAAGATAGTCATGACCGGGCGTCGCAATTACTCGATCCTATAGAACATGGTCTCGTATACAATACGAGGGTAACGCCGCATTGGATCGGCGGAACGGACTCGTTCTGGTTCAAGCGCTACGATCCACAGGGATCAACCTTCCTTTTTGTTTCTCCTACGGAGAAAACTGCGCGGCCAGCATTTGATCATAAGAAGCTCGCTTCAGCCCTTTCAACTGCTTTGCCTGGAAATACCTTTTCAGAATACACGTTACCATTTCATGATTTCAGGTATGCAGAGAATCAGACAAAGATAGAATTCAGTGCCACAAATGTCGACTGGAGCTACGACCTTGTTACTTTTCAGCTCAGCAGGTCGAAGACGAAAAGGAGCAAAGCGTTCTCTGATGGTGAACTGGCTTCGCCTGATGGGAATTGGGTTGCCTATGTAAAGGAGCACAATATCTGGGTTCGCTCCTTGGACTCCGGGCAGGAGGCACAACTTACTTTCGATGGCGAGAAATACTTCGATTACGGCACTTCTCCGGAATCCAATACGACTGCCGTGACCGAGAGGCTCGGCGGAGCAAAGAGGCCCCCAGTTGCGATGTGGTCACCCGACTCTACAAAATTGGTTGTTCAAAGGTTGGACCAGAGGGTGGTGCGCGACCTCTATCTTATCCAATCCTCCGTGGAAGATGAGGGTGGGACAGTTCGTCCGCGGCTGCACACTTTCAAGTATCCCCTCCTCGGCGACGCAAAACTCGCAACGGCCGAGCTTGTGATTTTGAATATTCCGGGAGCAAAGAAGCAGATGGTTGTATCAGAGCTTGGTCCGCTGCCATTTACGACTATCCTATCACCGATAGAAATGAAACTTGTGTGGTGGAGTGATGACTCGCGCAAAGTATACTTCATCCATAAGGAGCGTGGAGACAAGGCTCTAGAGTTGTACGAAATTGATTCCGAAAATGGATTGGCGAGGCTACTGATTGAAGAGCGCGCCTCTACTCACATTGAACCCAACCTCAGCGTCGAGAATAGGCCAAACGTCTACGTTTTAGATGAAGATATAATTTGGTTTTCGGAAAGAGACGGGTATGGCCATCTATACGTCTATGACACCAGTAGCGGTAAGCTGGTGAAACAGATCACATCGGGAGAGTGGGTCGTCAGAGACATTCTTCACGTAGACAGGAGGAATCACCTGATTTACTTCACCGCCGGGGGACGTGAACCCGGTCGCGATCCCTACTTTCGCCACCTCTATAGTGTCAGCATTGATGCTGGCTCAGAGAGCGTTAAACTCCTTACGCCGGAGGACGCGGATCACGAGATCTGGTTTTCGCCAACAGGGAGTTACTTTGTGGATAATTTTTCGACTGTTGACTCGATTCCGAAATCCTTCTTGAGGTCGAGCAAGGATGGGGAGACAATCTTGAACTTGGAGGTCTCTGATTTTGATCAGCTCTTTGAATTTGGTTTCAAGTGGCCCGAGCGGTTTAGTGTAAAGGCAAGGGAGGGGAAAACCGATCTTTATGGTGTAATTTACTTTCCCTCGGATTTTGATCCTTGTAGGAAGTACCCGGTGATCGATGATGTGTATCCCGGACCTACAAGGACGCGCTGCGCAAAATCCTTTGATCCAGAGCCGGACAATCGCAAGTGGATCTTCATGCCTCAGGCGACCGCTGAGCTGGGTTTCATTGTTGTCACACTAGATGGGCTCGGGACTCCTTTCAGATCTAAGGCATTCAGGGACTACTCCTACGGAAAGTTCGAGGAGGCCGGAGGTCTGCTCGACCACGTGATTGCACTAAGAGAACTGGCCAGCTCCAGACCATACATGGACCTCGAGCGAGTGGGAATCTACGGGCACTCCGGCGGAGGGTACGCCTCGGCGCGCGCGATTTTTGATCTTCCAGAGTTTTACAAGGTCGCGGTTTCTTCGGCGGGCGTGCACGACCTACGCGACTATCTGCCTGTCGGCGAGAAGTATCAGGGGTTGTTTGAACCCGGCAAGTATGCTACTCAATCAAATTCTACGGTGGCCCACAAACTGAAGGGAAAACTGCTCTTGGTGTATGGTGATATGGACGACAACGTCAATCCTGCTTCGACGATTCGGCTGATTGACGCACTGGTGAAGGCGGACAAGACATTCGACGTACTTGTCCTGCCGAACAAGAACCATAGTTTCTCAAGCGACCCGTACTTTATCCGAAAGCGGTGGGAGTACTTCGTAAGGCACTTGCTCGGGCCTAGTATCTAATCGAGTCCAGAAGCAAAATGTTGCTCCTTCAAATTCTGAAATGTATATGTGGCAAGAATTCACTCAACATATTGTCCTAGTGTCTTCGCATGCTCGCAAACAGGGAGAGGTTGGATGCATTCCTTGAACAGTATGAATTGTCTGCGCTTGTCTCTTCGAGTCACGTGAATACTGCGTATCTCACAAATTTCCTCGCCCAGCATTACATCAAGGACAGGATGTACAACGTTTTCCCCGGAAGTGGAGAGAACTATGTCCAAACCTTTGGGCTGTACTCGAAAAACGAGAGAAAGCGAGTGCTCATAATTCCACTGTCGCGCTACCTCAACGCCAGGATGGATTTTGGGGTGGCTGAAGAAATCTACACATACGGCAAGCCGATGTCGGTGCGCGACCCCAACCCTCGTTTTGATTCTCCCGAGGAGGAAGAGTTTGAAGCGATAATGAGCAACCCTGCTGGCGGAAGCAAGGGCGTCAAGAATTTTGATTCAGCAGGGGAGGCATTGCTCACCGCGATATCAGAGTTTGCAAGTAGTGATACAATCGGGCTTGATACAGGGGACCTAGACCCGCGCATACTTGCCGCAATCAAGAGAGCTAAACCAGAGCTCGCGATTAAGGAGAGCATGGAACTTTTCAGATTCATTCGCATGGTGAAATCAGAAGAGGAAATCAAGAGGCTCAAGACAGCGGCTGAGGTCAACGAGAGAGTCCTTGAGAAACTTGTTTCCTCAATTAGAGAGGGAGTCACGGAAATGGACCTTGCCAGGACGTTCAGGCAGTTCCTCGCCTCCGAGCCGTATGACATTCGGGACGGCGGCCTGATGGTTCCTTTCGGGACGAGGGGTGGCTCAATGCTCCCTGCGGGAAAGGTCGCGCTGAGGAGAGGGATGATGTTTTGGATGGACTTTGGGTTTAGCTTGGATGGCTACTACTCGGACCTCGGTGAGAGCGGTGCTCTCGGGACACCTTCCGAGAAACAGAAAAAGTTCTACGAGGTGCTGACCAAGGTTGTCGAGAAATGCGAGGAGAAGGTGATTCCGGGCATGAGGCCGAGCGAACTCAACCAGCTGGCGGCCAGAGTCTGGGAGGAAAATGGCGTGCCCAAATCTGTCACTGGGATGGGGCATGGGATTGGGCTAGAGGTCCACGAGTATCCGAGGATTTCTGCGGCAAAGGGTGACGCCATAAAGAATACGAGGGCGATCAAGGATGACGTGATCGAAAGCTCGATCGACATCCCCTTTGAGGAGGGGATGGTTCTTGCAATCGAGTCCCCGTACATGGTCTGGGGGTGGGGAGGAGTTCACATGGAGAGAACCATAATTGTTGGGAAGAACAGAAGCGAGCAGATAACGAAGCAGGACAGGTTCCTCCGGGTACTAAACTAGGCGAGTTTCTTCTTCAGGTCGTTTCGCACTACGTCGCCTTCCTTCATGACGAAAACGACCTTTCGTAAGTTGCGTATGTCGCTTAAAGGGTTCTCCGCTACTGCGATAATGTCTGCAAAGTATCCCTCCCTGATGAGTCCAGTCTGGTTTTGTAGTCCGCAGAGAGTTGCTGAGTTAACCGTAGCAGCTTTCAGCGCCTCGATTTCGGGAAGAGATCCGTCTTTGCACAGATACTCTACCTCTCGGATCGTCGCGTTCGTCCCCTCGTTTTCATCGCCGGGCGGGATGTCCGTACCGAGGACAATCTTTACTCCCGCGCTCACTGCGTTCTTAAGACTCTGGACGTGTCTTGAATGGTAGGCCAGAGCCTTTTCGATCAACGGCTCTTCAAAGCCATACCAGCGATACCACTCTTCCGAGCGCGTGACGCACAGTGTGGGGTCTAGATATCCTTTGACTTTCGCAAGTTTCTCCACGGCCTCGTTGTTCAGGACGTAGCCATGCTCAAGGCAGGTGACTCCGGCTTCGACGGCGTCTATGGCCACACTGCTACCTCCACAGTGGGCCGTGACGTAGGTGTTGCGACTCTTGCACACAGAAGCGACTGCCTGCATTTCCTCTTTCGTCATCTGCTGGTTCTCAGGATCCTCCCCCTTTGCTCCCAAGCCGCCGGTTGCGAAGATCTTCAGGTGCTGAGCGCCGAGACTGATCTCCGACCTCGCAGCCTTCTGGCAGTTTTCCGCTCCATCGGCTTGGACTGCAATATCCGTTGGACTGCTTTGACCGAATGAGGTCCTGATCCCGCGGCCGCCAGCCACTATTCTCGGTCCGGTGAGAATCTTCGAGTTGATTGCGTCCCTGAGTGCGATGTCGCAGCGGTAGACCTCCCCGACCGTCCTAACTGTTGTTACGCCGCCTAGGAGCACATCCATGGCCCTCTTGAAGCAGCGTAGAGAGACGCTTGCTTCACTTTCCTGTGGGTTCCTTGGGGTGTGAGGAAATGGCAAGGAGAGATGTGTGTGGCAGTTGAATAGGCCGGGGAGTAGGAAACTATCTCGCATATCAATGACGTTTCCTGTTGTGACAGATTTTCCACCGCCGTCGGTCAGCACCTCTTTGATATGCGGGCCATCAATCAGTACACTTGCGCCTGAGTTGGTTTTGCCGCTCTCGATGTCGATTACGTTGCAATTGGTGAGCTCTAGCAAATTAGAATGCATCCTTGCGATGGAACTTTTTTGTTTGTTTCATGCCTGTTAATTCCGAAATTGCGCACGTCCATAGTAGATGTATGTCAGTGGGAAAGTGGGGGAGAGTTTTCCCGACATTTCCATTTCATCACTGCTTGCTTGCACGATCAGTAGAACGTGGCGAAGTATGGCCCTTCGGTTGACGGATTGTAGAAGTACCCGTGGACGTTGGATGTTATCGCAGCTACAGCAGAGTTTGTCCACGCTGTAGTTGGGTAGAACGTCCAGAGATACATGACTCCCTCGTTTCCGAGTTGGTTCATGGCATTGGACGCGGCGACGACTTCGCTGTCGTTGTTGTTTGCAGTTCCCGCCACGGCTTTTGCATAGAGAACCGTCATCTGCGTCAGGTTCCAGTTGTCAAGGGACGGGTACGCTCCTTGTGGTGCGTAGATGTTGCCCAGCATGTCATTGACCCATGGGTAGTCTGCTCCCCAAGGAAGTGAGTAGAAGTACATGGAGCGGGAGAATAGCCTCGTGAGCAGCTGTCCCAATGGTAGCGGGACGACGGATACGGTGAGCCCCATGTTGTATGTCGTGCTGACGTTGTTTATCGCAGAGGCAATCTGGTTATCGATTGCTTCGTTCACCGTGTCTCCGGTTTGATAAATCATTTGAATCGATTGCCCCACAGGGTTAGAGCACTGTCCTTTCGAGTTCAATGTGGAGCACCCGAAGGTGTTGTTGAAGACTCCCGGCTGCGCAGCCGTGCCGTTAACATAGGTGAACTGGGTCAACGGGTGCAGCATTGCATCGACCAGCAGATTTTGGACTGCAGTGAGATTGAAACTGTACACTGGAACTATGGACGCGTTGAAAGAGCCCTGCGGTGGTAGGCCCGGCGGGATTGCGTTGACCGCAACCTGTCCCAGCCTGTTGTTTATGTCAACGTTGATCTCTGTCATGTTGACGGAATCGGCGAAGGCGAGTCTGAGCCTGCGGTCTGCAAATGGCTGGAAGGCGAGGAGCTTCCCGGTTAGTGGATCACTGACGTTCGTCGGAAAGTGATCGATACCTGTCTGGAATGTCGTGAATGGTCCGTATAGAGTGACACCTGGCACCGAGGAAACGAGCGTGTCGTTGTTCAGCCACGCGCCTCTCTGAGCGACGTCGAACAGGTTGTCGCCCGGAATGTCTACCGTCATTGCCTGACCTGATTTTGCGGCGCTCTGCAGGTCGAGTTCTCTGGTTGTCAAAGTTGGGACGTAGTTGATGTTTATGGTTTGGAAGTGTGGAGTTATCTTCTGTCCGCCGCTGAACTGGTAAGGCGCGCCCCAGAAACTTGGGTTGGCTTTGAGTATGATGTTGTTCGTCGTCTGCGAGGCGCTTGAAATTGTGTAGGGACCTGTTCCGGCCAGTGATCCTGAGGCAGAGCTGTCTAGGTATGTGGTGCCACACCCCTTTGGCGTTGCACCGGAGTCGCATGTTGCGACTTCATCTAGGAAGTACTGGTTGATTTTGGCGGTATAGTTGGCGCCGGTTAGAGTTGGATAGGGGAGATTGTAACCCGTGCTTGATTGATTCCACATTGCGAGATCATGCTGCATTACGTAATCAGGGGCGATGATTGACGCTTGGGCGTTGGTCATTATGTAGGCAAAGGCGGCGTTAGGGTTCTGAATGTGTAGTGTAAAGGTCAAAGGACCAGTAATCTGTACAAAGTTCTGCGCGAGCACCTGGTTCAGCCAAGATGCGTTGTACTTGTGGGGGGCTCCCAGCTGGACGCTTAGGCTTGGGTTCAAGAGCTGCTGGATCTGCCAGGCCTGTCCAGGTCCGTGCGTAACAGGCGAGCTTCCATCATTCACAAGTATCCTGTTGAGCGAGAAATAAACCGCGGTGGAATTCAGCGGTTCGCCGTCAGCGAAATTTATTCCGCTTCTCAGAGTGAAGTTGATTGTTTTCCCATCAGATGACATTGAATAGTTGGATGCGAGCCAAGGAATGACGTCGGTCGAACTGCTCCCGTTATACCACAGGAGAGGCTCGAATACGTTTTGCAGAATGTTCCCGTCGTACGAGTCGGTGAAAACTGCGGGGTCTAGGAACTGGTACGTATTTGCGGTTTCCCAAGTGAAAGCCTGCGGGGTCGTCGCGGCAGTAGTTGTCGTTGAGCTTGATGACCCAGAGGATGTAACAGTTGCTGAAGATGAGGAGGAAGAAGATACGGCAGTAGTGCTCACAGCTGATGTTGTCGATGAAGATGATGATGACTGCTGGGATGTCTGACTCTGTGAAGTAGTGCTTGACGAGCGACCCAGCCCAAGGACCAGAAATCCTGAAACTGCGATTATGATGATAATCACTACAACAATGGAAACAACTGCAACGCGCGAAATTGCTTTTCTAATCGACATAGTTACCTTCTCTTTGATGTTGGATAAGGAAGGCTTGCAAAATAATAAACGATTCGCACGTGTGTTTTTTGGAGTAAGTTTGAGGAAGCCTCGAAACTTGAGGTGACCTATCTAAATCAATTACTGCTTCGTCAAGCTATTTGGTTTGAGTATCTAGCAGTGATTTCTCAGCCTTGGATGATCCCTTTTTCTCTTTTCGGCAGGAGGTTCGACGCCGGTGATAGTAAGTCAATCGTGAAGTGCTCTCGAACCCTTCAGCTCCTCTAGCCATAGTCGTCTCTCAGAATAAACTGAAGAAATCGAGACTCTGAGCGTCTACCTCGCTATTTCATGCGACAAGGACCTAGTGTGGAAAATCGACCCAACAGGTTTCAGTACTACGCCAAAGATGTCATGGTCTGCAATAATGTAATTGAAAGAGTGGTAGATACGATTGGTTCAGGAAAAGACGGAACCCTAAAGGCTATGTGACATAGAAGCAAAGAAATTGCTTTGGCCAACAAATTCTTCGAATCTTTACTATTCTCCTGACAGAACGGCGAGAGGATGGCGGAAGATATGAGGACATAGAAGAGTTGATTGCCGTGGGTGATTCTTGTAGAGAGAGCATAGCTTGAATTATTACAAGTTTCAAGCCCCTCCTCAATGATGCTCGAAGCACACCATATCGCCCGGAGAATCGCAGAACAGTTCAAGCATAGGGTCCAAACCGACTACGTCGATTGGTTTCAAGAAAGAGGGTTTGATTGTCAGACCATACGAAGCAAAGAAGTCCTATTCGAGTTTCTGATACTTGTATCTTATGATATGCAAGCGCATTCAAAACTTACTTGGCACAAGAAGGATGAGAAGAAAATTTGCATTCAGGAAAGGATACGTGGGAGGCTAACATTGGACAAAGTCAAGAGGTTCAATACTGTTGACGAAGCCGAGAACTTTCTGAAGGAGCTTGCAATTCCTCTAACTACTGGCAGCACGAGGCATACTGTGGGAATAAGAGAAATCGCCCAAAGAATTGACGTTATATCGAATGCATTGGTTGCCCTTGATGTTGGTGGTGCAATTGAGCAACTGTACAAAGCGATCGATGGCATCCATGGTGTGGGGCCAACCCTAAGAGCAAAACTCGTCTTCTATTTCATAAGATGCTTTGGAATCGGTTACCAGAAAATAGATACAAATCTTCTGAAATCGTTCTCACTTGACCTCGCAAAAGAGGCTTGGTTAGCGTCGAGGTTAGAAGTCTTGCAAAGGAATGGGATTCAAACCACTACATTAATTGAGGAGCTGACAAAACTGGGCGACCCATTTGCAATAGATCTGTTGTATGACATAGACGACGAAGAACTGTTGATTTTCTGGCTAACATATGGTTCCTTTTCTGGAGGACAACATAGGAACGAGTAAAGCCGCATGCTGAGCTTTCTTTCGCCATTGCGATTTATACGATTGAGTTATGACGATTCCTACTGCCCGTGATTTCAAAGGGCTGTCTTTGACATTAGTTTCAGATAATTAGATGAGGAAAAAGTGATAGTTCATTAGCAATATGTGTTTTCTTGCCCAGTAGTTCAGCAAGTCCTAAACTGACATGATTTTCAGACAATGTAAAAACATCTGCTGATTTTTCTTGTTGCATAGAACAAAGTCTTATCAATCTATCCGGCAGACCGAGTAAAGTCGTGCATTGCGCAGTGCAGAGGGCGTTGATATAGACTAATCATGATCATTGTCTGCTCGTAACAGACACCACATCCACGCAGATATTTTGTCATCGTTTCTATCTCAACTCTATGTCTATACCCTTCTGCTCTTGAGTTTCCAATCAACACAGCTCTTGAGCGAAGTGGACTAGCGGTGAGGCCCTCTTTGGCGAGAATGTCCCCTCTAATTTCCGATGACATCTAGTGCAAAGTATTTTCCGGTTTTGCGCGTTGTTTCTTCCCTTCGAAGACCTTGGTAGCTGATGATGTACTGTAAGGTTGGCCCCTGTTTCGCATTCCCGCAGTTAACATCGAACCTTTGGCTAAGATATTTCAGAAGTTGATTTTCGTTTGCTTGGCCTTCATCCAACTTGCCGTTTAGCCATTTAGTCTTGAAGTTCTTGCTCAGCAGAAGGGAGTCCCAATAATTGGCGAGTTTCTCTCGCTATCTTCCTATTTGCCAAGTGAGTCTTCAAGTCTTCTGCTTCGGCGGCCAATAATTGGGTAACGCTCTCAGAATCGTCTTCAATTGTTCAACCGTCTCCTTGTTTGGGTAAATGTTGAGTTTTGACAAAACTGAAAGGCCAAGCAGTATTTTCCCTAGCTCGGCAAAGTCCTGGGTCAGCGGGTCATATCTCGACCAATATTGTTCCGGTTGGTTTACCTCTCCGATCCTGATAAAATAGCAAGTATTGCGTCCGTTTGTCTTTACATCAGCAACCAACTGTATGGCATAGCCTCCTCTGTTTGTGCCTTCATACAAGACGGTCTCGGTAGAAAACATAACCAATGACCTACGTTTTCTGATTTATTCTCGATTGTGGATCTAGTATTGGGATTTCCCTTCCTCTTTGGACGCCTAGTAATTCTTGACAATGAAGCCTTTGAAACCACTTCAGGAATTAAGCTCGAAAGAGCCGCAACTTCAACATAGGAGGAGCATTCCAATCACTGTGATCTGAACCTCGAATTCATAATTCATTTTCAACGGGCGTTCTTATTTACTGCACCGCTGGTGCGAATGTTTGAGGAGACACTGGCACGAGATTTTCGCACTGACCATTTTCGTCCTTCTGTACGTTCCAATCGTTAGTTTTTTCCATTTTACTTACGCCCAAATTACCCAGCATGAGACTGCGCTTCAATTTGACCCGTTGTACTTGTCGATAGTTTTCTTTGCAGGTTTCTCCACTTTATGCGGCTCAATATTGCCCGATATTCTCGACCCTCCCGTCCATTGGACTCACAGGAAGGGAGCTCACAGTAGAAAGCTCTTGAAGTGGATGGGAGGATCCATTTTGATAGGCACAATCGCGACGATTTTTTCCCCGCTCCTGATGATCGTACCAGGGTTCGCGCTTGGATATCTCTCACATCTCATCGCAGATATGTCAACACCGGCGGGTTTGCCTCCTTGAAACATCAATGTAATTCGTTCGAGTTGTGAACAACCAATGAAAGCTGTCCTCTTCAAATACCAAGCTGATGTGAGAGATCCTGAACTCAAAGACAACAAAGACGTCGTCTGCGGCTTGCGAGATCCGGATTTCTGGATAAATCCCTTCCCAGTTTGGGGCGTTTGCGGGCCGTATGTCAGATCCGGCCTAGAGGTTGGAGACGTACTCTTCTTCCCTCCTCAATTGTCAAGTATTCGACGAGCTAATCTGGGGCATACGGAATACGTCTGCACAGGTATTCTCGTTGTCAGCGAAATCCTTGCCAATGACTCATCGGTAATGAGTGACGAACGTCTCAACAAAACCTACAGGAAGTATTACAGAGCCGATCTGACTAGGCATAACAAACCAGACAAAGGTAAGAAAACTTCTCCCATAAGACGGAGGAAATTCGTTATCGGTACGCCTGAGTTGAACGAGCCGTGGAACGGAAGCTCATTTAATACAAGTTCAAAATGGCCCTCCAAATGGTTCGGGCGAAAAGGGCCAAGAGTAAGAGATATCGTAGAACCACTGGGAATCACTTCGACCGATCTCAAGAAGATGAGAATACCATACCTGTGGGGAACTGATAACGTGAGACGGCTGTATGTTCAAATCATGAGTCGTGGTTCCTGATGACTCGCATCGAAGACCTTGCCGGCTTGTATCTCCGAAAGAGGAATCTCAATTACAGGCACCAATACAAAATTGGCAAACTTGCAAGGTCAGATTTTGCATTGTTGGAGGAAAAGATAGCAATCTTTTGCGACGGGTGCTTTTGGCATGGTTCTCAGTCCTGCTTCAGCGGCGACTATATCATAATAGATGAAGTGTGGGATTCGGACGCAAGACAGCATGATGAGAAAGTAACTAGGCGACTTCGGGAAGAAGGGTGAACTGTCATACGAGCTTGGGAGCATGAATTCGAACAGGATCCTGATGTTATTGGAAAGAGGCTAGATCAAGAATATGTGGAATGAAGCTTATGATGCAGGCATAGGTAGACTCACTGGCGAGCTGCGGCAAGCCCTTTCGAGTACGCCTCTGAAAATTTCAACGCTCACACGAGAAAGCATTCCCGCTGGCCCTGGTGTATATGTTATTTTTGAAGCATTAGAGCCAGTTTATGTAGGCTCAAGTGGCAATCTGAGAAGGCGGGTGCTCTACGATCTTCTGAAAGTGAGACGTCACTATCTGTCAATTGGTCTCAGAGACAGGCTGTATGGCGGTGACCGGGCTAGAGCAATAGATCACCTAATGAAATGCTCAATTGCGTTCTTCGAGACAGAAACTGGATTGGAAGCGGAGTGGAGCGAGAGATTCTTTTCCTCCATACTCCGAGGAAAATATAACCAATGGAAAGCGCTCAAAAAGAAGGGTGCCCCTGAAGGATCAACTCATGGTCATATACGACTCCGCTGACAATATTCAAATAGATTGAACGGATAGCCGCCCTTCTGAGCCTCTTGACACGTAGCAAGGAGGAAAAAATGGTTGATTCTAGGACATCGAATAAGGAAATTCAAGAGTCGCCCTGTTTCAACTTGATTATCTTGGCGAAGTAACAACGGAATACTTCATGTCAACTTTTGTTCTTGGTTCAAACCTTCCCAGAAACAACAATATAAGATTCCTATTGCCACCGAGAAAACCATGACAATGATTCCCGAAAAGAGCCAATTTTCAGACGGCTCGATTAAGGGAATTGTAGCTTACGTTCCTGCAAAAACAGAACTGCTTATTCAGCGCATAAGTTCTCTCAATGTGAAATTCGCCTGTTTTCTCTACGAAGATGATGTAGCCACGAGGCATTCGAGGAACCAGTTTCTAGCCGACTTCATCCATAATAATCTGGACGCTTTTGTAGACCAAGTTCCCTTGCCTCTTAACCCTTCCGAGTCTTTTGAATGGTTATACAATAAGGTAAACTGGGAGGTGGACTATTTTCTCGAAAAGTACCCGGAATCCAAATCATCAGATCTCCTCTTTCTGGTAAGCCAGGATCAAGTTCCAATCATCGTCACCCTCTACACCGTTGCACTTCAGCGAAATACCAAGTTTGCATATATTGCACAAAGCTTTGGATTCTCTCCTGTGCTCTTGGAGTCACAGCTTGGATTCTTGCCCAGTTTGTTCAGGGGAAAGGGGGAGCCGCACCGCAGCCTTGCATTCCAGAAATACAGGGAGGAGTACTATGCGGCCGCAGCTTCGGATTTCGCCCGAGCGTGGGATCAGGCTGGAGACAAGTGCATGCAAGCACTTCACATGCTATCAACGTGCTACGACCATGTCGATCGCTTTTCGTACAGGCGGGCGCTTGAAGAGTTAAGAAGACTCAGGCAGGACGAAAATTGCTTCGCAAAACTCTGCGATATGGCTGGTTCAGGGTCGTCACAGCAAATTCAGAAATTGGCCGATTTCTTGCAGATTGCAGATGAGCACTTTGGAGTTGACGTCTCAAGAAATGAAGTTGAAGTATTCTCCAATACTAAGGCCGTCGAAGTATTCATAAGATCATTATATGTTTCCGCGATGCGGAGAATTAAACAGCATGAGGCAGAACAGGCAGCGCTCTTATTGTACCGAATTGTCGAAGTCGTCGCTCAGAGCTTCTTGGCAAAACGCGGCATTGACACAGCCAAGTTTGATATGATGATTCTGAACGAGTCGAGCAGAACGAATTTCGTGAATCTAATGAGAAGGCTGAATGGAGATGACAGCAAAGATGTTGTTACTGCGCTTGAGCGGAGTCGGTTAGGCGCATTCGACTGCTGGGCGTTGTTTCTATCGTGCTTTTACGACGGGAACAATCTTGAGCCAATGTCGGATGAGGAAAAGTTGAAGTTTCTCGGTCATCTTAGAAAAAGAATAGATCTCCGCAACAGATGCTTTCTAGAACATGGAGTGAAAGGAGTATCTGTGGAACAGGCCGAAGACTTTTCGGAATGGGTGAAGAATGCCGTGGTCAAACGCTTCCTTTCCCTGAGTCTTAAGACGGCCAGCGAAGACGAATCCTTGCGACCGCTATCTCTGTCCGCAAACTGAGAGACAGCAAGAACCAAGGAACTAGCACGTTGGTTGGTAATTGTTGTATAGTCAGCCTAGTTTAGGCCAACTTTAGCGTAAGGAAATTTCTTCTGATATGCGTTAATGCATTAATGGGTAAGTGGCGGCACATAGCAGTTAGTCTCATTCTGTCTCCATCTGCGAACTTTATCTGATCTCAACTTCATAACTATTATTTGGCGCAAACCAGTCCAGTAATACTATTATCTGTACCGTTCCAGTGGTCCCGGTCTAGATGATCGACTCGTCAGTTCAGATACGCACGGCCAGAGAGAGCGAGCTGGCTTACGTCCGAAGAGTCTTTCTGAAAGTGCTGAAGGAGCTTCAATATTACAATGCACTAGCAAAGAAAAGTGAATCCAAGAAGTACACCGTTTCAAGGCTTTCTCACAAGTTGCGTGAGGACAGATATTCCATTCTCTGTGCCTTGGACGAGTCCGGCGAGATTGTCGGATTTCTGTTTAGCCATTTCGATGATTATACAATTTGGCTTGACTGGTTCGGCGTTCTGAAAAATGCTAGGAAAAAAGGAACAGGCACACTCTTACTGGAAGCTCTCTTCAAGACTGCGCGTGTACGTGGCTGCCACAAAGTATGGTGTGACTGCAGAACCACAAACGGTCCATCAAAAGCGGCACTACGCGGCGCTGGATTTAGAAGGATTGCGCAGATAAACGATCACTGGTATCGCCAAGACTTTATCTTGTGGGAGAGATTTGTTTGAGTAACATCAAGGGTACTGCACCGTCGCCACAACCGGAGATTGAACAATTTCCCATTGATGTACTTGATGAAGGAGTTCAAGAAGATGGCGAACGATATCTCAAGATTCCCCCCACACCAGATATGTTGGTGGCAGCACAAAAGCACGCCCAGTCAGTCTTCGGTAATGAATCAATGACCCTTGATGAGGTTAGAGTCTGGACCGACAGGAATCCGTTCATTACCGCTATTCTCTGCTCTCAATGGGGTCAGTATCTTGGATATTTCGACGCACTTCCTCTGACCGAAGGAGGAGCTGCGCGAATGGAATCCGGGGCAATTGAAGAGAAGGAGATTACGGCCGATGAGGTTCTCGCCCCGCAAGAGATGCGGAACGCCAAGACCATCTACGTGGCGGGCCTCGCAGCCAAAGGAAATGAAACTGAGCTACGGAAAAGCAGAGTCGCGGCGATGGTGGCTGGACTTGCGAACTACATCGAATACTTCTACCGCACTGAGCAGAGGAAGATTATTGCTGTAGCAGCGACGACAGCGCGCATTGGACGAGAGATTCTCACAGAACATGGAGAGAGAAACTTTTAGAGATTTGTGGTAACTCGGTTGGATTCTTGACTATTGGAACGGCCAAGATGTCGGCTGGACAAATAGAAATACCGGTTCAAAAGGAGTAAATTCCTGAAATGCCAGTAGTTCACGCTGGTTTATTTCTTCTGAAATACCGTTTGGTTACATTGTATCCAAGTGGCTAACTGAGTTCAACGATGAAATTCGTGAAAGGCCCCCTACAGCAAACACCAGCAAATATCCTCATCGAGGAAGGCATTCACGCTGGAATGTGTTGTCCATACCGTGGCAGGAAATTTCCGAGAATCTTGAATATCTTAATGCACTCTCTTATCTGGGACTCTGGGAATCTTGGTTTAAGCTCCTTCGTTGTTCCTATCAGTTCTTCACCTTCGAGGTGCTCGTTCTCGTATAGAAAGACGAGTGAGGACATTATTTCTAACTGATCAGAGGTGAATGGCTCATGCTGCGTAAGAAGGCCATTCGTCTTGGAAACGAGTTTTGGATCTTCGGCCCTTGCTATCAATGCACTTGCCCTGCTGTTTTTCTCAATAGAGTACTCGTACAGTGTGTTTGTCTGAGTTAAAGGCCATCATGCAACAAAATCCGAAAGGTGATTATGCGCAAGCTTCGGCTTAGCTTTCCTAATGTCGTGTTTAGAAGAGAATCCCATCGAGTTTCAACCAAGAAATGTTCCACCCTGCCTGATTAATGCTGTTAGCGGCGAAAAGGACGCAAGGAAGGAAGAGTATGTACGGAGAAAGTCTACGTAGTTAGAAGGGATCAAGAACACATCCCTCTTTTTCATCGGGCCTATCTTTTTGTCCTAATTTATAGATCTCTTGGGCTAATTCGTTTCACTCCTTCATCGCCGAGTTTGTCGTATACTCGGTCAAAGCTCGCCAATACTTCTCCTTCGACCTTGGAAACTGCCGCGTGTAGGCTGTCAAAAAATGTCAGCTTGAATCGGGACTCGAACCGGCGGGCGGCGGAGTGATATTGTGGTCTGTCGTTCAGTACCTTCACGGAATACATGCTCAGCAACGCGTCGACGTTATCTGCATAGTCGTCATAGTCCAGGATTTTCAGCTTTCCCGCCCTCGCTAGGTGGTTTGTCTCGAGCAAAGAGAACGGCGAAAGTGACGACGCCTCGCTGTCGAGAACTTTCAGTGCCATGGAATTGGCCGGGTCTTTGGAGTTCAACGCAGCAAGAAGTACGTCTGTTTCAAATAGCAAAGAGAATGGTCACGCGAAGAATCAGGATATCTCTTTCAGTAGCTGTTTTTCGGCAGCCTTTCTGAGGTTAGGCAGGGCGGCCTCGACGCCGCCGTAGTTGAATTTTACTGATCTCGAAAGTCTATCGAGGATGCTCTCGATGGGTTCAACCTTCATAACTCCATCTTCGATCGTCGCGCTGACCTCTTCTATAATTCCAAGCTCCTGACGTATCTTTTTGGGAATCTGGATCCTTCCCTTCTGGTCTACCTTGAGAGCTAGTCGTCGCTTCATCCCACTTTGATATTGTGAAGTGGGCTTTAAACATATTGCAGCTGTAGTTGGGGATTTTTACAGTTTTTTATTCAAAAGGAAATACGTCAGGCAACAAGCTTGCTTGCTACTTTTTTTCTTAGCGTCAGCAAAAGGCTGATTGTTCTGCCGCGCTCCAAATCCTCGCGAGCCTCATCGATAGCCTGAATGTCATCTTTTTGGTGACTATGGAGTCGAAGGCACTTTCTAGTGCGGCAATTCCCCTTTTCGTATGATCTACCTCTTGCTTCAGGTCTTCGTAGCTTGCTGCCTTCGTCTCATATGTGGGACTCTATCGAAAATATGATTGGTTTTTCGGTGCCAGTAGTTTCAATACCGGACGACATTCGAGTGAAGGAATAAGCAAAATTCATTGCTAGAAGAAGGCGCAGTCAACACTTTCTTGGAAATGGATGTTTGGTGGTGTCATCCTTTCCTCTTGAAAGGGCTCGCTTTTTTTCTTCCTTCCTGGTTGCTTGAATTTCCGCCAAGATCTCATTCTCGGAGAGCCTCTTCGACTTTTTCTGATCCATCATCTCGAATATCTTGCTCCATTCTCCCCGTAGATCCGGGAATTCGAGCCTCTTCATTATCACGGTGTTCCCGCTTCCCAAGACCACGAACTTTGTTCTCGATTTGATTCCCATCTCCTTCCTGAGCGACTGCGGGATGACCACCTGCCCCTTTTCGCTGGCGGTTGTTATTTCGGGTTCTTCTGCCAATTCTTACCAGTAAGATTGTCTTACTTTCGTGATATAATAGTCGCATGCGAAGCAGATAAAGAAGGAAGAGGCTCGAAAGTGCTCGAGCCAGCTATAGGAGTTTTGTGATAGTCAAAGATACGTCAATAAAGCTAGGTTGGGTCCAGTCCGAAAAACTATGAAGTGTTGATTGTTCGTATCGGACATGTATGGCACCTTTGTTTCTACCTCTCATGCAGCTCGTCCCTACGCTTGTACTTGATTCCGCCTAGATCAACACCACGCTCCAGCAGGCTCGCCGCTGCTTTGTCTGACTCTGCCCGCTCCCTTTTCGCGAACTCCCGAGCCATCTTGGAGAGGAACAAGAGACGATCCGCGATTTCCTCCTTTTCGGCTGCCTTGAGAGTCTTTGTCTTTGCTAGGACCAGGTAGTTATCGAGATCTGCCCTGAAGATATCAATGACATCCGCACTCTGGATTCCTTTTTGAACCGCGAAGGTTGCCACGATTTCAGATGCGAGTGTCTTGCAGACCTCCAGCTTTTCTTGGAAAGAGTCCGTCGTGTCCCTTATGCTCTCCCTTGCCTGACTCAGCGAGCTTGCGAGAACTTCGAGCAATAATCCTCTATCGGCGTCCATCAGATAGTCGACGGCGACGATACCCCGCCTGAAGCCCTCGTTCTTACTGGGCAGCTTCTTGGTCTCGGTCAGACTCCTCAGTATCTCGGCTTCTCTCGGCCCGTATTCTAGGGGCAGTTTGTTCTGCATCATCTTCACGTACTTAGCATATTATCTAGCATATGTATAAACATATGAAAGTCTCCACATATAGAACGATGTTTGGTTATTGCTCAAAGCAAACGCAAGCTCTCAGGGCTCGCACGATTCCCTGAGAATAGTTCGAATTTTGTCGTATATGCTCCCGTCCAGTCCGCTTATGTTCCAATCTGGGATGGAATTGGAATTTAACGGCGTCACATTTGAAGAAGTGATGTTAAGCACGTTCAACCCGGGCTGATCGAGAAAGTCTTCCTCATCATTAGTCATCCTGACAAATTGGTGGTGGCTTCCGCCCCTGAAGAGAACCTGTGGCGGCCAGAAGACTTCGTCGGGGTTCATGACAATGTGCTTCCATGCCCTTCTCACAAGGACGTAACATAACTCGCCTCTGTAGTTATACGCGAAGACTATGGGCTCATAGTCCTCCCAGGGAAGGAGCCCGTCCCTCGGCCAGTGATACCAGAATATCTCGTAACACGAGCCCGACGGAAAGTCCTCTCTTTCGTAGATGATGTTGACGAGCGTGTTCTTTGCCTCTCGCGACATGGATGCTCTGTGTGCCGTCAATCTGGCGATGGAAGACAAGCTTGATTTGCCAGAGGGAAAAAAGCCCGAAGCCTAGTTATCGTTTTATCCGCCCTTCGATGATTGTAGCGTTGTGGCGAATGATCGCTTTCTCCCTTCCGGACATGGCGCCCGAGCGGATACCTGTCGGGATGTTGGTCTTTTTGATGCCCTAGTACAAGTGTTTCTGATATAACAATCATAACAAAAATAATATGGATTTTACAAACATGGTACTGTGAAAGCGATGCACGAAAGGGCACGGCATCTGCTTAGGTGAGATTGCGTACATTCGGAATAGCGAGTAATGAATGGGAATAAAAAAGAGCAGTGGGTTGAAAGGCGCATCCACCCAAGCAAGGCCCGATGTTGCGACGGGATTGTCAATAGACTCTGTGGAGTCCCGGTTGCTATTTCCACGAATTTTTCCTGCTCGACTGCTGCCTATGGTTTATGAGCGGGAACCGGTCAAAATTTAGGCATTGGAGTTACCAGATAGTCTTGAATACCTGTCTGAGAGAATTGTCGTTGGTGATTATGGCTACCGAATCCACGGGTTGAAAGGACAGCGCAATAGAGTGTATCATTCTATCGTGAAGTTCCGGCACAGGCGAGTCCAAGAAATGGCTCCAAGACACCGCGGTCATCCCAATGGGTTTTAGATACGAGGAGGACTCCATTTCGTCCAAGAGTTCGCGTATTACTGGGAGCACCTCGACTCTGTTCTTGTTCAGACGCCCCTTCATTGCAATGTAGACGAATTCTCCAACCACGACTTCCGGCACAAAGATCTCCGCCTTGCCCTGCTCTGCGTCCCGGAAGGCGAGGTCTGCCTTCGATGGTAGACTGTCCTCAAAATACCTAGCGATAGCGACTGCGTCGGCTATGTACCTTTTCAAGCTGTAAAGTACAACCTTTGATTATATTTTCCACTGACTTCTGAGCTCTTGTAGATCCTTCTCAAATTGCTTCGTGTCGATTTTGCCCCTGAGCCTACCCCTCAGGTTTGGAGAAGGGTGTTTTATGATGACACCGTCGTCCACCGGAACGAGAAGGACTTGCTCACCCTCGTGCATGTGGTATTTATCACGTATTTCTTTGGGGATGGTCAGCTGTCCCTTTGGTCCGATTGTGCTCTTGCTAACCAAGTTGAGATCTCTCCTTACTGCAAAGGATATTCTTACACACGGTATAAAACTCTTACCAGAAGTAAGAATAGTGGGCAGGAAAAACGTTATTCAATCCCTTCTTCCGCGGGATCAGACACGACTCTTTTTTGCAATGAAATGTCGTACACCTGTTGATCATCGTCCAATATAGATTCTTGGGAGGAAAACCGTGAAAGTCAGAGTCGTTCTCAAGCCACAAGAGCAAGAGGGCGGATACACAGTCATAGTCCCTTCCCTGCCCGGTTGCATCAGCGAGGGTGACACCAGAGAAGAGGCGCTCCTGAACATAAAGGAGGCCATCAAGCTCTATACCTCTAAAAGCGACCGTTGAGCGCTAGGATTAATGTCGCAATCCTGACGGAAATTGCTCTAATGTAGAATTCAGCATCTCATCATTTATGTAGCTTTTTCTTCGTAGCGACGGAAATCACGAGGGGAAGGTCTCTCTTGTTAAATGACTGGCTCGCCCCGAGGATCTCGAATCCCGTAATTTCTCCAGATTTTGAAATGTTGACGACGACGCTCGGAGCTACTTCAACACTTTTCCAGTACTTTTCCTTCCCTTTACTAACTTGCACCCCGAGGATGTCCATCTCAGAGTTGTACCAGAGCTCGCTCAAATGTAGTCATACCCCATTAGTTTCTCGGTGTATCGTGGGAGTGGTTGACCGGTTCTCAATCCCCGTCGCGGACCGCCGCTATTCCGATAATTGTTTATTGAAGTACGAATAACTCCTCTCCGCCGTAACGAAGTAGTGGAAGAGAATGACGGACGAGGATCCGGAGCGAATAAGCCTGAACAGAGAGATTCTCAGAGTCAAGCCGGTCGTCCGGGGAACCCGAATTCCCGTTTACTTGATCCTGGAGCTTCTCGTCTCAGGAATGAGCGAGGAAGACGTATTGCGCGAATACTCCACCCTCAAACGTGAAGACATTCGCGCCTGCCTCGCTTACGCTTCAAAGTTCCTACGCGAAGAAGAGATCATTCCCACAGGCACCTTACACCTTGGCGACAAGACTCCTGGCCGATGAAAACCTCCCAAAGAGCGTTGTAACTTGGCTGCGCAGCCAAGGCCACGACATCATAAGCGCGCAGGATGCCGGTCTATAGCTGGAGCAACTGATTTTCGGATAGCACAGTGGTCACTTGGCAACGGGAGGATGATCATCACGCTCGATCAAGACTTTGTTAGAATCTTTCATCAGTTGGGCAAATCGCCCGGAATCATACTCGTAAGGACACACCCTCCGACTCCAGAGCGAATCAATAACTTGCTTTCGGTTTCTCTGTCAAAGGTTCGGCTTGACGAGCATCTCAACGATCTGATTATTGTCTCGGATTTGGGCATCCGGATAGGAAGTCACTGAATTACTCCTAAGCATCACTGTTTAGTGTTGCGCGTCGTGTTTCCTGTCCGCTTGATACGAATCTGGACGATACCTAAGAGCTGGACCATCCCACTCGCGAGAACCTCGAGCAAGTTGTTTCTGGTGTTGAAGACTTAGACGGCGATCTGTCCTTCTTTATCGCACTCAACCTTCACATCGTCGTCGTTGAGCTTTTTGCTGTCGTATACCCGGTCGTTCCGCATGACCATGTAGCTTTTGATCTTGACACTCTCCTGCGTGAAGGCAGAGAAGAGTGATTCTCGCTTCGTTGATGCTCATCCGATGAAAAAGGGCATGACGAGAAGTGGGCATGAGGGAAATCTCCGTAATTGGAAAGCCGTCAGAGTCGACTTTCTCCTATTTCAGGTTTCGCAAATGTACATGATCACATTTGGTCAACGTTAAGTACTCGACACTTCCTTATTCATTGGGAGAGTCCCAAAAGAAATCAAGCCGCGTACCACCCATGAATACTCACTGAAGCCCTCGCTGTTTTTTTCCCATCCATACTTATGATGATACAAAAAGTGGTTGACCCGAATCTATGAACCACCACAGCAGACCTTGTTCTTATGAAGGATCTGAGGATATCTCGCTTCTGTGGATTATTGGCCCTCCGATACTACATTCTCGACAATTGTCGAGTTTCATAGGGGGGTACCCCCCAGGGGGGGTACGTAACGGAGCTAATTTGGTATTAAAAGCGGGAAACGGCGAGCTGAATTCCCAAAAGAATGGCCTTGCAACTCGATACTTTCCGATAAAGCAGGCCTTCATCTCTCTCCCTGATGTAAACTACCTCGCAGTAGCTAACTTACAATGGGTGTTGATTTCATAGAAACTTGACCGCGGGAATCTTTTCTTCAGAAAGCAGTAAGCAAGTACTCGACAAGGAGACTGGCCTCCTCAAGCCAAAGATCAGAATAAAATTCGGCACCGCCGGCATAAGAGGGATATACGCCCAAGAGGTCTCCGTCAAGGAAGCGCTCGCAGTGTGCTTCGCAGTTAATGAATTACTTGGCCAGGGTAAGTTCGGCGTAGGGTATGACAGCAGAAAGACTTCTTTCATACTCGCCAACGCCGCATGCTCAGCCATGAACTGGTACGGCAGCGACGTCGAGGATTATGGAATGATCCCAACGCCCGTACTCGCTTTCAACATCAAGAACAGCAAGCTCCACGCCGGATTCTCAGTGACAGCCTCCCACAACCCACCCGAGTATGCAGGGATCAAGGTCTTCGGCACCGACGGAATAGAGTTCTCCCTCGAAGCAGAGCAACGCATCGAGGCCTTGATACAGAAGAGCGAGGGGTACACAAAGAAGGAGAGCGACCTCACTACATTTGGATCAACATTTGAGAACGAGGAAGCAATCTACTCCTACCGCGACGCCGTACTCAAAAGAGTCCCCCAGACAAAACGAAAGTTCAAGATTCTTGTCGACTGCGCAAATGGTACTGCAGGCTCGGTCACTCCCACCATGCTCACCGACCTCGGACACCACGTAGTCACCGTAAATGCACACCCAAGCGGCTCATTCCCAGGGCGCTTACCAGAACCAATGCTGGAGACTCTAGTGGAAGTAGCCAACCTCTCCAAGGCAATCGGCGCCGATTTCACTATAGCCCACGACGGCGACGCAGACAGATTAGTAATGATTGACGAAAAGGGGCAGGTCATCCCGGATTACGCGCTCGCCTGCCTTCTACTCAAGATAGTAGTCGGCCGCACAAAGGGGGCAACAGTAATCATCTCCGTCAACTCTTCCTCCGCACTGGAAAAGGTCGCAACGAGCATGGGCTGCAGGATCCAGAGATCAAGGCTCGGCAAGACCTTTGAAGAATTATACAAGAGAAAAGGGGCCTACGCGAGCGAGCCGAGCAAGATAGTCGACCCCAAGTGGGGCTACTGGGAGGACGGGATCTACGCCGGAGTCATGCTCGCGCAGTACCTCTCCGAGAATAATATTACATTGGGACAGGCGCTCGAATCAATCCCAAGGTACTCCAACTACCAGAAGAACCTCCCACTCCAGAACACACTGGACTATAACACGCTTCGGAGCTCGCTCAAGCAAAGGTATGGCGACAACATCGAGCGAATCGAGGACCTCGACGGTATCAAGGTCTACCTGAAAAACGGCTCCTGGCTCATGCTCCGCAGCTCCGGCACGGAGAAGAAGGTAAGGATCTACGCCGAGTCCTCAAGGGAGGACGAAGCCCACGACCTCCTCACAGAGGGTATCGCGCTCGCAGTTCAAACTTCAGAGAACTCGCGCTGAAACAAAGTTTAGGTAATGACGATTACATCCGCACAGCGGCATAGACTTCTGGCGGATCAATGAAGAAAGATGTGCAATGAGCATCAGGAATAGTAGCACTAGCTCTGCTTCCCTACAGGCAGTCAGGAAGGCATTATCGGTCGTCCTCGCCCAGGGCTACCAGGTCAGTCCTGATGCTCTAAGATTACTACAGGGCCTTTTGGAGAAGCGGGCCGCAAAGGCTCGAAGTGGTGGCAATAGAGGCCCGGAGCCCGACATTCCCGTCGAAACGATCCTCATGCTCACAGTCGAGGACAAGGTAAGGGCCAGCAGATACATTGCGACATCAGACCTGAAAACAATCACCGGCGAGGACCTGAACCGCGCCTTTCCCGACCTCTTCATCGGCATTACAAACAACATGGAAAGGCCTACCCCTCAGCAGCCAAAAGTAGTGCAACAACAGCAACAGGCCTCTGCAACAGCCACCACTGACGCAAAAGGCCCTGCTACTCCTACACAATCACCTGTAGCCAATCCAACAGTAGAGGCCTTCCAAGAGCAAGAGATTGAGGTCATCAAGGATCCTTCAGAGAAGGTCCGACCAACAGGCACTGAAGGATTCGCACAACTGTTCAAGAGCCGATACGAGAAGCTCACAAAGATCTTCATGGAGAGGCCCGAGGGGCGCCAGATTGTAAAGATAAGCAAAATCTCCGAAAAGTCTTCCGGCGGCCGTGAAGGTGGAGGAGGAAGTAGCAGTCAAAACTTCAAGATCGCAGGCCTCGTCTTCCAAAAGCGGCCAACAAAAAATGGAATTGAGTTAACAATCGACGACGACACAGGCAAGGCCTCCGTACTAGCATTAAGTGAAGAAGCAAAGAAGAGCGCAGCACAACTATCCCTGGACCAATGCGTCATGCTCGACGTCGACACAAAGGGCGAAAGCGGCAGACTAATCCTAAGAAACGTAATACAACCAGACGTACCGAACAGGCTCTCCTCCACGTCAAAGAAAACAGTCTACGCACTATTCCTCTCCGACCTCCACATCGGAAGCAACAAGTTCCTCGAAGAGGCCTTTGATCGATTCCTCCTCTGGCTCCAGGGAAAGTGGCACTATGAGGACGACGAGGAACTGCTCTCTCGACTCAAGTATGTAATCATCGGCGGCGACGTCGTCGACGGCGTGGGTATCTTCCCAAATCAGGAGTACGAACTAACGGAGCGCAACATCTACAAGCAGTACGAGATGGTCTCAGTGAAACTCAAGCAGATGCCCCAGCACCTCCAGATGCTGATCATCCCGGGCAACCACGACTCCGCAAGGCAGGCCCTACCCCAGCCGATGATCCCGAAAAAGTACGCCGGGAGCCTCTACGACTTTCCCAACGTGACAATGCTCGGCGACCCGTGCATGATAAAGCTCCACGGCGTCTCGATTCTAGTATACCATGGACGTAGCCTCGACGACGTCCTCGCAACCACTCCGGGCCTAAGTTACGAGCGCCCCACGGAGGCAATGAAGGTCCTCCTGAGGGCAAGGCACCTAGCCCCCATGTTCGGCTCGAGGACTCCAATCGCCCCTGAGATTGAAGACCATCTAGTGATAGACTCAGTCCCGGACATCTTCCACGCCGGTCACGTGCACACTCTCGGCGCCGAGTCCTACAAATCAACGCTGATAATCAACTCAGGCACCTGGCAGGCGCAGACAGGATACCAGGCAAACCTTGGGATAATGCCGAGGCCCGGCGTCGTCCCAATAGTCAACCTTGCAACGCTCGACGTTACTTTCAGGGAGTTTCTTACGAGTACAGGTTAGTTAGGAAACAATGAGGTGCTTCAGGTAATCATCTGATGACAGAGCCTGCTCCACCACAGCATGGGAAATTTGAGGTGTAATCTTCTTCGTCCGTCCATACCGCCCATAGTTTACCACAGTCGCAGAGACCAATCCGAGCGTGTCGAGCTCAGTTAGCAAACCAGAAACCCTGCGCGTCGTTAGAGGATCCAGCCCGCTCTTCGTGCACAGTGCACAGTACCGCTCGTACACAGCTCCACTCGAGGCCTTTAATGATGAATCGTCTTCTGCCTTCATCGTCGCAAGCAGGACAAGTTTCGCATGTAAAGGAAGTGTCTTCAACGCTTCAGAAACTCGATCCTGGTCAATTTTTTGCAGGGCGATGCGCACGTGCTTTTCCTCTAACTGCTCAGCCCCTTCCCTTTCAGCAACTTCGGAAGCTATTCGCAAAAGATCCACGGCACGCCGAGCGTCCCCATGCTCAGAGCCAGAGAGTGCAGCGCAAAGATTGATTGCTTCTTCATTGTACGCGCCAGAGTTGAACGCAAGGCCCGCCCTTTCCACAAGGATTGTCTTGAGCTCAGTCGCAGAGTATGGCGGGAATACTAATTCTTCTTCAGAGAGCCTGCTCAGCACTCTAGCGCCGAGTTCTTCCTTAAACTGCAAATCATTCGAAATTCCAATCAAGGAAAGGAAGCCTGGTGCAATCTTGTCCGAAGAGCTAGTTAGGTCGTACAAAAGATCATCGCCAAAACTTCGAACAAGAAAATCAATTTCATCCATAACAAGGACAGTATGCAGGCCTTTCTCCTTCATGTACGCCTGGATCCTCGAAAGCACTTCGCTTACGGCAAGGCCTGTGAAGGGAACCTTCAATCCAATGCCGGACGCAAGTTCAGATAACACTCGATATTCAGTCCCGGCCATCTTTGTATTACAATATACAAAACTCGCAGGAATTTTACTCGACTCGCATTTTGCAGCCAGCCTAGAAGTCACATATCTAGTGACAGCAGTCTTCCCAGTCCCCGTCTTTCCATACACCAGTAAATTTGAAGGCCTTGATGAGCTCAGAATTGGAGAAAGAAGCTGCCCAATAGTAGTAAGTTGCTGCGTCCTGAAAGGGAGGTGCTCAGGCACATAATCAGATCTAAGTGCATCCCTATTGGAAATGATGTTCCTCTTTCTACGCAGAGCATTGGAGAAGATTCCCTCCAATGGATCATTCTGATGTTGCTGCAAAGTCAAAAGGAAATCAATTACCCCCTCCGACCACTTGTTCCACTGGAGGACTGGTCACTTTGCTCATTACCTGAAGATAGTAGTGAAGTTTAGAGATGAAGAGAGATCATGGTAGAATAAACAAAAACAGTAAAGTCAAATTAAATCAAGTAGTAGATCAATCATGTCAAAATCAAGGACATCACCCAAGCCCTCCTTTCCAATTATTTCCACTGGAATGTCCGGGGTGCCCGTCTCCTTGTTCACCACGGGTAAAACATGCTCAGGAAAAGGAGTCATTTTCAGACCCCTTTGCTTCCACTGGAGCCCATTTTACCCTGTTTAACATGTTGACAGGTTCAAACCCTGCCACCCCTCCGTTTCCACTGGAGAGAAATCAATGATCAACCATGCTCGAATTAACACTATGAACAAGGGCCTGTTAACCACTGGAAAATCAATACAATCTCAAGGCAAGGCGGCCAAACTTGACAAATGGTTTCACAATTTCACACCTTAACAGGTTATTATCGGCGGAGAGTTAACAGATTGGCAAAGCTGCTGAATGACCTTGACGCTCAACGAACAAGGACTTCCCACGTGGAGGCACACCTCTTCAAAGAAGCCTCCGAAAATCAAGATCGAGTTCAGCGACACTTCTGGAGCAAAATACTCCTTCCAAGTCGAGGGCATGTCGAAGGGAAACATGCTCAAACTCATGGAGTTTGTCGACTCTGTCTCAAGCGATTCCTCTCTGCAGGATCAACCAAAGGAACCTCAAGCCGACTATACCAACATCGACACAAACTTCTCACGCGTCTACGGCCTCCTCGAGACAAAGTTCAGGTTTGGCTCTTTCACCTCGAGCGATGTGCTCGAAGCATACGAGGATCACTACGACCTTCCCTCAAACTTGAGCACAGTCTCAACATACCTCTCACGCCTCGCCGAAAGAGGCCTTGTCACAAGGACGAGGAACGGCTCAGGCTGGATTTACAAATTAATAAGGACAAATCAAACTATGACACAAAGCGAACCGCAACAGAGCGAAGTTATTGTTCCAACAGAGCAGCAGACTACGCGCGATCTGTTAACTCCTTAAATTCCTCTTGCAACTCGCTGGCCCTTTTCAGTAATCTTGTAAGTAAAGGGCCTCGCCTCACTGCTCCTCTCCACGAGCCCATCCTTGAACAGCGAATTCATCATCCTCGCAGTGTGCTCCCTGGACCTTCCAATTCTAGTCTGAATCAGCTTCGCAGTAGCACCTCTATCACCGGCCTCCAATACAACTCGAAGCGCTTCTACTTCAGATCTAACATAACTTCCACTCACCGGAGCGCTAACAATTGGCGTGCTGGCTTTGTACGTAGGAGAAGTGACAACTGACGTGACTTCTCCACCACCATCACGTGATAGTACAGGTATTGTTGAGGTAGTTGAGGGTGCAACAACAGGAACGCCCTGCGGCTGTTGCTGCATCACGCGAAATGATTCTGTTGACTTTGGCAATTCAGCTTGCCTCTGCTGCCTCAATTCCAGAATCTCCAACTTCACTTTTTGCTCGACTAACCTCTCCTCAAGTTTCTTCTCACGCTGCGAGAACTCTTGTACGAGCGCGAACGCATCTATTCCCTTATCCAGAAACTTCAGCTCGCTCATCTGTTTACGAAGCAAAACATATGCAACAAGCGTGACGCCGAACGCGGCAAGCGCTACACCTAGTGATATCAAAGTGATGCTGTCGAGTGACATTTCATCACGCAGGCTCGCATCACATCACAAAATAAGGTTTTTTCTCCTACCGCTTTCTGCCGCTAAACTCCTGCGCGAACGCAGACATTCCATCAATCAACCTCGAAACGCTCTCCGAATCAAGTTGGAGTTCTCTAACTTGAGCAAAGAGCCTCTGCGTCCGAAGAAATTGATCAAACCTCTCCTGTTTTACAAGCCCAAGGTAGACAAGCAGCATGAGAGTGTACAAAGACGCTTCCACATTGCCCTGGCCCTGCCGCAACGTCCTCACGAAAGCTCCCTTACTTACTTTTCCTTTTTCTCGAGATTGTGCCTTTTGTGCCAAATTCCCCTCAATAGTTGAAGCTATAATTGTGTCTAGTTGAGTCTCAGTCAAAGATGAATTTCGAAGTAAAAACGAAACAATCGGATCACGCCGGAGGTTTTCGATCATAACAACAAGGTTTCTTAATCATATGATACAAAAATGTATCACAGTTCGCGATCGTCAGATCTTGAATATTCTAGAACGTCTAGAGTTCAAGCTTATAGTATTTTCAAGAAACCACGCTCGAATCAAGCAATATCTACACACAGCCACCAGCAAAGTAATTATGGAATAATGATCGCAGCGAATGGGAGATCTCCGCTTTTTTTCAAGTAATGCAAACAAAGAAAAACAGGAGAATAGGAAGCGAACAAGAAGAGAAAATGGGTAGACGCAGAAGAAGAGTAGTGCACGTCGTAAAGAAGACTCTGCCAAAAGTATTCACATGTCCAAACTGCGGTATGGTTGCCGTAAGATTGCAACCAAAGGAGCAAACTACGATTATTTCATGTGGAAGCTGCGGTACAAGTCAGGAAATATCCAGCGGAGGAAAGGAGCCTATAGACATCTACAACGAGTTCGTCGACCGCTTCAACTCCGGGCAGACGGGTGGATCTGGCGCTGCTGAGACAAATCGAGTCGAAGCTTAAAGCTCTCGTCGAAGAAAAAGGCACAATATGCGTGGGCCTTCTCGATTCCCAGAACATCCCTCCCCCTGAGGCTGCAAGGATAGCCTCAATAGTTGAAAAGTGCGGCGCAGAGGCAATACTCGTGGGAGGATCCACAGCAATAGACCAGCTCGAACTGGACGCAGTAGTGAGATCGGTCAAGTCCTCTGTGACGTCACCTGTGATATTGTTCCCGGGCAACGTCACGGGCGTGTCACCGAGCGCAGATGCCATCTTCTTCTCCTGCTTGATGAACTCTGACAATCCCTACTTTATCACCGAGGCCCAAGCTCTCGGAGCTTTGGCAATAAAGAAATACAACCTCGAAGCAATCCCGATGGCCTATGTCATCGTCGGCGACGGCGGCGCTGCCGGCTTCATCGGGCGAGCAAGAGGAATCCCTCCAAACAAACCTTCCTTGGCAGCAATGTACGCGCTCGCCGCGCAGTACTTTGGCATGCGATTCCTCTACCTCGAGGCTGGATCCGGCGCCGACGGTCGGGTTTCAGAGAAAATGATCGCGGCAGTAAGGAAAGTCTACGAAGGTACGCTGATCATAGGCGGAGGAATAAAGAACGCCCCAGATGCAAGGGCCGCTGCGGCCGCCGGCGCTGACATTATTGTAATTGGAACTATGCTTGAAACCCCTGACTTTGAGGACATGCTTAGTGATATTTGTAGCACAGTATCACACAAGTGACGCGTGATATCACCAATGGTGGCGGCAGTAACACCCAACAAAGAAAAAGAGAAGAAACAAGACGAAACTGCCGCCACAGGGATACTCCCCTACCATTACGTCGTTTATCAAAACTCGATCCAAAAGGCCTTAGCAGAACAGTACTCAATCGCCGAGTCTGCCAAAGCTCAAGGCCTTGATCCATCACCAATAGTGGAGTCGCCACTTGCCCTCGACCTCGCAGACAGGGTCGCAAAACTTCTGGAGATTCCAATCGCCGAAAGACTCAGAGAATTACTAAAGTCAAACCGCACCGAGCTCGTCGCACTGATCATGGCGACCGAAGTAGCCTCTGGCAAGTATGAGCTCCCGGAAGGCCAGAGCAGGGCGGAGGCCGCAGTAAGAATTGGCTTAGCAATCGTCACCGACGGAGTCACTGTCGCGCCAATCCAAGGAGTCTCCGCAGTACGGACAAAGAAGAACTCAGGCGGCGGAGAGTACCTCAGCGTAGAGTTTGCCGGCCCAATAAGATCTGCAGGAGGAACCGAGTCCGCTTTCACTCTAGTAATCGCAGATCAAGTAAGAAAGGCCTTAGGCCTAGAAAAGTACAACGCCTCCGCATTCGACGACGAGGTCGGGCGCTTTGTCGAAGAGCTAAGAATCTACGAGCGCGACGTCGGCAACTTCCAGTACAAGATCTCAGACCAGGACGTCCAGAAGGCAATCTCTAACCTTCCCGTCGAGATAGACGGCGTGTGGACAGACAACTACGAGGTTGTCGTGCACAGGGACATGAAGCGCATGTCCACGAACAGGGTGCGCGGGGGGGCCCTTAGGGTCCTCAACGATGGAATTGTTGGCAAATCAAAGAAACTCCCAAAGCTACTTGCAGATCTCGGAATAAACGACTGGGGCTGGCTCTCCGAGCTCTCCGGCGGAAAGCAGCAGGGCACCGACGAAACAAAGCAGAGCAGCTCGCACTTTGAAGAGGTAATCTCTGGAAGACCAGTCCTATCCACGCCAGGAAAACCAGGAGGTTTCAGGCTGCGCTACGGCAGGGCCATCAACACTGGGATCCACGCTGTCGGCATACATCCAAGCGTTGCCGCGCTCCTCAACTACCCAGTAGTCGTCGGCACGCAGATCAAAGTCGACATGCCAGGCAAAGGGGCGAGCATCGCTATGGTCGACACATTGGAGACTCCGATAGTGAAACTCAAGGACGGCAGCGTGATTCGCGTAAAGAGCGTCGAGCACGCCTCCTCGATTGCCCCGCAGCTTGAGAGCATACTCTACCTCGGCGACCTCCTAGTCTCGTTTGGCGATTTCCTAGAGAACAACTACAAACTCCATCCCTCGGCTTACGTCGAGGAGTGGTGGGCGCAAGAGTTCGCCGAGGAGTTAGATCATAGATACTCTAGTGTCGAATCTGCCTCCAAAGCACTCGGAGTCGAGGAGAAGAAAATCGAGGGCTTGAAGAACTCGCCGCTCAGAGTGTCCCCAACTTTTGAGGAAACAGAGAAGATTAGCAGGATCCTAGGCGTCCCCCTGCACCCAAGGCACCTCCTGTACTGGGATCAGCTGAGCCCTGACGAAATTTTGCAGCTCAGGGAGGTCACAAGCGTAGCTAGTGAGGAATCGCCTTCACGCTCTGTGCTCGTACATGTTCCAACGGGCCTCAAGCCTACCTTAGAAAAACTCGGCGTCGAGCACTCACCAATAGACGATTCGCAGGTAATCATCAGCGGAGACCAGGCCCTTACATTTGCCACGTCCCTAGGTTTGCTCGGCGAGAAAAAGCCACTCCCAGAAAAGTGGAGCTCCTCGATCGAGCTCGTGAGCCTACTTTCAGGCATGCAGATCAAAGCCAAATCCTCTGCATTCATCGGAGTCAGGGTCGGAAGACCGGAGAAGGCAATGCCGAGGAAGATGAGGCCTCCTGTCCAGGGCCTTTTCCCAGTGGGAAGATCAACGGGCATGTCGAGGGACATCCTCGCGGCCTCCGAGCGCACCGGTGCCTTCAATGTTGAAATTGTCAACCTAGAGTGCCCTAGCTGCCGATCCAGGGCAATAACTTCGAGGTGCCCCTTCTGCGATGTCGAAACCAAACTCTTCAAGGCCTGCGTCCAGTGTGGCAAGAGGTATCCTGACAGTGGAGACACAAAGTGCCCCGCGTGCAACGGCCAGTTGAGGTACTCCTCAATTTCCCCATATCCACTGAAGCAGGAGTTGAAGAAGGCTTCGATGAGAGTCGGATACTCTCCCCAAAAGCCGCTCAAAGGGGTGTTAGGCCTGACAAACGACCTCAAAATCCCCGAGCGACTGGAGAAGGTCCTCCTCAGGCAAAAGTACGACCTCTCCGTCTATAGGGACGGCACGATAAGGTACGACGCCACGAACGTCCCACTGACACACTTCAAACCAAAGCAGATCCAGACGAGCGTAGAGAAACTCAAGGAACTTGGATACACCAAGGACATCTTCGGTGCTCCTCTTGAGCGCGACGACCAAACCTTAGAGCTCCTAATGCAGGACGTAGTCATCCCCTTCGAAGCAGGCACATTCCTCGTATCAGTCGCAAAGTACGTCGACGAGCTCCTCGTACATCAGTACAACATGCAACCATATTACAGAGTCGAGAGCACGCAGGACCTCTTAGGGCACTTGATAGTCGGACTCGCCCCGCACACCTCCGTCGGGATAATAGGTCGTGTCATAGGCTACACTAACGCCCAGGCCTGCTTTGCCACCCCCTACTGGCACTCTGCGAAGAGAAGGGACTGCGACGGCGACGGCGACAGCATACTCCTGGTGATGGACGTGCTGCTCAACTTTTCAAGGAAGTTCCTCCCATCTATGATTGGCGGGCTGATGGACGCGCCCCTCCTGATCCAGCCGTTGATCCTTCCAAAGGAAGTCCAGAGGCAGGCCCACCACATGGACTCTTCCTGGTTCTACCCAACAAAGTTCTACACCTCTTGCGCGCAGGAAGGTCTGAGCCCCGCTGACGCGAGGAAGAAAGGAGGAATCGAGATAATCATGGACAGGCTGGGCAAGGACACCCAGCACTACAACTTTGGCTTCACCCACGACACGGACGCGATAACAATCAGGCAGAGCAGGAGCAGCTACTCCACGCTTGTCACACTCACGGAGAAACTCGACAGGCAAATCGAGATCGCGCAGAAGATCAACGCCGTGAACCCCGACGAAGTTGTAAAATCCGTCCTCAGGACTCATCTCTTGCCGGACATCATAGGGAACACAAAGGCATTCACCTCCCAGAGGTTCCGCTGCAAGAGCTGCTCCGCTAAATACAGGAGGATGCCGATCAGAGGAGTGTGCCTCTCCTGCGGAGGAGAACTCCAGCCCAGTGTCACCAGAGGATCGGTGCAAAAGTACCTCCAACTCGGCCTCCGCCTCTCCGAGAAGTACAATGTCGGAGAGTACCTGAGGAGCAGGTTCGTCATCGCCTCGGAGGAACTCGCCACGCTCTTTGTCCCGGAGGGCCACCAGTCGGATATGAGTGATTACTTTGGCGCGAAGGACGATGAAGTAGGAGAACAGGTTGATGAGTACGAGTCCGCGAGGATGGGGAGCTTCACAGCCTCGGACAATGCTACCGTGGCTCCAATTCAGCCGCTCATTGAAACAATGAACCTTGTTGGATCCAAGGCAGAATCAGCGACAGCGATTCAGGAAGAAAAGAGAATCATACAGGAAAGAGAATTGCAACATCACGATAATCAGGATAACATGCTTTTAATTGGAACGAAAGAGAATGATGCAAAACAGGAAGAAGGAAGAGAAAGAAAGAATGGAAAGAGGGCGAAATCTACCGCAGCGGAGCAGTACCAGACCACGCTCTTTTGAGTAAGAATAGTGCCCTAAACTTAGTCAATACGTTAGTACGAAGCGTTAGAGAGCCTCCGTTATTCACACGAACCGAAGAGAAAGAACTTCAGTAATAGAGATAATGCTAGGAAAAAAGATGTTCAATATGACGGTGAAAATACTTCCAACAAGAACCGAGCTCAGTTCAGCGACCCCCGGACTTGTCTTCATTGTCCTGCCCATAATGATAATCTCGGAGTTGATATTCTGGGCAGAGTCAAACTATGTCGCGGAGGCATACCACATCCCCGCACCTGTCATCGCATTGATGATCGCTGCCGTAATTGCAATCGTCGCAACGAACCTGGTCAAGGTTCCTCCCAAGTTCGCAGGCGGGCTCCAGTTCTCAACGAGGTGGTTGTTGAAGGTTGGGATTGTGCTCTACGGCATCAATTTTTCGTATGCATTGTGGTTCACACCGGGAGCGCAGTGGATCCTGGTGATAGGATTGGTCGCAGTATCCGTCCCAGGACTGGTAGTCTATTTTCTACGCAAACCTCTAAATCTTGACTCACACTCAAGCGCGCTCGTGGCAGTCGGAACCGGCGTGTGCGGGATCTCTGCCATAGTTGCGACCCAGCAGGCTCTCAACTCCGACGAAGAAAAAGCAGGCATGGCGCTCGCAACTATTCTGCTGTTTGGAACTCTCGTGCTCTTTGCATACCCATTCTTGGGAGCTCTTGCAGGGCTCGATACTTCACTCTACGGCCTGTGGACCGGCGCGACGACTCTCGACCTTCCGCAACTAGTCGCGGCCGCCCTCCAGGGAGGAGGACAGAGTTCGCTTCTCCCGGCGCTGTGGGTGAAGAGCATAAGGATCGGGCTCCTTGTTCCAGTTATCCTAATCTTGGTGTCGCAGTTTTCCAAGAATGGAGCAACAAACGGAGAAGTATCAGACAGCACTAGGGTTGACAGATATCGTAAAGCAATCAAATCCTTTCCCCTTTTCATTCTTGCCTTCCTCGGAGCAATCCTTCTCAATACTCTGATTACAATACCTTCATCCGTCGCCGCTCCTCTCTCGACGGGCAAGGGCGAGTTTCTCGGCCTCAACGCAGCAAACCTCCTCCTGATGGCTGCAATAATTGCGATATGCTTCCGAGTGAGGTACGACGTTGTTGGAAAGACTGGTTGGAAGGTTGTCGTGCTAGGAGGCCTGTCCTGGGGGTTGCAGTCGCTGATTGTTTTTACGATACTGCACTACGTTGCGCTTCCAGTGGTCTAATTTGCTCCAACACAAACTACGTGGCGCTCTCTACATGCCGAAGCGCCTAACACTTTACCAAGCTTTTTCTACAAAGATTGAAATGTGTGATTGAGTAAAGTCAAATCTTCAACAATCTCTCCGCGTTCCTCGAGTAAATCGCTTCTCTATCTTCCTCTGACAGGCCCAACTTTTCAATTGCGTGCACCGTTTCCTCCCACAGAGAATAGGGATAGTCGCTCCCGAGCAGTAATTTGTCCCGCCCGAGCATCTCCAGTGCAAGGTTGTAGGCCGGCCCTTGGTGAGAAACCGTGTCAACGTAAACCCTTTCGGAAAAGTAGGAAGCAAAACTCTTCTTGTCGCCTAGAGGGCTCTTGTACCCCTCGAGGAAATCTCCAGCCCTTCTCGTCTCGATGTCTATCCTTGAAAGGATGTACGGAACGACGCTCCCAAGGTGCGGAAGCACAATCTTCAACTTTGAGTATTTCTCCAATGTGCCGTCAAAGATGAGTCTAGAAATTGCGAGCGTAGAATCGAACAAAAACCCTTCAGAAATCACAAGGGGCGGATGCCTGTACTCGCCTAGTAGCGACGCAATCCCAACGGGAGCTGCCGGGTGGAGCAAGACCGGAACGTCGTATCTCTGAGCCCTTTCGAAAATGGGATAAAACTCCTCGGAGGCGATGAGCTTGCCCTTGACATTGCTGAAGACAATCACGCCCTTCATACCGAGCTCCTGTATGCACCTATCAAATTCAGTAAGCGAGGCCTCGACATCACAAAGAGGCAGGGTTGCAAGGGCCAAGTATTCGTTAGGATATTTACTCACTATACTTGCAAGTTCGTCATTGACACTCTTGGCTAGCCTCAATGCCTCCTTTGGAGGAAGGAAATCGACGCCCGGTGGTCCGAGGCTGAGTACGGCCAGGTCAACACCCATCTTCGCAATCTCTTCTCTACGCAGCTCCATATCGTAGTAACTTGGGACCTCGGCGAACCTGTATCCGAGAAAATCCAGCATATGTTTTGACTCCAGGACGCGAAAGTACCTCTTTGGAAAGTAGTGATTGTGAAAGTCGATTATTTTCCTCATCGGCAAGCGCTTGGCGCATTGTAAAAACCACGCTCATATTTGAGCTAAGCCTGTTCTGACAGTCAGAGCGTCAGTAAGAAGTCTAAAGTATCACCTCTCTATCACGGTCTGCGTCCGTAGGAAAAGAGGCCGCAGCAAAATTCCGTTGAAAATTGTTCCTTGTTATTATGCCGGCGACAAGATGCCGTGGGCGAACTCCATCATATCTGGGAACCTGGTTTTTCTCTCGGGCGCCGAGGGAAGGGATCCAAACAAGAAGCAGGAATATCCTGAATTGGTCGAACCAGCGGAGAGCCCGGTCCCTGCAAGCGTGGAAGAGCAGACCCTGATTATCTGGAACAAGATCAAGGAAAGGCTCGAGGACGTGGGTTCTTCACTAGAAAACATTATCGTGATCAACTACTACCTACAGAAGAGGGAGTACTGGCAGCCGGCGCTCAGGGTGATGATGGAGTATTGGAGGAAGAACTGCCCTGACATTCTTGAGCGGCCACGTGTGGGAACGCTCCTGACCAACGTCGGGCTCGATCGAGAAGACATGAAGATAGAGATCGAAGTGATTGCTGAGCTTGCGAGGAAGAGGCAACGGCAAAGAGCAGGTTCGTCGAGAAGGCGCGCCAGGCGCGGCAGGTAAAGAGAGTGTAAGCACACTACCTATCACTCTTACAAACTTGGAGAGAGATAACTGAGGACACATGAAGTACAGCGGCCTCGAGCTGAAGCGCAAGGAAGATCCTAGATTAATTTCCGGTCACGGGACGTTTGTCGACGATGTCAAGCTCCCGCACATGCTGTACGCATCTTTTGCTAGGAGCCACCTTGCACACGCGAGGATAAAGCGCGTTGACGTGAGCAAAGCAAAGAGTGCGCAGAGGGGCGTCGAACTTGTCCTGACTGGCGCAGACAAAAAGTGGGTCGCACTGCGGCCGCACATTGCAAACATGAAACCCTACGTGAGGTATGCTCTCGCGAGCAATAAAGTGAGGTACGAGGGCGAGCCCGTCGCAGTGGTACTGGCTCAGGATCGGTACGCGGCCGAGGATGCGGCGGATTCGGTAGAGGTAGAATACGAGACTCTTCCGGTTGTATCTGACACCGCGGAGGCGTTGAAGCAGGGCGCCACGCTCGTCCACGAAGATTGGGGCGACAATGTATTCCTACACTACGACCACCACTTTGGAGACGCGGATAAGGCAATCTCCGAGGCGGACGGTGTTGTCACACAAAAGTTCAAGAGCGCGAGGTACACCGGCAGCCCGATTGAACCGAGGTCGATGGTTGCAAGTTACGATCAGTACTCTTCGACGCTGACAGTGTGGGTCGCCACACAAATGGCTCATGGGTACAGGTCGATAATGGCCGAGTTACTTGGGATCCCCGAGAACAAAGTGAGAGTGATTGCGCCGGATGTCGGGGGAGCATTCGGAGTCAAGACAAGTGGAACCCCTGAGGACGTGATGGTTTGCGCACTTTCAATCATGGCCGGGAGGCCCGTCAAATGGATCGAGACCAGGACAGAGAACCTCGTCTCTTCGGTGCACTGCCACGAGATTGTCCACGAAGCAACAGCAGCTTTCAATAAAGACGGAAGAATCACTGCGCTCAAGACCAAAATCACGGCCGACATCGGCGCCTACGTGACAATCGGGGGATTCGAGCCTGTGACGCATTCATGGTACTATCTTCCTGGTCAGTACAAACTGCCAGCGTACTCTGTTGACGTAACGTGCGTTGCCACGAACAAGGCGTCGTTCGGAGCCGTCCGGGGATTTGGTCGTGTAGTAGGAGCCTTTGTGATGGAGCGATTGATGGACATCGGCGCGAAAAGGCTGGGGCTAGATCCGGTCGAAATCAGGTACCGCAACCTGATCAGGGCAGAGGACTTTCCATACACGAGTGCGACCGGGATGTATCTCGACAAGAACTCGTTCTCGGAGTGCATGGATAAGGCCCTTGTTGCATTTGAGTATTCCAAGTGGCGCGCCGAGCAAGGGCGCCTGAGAGAGAAGGAAGGGCGCTACATAGGCATCGGATTTTCTTCTGCGCTAGGTCCATCGGGGTTGAGCGCGAGCAAGTCTCAGGGACTTCCTGGCTACGAGCAGGTGAGAATCACGATGGATCCTCAAGGAAAAGCTACGCTGTACACCGGCGTGTGCCCACACGGACAGGGGCACGAGACTGTTCTTTCCCAAGTCGCAGCTGACGAGTTAGGCGTCACACCGGACGACGTCACCGTAGTTTATGGAGATACGAGTTCCACTCCATATGGGATTGGCACATGGTCTGACCGCTCCGCCCTAGCTGCCGGCTCGGCCGCAATTCTTGCGAGCAGGAAACTTAAGGAGAAGATAATCGGAATCGCATCATACATGCTAGGCCTGCCGAGAGGGGAGCTTGTACTCAACAACGGAAGTGTTACCTCGAGTGCAGATTCGTCCAAAACAAAGAGCTTGGGAGATATAGCGCGCGTGGCTTACTATCGCACGGATCAGTTGCCGCCTGAAATGGAGCCGGGCCTCGAAGCGTTTGGGGTCTTTGACCCGCCCAACGTTACTCCGCAGGACAGCATCGGGAGGAGGAACGAGAGCCCGACGTACAGCAACTCGATGCACATAGTTGCGGTCGAGGTTGACCCCTCCAGCGGGCAAGTTAAGCTGCTCAAATACGTGATTGTGCACGACTCTGGGTTTGTGATCAACCCTGCGATTGTCGATGGTATAATTCACGGATGCATAGCGCAGGGAGTTGGGACGGCGCTGTTCGAAGAGCTGCTCTACACTGATGATGGACAGCTTGCCTCCTCGACATTCATGGATTACTTGATCCCTTCGGCAGAGTCTATTCCACCTATAGAAATTCTTCATGTTGAGACCCCTTCTCCGTCCACACTACAAGGCATCAGAGGGGCGGGGCAGAGCGGGAGCATGGCTACGCCGGCGGCAATCGCCAATGCGGTTGAAGATGCCCTATCTCCGTTCGGGGTGAGAGTTGCTGAACTGCCAATGACTCAGGAAAGAATCTGGAGACTATTGGCTCAGGGCAGAGCGAGCTGATATCTTTGTGCTAAATTAGCAGTATATTTGCGGCCGAATCACAAATAGTACTTTCCAAAATCGCATAAATAGATGTCCTGCGTTGGCTCGTTCCAAATGCACAAGCGGATATCGGCTCTTGCGGTTCTCCTGTTACTTGTGATAGTCTCGACCGCTCCAGCGGGAAGAGTAGTAAACGCTGCTAACAGCGGGAGCAGCAATAGTGTTCTGAGGATGACCCTCGTCATTCCACCAAACAGTTTGAACTTTGTCACTCTCTCGACGGGCGGTTCCGGTTACCAGATAATCGGAGAAGAGTATCAACAGATGAATGGTATACACAACCCGGACGGAACGCTCGCACCCCATCATTCAATAATTGACTGGACAAAGCACAATGCAAACTTTACGGGTTGGGAACTCAACGTGGCGCTAGGCACAAAGTGGTCTGATGGATCAAATGTTACCTCCCAGGATATCCTGACTACATATGGACCCTCTTTCTACCTGAATTCTACCTTTGACTTCCTTGGGCTGGGACCTGAGGTCGCAAACGAGTACGCTCTGAACAGCACGACGGCTGTCTACAACCTCACCGCGCCTGATCCTTTGTTTGATCAAAAACTTGGTGGTTCGTATTACGGAGGAGTTTACCCGGCCTCGGTGATTCAAAGCCAGGGGAATTCGTACAACTTTTTCACCAACGCGAAAGTTAACGGCCTGTTTTACGCAGCTAACTACAGCGCCGGTCAGACTACTATGACGCTTTACAGGAATCCATACTTCAGTCCCGCCCCGAACATCTCTGAAATCGACATCAACTTCGTTGAGACGCTATCGCTGACTGCCACTTACATACAATCAGGTTCCACGGATCTTGCGCCTGTCGAGTGGTCCAACGTTCCCTCTGTCCTGAAGAACCCCAACGTCGGTATCATAGACGAAAAGGGCTTCGACATGACCACGTTGGAATACAACGATTCGATGTATCCGTACAACGTGACGGCGTTCAGGCAGGCGTTGGTTTACGGAATCAATCAATCGGGACTAATCAATCAGGCCTTCGGAGGCTATGGAATACCGGGATACAATGGAGAAGGCGCAATCTCTCCGACCGTGACCACCTGGTACAATCCAAATCAGACAAAGTACAATTTCGACCAGGCGAAGGCCGCCACCCTCCTGACCCAGGCCGGTTTCACCAAGGGGTCAGATGGATTGCTACGTTATCCAAACGGGACAACCATCTCACTGAACCTGTGGGCGGACACGGATAATACAGCAGATTCTACCGCGGCGTCTTACGTCTCTACGGCGTTGCGTAGCCTAGGAATACAGGCAACAGTCCACACGACGACGGAAGCAAACATTATTGGAGATTACAACAACAACCTTCAGGGCGTAAGGAGCTCAGTGTTGCTGTACACTGCTTCAACGGCAATGCTCCCCGGAGTCCCGTTCTACGCTATCCTCCCCGGCTGGACCTATTACTGGGGCCCGACGGTAGCAAGTCATTACTGGGAGTGGCCTCCTTCGGTAGATCAGCAATACTGGGCGAACGAATCGGCGTTCTGGAACGCCACGAGCGATACAGCGAGAAACGGATACCTCGCAAACGTGGAATCAATCAACGCGCAGGCGCTGCCGACCGTGGTGCTTGCGTATCCGGACAACGTGTGGGCATATAATTCCCAGCGTTGGGCCGGATGGCCGACTCATGGCGATATTGATGTTGGTGGTGGATACTTCAACAACACTGCTCTAATCGACCTCCACCCGGCGACCGGCATAACGACGACGACGAGCATCGCGACATCACCTAGCATCCCAACTGGCACTACGTCGACTTCGGCAGGAAGCGCCACCCAGACTGCGAGCTCATCGAATACTGCGCCCAGCGTTTCGCAATCAACTACCAATACCCAGACTGGTCAGGTGATCACGTCTTCTAGTTCCGCGCAATCACAATCAATGTCGTACGCTCTCTATGCGGTCGCCGCTATCGTAGTAATTGCCATAATTGTGGGTGCAGTCTACGCGTTGCGAAGGAGAAGATGACGATGACAACCGACTTGGCGGCATAAAGGTTCAAAAATACTGGCGGCTTCCCTATCAGCCCGCAAGCTCCGACCGTTTCAGGAAGAGGAAAAGAACGCCTACGTGAGAGCATCCAAAGAAAGAGAGGACCGTAAGGCTACGATGGCAAGACGAGCTACGAGACACTCTCGCCTGACTCCCTTTCATTTTCTTCTTCCTCCGATATTCTTCGCCTCTCGCTGCTGGAGCAGTCAGCCTGAACCATGAAATTAATGCGCAGGAGAATAATAATCACTCTCCTAGCTTTCTTTGCGGCAGTCAACTTGGACTTTATACTTCCGCGGCTCGTGCCGGGGTCTGCGGCAGAGGTATTCGCATCAAGGTCGATTCTTCCGGCCCATGAAGTCCAGCTCATCTCGGCCCGTCTGGGTCTGAATCAACCACTCCTCGTCCAATACGAGCTTTACCTGAAAGGGCTGTTCACAGGCTGGCCACCGTACTTTGGAGTTTCTTATCAATACTATCCAGTGCCAGCGAGCTCGATAATCGTCGAGAGGATACCCTGGACGATGATGCTCATCTTGGTGAGCCTAGTGCTCTCGATTGCGATCAGCTTCATCCTTGTCGGTTTTACATCAATGAGGAGAGGGGGCAGGGGCGAACTCGCATCGATGTTTTCCTCAATTCTCTTCTGGTCCATTCCTGCTTTCTGGGTTGGGATGGTTCTGGTGTGGGTCTTCGCAGTTTCTTTGGGATGGTTTCCGCTTTTTGGGAACGTTGATTTCAAGGCTGGCAGCGGGCTGAATTACGCGTACTCCGTCCTAATCCACGCTGTCTTACCGGTCGCGACCTTGACGGCGGCGATCTTCGGGCAGAACTACATCTTGTTGAGGAGTGCGACGCAAGAAGTGCTGAAAAGCGATTATGTGCTCGCCGCGAAGTGCCGGGGTCTGAAGAGCAAAGCCATTGCGTTCGGCTACATCCTCAGAAACTCTCTCCTTCCAATAGTTTCCCTCCTCGGCTACTCTCTGGCAGGACTGATTAGCACCGTGATCGTCGTGGAGGCGGTCTTTGGGTATCAGGGCGTCGGAGACTTATTCCTCGACGGGTTGTACAACAGGGATTACCCGGTGCTCGAGGGATCATTTTTCTTCATCACGCTGCTCGTCTTGATTGGAGGGTTAATCGGCGATTACCTCCTGACCAGGCTTGACCCGAGGGTGAGGTAGTCGCTCATGAAGCAATCAGAGGATCAGCAAAAAGTGGTTGTAAAGAGTCGCGATAGTCTTCTTTCGAAGATGACGGGAAGAAGAATAATAGGGCGTTCGCTGCTTAGATCAAAGCTCGCGAAGATTGGAGCAGGAATAATCATTGCTTTCATCCTCCTCATGATATTCGGGCCGCTCGTGTACCCCTATTCACCTGCGGATACAGGGCCAATCAACAGCGCGCCGAGCCTGGTTCATCCCTTCGGCACGGATTACCAGGGTCATGATATCTTGAGCCAGTTAATCTGGGGGACATTTCCCTCCATGGCTGTTGGAGTACTCGCCGCACTCGGCGCAGTCATCCTAGGTCTTGCAGTAGGAGTCGTCGCTGGCTACTATGATAGAGTAGAGGGTGTGCTAACTGGAATTGCGGACATCATCATGACTTTTCCTGCACTTGCGCTCCTCCTGCTCATCGGGTCGCTCTTCTCTGTAACGGATGCGCTGATAATCACAGTACTCATACTTGTCCTCTGGCCGACGGTAGCGAGATCCATCCGCTCGCAGATACTCGTGGTGAAGAGGATGCCCTACGTCGAAGCGGCGAAGATGGGCGGGATGAGCGATGGATCTATAATAGCGCGAATACTTGTCCCGAGCATAGCCACGATAGCTTTCGGCTTCTTCGTGCTCAACGTCGCTGCCTCAATTATCCTTGTCACAGCCCTCCAGTTCATAGGAATGGGCGACCCTAACTCGATAAGCTGGGGAAGCATGCTCTACTGGGCGCAGCAATTTGCGTTCTATGCGGGCGACTGGTGGTGGATACTTGCTCCCGGTCTATCTGTAAGCTTGGTTACGCTGGCGTTTGCTTTCATCGGCTTTTCCCTGGAAGAGGTCGCGAATCCGCGCCTCAGAACATAAACGGAGTGTACTGCAGAAGAGATTCACTTTGAGCGCCCTACAACAATTACAGCAGGGAGGTACGACATCTGCGCCACTGCTCAGGATATCTAACATTCAGGTAGACTATAATGCCGGGATGGCGGGCAGCAAGGCGTCCCCATCTTCTACCTTATTTCGTAGGGCCTTGGATCAGGTGACTTTGGAGATTCCCTCCAGCGGATACACGCTGGGGCTCGTGGGCGAGTCGGGTAGTGGAAAGACTACGCTCGGAATGAGCATAATGAACTTGATCGAGCCGCCGGGAAGGATAACCAACGGAACCGTAGAGTACCAGGGCAAGAACGTCCTCACGATGAGAGAAAGCGAACTGAATTCGTACCGCTGGAAGGAGGTTTCGATGGTATTCCAATCTGCGATGAACTCCCTGAATCCCGTAAAGAAAGCCTCGGATCATATCGTGGAAGTACTGAGGGCTCACGAAAGAATTCCAAAAAAGGAGGCGAAGGAGAGAGCGACCAAGCTTTTGGTGGACGTCGGGATTCCAGCGGACAGGACCGAGGCGTACCCACACGAATTCAGCGGAGGCATGAGGCAAAGAGTCGTCATCGCGATGGCGCTTGCCCTATCTCCCAAACTCTTGATTGCGGACGAGCCAACATCCGCCCTAGACGTCGTAGTCCAGAGGGCAATATTGAAACTGCTCAAGAAGAAAGTTTCGGGGAGCGGGCTCTCGTTTCTATTCATAACGCACGAACTTGCAATACTCAGAGGTCTCGTCGACAACGTGGCTGTCTTGTATGCAGGCCGATTAGTAGAACTCGGGCCTGCCGAGAAGGTGCTTTACGATCCGCTACACCCCTACACCAGAATGCTCGTAAGCTCGGTGCTCTCGATGAAGTCAGAGAGGTCAAAGCTCAAAGAAAAATCGGCATTCTCGGAACAGAGGAAGGAGATCTCCGACAAACTTAGATCCAGCGATTACGTCCTAAAGGAAGTTGAGAAGGGGAGGTGGGTGGCATTCTAATACAGGATTCTCTTTCGGTTTCTTCTTTGCGTAAAGATCAAGCTGTGGAGCCGTACTCGCCTCTACTTCAGATTAGAAATTTAATCGTGGAGTTTTCGAAGGGCAGAGGAAGGAAGAATGTGATCAGAGCGCTTTCGGGCGTGTCACTCGACCTCTACGAATCGGAGGTCTTTTCGGTTGTGGGAGAAAGTGGCTCGGGGAAGACAACGCTCGCAAGGTGCATCGCGAGGCTCGAGACACCGACAAGCGGGCAGATTAGGTATAATGGAACGGACATTGCAAAATTCGGCGGGAAGAAACTCAGGCAGTATCGGAAGGACGTCCAGATAGTATTCCAGGATCCCTTCGAATCCTTCAATCCGAGGCAGAGTGTACTCTCCAGCATGTCTGTTCCTCTGAGGTTCCTAGATAAGTCGATCAATTCTGGATCAATCCTTGAGAAGGCGAGCAGGTTGTTGACCGAAGTGGGACTCGACCCTTTGGAGGTGCTGTACAAACTCCCGCACCAGCTGAGCGGCGGAGAAAAACAGAGGATCAACATAGCTAGGGCACTTGCTCCCTCTCCCAAGATACTGATCGCAGACGAACCGATAACAATGATAGATGCCTCTCAGAAGCTCGAGATCCTGTCTCTGCTGGCCGGGTTGAAGGAAAGCAGGAAACTGACTATACTCTTGGTTACCCACGACCTCGCGGCCGCCAAAATAATGGCTGATAGGGTTGGCGTAATGTACCTGGGCAAGTTTGTGGAGATGGGGCCCTGTGACTCTGTACTTGCTTTGCCCCACCATCCATATACGGAGCTGATACTCGATTCAACTCCAGATATGCTCGCGCCGCCTAAATTGGCCGATTCTGACGACGACATTTCCCTTTCTCATCTGGAGGTAGGAGATGCGACTACTGGCGGTAGTTGCTGCTCTTTCAGGTCGCGTTGCAAGTACGCGACACGAAGATGCGCAGAGGTCGAACCGGTACTGGAAGAAAAAACTCAACTTCACTTTGCTGCATGCCATAACTACTTGAGCAAACAATACGGAGAGAATTAGGGCGAAAGCGCAATCTCTCTTTTGTCCGCGTGTGCGATGGCTTCGAGTGTTGAGAATATATAAAAAGTCCTCCGTTGTGCCAACAAAGCAAAGTTTTTGTGGATATTTGCCCTAATTTGGAGCTCCTTTCGTTTTCGATTCACCGGTTTCCCTCTTTAAATACAATAATAGCACCGTTACGTACCCCCCCTAGGGGGGTACCCCATTGAAAACTCGACAAGTGTCGAGAACAGGTGATCAATTCAGCTTACCCAGCTCGGACCGCAATGTTCTCGCCTTAAATATTGCATTATTGGCTGCTTCAGCATAACAGAGCTAGAAATGGACTTTTTGCGTGCATGAATGTTCAATTCGGATTTGTTGACAAGAATCCACTTGTTATTACCAAAGCCTCGTTAATTGCCTTGATAGAACAGATCCTTGACAGTTGCCAAGATCATTGCTTTTGGGATATAACAAGCGTACGAGAGGGAAAGGTCCCGAAAGGTTTCTTTACTAAAACTCACTTTCCTGAGCTTACGTGCTCTTTAATCGCATCACACGCTATTGCGACTGCGGTCAAGAGGGCGTCTCCTGCCGTAGCTGGATCTGCGTATTCTTTGAACTTCAGCATGTGTGGCTGGATTCCAGTGGGAGAAATTTTCATGCACAGATGCGTGCTCGGGAGGATCTGCGATATGTTTCCATAATCTGTGGATGCGATCGGGGGCCGGTTCCAAGTAATGTCAGGGTCGTCTAGATCTACATAGTTCTTCGCGTGTTTATAGTAAATCGAATCTAGTTCGGGGTATCTGGCAGCGGGCTGGCATATTGGGTTGACTCTCGCCCTCTCTACCATGCACCCTGTGATACTTGCGGCCATCTCAGCTCTAAGAGTAACTTGAGTGATGAGCTCGTTGATGTACGGCGCGCTGATGCACCTGACATCGACCAAGACCTCGGATCTTCCGGGGATAATGTTCGGCGCTTTTCCGCCGTCGGTTATCACGGGGGCTATGATTACGTCCTCATCCCTTCGGACGAGGGAGCGCAGCATCTTCAGAGAGACGTAGAATTCTACTGCGGCGTCGACGGCGTTCACACCAGTTTCCGGAGAAATCGCGGGATGCGCCTCCTTGCCAGAGAATACAAACGAGTGTCTAACTATTGCGTACCTCTTGCCCCCAACAGACCATTCGTGGTCGGGATGGACTGCAAAGACGGTCTCCACCCCCCTTCTCTTCATTTCGGGACCGATGACTTCCTTGCTTGATGCATACGGGCCGTGCCCTTCTTCTGCCGGCGTGCCAACCAGAGTGAGCTTCCCCTTGAACTCGTTGTCCGCGTGCAATGCGAGGGCGACTCCCACTCCCCAAGCTCCTATCAGATTGTGGCCGCACGCGTGGCCGATAGGTAGTGCATCATACTCCGACATCACAAGCACGTGTTTCCCGGAGCCGAATGGCTGAGTCACAAATGCAGTATCCATGCCAAGGAATGGGATCTCGACCGAGAAGCCATGCCTCTTCAGAACTTGGACTATGTGCTCGACTGATTGGAATTCTTCGCTTCCGAGCTCTGGGTGCTGGTAGACAAAGTTCGCCACATCGAGGATTGAATCACTGACGCTTTCCACTGATTTCGGCAGAGGTTTGGGCATATATGCAAGGTAAACACCTTAGCCTAGAAGTTATTCTATCTTTCTGCGCATTCGTAGCGCTTCGGGAGCGAAATTCCGGGACTCACAATCTCTCAGGCGTTTCTCGGATTGTGGCAGGCTGCATAATGGGACGAAGATTTTTCCTCGAGTTGTGGAGTGACCTCTTTGCACACGGAAGTCGAGTATTTACATCGAGGCAGGAACGGGCATCCCACAGCTGGCGGCTCAGATTGCTCCGAGATCTCCAACTCATCATAGGCAGGAACCTCACCCGACCTTCGCTTGGGTGCGGCTGAAAGTATGAGTTCGCTATACGGGTGATGAGGCTTAGAGAGCACGCTAGCAGTTGAACCGGTTTCCACAAACTTACCAAGGTACATGACAGCCATCCGCCCGCCCATGGTCTTCGCGGTCGCCAAGTCATGAGTAATCAAGAGCACGGTCAGTTTATGCCTCAGCTTGAGGTCACGAATCAGGCTGAGTATTGCCAATCTCTGAGAGGCATCAACCATGGTCACTGGCTCGTCGGCAATTAGGACCCTTGGCCGCGGTGCTAGTGCCCGAGCTATGTTTACCCTTTGGCGCTCCCCACCGCTCAGCTGATGGGGCAGCTTGTCCAAAACCTCCGGTGCGTCTAGTCCCACCTCACCAAGAAGCTCAAAGACCCTTTCTCGGAGCTTCAAAGATTCCTTTTCTCCTCTGAGTGCGCGGATTGGATTCGTTATTGCCGTATACACATCCTCCCTAGGGTTGAGGGAACCGAAAGGATCTTGATAGATCATTTGGACGTCTCTCCTATACTCCGTGAGCGTACCTCCACTCAGCTTGGAGACATCTGCGGAGTCGAACTTGATTATGCCGGAGGTCGGTTTCGCAAATCCCATTATGCACCTCGCTATGGTCGTCTTCCCAGAGCCGCTTTCGCCGACGATGGAGAATACTTCGGAAGGATTAATGTGGAACGTTACGCCGTCTACCGCCTTTACGTCGGGTGCCTTTTTGAAAAGTGATCCTTGTCCCTTGAACGCAACCCTCAGGTCCTCGACCTGAAGGATGGCACCTGCTTGTTCAACCGTGCCTCCCGCGTGTTCAGCTAGACCTATGCGTATTTGTGACATGCGACCAATCTGTCACCCTGCCCGATTTTTTGCAGTACAGGCTTCTCCACTTTGCAGCGCTCAAAGGCGTATTTGCATAGTCCGACGTATTTGCAGTAGTTCGTCCCGGCTTCAATGCGAGGCGAATCCCTGACGGAAGCACTTTTCTCGGTCGAAGTTGCAACGTTATTTTTTGGGTCTTCATCTATCGTGAGGAGTGAATCGAGAAGCATCTCCGTATACGGGTGGAGAGGTTCGTCGAGCACTTTTTGAAGCGGGCCTCTTTCGACAATCGCTCCCTTGTACATCACAGCAATATGATCAACCAACCCGCGGAGAATCGCAATTTCGTGGGTGATGAATAAAAGAGACAGGTTTCTCTCCCGGACATTCTTCTTAAGAAGCGAGAGAATCTGTCTTTGGACTACGACGTCTAGGGCGGATGTTGGCTCGTCCGCAATCAAGAGTTTGGGAGATAGGGCAAGCGCCATCGCGATGACGACTCTTTGCCTCATGCCTCCGCTGAGCTGGTGTTGAAAGTTGTTCGCGCGCTCGGGTTTGATACCAACCTGAGACAAGAGTTTCAGTGCTTCCTTTCTTGCCTCGGGTTTGGGAGTCTTTCGATGCTGCACCAAGACCTCCACGATGTGGTCGGCCGCGGTTTTCACCGGGTTGAGGGAGTTCATTGCGGATTGGTAGATCATCGAAACCTCCTCCCACCTGTAGGCCCGAAGCTTCTCCGGCGGGATTTTCAGTATCTCCTGTCCATTGTACTCTACACTGCCACTCGAGATTCTACCTGGAGGCTCGATAGAATTCATTATACCCATCCCTAGTGAACTCTTACCACTTCCCGATTCTCCAACGAGCCCAAGCGTGTATCCACTCGAGGGAATCTCCAGAGAGAGGTTGTCCACAGCGGTAATGGAATGGTGATTTCGAACCGAGTATTCCACATTGAGGTTTGAAACCCTCAGTAATGGTGTCGAGGTCCCCGTATACATGCAAATGCTCACATCCTCAACCTTGGATTGGTTGCCTCTTCAACCGAGAAGCCAATTAGAGCAAATCCCGTTGCGAGCAGCGTTATCGCCAGTCCTGGCGCCAGTATCCACCACCAATCCCCGAGGTAAAAGGCGAACTGTTGTGCCCAGTAAAGCATGCTGCCCCAGTTGATGTTGTTTGGATTGCCGACGCCGAGAAAGTCAAGTCCCGCGACTACTACTATCGCCCCCGCGACCGCCAATACAAAATATGCGATCGCTATCGGCGCTATCTCGGGCACAAGTATCTTGAAAATGATCTCCCTATCCTTCATGCCTCCGGCTTTCGCCGCTTCTATGTATGGCAGGCTCTTGACCGAGAGGATCTGGGACCTTGACGCCCGCGCGATGGGAGGCCAGAGGACCAATATTAATAACCCAACAATTAGGACATCATTGGCGATATAGACCGTCCCGACTAGTATGAGCAGCGGTAGCGCCGGTAGGGTCATTATGGTGTCGGCGAAGCCAGTGAAGAAGGACTCTAGCTTTTCATAGTATCCAGCGAATACCCCGACGAGCATTCCTATTATTGCAGCACCGACTGCCGCTCCCACACCGATTGCGATGGAAGGCCGAGCTCCGAAGATGGTCTGGCTCAAGACGTCATGTCCAAGATTATCCGTACCAAGCAGGTGCGTGTAGTTTGGCGGCTGGTTGTGAAAACGCGACGTAGCTGTTGGGGAGTAGGGGTAGACCAAAGGGCCAAAAAGTGCGAGAACAACGAAGCCTATGACTATGGCGGACCCGAGCTTTGCGGACTTTGTACGAAACATTATCGAATAGATAAAATGAAGTATCGCCGAAAGCCTGCTTTTTCCAGTTCTTTGTAACGACATTTCACAGAGACACTCCTGTGTGCTACCTCAGCCTCGGATCAAGTCGAAGCAAGAGAAAATCTCCTATGAGTGCAAAAGCGATCACGACTATTGTCAGGTAGAAAAAGCATCCCTCGAGTACGGGTATATCCCTATGCCCTATCCCATCGAGAAAGAGGTCACCCACCCCGCTGTACCCGAACACAGATTCGATGGGTATAGCTGCGCTGATTATACTTGCAAGCGAGAAACCCAACAAAGATACGAGCGGGAGCAGAGAATTTCTTAGAATGTATCCGAAGGCAATGACGCTCGATTTCAATCCTCTCACCTTTGCTGCAATAACGAAGTCGCTCTGCAGTACTTGTTGCGCCGCTCCCCTTAGAAGGATGTAGTTGACTCCAAATATGGACAGCGTGAGCGTGACCACGGGGAGAATTGCATGAATAATGACGGAGGAGATATAGTTGAGCCCCGTACCGCTATTGAATCCCACATTTCCGAACACTGGGAGCCATCCGAGCCAGACTGCGAAGACCCAGATTAGTATCATGCCCACCCAGAAAGCCGGAATTGCCCAGAGAAAGATCGACGAGTAAATTGATGTCATCTCAATTGGACCTCCGCGCCGAACTGCGCTTATGCCAGCAAGGACGAAGCTTATCGTGGACGCTAAGATGAGGCTCGTGACGATAAGTAAAATTGTCCAGGGCAGTCTCTGCATGATGAGTGTTGTTACGGGCTCCGGCCAGTACTGGTATGAGTTGCCAAAGTTTGGAGGCCAACTCGTGAAGACATCCTTCAGATAGATCGAGTACTGAACTATGAGGGGCTTGTTGAGACCAAAGCGATTTGTCAGGGCAATGACTTCAGAAGGTGAGAGAGTGGCGCCGCTCGCGAGTATCTGGGCGGCAGTTCCAGGAACCAATCTCGGAATGAAAAAGTCTAACTGGACTACCGCAAGAAACGCAATAATCGAAGTTAGAATCCTTCTTTTAATGAAGTTCATTCATCTTTTCTTATCCTGTTGCGAGTCTCCAGGCGCACGCTTCGAAAGGGGGAGAAATGTCGAGCAAAATCCGAGAGGGACTGTTGCTATTCTCTCCCTCGTTTAAAAATAAGAATATAGGAGAGAGTAGTGGCGCTTAACAGAGGGGAAGGAAAAAGTCTAGCCTCCTCCCTATACCTAGGCGCGATTCCCTCTTCTGCTTCTTGCCAAGTAGTAGCCGCCTGCTCCTAACGTTATAATGACGACTACTGCGATTGCCAATATTGTGACGGTCGATAATCCGCCACTCGAACCACCTCCAGGAGCCGTGATGGTCGTTGTAACAATTGCAGGTGTTGTGGCCGAAGATGTCTGCGATCCCGCTTGGCTGGTGAATTGGGACGAGACTGATGAGGATGATGGTGAGGATGAGGATTGTTGTTGCTGAGAAGAAGTTGATGTAGAGGAACCAGATGATTGTCCTAAAGGCTGGAGTGAAGTTAAGGCGGTCGCGTTGAAGGTACCTCCAGACCAGAAGTAACTCCCATCATGAAGCCAGTTGGTCCAGTGGGCGGTACTGTATGCATACACAACGCTCGGGTACGCTATGACGACAGTGGGAAGATACTGAGATTGAAGGCTCTCTATGTTGAACAGGTATTGCTTGTCTTGTGTCGTATTCCCAGTTGCGTAAAGGGCAGTGGTGTTGCTCTGGTACTCAGCGTCTGCGCTAGGTGGCCAAAGCCAGTGCTGGCTCGGAGTCGTGATGTCCCAGTATGTGTCCCAGCCAGGCAGGCTGTCGAAGTAGTAGTTGTAAGAATTGTCGTTGCCGTAGAAAGTCCTCAGTATGATTCCGCTCTGGATTCCCTGAACGTTGCCCTGATAGTAGCCGATCATGTTGTCAAGGGAAGTGATCTGGAGAGGGACTGTGAAGCCCATCGATTCAAGATTGTTTTGCATAATTCCTGCTGCGACTGTATCCTCTGTCTGATCGGTGTCTGCCCACAGTGTTATCGAAACAGCCGTCCCATTCTTGTAGTGTAGCAACCCGTCGGACCCTTTCATTATTCCAATGGACGCCAGAAGCGAGAGTGACTTGTTCTGGTCGAATGAATATTTTTGGACATTGGGATTGTACCAGTAGTTCGTTCCATTCATCGGATCGACCACTCCTTGACCGTTGTAGCCCGTTTCTGCGTATCCGGCGAATGCGGAGTTGACAATGTCAGAATCATTGATAGCATATGCCAGAGCTTGCCTGAACTGCGTCATGTTGTATGGGTAAATTGAATCATTGAATTCAAGCATCGTGATTCCATTTCCACGCTCTTGGAGAAGGTGGATGTTAGGAAACTTCAATACAGCTGGAGCGTCTGACGGGTTGATCTGTGCTAGGTCTACCGCACCTGACTCAACATAGGTTGCCATGGTCGAAAGAGTCTCGACGAAGTTCACATCAATCTGTGAGATAGCTGGCTTTGATCCCAGTGAATAATACGGATTTGGCAACATTACCATCTGTGTGTTACTCGCGGAGTAGTTGCTGGCGTAGAAGGGACCAACAACAACATTCGTGCCAAAATTGAGATAATCCGGACCGTTCTTTGCGAAGACTTCTTGTGGCACGACCGGAATTCCGGCTCCCCCTATTTTCAGGGCGAAAGTTCCGTCAGAGACGTTCAGATCGTATTCTGCTGCGCTACTATTAATTGCAAACTCCTTTGCAACTTCACTACCCATGCCAAGGAAATCGTAGTTTGGATTGAAGAAGTAGTTGGGGCCAAAGGTGTAAAGTATATCTTGGGAAGTTACATTCGTTCCATCGGACCACTTTAGGCCTGGTCTTACATTGAAGATCCACTGCGTGAAGTTTGCATTGTGCTTTACCCAATCAGTGATTGCCATCTCTTGATTATAGGATCCATTTGGTAGAGGTTGAGGCGTTCCACCATACTCCATCGGGAATATCCAAGTCATAGATTCACTGAAAATCAAGTTTGGATTGAATGCGTTGGGGACACCACAGCAAATCGCCATTTTGAAAACAGTATTGCTACCACTCGAATTGGCGGATGAATAATAATTTGTCCGAGAACCCACATTTCCAAAGAAGGCCGTCGATAGCATCAAAGTCAAACAAAATAATGCCAAAAGAGTGCAAACGGCTTTTTGCATAAGCCCCGAGGATAGACAATTACTATTTTAGGATTTCTTCGCTGCGGTACTTTTATCATTCTTCTTCATTTGCAATCACAGTTCTGTTGAGGCCGAAAATGCTCGATCATGGCTTCCCACATCGACGAGAGGAACGATTGCGCAGTTGCTATGTCTTTGCACAGCACAGGTAACGAAACGCTGTTAAGCAAGTCAATGGGAAATATATTAGGATGGGAAATGAAGCGGGAAACAGAAATGGATGAGCGGGGTAGAATAGTCATCCCGAGCGACATACGCGACGAATTGAAACTCAGGCCAGATCAAAAGCTTAGAATTGAAACTCGAGACAGAAACGAGATCGTACTCCGGTTGGAGCCCGACCTCGAGAAATTTATCACTGAACTCAAAGGGTGCGTTTCGGGTTCAAAGATCAAGCCAGAGAAACTGAAAGAGATATGGGGTGTCGAGCATTCTCACCATTGACACGAATATCTGGGCTTATTTTTTCGACAAGGACTGCCCAGAGCACAGATTTGTCGTAGAGCCCGTCGAAAAGGCTATTCGATCCGACGAGATCTGGGTGAATACAATAATCATCATGGAGCTATCGCACTTTCTTATCAAGAACCTCGGGCCGATCCAAGGCGGAGAAAAGATTGACACTTTCTTGACCTACCCGCTCACAATACAAGATTTGAATTACAAGAGCGTACTACGCTCCATCGAGGACCTCAAACGGTACTCACACTTCGACATAGGTGGAAGAGACGCCACAATAATCTCTTTGATGCGAACCTTGCCCTCAAAAAGAATAATGACTCATGATCAGGCATTAAAGAGAGTCGATTGGCTCAAAGTCATAGATCCGATTCCGTAACTTTGACAACTTCGCGATCCTATGAATGTGACCGCTACTCGAATCATTCGTTCGAGATCATAACAAAGCACCAGATTCTTTTGCCGAAAGATATGTATTTGGAATTCTTGAATGTGCCCTAACTCCAAACCATAAACTAGCTCGCTTCGCCTTTTCCCTTTTTATACCATATTAGCGCCGATGTACCCCATCCCGCTTTCTCAACAATCGTCGAGAACTGGTGATCAATTTAGCTAACAGAGCCAAAACACAATGTTCTCGCCCTAAAAATTCTGAAGTAAGTTATTCCGCCTTAACACAACTCGAAAACCAATCCGTTCAGGCTAGCTTCATTGCCTCTGGAGACGCTCAAAAGATCATTGAGAACATAAAGTGAGAAGTCGAACAATTGTAATTCTTCTGCAAAAATGTGAAAGTGGCACAAGCAATATGAAAGGAAAAGGAGCCACTACTGCTATCGAGGATCGAGCAACAACAACTGATAGAAATCCTGGCTCTTCCCCTAGCAAGTATTTGGGGCGCTCCCTTGCTTTTCGGGGCGTTTGATGACGCGCCAGATATTTTCCATTGCGAGCGAGGATCTTGTAATGCGATTGCCATTCTTCTCTCCGAGTGCGTCGTCAATCGCGCTTGCGAGCGCGGCCATTGGAGCTACAGCGCCTCCCTCTCCCACCCCCTTCACCCCAAGAACATTGAATGGGGATGGAGTCTCCAAGTGACTCACCTCTACATCCAGCGATTCCGTTGATGTCGCTATCAGGTAATCCATGAAGCTGCTCGCTAGAGGCTCGCCTTCTGCACTGTATGGAATCTCTTCTAGGAGAGCTCCGGAGATTCCCTGAATCGTCCCGCCCACGACCTCTCCCTCGACAATCATTGGGTTGATCAACGATCCGCAGTCGTGTGACACGACATACTTCAGGACTTTTATTCCGCCGGTCTCTTCATCGATTTCCACGAGTGCTGCATGTGTGGCATAGGGAAAAGCCATGCCTTTCGGATCATACTTTGTGACAGTCGACAGGCTTTGATTCATTTCACCGGCGTGGGCCTTCAACTCCTTCCAAGTCAGCCGTCTTTCTGCCTTTTCATGTGCAAAGAATGTACCGCTCGAGTATTCAGTGGAATCCGACTTTAAAATCAGAGAAGCAATCTTTCGACCGTTTGCGAGGAAATCGTTTGCCGCATTCATCATCACCGCACTCCCCACGACGGATCCGCGGCTCGCAAAGGTACCCTGACCTTCAGGACACGTGAAGGTATCGCCGTATTCCAACACAACGTCCTCAATTGGCAATTGAAGTACGTCAGCCACAACCTGCGCGAGCGTGGTCTCCTCGCCCTGTCCGTGCGGAGATACTCCAGAGCGTACTCGAACCTTGCCAGCGTCGTCAACGCTTAACTCGGCCGTCTCTGACCCTTCTTGTTGCACGCCGAGCGCGTTGAGCATCGGGGTGGGTCCAAACCCAGTGGTCTCCGTGTAGATAGCAAATCCGAGCCCGACTTTCTTCCCTGGTCTCTCAAGCTTCTTCTTCTCCTCTTGCCAGGCCTCATAGTTGATTTTTGATAGAGCATCATTCACGCACTGGACGTAGTTGCCGCTGTCATATGTCAGTCCCGTTGAAGTGCTGTAAGGGAACTCTTCCGGCGCGATGAAGTTTCTTTTCCGGAGCTCCGCCCGATCGATATTTGCTTCCTTTGCAAGTGCATCGAGCATCCTCTCCATCACGAAGCAAGCCTCGGGCTGCCCAAATCCGCGCAGGGCCCCTGTCGGGGTTTTATTAGTGAGGACACACTGGAGCGTTATTTTGAGGTTCCTTATTTTGTATGGACCTGTGAGCATCAGTGAAGTAATCAACGAAGGACCAACGCCTTCTCTGGGCAGGTATCCGCCATGGTCGGCGATGATGTGATCGCGAAGTCCAAGAATTCTTCCGTCTTCGTCGGCGGCGACGTTGATCCTATGCGTCTGCTCTCTCGCATGATAGTTACCCTGAAAAATTTCTCTCCTGTCCGCAGTCCACTTTACCGGCCTACCTAGCACCATCGCGCAGTAGGAGACGAGCACATCCTCCGGGTGATACTTGTAATTGCCGAAACTGCCTCCGACGTACTTGACTATGACTCTGATCTTTGATTCCTTGAGTTTTAGGCACTTGCTCAAGACGGTTCGCAATGTGTGAGGAACCTGCGTGGTCGAGTACACGGTAAGGACTCCGGTTTCGCTATCGTAGTTTGCGAGAACGCTCCTCGGCTCGATGGCTGCCCCGGTGCACCTGTGTGTTCTGATTGTTCGCTCGACGACGTAGGTTGCTTTTTCGAAGGCTGATTTTACGTCGCCAGACTCTATGGTCTCGTGGTATGCTGTATTCTTCTCGATGTCTTCATGGATTTCTGGCGCGTCTTCGTCAGCGGCATGCTCAGAATCTATCACTGCTCGTAATGGCGTGTAATCGACAACAACTTCGTCCCTTGCATCCTCTGCTTTGCTCCTGCTCGTAGCCAGCACTGCCGCCATCGGCTCTCCGACGAACCTTGCCTTGCCCAAAGCTAGGGCTCTATACTTTGGAATCTTTGTTCCGTGGAAAGCGAAGATGACCGGGAGGGGGTCCACTTTGTCCTTGATCTCCTCTCCATCGAGAGCGTAGATCACGCCATCCATTTTCGCGGCGGCAGAGAAATCCACCTTGTCTATTAGAGCATGAGCATACGGGCTCCTGACGATTGAAAGGTAGAGCTGATTTGGAAACTTTACATCATCGACGTATGTTCCGCGACCCGAGATGAGCAGGGGATCTTCCTTTCGTAGGCTAGCCTTTCCGATGAGCGAATGACCTGTCGCTGATTTCATTCCCGCCTTCCGCTTTTCTTTCTATTATTCAAAAAGTTAGCTTGAGATACTCTTGAGTGGAATTAAGTGTAGAGAGTAGTTGCATTTCAAACTTGTATGGAATGGACAAGTAAAATCACGAGGAGGTAAGGCCACTGCTTATTTAATCGCTAAAGTGTGAACATTTTCCTCGCATTTTCGGTGAATATCTCTCGCTTTTCAGACTCACTAAAGACCTCAAGGCCAGATACGCAGTTGGCGCACTTTGAGCTGTCAAGAAATGGATAGTCAGTTCCGAACATGATCCGACCGGATCCGAATATCTGCTTGGCCAGCTCGTAAGAAGGTGGATGGTTGTTTACAGTATCCGTATAGAATCTGTTGAGGTAGTTCGACGGTGGAATACTAATCGCACCGCGAAGGGGCGGAGGAAAGCTCGACCACTGGTCATCAAGCCTCTGCTTGATGTAAGGTAGAAGGGAACCCAGGTGGCTCACTATGAATTTGGTTTTAGGAAATTTATCGAGTACTCCGCTTAATATTAGCCTCGCAACTGCAAGAGAGCTGTCGAAAAGAAAACCGAGTACAGTGTGCAATGCGTATTCGTTTTGCAAATCCGTGCACACAGGCACGGTGGGATGGATGTAGATCGGGATGCCAGCGTCTCCTGCATTTTCATAGAAAGCAAAGAAATCGGGTGAATCGAGCGGTTTCCTCGCCACATTGCTGTTTATCATGACTCCTTTAAAGCCGAGATCATTGATTGCCCTATCCAACTCTTGAAGTGCCTCGTCCATCACCTGCAGGGGCAGAATAGCCAGTGCGTCAAAGCGCTCTGGATTTTTTTCCACAATTGATGCGAGCTCGTCGTTGCACTTATTTGCCTCCTTGACTGCAACTTTGGCATCCATTCGATCCACCCCAGGAGGTCCGACGCTCAGAATCTGCTTTGTGATTTTGGCAGCCTCCATTTCTTTGAGCCGCAGGTCGATGTTGTACATCTTTTCCATCGCCGGAAACCTGGATCCCTTGACGTAGATGTCATCTATCATGCTCTGGATAAGTTTCAGGTGCTCAGAAGGATAATAATGCGCGTGTATATCGATACGCTCAAAATTCAAGATCTGCTCTTTCTTCCTCTCCTCTTTGTTTTTCCTGTGACTTCAGAGTGGGCTTTTCCTGCGGTTCCTACTCTCTGGGATATAAGTTAAGCAAATCTGCTCCGTCACACAAAAAAGCGGGACTATTCAAGATGTATGCGTGCCCGCGGCCGCTTAGCTATCTTAGCAAGGTCGATAATTTGTTTGTATTCCTCCCAAAGGTCAAAAGTAACCGAAGCAACGCCAGGGGTCAAGCTGTTTTACTTGGACGAGGGAACGGGCGACCCCGTCGTTCTTATCCATGAATTGATTGAGGATTATCGAGCATGGAGCAATCAAATCACGCCGCTCTCCAAGAGATATAGGGTAATTTCATACAGCCGACGCTTCTCGGCCCCGAATGAGAATCTTGGTGACATTCATGAAGATACTGTTGAGAGCAACACGGAGGATCTATTCAAAATCATCAACAAACTTGGCATCTCCCCGGCCCATCTAATCGGTCACTCTTACGGCGGGTTGATTACGATCTTTTTTGCTTACGGGCATCCAGAGTTAGTTCACTCTCTCGTACTTGTTGAACCCGCAGTGGGCTCGGTGCTGATCGAGAATCCAAGAAGCGCCCTCCAACGCTTGCGCCTGTTCCTTACTCATCCTTCTGCTGCACTTGCCGCATCGGAATTTATCAATAGCACGCAGAAACCAGCCCTCAGTGCAATGCGACGATGAGAGCCCAAGATGGCAGTAAAACTCCTGATCGATGGAATACAGGGAAAGCGAGGCGTCTTTGAGGAACAATTTTCAGAAGAGTTTCGCAATATGGCCATCGAAAACGCTAGGTCAATTTATGTCTACGAGAACTCTTGGTCCGTGTTCAAGAGAGGACAAATGAAGCAAATCAAAGTTCCAACACTCATCATCAAAGGACAAAACACTAACAAGGTTCAAAGTAACATTGCTGACCTGCTGCACAATCTTCTCCACGGATCGGAAGAAGATACCATTCCCAAATCAGCTCACTTTCCACAATTGGAGAACTCGGAAGATCTAAACGCGAAGCTCATGGAGTTCTTGGAAAGGCAAAAGAGTGCTAAAATGCGGTAGCTAACGGCAAGGGCTTTCTTCGGTCGGGCTATCTACATACGCAGGTTTATCTCAGCTACTTCTTTTGCAATTTTAAATTACTTCTTCTCACACTCCCTTGGAAATGCTTACACTCAATTCCGCGGACTTTTCCCAAAAGCCCGGTTTCACAGTGAAGCTAATCTAAGCACAGCTTCATCGATGTACTCTCTGTCTATTTCAAACCCGATGAAAGAAACTCCTAATCGCATCGATGCCACTGCGGTGGACCCTATTCCAAGAAAGGGATCCAAGACGAGCATATTCTCACGCACGCCGTGAAGCTTGATGCACATCTCCGGGAGTCTCGTCGGAAAAGTGGCAGGGTGGGGGCGTTCGCTCTTGCTCTGGATCGTCTCGTAGGGTATGAACCACGTGTTACCTCTATCTCTCCTGTCAACCTTCGCAGACTTCCATCTCCCGATGTTCGTCTTGTCCTGATAGGGAACACCAACGGCGAGCTTCCTCAGCTTCACCTCGCCCAACTTTGTGAAGTGAAAGATATACTCGTGGCAGTCGTTCAGGAATCTGTCGCTGACTATGGGCTTGTAGTGACCCACTGAAACATCGTCTATTATGTTCGGATAATCTCCGACATCGGACTTGCTTATCGAGATTGATTTAACCCAATGAATGACGTTTTGCAAAACAAACTCCTTCCTCAACCTCTGCGCAACGTCCCACGCAATCCACTGATCCTTCGGCGTATTCCCTACGTTGAGAAAGAAGGACCCCTTCTTGCGCAGAACTCTCTTGACCGCCCTGCCCATGTGCTCCATCCAAGAGAGGTACCGTTCGCGCGGCAAGTCGTCCCTGTGAGTCCTGTACTGAACGCCGATGTTGTAGGGCGGAGAAGTGACAACGCAATCCACCGAACCCTGCGAGAGCCTATTCTCCATCCCTGCTATGCAATCTTCAAGGTACAACGTTATTGTACTGTTCCTGCTCCCTGAGATGATTTTGTAAGGAGATTTGAGATACTGATTCTCTTGCATTGGGGGCAGGCTCTACACTCTCTTTATTGAGAGCGACAGTTCGCTTCCTTTCTTGTTGTTCGAGTTTGTTCTTCCCGCTATTATAACCATTGTTTCAGATATCGAAGGAGCAATACACTTGTCATTGTGCAGGCCGGCTGATGTCGTATCGACGATTAACTGGGCCTCATAGGAAGCAATGTTCGGTACTAAAACCGACATGCTATTTTTCGTCTTCGGCTGCCTGACTCCTCAGGAATATCATTGTTCTTATCTTGATATTGACGCAATGCAGAATCTCTACGCTGATTATATCTGATCAGGATTTTGTGCTGACCCTGCTGATAATCGCGGTTATCAGTTAATTCTGGCAGAGTACGGCAAAATTACTGAAACTCAACTTCTTTCTTCCAGCAATTTCTTCATGGCTTCGAGTACCATTCCCCAGTTTGATTCGCTGTGCTCGCGTTCCTCTTCACTATCGATGTTTTCCTGAGTAACGGACAGGCGCGTGCGGTTTCCCTCCACCGGTTCGAGCTCATAGGTCACGATCGCGTAATTCTCCGGCGTGTCCTCTAGACCTCGCATGCTACTCCAGTATGTAGACTGAAGTATTCTTTCGGGGACAATCTGCAGGATTTTCCCCTTGTCCTCATAGGACTTGCCCTGCCAGACTCCTCTGTAGGTAATGGAGCTCCCGACCTTCCAATCTGAGGTGGTCTCCGTCCCAAACAGATACTTTTTGATCAATTCAGGATTTGTCAGGGCCTCCCAGACTTTTGCGGGTGGCGCGTGAATCGTAGTGGATTTTCTTGCAACCAATCCTGTTTTTGTCATCGTATCCTCGACCACGCACTCAACGGCATATAATAAGTAATAGCTCGATGATTTTGTAACTTTCTAGCAAATCAACACTCAGCTCGATTTGTATTCTTGATCCGCTTTTGCGACGCGGGTTTCAAACGTGGCGCATACAGAGGAATAAAAGCTACAGGGAGGCTCTACTTTTCCCAGAGGCTCAGCATGAAATCAGTTGTAGTGCTTTAGCGTGGACCAGGAAGACTGCGCGGGCGAGTTGAGCCCGATCGCCACGAGCACGGGGATGTCGTTCTCCTCGGGCACGCAGTAAGTGCAGGTGATGTTCGCGCCGACGGAGATGCTCCTGAAGTCACTTTGAAAGTCGTTCACTTCGTAGCCGACGATGATCAGCACTGCTCCGGAGCAGTTACTTGGACCCCAGATGTAGTAGTTATTGTGCCCGCTTATGACAGGAGGGAGGCCATACTGCCTCCCGAAAAAGGTAAGGGCACTCGCCTCTCCGTAGTTAAGCGTGAGTATGCAGGCCTCGGATCTCTCCTGCGCGGGCAGGCCGTAGTAGACCGAGGCGACGGTGCGCGTCATCGTGTCCCACCCGAACCTGTCTCCCAGGTACTGAGGGAAGGCTCCAACGTTTGTGGGTTGACCGCCCGCTCCGCTCGCTACGCCGCTCAGACCGCCGTAATACTGTACGAAAGTTTGTGGTGGAAGTACTGGAGCATACAAGGGCGCGAGCACTATTCCAACGAGAATCATGCCAATTACGTAGGTACGCCACACAAGTTTCCTACGCACCCTCTCCAACAAGATTGCGCCGCCGGCGAATACGAATGGGTAAGCGCCCATGAGGAAGTAGGGCTTGCCATTTGCGAACGTGAAGGTGAGTAAGAGTACGACGAAGGCGATTCCAAAGAACGAAAAAGAGGACGCGGTGCGGAAAAAGTAGACAAGGCCGACGACAACGAGAGGGAGGCCGAGTATTCCTGCTATGAGCACCTGATATCCTAGGAAGGAAAGCGGTCCACCTCCGTTGAGCCCTCCATGGTGGATGAAAAAGTCAACGGTCGGCCATCCATTTAGAGCGTTCCAAGCAACGTACGGCGAAACTATGAGCAGTGCGATTGCACCTGCGACCCAGGGCCAGATAGTCTTAAGATAACTGCGCTTTGGGCTCAGCGCGAGTCCTATGAGCAGTGAGAGCAGGAAGAATGCAATGGTAAGTTTCGTCATCAGTCCAATCCCCGCGACGACTCCAAACATAATCCAGAGTTTCGCAGAACTTTCTCCTTCGCGCTTTGTGATTCTAATGAGGATGAACGCGAGCAGAGTCCACCAGAGCATGTCGAGCACGTCCATCGAGAAGATGGAGGCAACAGCGAAGGACGCGGAGAACATTGCCGCGACGGAGGCGAGTATCTGTGCTTTAGCGCTCCCTCCCAACTCACGTGCGATCCTCCCGCCGAGAAAGACTATTGCGGAGCCCGCTAGCGCGGGGATCACATGAATTGAGTAGAGCGAGTCTCCGCCGAGAACCTTTGCCGCGGCAGCGAGAAGTGCAATCATTGGAGGGAAATCGACGTACCCGAATGAGAGTCTCTCACCGGCTACAATATAGTACAACTCGTCCCGAAAGTAGCCATAATTCCCTGCAATCAACATGTGAAAGGCAAAGTCGGCGAGTGCAAGATATAGGCAGATGGCGGTGCCGCTGAGCAGTGTGGTGCGAGTGAACAGTCCGGTCTTCATACTGACGTTCAGTTTCCCGCTCATCAGCCCTCTGTGCACTTAGGGGAATGACATCGTATTTATCACTTACTTGTTCCTATCATGATAGTAGCTTTGGTCGGACTAATTAAATCACCACCGCGGTCATGAATTTTCTCGCGTGGGGACCCGGTAAAGTTCTAGCTGTCAGATGGAGTAAAAAGACTAACAGGCGAAGCGCTGATAGAGGAACCCGGTAACGGCCCTAAGGCAATCCGGAAATCCGATGCGAGTGAGTTTAGTAGCAATCGCCTTGGCTGACAAAGACTCGACGGAACGAATAGGCGAAACGTTCACAAACACATAAGGAGTGAATGCGGTAGCACAACAGCGATTTTTCCAATATGCCACTGAGTGAACTGTTACAATAGCATTCTCTACCAACAATGAAAGGACGAGATCTGCAAATACAATGAAAAGAGTCGAAAGTTACGGCGGAACTGAGCAGCGAAAATATGTGAAGTATCTGGTCTACTTGGTTCCAGTGCTGTTCATAGTTTTCTGCTACGGTGGAATTGTGGCCGCGACTGGAGAGGCGCAGCCCTTCACGGTCGTGGGAGGGCCGAGTATGCAGCCAACAATCTTGCCTGGTTCGATTACCGTGATAGCCAATGTACCGTTCAATCAACTTACGAAAGGAGATGTGATAGTGTTTACTCCCCAGATTGCGATACTCTATCCCTGCAACGGAGGGCTGACCTCGTCGGTGATCAGCGAGCCTGCGATCCCTTGCTACGTGATCCACAGGATAGTATCGGTCCAACAACTGAGCAACGGACAGGTCGTCGTAACCACCAAGGGCGACGATAACCCAATCTCTTATGCGAACATCGATACGGGGGTAAATCAGTCAATGTACCTCGGGAAGGTTGTCGCCCAGATCCCACTTGCGGGGTATCTTACGGTTCAGCCGTACAACATCTACTTGGCGCTTTTGATACTTGCCGCCCTAATAGGTGATCTGTTGTTCGAGAGACGGGCTGGCAGACTCCGTTCCGCGTCCCTTGGAGCGAATAATGCTATTAGAAAGGCGTCTGGGTAGATATCCAATTGCAACAGTAGTTGTCTTTTCTCTTCTTTACTGCGGTCAGGTTGGGAAAGTGACAATAACAACAGACGGTATATAGGACAGTTAAATAACATCAGTCTTCACAACATGCGTGGTAGTAGGGAGTGTCTCCGCGATCTCTGGCTCAACATGGCGGTCAAAGGCGCTACGCCGTAAGCTCTTGGCTATGGGCCCCTGTTTTTACTCCTAAAGCGCTCGACAAGGCATACGAATTCGGCTTCGATGGAATAGAGATCCCCACTTTTGACGGCAAACTCGATGTCGTGCAAATTAGAGACGTGCTTGGCTCGCATTCAAAGATAGTCCCGATAATAATCGGCGGCGGCTCTGCCTCGACCGACTTATCATCGGAGGACGCCTCGGTTGTATCGAGCGGTGTCGAATACATCAAGCGCTGCCTGGAGGTCTGCTCTAAACTTGGTGGAGACCTCATCTGCGGCCCATTGTATTCCACTGTGGGTGCCCCAATTTACCTGACTGAGACGCATCGCCAGAGAGTGCTCGAGCATATCGCGGTGACGTTCAAAGATATTGGCAAATTTGGAAATGATCTCGGAGTGCGTCTTGCTCTTGAGCCGCTCTGCCGCTACGACACGCACCTGATCAATACTTCAAAGCAGGGGATGCAGTTAGTCGAAAAGATCGGAGAGGAAAATGTGGGACTACTTCTAGACACGTTTCACCTGAACATTGAGGAGAAATCATTCAGCAATGCAATCACACTCGCAGGCGACAAGCTGTTCCATCTTCACGCCTGTGAGAACGATAGAGGGGCTCCGGGTTCTGGGCTGGTACAATGGGAGCAGGTTGCGGAAGCTGTTGACTCGATTAAATACAAAGGCTGGATTGCCATCGAGTCCTTTGTGCCGTTCGAAAACGGATTTTCCTCAGCAATGAGGGTGTGGCGAAGACTAGAGGAAAATCAAGACGACATTGCTTCCAAGGGACTTGCATTTTTGAAATCAAAGTTTGGATGAAGGAGTGTTGGTGCGTTACGCTCTAGCTCTTCTCTGGACCAGAATCTTCAATCGCCGCAATTGCCGCATTGTGACCAGCGAGGCCGGACACTCCGCCTCCAGGATGGTTTGACGGGCTGCACATGTACAACGCTTTGATTGGAGTCCTGTAATTGGACCAGCCCGGAAAAGGTCTAAGGCCAAGTGACTGGTCCATAGTCGCCTTGCCTCCGCCTGGATCGCCGAAGACGATATTTGGGTTCATCTTCTCAATATCCTGCGGTGAGAGGACCCGTCTCTTCAGTATGATTCTCTTCGCGTTGGGGGCATAATCGCTCAGTCTATCGATACATCTGTTTGCGAACTCTTCTTTGTCTTCCTCGCTCCAGGGCTTGCCTCGGAGGAATACAGGCGCCCTAACAAAGTCCCACAATATGTGCTTGCCATTTGGAGCTCTCGAGGAATCATACAGCGTAGTGTTGTCAATCGTCATGAACGGGTGCTCGGGCATTCTGCCAATCACACAATCATTGAACGCCCTCGATATTTGATCGAGCGAGTCGCCAATCTGCACTAGCCCTGCCCTTCTAGCTTCCTCAGGTCTATAATCAAGCCACTCATCAAGCGCAGCGTGAATCATCACCTGGGTGACCTTCGAGTAGCGGAAGGAAGAGACTTTTTTCCTGAAGGATTGATCTAGGGCCTCTTCAGGGACGAGTCTCAAAAACAGTGATTTAGGCTCGGTGCTTGCGATTACTCCTTTCCTTGCCTCAATTATCTTCCCGCTGCTAGTCCTTACTCCATGGGCTCGACCTTCCTTTATCAGAATCTTATCCACGTCTTCTCCTGTAAGCACTTTTCCGTTGTGAGCCTCGACGCATTTTCTCAATGCCTCTGTTACAGTGACCATCCCTCCTATGGGAACGCTAGCTCCTTTATCCTGAAGCAGCCCAGCGAAGACTAGGACAAGTATCGCACCTCCCGCATCTTCTGGAGAGAGAGGAACGTGGTTGCTCCCCCATAGCGCCAGAAAGGCTTTCACTTCCTCGGACTCGAAATTCTCTTCCAGCCAGTCTCTTGAAGACATGTATGAGAACCTGAGAAAATCCAGACCGGTGTCTGATTGCTCAAGAGCACTCATCATCGACGAGAATGGAACGGGGGAAGAAGATAGGCTTCCAAGAAGTATGTCCTTTGACTCAAGGTAGAAATTGTAGATTTCCTTGAACCTGTTTGCATCATTCTTCGAAAATTGCGCAATTGACTTCAGAGTCAGGTTGAGGTCCTTGTAAATGCAAACGGCCTTTCCGTTCTTGAAAGGGGTACAGGCAACAGGATCCGGGTCAACATCTCTGTAACCATATTTTTCAAGTTCCAGGTCCTTCTGAATTGTCCCAGCCCTCCAGATGTTGATAGAAGTTGCGAAGACATCGTGCCTAAATCCGGGAAGCGTGTAATCATCGATTGTGATGGCTCCTCCACCAAGATAGTTCTGGCGCTCGAGTACGACAGTTGAGTATCCTTCCTTGGCAAGATAGGCGGCAGCAGAAAGACCGTTTGTACCTCCGCCGACTATTACAAAATCAACGTCGAGAGAAGAAGATGACAAAGCTACTGGAGTGCGTTTCCGCTCCTTTAGCTATTTTAAATTACTTTCACGTTGAAACCGCTCGCACAGGCTCCATAACAACAATCAGCTTCTGCAATTATTGGCTGATTACAATCATGGTCGAAGCACACACCGGGCCAGTCTACAAACTTCATTACCAAACTTGAGAATCGTAATGTCCCTTTAAGTTGCAGAAAGGGCCAATGAAGAGCTCACAGGGGGAAAAATCTGAATTTGTCTGTTTCAAAACTGGAGCGCGTCAAGCAGAAGAAAAGCAGAAGCAACAGCATTCTGCGGCTCGTCGCCTCGATTCTGATCTGCGAAGCGGTTGGAGGCATTGGATCCTTATTCACAATCAATTCCATTTCGACATGGTATCAGACAATTGCGAAACCGAGCTTTACACCGCCTAATTGGCTCTTCGGACCTGTGTGGATTACCCTATTCCTTCTCATGGGCGTCTCGCTGTACCTTCTCTGGACGGATCACCTTGAAGGCAAGTCCACGGGGTTGGTTTTCACTATCTTTGGAATACAACTCGGGCTCAATGCCCTGTGGAGTTATCTCTTCTTTGGGCTGCAAATGTTCTTCGCAGGCTTTGTCGAAATACTCGCTTCTGGGCCGCAATAGCTCTGACGATCGTAGCGGCCTACCGGGTTAACAAGACGGCCGGTCTGATACTTCTTCCATATATTGCCTGGGTGACCATCGCCACACTTCTGACTTACTACGTCTGGATTCTAAACCCGTAATGAGCTAAAGGGCAATCTGGGATGGTGCGATTAGTGGAGGTCACTCTGGATGTTCCCACCTCCGAAGACCTCGAGGAAACTTTTCATCTTCCAGTAAGTTTCAAGAAACTCCATCGCACGTGGGGTTAGGCAGTAAAATACTGCAGCTTCCTCCTCTCCATTCTTCTTCCCGTCATCAGTCACTGTTTGAACCAAACCGAACGAACCCAAGTCGTGCAGGATGGGCTTGAGCCTGTTTATGGGTACGCCGACCCCGTAGGACATCTTTGTTACTCTTGCGCCTTCCGGGTAGCGCTTAATGACCTCAAGGACAGTAGCATAGATCTCCACTTTAGATCTCTTAGAGCTCCTTCTTCCTCTGTCCTGTTTCACTAAGCTCTATGCATCTCCCATCGATTCTTTCTTCGGACCGCTCAAAGAGGCGGGTTTGGTAGGCGTTCGACCTTCGTTGTGGGATTGAGAAAGAAGGCACTTTTGACTTGACCTCGAAGCTCTTTGGTATACTCTATCTTCTCGGCGATGCACGCCTCTTCAAACTCTACTTCTTGCGCGAAGACCCTTCCACATCTCGAGGCCCTTCCCAAGTGGACCTCCGTCGCATAGATGTCCTCAACGCGAGTCTCCTTGCCTATGAGGCGCAGTGAAGCAGTTTGACCAGCCCACTTCTTGCTCCAGTTTGAAACAACAGCGTAGCTCTTGCCAACATCAACTTTGGATCCAATTATGGCTCCTCTACACCTCGAACCGCTCCGAACCAGGACGATATTCCCCTTCATTCCCTCTCTCGTCTCGGCTTCGCCGCCTAACTCTATTTCGTTGCCGACAATCGCCTTGCTAGCTTTGAACCTGCCTGCAATTCTGATGTTGGCACTCTTGAATTCACCATTAACCTCGGTTGATCCAAGAGTATTGAGATCGCCTGACACGTCGAGAGAGCCGTTGACGTTAAGCGTTCCACTAGTGTCAATCTTCTCAGATTTGCAGTTTCCTCGGATTTCCATGTACCCCTCGACTTCTATTTCGTTGCAATCCAAATCGCCCGCGGTAGTCAGCCTGCCGAAAGAGGAGATCTTTCGCGCTTTGCACCCAGCCGGAAGTGATATCCGCCCTAGAACCTTCATGTCGCCGAGTTCAAGTGGAGAGGTAGCTGCAAACCTTCCTCCCACGCGTATCTCTCCAAGTATGGTGCCCCCTCCGACTTCTGCGACTCCACCAACATCCAGATTTTGAAGATTGACTGATCCGCCGGCCCTTGATCTCCCCCCCACATTAACCGACTTTGCCTCGAGGGCCTGCTGAACGTCGAGAGTCCCTCCCACACGAATTCTTCCTTCGCACTGAATTGATTTGGCGTAGATTCTTCCCCCTACGTCTATTTCACCGGCCTTGATCGAACCGCTGGAATTGACGCTGTGAATTACGTCCAATAACTTGTGTACGGTGAGGTCACCGTTTACCTTGAGGGTGCCGCCATGCTCTACCCGGAGCGACTCACATTCAAAGTTGCAGTCTATTTCCGCAGCCCCTTCAAAGTAAGCGCCTTGGGATACGACGACGAGCTTTCCAACACCACCTGATTCGATTCTGGCCCTGTTTCCCACTCTGAGCTCTCCATCGATACGGTCGAGCTTTGCGGTACTGCCGCGCCGAACCTGAAGATTAGGCATTGCGATTTCCCTCTCCAAACTATTCTACGAGTGGTGAGCGCCGGCCTCTTTGGGAAGATGGTCTCTGCTGGGATTTCTTCAACTTTTACCTACCTGGCCCCCAAGGCGTTTCTTGCCAGCAGAGTTCCCAGTACAGCGAAGATGATCGCGAATACAGAGAGACCAATTATGTCGACTACGAAAACCGGGAGTTGAGAAGGTAGCAGGCTCCCGTTCACGAGTAAGAGTCTCGCGGCTTCGCTTGCCATCGAGACGGGGTTTGCCTGAGCAATAGGCATCATCCAGCTGGGGAAGAAACTGATCGGGAAGAAAGCCGTGCTAGTGAACATTATTGGGAATGTGAGAAAGTTGACCGCTCCGAAGAAACTGTCGGTACTCTTGACGGAGATGGCTATTCCTGTGAATAAAGTCGAGAAGACTGCACTGAGCAGGGCAATTGTGGCAAAGACTCCGATAAGATCTAGGACATTGAACCCTCGAGCCAATCGCAGTCCGTTTGGGACCACAAACGCCAGCAAGAATGTGATTGCCGCGATTACCATCGACTTTGCTATATTTTGGAGCACCCCTCCGAAGAATATCGAATATCTTCTTATCGGGTAAGTGCTGATTACGCCTAGGTAGCCGCTGATCTTGTCGAGGACGAGATCCACGCCCATGAGGCTCATACTGGTCAGGGCCACGATGCTAATTACGCCCGGCGTGAGGAACGTAATGTAGTTGGTTGCGCCTCCGAAGACCTGTTGGAAGAATCCCAGTGAACCTCCTCTCATTGATGAATTGGAAATGGCGCTGGCCGGGTTGAATGAATTACCAAAGAGTCCGAGCCAGAATATTCCCTGTAACGCGGCAGCTATGAGGGCAAATGGATTTCTGCTCCACTTCTTGAGAGATCGGGCAGCTAGTGCGAGAGCTTACCTATCATATCTTTGCTTCACCTCGCCACCTCTTGGGAAGATAACTTAGGCGTGATGCCACCACCTGCTTCGTCTGCGTCACGCATCGACCTACCCGTCACCTCTAAGAACACCTCGTCCAAGGTGGGCTTGTTGTAAGAGATCCCTTTGATCTTGAGACCTCTTGCGGTGATGCTCGCGATGATGGTCGGCAGAGCGGCTTCCGCTTTCACGACTTTCATCCTATACGATGAGCCGACTCGCACTACTTTCACAACACTTTCGATCTTCTTCAGAAACTCAGTCAGGTCTTCCCCCCATTGACCACTTCAAGCGCCAGGATGTCCCCATGCAGATTCTCCTTCAGCTCAGCGGGCGAGCCAGAGACCTTTATGGCGCCGTGATCCATGATGGCTATTCTGTCTGCGAGGTAGTCTGCCTCTTCTAGATAGTGGGTCGTCATGAATATTGTCAGAGCCTCCTCTTTGTTGAGTCTCTTCAGATAATTCCAGATACTGGTTCTCGTCTGGATGTCGAGCCCGACGGTCGGCTCATCCATGAAGAGAACCTCTGGTTTGTGGATAAGAGCGGTGACAAGTTGCAGACGTCTTTTCATTCCGCCGGCGTAGGCGCCGACTCGCTTCTCAGCGAAGTTTTCTAGCTCGACGAGTTGAAGGAGATCACAGGCTCGACTACGCGCAACACTGTTTGGAACATGGTGAAGCTTTGCTGCGAGGAGAAGGTTCTCTATTCCCTTCAACTCGTTGTCAAGCGTGACCTCTTGTGGAACCACGCCGATACTTCGCCGGACTGCTGCCGGGCTCTGTTTGAGGTCGTGTCCAGCTACTGCTGCGCCGCCATCCGAAATCGAAGCGACTGTGGTGAGCATCTTTATAGTTGTGGTTTTGCCCGCGCCGTTCGGCCCGAGAAAGCCGAAGATTTCCCCTCGTCTACTTTGAAGGAGATGTGATCTACTGCCAGAACGTTTCGAAATCTCTTTGTCAGATCGTCTACTTGAATTATGGAATTCGTGCCTTCCTATTCACCTTGAGTTAGGCAATTAACAGAGTGCGAAAGGTAAAAAATCCGACTCACTTTCAATGATAACTTTCAGTAATCACTTTCAGTGATGTTGAGGGCACCCCACTATTGATATTAAATGCGAGGGATGGGTCGAACCCTCTGGCCAGATTTTTTCCTTGAAATTTACACGGAAGCCAGAGATACAAGCGTAGCTCCAAGGACCACCATCGCAGCACTCAAAAGCGTCCTGGCCCCGAAGACCTCAAGCTTCTCCGCCTGTATCTTTGTGAATACCACGGTGAGAAGAGGGTAGGTCGAGAGCATTGGTGCAAAGAAGACAACCGGGGCGTACTTCAACGAAGAAAAGGTGCACAGTTGCGTACTTGCAGTGAGTACGCCCATGGCGATGAACGAGAACAACGCAGAACGAGGAGTCATGCGCAGCTCCTCAATAATTGTCTTTGGACGTCCTGTGATTGTTAGGAAAAGCGCCGCGGCCGCAAATGAAACAAACAGCACTGGGATGTAGTATGAAAATATGTTCAGGCCGTATTTTATGAGGATGGGGGTTGCCCCAAAAACAAAGCCCGCGATGAGCGCGGTTTCGTAACCTAGCGCCATGTTTCCAGACCTTTTCAGCGCGCTCTTCTTTGCCTCGATTAATACGGCACCGGCGAAGACGAGCGCCGTTCCGACGTCAAGGATCAGCTGGAGACTTTCACTTAGAAAAACCACTGCGAGAATAACCGAGTAGATGACCTCGGTGGACACGAGGGTGTTTGATTGATTCGCGCCGATGTGGCGAACGGAGATAAACCAAAGCTTCCTCCCTACCCCATTCTGCAGGATTCCTACCACAATGAAAATCAGCAAGATTGGCAGAGGTATCCGAAAAAGCAGCCTGACCTCATTCGTTAAAATGACGAGCACTCCCAGAATCAAGGTGCTGACTATGAGAGCGACGTAGGTTGCGTTCGCCGGGTTTGACTTGAACCCCATCAAGGGCCTGCTCCCGATAGAGCCAATGCCAGCTATGCTTGCCGAGGCTCCAAGAGCCAGGATAACCCCGAGCAGAGTATCCGAAATCAAACCTGAGAGCCAGTTCGGGTTTTCAAATCACGTACAAATGGCTTTCAGGCGACACTTGAAGGCAGCAATTTCTGGTGACCAAACTGGAAGGCTTTACTCTTACCGAGTAAGCGTCAAACGTTTTTCTAGGAATCCGAATTGCCAGCTCTGAACAGGGAAAAGAGCAAATTTTGAGCAAGCAAAAGATTCAGTTTGGTGTAAGACTACCTGTCTCCGGGCCTCTCGCAAGTATACCCGCCATAACAGACATTGCAAGAAAGAGCGAGGAGCTTCATTACGATTCCATCTGGGTTCATGATCATATAGCCTGGAACAGGGAGAGCCACGAGCACCATATCTCGTCTGGATCAAGCGAAGCGCTCAGCCAAAAACAAGAGCCGGATTTCTACGAATCGCTGACTACTCTCTCATACCTCGCAGCCCTGACCCGGGAGATCAAACTCGGCATAGCGTGCGCGGTCATTCCATGTAGGAACCCCGTATACCTTGCAAAGCAGGCCGCAAACCTCGACAACCTCTCAAAGGGACGACTCATACTCGGTGCTGGCCTTGGCTCAAAGGCTACCAAACTCGCAAGGGAGTTTGAGCTTTTCGATTCTCCAGTAAAAACAAGGAGGAGCCGATTTGTTGAGTATCTGAACGCAATCCAAACGCTGTGGAGAGAGGACAGGGCGAGCTTCTCTGGGAAGTACGTTTCTTTCAGCGATGTTGAGATGTACCCAAAGCCGGTGCAGAAACCCAGAGTACCGATGTGGATTGGAGGCTGGTCGAAGGGCTCCGCCGATAGGGCCGCAGAGGTCGGCGATGGATGGATACCCGGCTGGCTCACACCTGAAGAAATGTCCGTATTAGTCCCGCAACTGAAGGAACAACTTGCAAACCATGGAAGAGACCAGACAAATTTCACCGTCGCGGTTGAAAAGTATCTCTGCGTCTTCGAGGATAGAGACATTGCTATGAGGAAGGCAATGGCGACCATAGGTCAGAGCCGCGAGACGTACGAGAGAGCTCTTGAAAATCTCGAGTTTGCAAAAACTGCTCACGTGCTGGGCAATGTCTCCGACGTCCAGTCAAAGATTGCGAAATTCGTCGAGGCGGGAGTGACTCACTTTGAGTTCAAGTTCATCTACTCTTTTATCAAAGAGCTTCAAGAAATGATGGAACTCTTTGCCGACAAGATAATGCAGCAGTACAGGTGAAAAACCTGCGCAAACTAATGTATGACAGCGGCCGCGCGGATTCCCTGCATCTCTAGCATTTGGGCAAAAGTGACGTAGACGCGGAGATACTATTCCAAGAGAGCAGGAACTGGCGCCTGCACTCATTGATGAATGACTCGAAACCGCTTATGTCGGCACTCGACTTGTCGACCTTTGGAACATTTACTGGCTTGAACTGGTTCAGAATTCTGATAAGCGCAACCGAGATTTTTGGAGTGACCAACGCCTTTTCTTCTTCACTCGTCCCTCAGCCACAAAGGCCTTGCAAGACAAACGAAATACTGAGCCTTCATTTCCAATTTCAAGACTAGTCTAGAAGGTCCCTCTCCTCATACTACGTTTGTAGTAAAATCGGTTCACATGTCGAGAAGCAATAGGAAGCTTTGGCGAGCTCTCATGGGAGACGCACAGGCGCCAACATTTCTCACTGTTGATACTATGCATATAGTAGCTATTCTTATATCCCTTGTTTTCGCCTCTCCATGCTGTGAAAACGTATATCGTGCACCGTGGGTTGCGCAGCACGCTCACGCAACGACAGGGTGTTCGAGTCAGGAATGGTCAAAGCAGTCGAGAGCCTCCTCTGAGCGCGCTCCCTCTCTGGGCTCTGCGTGCCGACCTTGCCTTCGCGAAGCAAAAACTGACAATCGCGATCAAGCGCAAAGCGGAGGGCAAGCCTCCACATGGTCGATTTGCCAACTACGATCTCGTGCTGAAGGAAAGAATAGAAGCACTCGAGCGTGAAATCAAAAGTCGGCGCAGAGATCAAGTGTGACGGGTCAAGTTATACGAGCATTTTCTCCTTAAGAATCTCTGCACTAGAAGCTACCGCTTTTTCCCGCCGCCTTCCTTTGCCCTAGTTTCTTGTCGCAGAAGCTCAAGCGAACTTCTCAGCAGTTGTTCATGTTTCTTTGTCTGGGAGTAGATGGACAGTGCAAAACAAGCGGGGCACTCTTCACCTTTTGCCCACGTCACGAGACCAAACGTAGCTTCGTGTTTTAAGCAGGAACGAGCATTCAAGATATGACTTCCCTCTCCAACGATTCAGATATTGCGGACGCCTACCGTATATCAAATGTTTCGTTTTTGCTGATTATCGGTTGCAATGCTCTGTTACAGCTTCTAGCGGTGGGACTGGGCTGACCCACAGAGTTTGCCGAAGAGAGACCATCGAAAATGCTATTACACAAATCAAAAAGACCCTGAACCTACAGCCGAGCGCGTTTCATTTGACTTTGTCCTCCGCCGCTCAACCCACCAGCAGCTCAATTCTCATATTTTTTGCACTTTTGATATTCATAATTGCAGTTCGCATATACAGGAATTTTCGCGGCGTTAGAGTAAGTGGAGCAAGGACAATCGGCTACACCATCTTCTACTTCCTCTTTGGCGGCTTTTTCGTCTCGGCTTCCTTCTTCGACGGTGTCCCTATGATTTACGTGGTCCCCGATGCGGTTTTTCTCATTCTTGCAGCAGTCTGGTCGTACAGATATTCCGACAGGAGGATCCTGTTCTGGCGCTCTTCTTCGGACTCATCAATCTATTACATAGGCGGAGTGATAATCTACCTGATTTACCTCGGCGGCCTCGTAGCGCGTCTTGCGGTGGAGTACATGGTAATAGGACCTTCGGCGTTTACCTTCTCTCTGAGTTCGGCCATTAATCCAAGCGCGATTGCCGGTTTTGCAGTCACGGATGCGATCCTGACGTTTGGGATTGGGCTACTGATCGGGAGAAACATTCGTGTTTACAAGCGCTACAGGATGATAATGGATGGCAAGGAAACAGTTTCGATTAGAAACTGACGTCACTTTCTCCCACACCGGCAATATCACTCTCTGCAACACTGAGGAAAAGTTAAGTCGGCTCTACTTCCCTTCCTGTTCCTGCGCGTAAAGGGAAAAAAGAAAATACAACGCAAAGAAGAGAGCGCAGGCAGTTTTTCAAAGAAATCAAATGCAGTACAAGTGGACAGCCGTCTGGGTCACGACCGTAGGTATCATGATGGCCGGCATAGACACGAGAATAGTTGTTGTTGGCCTCCCGTCAATTGCAGCGCAACTTCACGCGGACGCAGAAGAAGCAATCTGGATAGGACAGGCATACCTCCTCGCTGGAACGGTGTGCCTCCTCTTGGTCGGGAGAATTTCAGACCTGTTTGGAAAGGTCAAAATATACAACATCGGCTTCATCATTCTCACTCTCGGCTCCGCATTCTGCGCCCTTTCGCAGACCCCGTTTGAATTAATAGTCGCAAGGGTGGTGCAGGGCACGGGCTACGCTATCATCGTCGTGAATAGTTCGGCGATAATCACGGATGCGAGTCCAAAGGAAGAGCTCGGCGCCATGCTTGGAGTCAACGTGACCGCGTGGCGGCTAGGGTCGATTGCCGGCCTGACTCTTTCGGGCTTGATTCTAGCCTTGGTCGACTGGCGAGGACTGTTCTACATCAACATACCCGTGGGCATCTTTGGCACGGTGTGGGCATACAAGGCGCTCCATGAAATTGGAACCAAGGACACGTCGAAGAAAATGGATTGGACGGGCTTTGCTCTGTTTGCAACAGGACTCACGCTGGTCCTACTTGCCGTAACTTACCTGAGCTATGGCATATCCGGCTCGAGCTTGGGCTATGCTCTCCTCGTAATTGGATTCGTTTTGATCGCCCTATTTTTCCGAGCAGAATCTAAGGCGCGCTTTCCTCTTCTTGACATGCGTCTTTTCAGGATCAGGCTGTTCACCGCGGGTAACCTCGCGCAGTTGATGAACGGGCTAGTCTTTTCCGGTTTTACTCTTCTCGCCGCGTTCTATCTTCAGATCGGCCTTGGCTATACTCCACTTCAATCGGGCCTCGCCATAATACCGCTCGAGGCCACTTACCTGGTTTTTTCACTGATTGGTGGAAAACTCTCTGACAAGTACGGTTCAAGAGCGCTCTCGACCGTCGGACTCCTCGTGACCGCGCTCGGAATTCTCTACAGCGCATCATTTACCTCGGCGACCCAGTACAGCGAGGTCGCGATCATGCTGGGCATCATCGGCGTGGGGAACGGCCTCTTCACCTCGCCTAACTCAAGAGCAATAATGGGGTCGGTTCCTGCAAACAGGAGAGGAATAGCTTCGGGATTCAGGACGACCATGTACAACGTCGGGTTTACAGCAAGCTACGGTCTCGTGATACTCTTAATTACGCTGGGTGTTCCATACACCACACTTACCTCCCTGCTTCAGGGCGCTACGACGAGCTACCTTGCGAGAGTCGAATTCATCAACGGATGCAGAATCTCGGCGATAATCTTTGCGATAATAGAGGGGGTCGCAATAATTCCTTCCGCGATGAGAGGACCGAAGGAAGTGCAGGTGCCAGTGGGATTGGAGGGGCATGGTAGTGATTAGTTTTGGAGGGAGAGATCGGAGACTGAGGATGCGCTACCTAGATTCCAAAATTCAGCCACTTGATTTATCTTAGGGCAGGGAGTTGTAGTCTTCCGTGGTGTTCACGTTGAGAAGCGAATTCAGCGAGCTGTCGTATTTTCTCAATTCCTCGACCGGCACGTATTGGACATCCCTCAGGAATGAAATGGCGTGCTTCGGCCCGAGTTTATTCTGCGCAAGCGACTTTGCAATCGCTTCTTTTATCTCAGCACTGCTGTAAACTGCGCACAAGGGTTCGATGTCGCCATTATCCCACACCGGCACGGCGCATGAGTGGCTCTGCGCTCGGGTGAAAAGAAACGAAATCACGCTCGGCGTCACGAGGGGTGAATCACAGGGCAGAATCGCGGTGTAGGGATGCTTTGCCTGTTCTACGGCAGTCAGGATCCCTCCGACCGGGTTCTTGAGGTGATACTTGTCGGAAAGCAGGAGGACACCTTGCTTCGTAGCAAGCCAGTCGAAATCACTCTCCTGTTTTGATCCAATAACGACCATCACGTCATCCGAAACTCTTAGAGCAGATTCCGTGATAATTTCAACAAAGCGCTTCCCTTTGTAGAGCAGGAAGGCCTTGTCCTTCCCCATCCTGCGACTCTCTCCCCCAGCCAGGATAACGACGGAGAAGGATCGGCGCTCTAAGCTCTCTGACATATTATAGCTTGTGGATCATCAACTACAAATCCAGAAAAAAGAGTTACTTACTCGAAGGTTACGTCCTTTAATGCGAGATGTACTGATGATAATTCTTTCAAACTAATTGCTATCGAAACGGAGAAAATGAGAATAAATGGGATGAGCATCTCTTCGCATTTTCTTCCTGTGCTCTCCGAGACTCACCTGAGGTATACCTTGCGCGGATCCAGCGCTCGGAGGCGCTGGACTTCCTCTTCGGTGGGCTCCGGCTGGACGCCTAAATTCTTCGCAACTTTGATCTTCCAGCCAGTATTCTCCCTGACCTCGTCCAGTGTCACGCCGCTCTGCAATGACTCTAGATACATCTCCCCGCTCTTTTTCTCAAACCTGTAGACCCCGAGATCTGTGACCACGGCATTCGGGCCGCTACCGGGGAGGTTGAGCTCCGCCCTTTTCTTTCTGCTTCCACCAAAGTAACCGGGCGTCGTACAGTAATCGACCGCCTCGGGAAACTTGCTCGCCTTCTGGTTGTCCATGACCAACACAAGATCGGGTGCAAGAGACCCTATGTCATTTGCTCCTCCGCTTCCGGATATCCTGTATGTCGGGTTGAAGTAGTCGCCTATGGTAGTCGTGTTGACGTTCCCGTAGCGGTCTATCTGTGCCGCACCGAGAAAGGCGACGTCGATGTGGTAGATCAGACTCGCGAGCGCGTCTATCATGTCGCAGAGGTAGATCGCCTTCTCCGCAAAGAGTGGGTGAGCGAGTTCTACCGCAACAGGAGGATCGGTATCAACAACTCCGTATTCATGCATGACGACGCAGTTCGGCGCGTGATCTCGCTTGGCAAACAACGCCGTGATGACCGGCAGCCCCTGCCCAACGAACACCACATCTCGTTCAGAAATCGACCTCGCGGCCGTGATGATTGCGGCCTCTCTCCTAGAGAAACTACTGCTAGTTCCCGACGAAGATGTTTCCTGTACTGAACCTTTGATTTGTGATTCTTCCAAGATTGTCCTCACCTACTTTCTTGAGATACTCGCTTCGCTCATTTACCCTGAAAATCCACTCCCTCGCCCATTCATCAAATCCTTCTTGGCTCTTTGATTTCTCAGAGTAGTCCTTCTGAAAGGAAGCATCAAGGTCGTAGCAATCAACCAGACCGTAGGGGTGCGCCCCATATGGAACCTCGCATACCGCGTCGACCATGAACCCCGGCATGAACGTGTGGACCTTGTGCTCCTTTACAAACTCCTTTGAAACTATCTTTTCGACCGTGACCACGCGCTTCTTCGCGGCCCGAAGCAGCCATCCATCCGAGCCGGCTGGCCCGAGCGCAAGCACGTTCCCCTCCTCGTCCGCATACTGCGAATGCATAACTCCAACGTCAGGCTCGGAGGGCGGCAGCACTGCGATCCGCGTCTTGTCAGAGAAAGGCGAAGTCATCGTGGCCATCTTGCCTTTGCCCATGAACGTGCGTATCTTCTCTATGTCACTTCCTCTGAGCGACCTGATCGGTATGAAGGGGATCTTTGTCGCGCCGGCGAAGAAGCGCAGAGACATTGCGAGGTTTGAATAGTCCTCAATCTGCAGCCTATACGTACTGCGCTTGCCTCTTGAGTCGACAGTCTTCTTTTCGACGGCGCGTTTTATGTTAAGGCAGCTTACCATCGTGAAGGAAATCTCGGCTTTCTTCACCGCTCTTGCACCGACCAGAAGATCGAGACAGGGGGCCCCCGTCCCGGCTGACACAAAAGACAAGTTCTTCCTTCCCTGCTTGATTACTTCGTAGGCAAACGCGATCGAGAGCCTGCCGCCAGAGCCGGCGAAACCAAGCTCCGCGCCGTTGTGGACAAATTCACGGACGGCCTCTGGCAGAGTCCTCAACTTACTCATGAAACTATACATTTCATCTCCGAAAGTGCTAACAAACGCAGGAGAGTCGGCGAGCTCACTCTATCTGCACTAACAATTATCATTTCTCTCTTCTTTTCTTGTTTTCCTTCTTGCCTTTTTCTTTCTTTCTCTGCTTGTACAGAGAACCCTCGGCCTTGTTTCTCGGAGCTGTATTGGGAAACAAATATAGTCATGACTAAGAGCTCAAGGAAACAAGTATATCCTGTTACGGGGAAAAGTTAGCAATATTCTCTTGTTGAGAAAAGGGACGAGAGGGAGAAAAAAGGAAAAAATGCCAGCAACGACAAATCAACAGAATAAAAAAATTAACATTGGCGAAATGACGTGGGTCGAGGTAAAGGAGGCAATCGAAAGAGACGGGGTAGACACAGTCGTCTTCCCGGTCGGGGCGATTGAACAGCACGGGCCTCACTGCGTCTTTGGTACCGACACATTCTGCGCCGAGGTAGCCGCGGAGAAGGTGGCGAGGAAACTCGGGGCACTCCTTGCGCCCACTATGCCCTATGGGCTGTCGAGCTCGCACATGAACTTCAAGGGAACAATCAGCGTTTCCCCAGAGACATTTTCGATGTTTGCACGCGACGTGCTGACCAGTCTCATTCACCACGGATTCAAGAAGATCGTGGTCGTGAATGGAAACGAACCCAACTTTTACCCGTTTGCAATGGTCGCGAGGACCCTCAGGGAGGAGACGGGCGTGCTGATTACAATATCCAACTGGTATGCCGCTTTGCAGGAAGTCTGGAAGGAACTGCCGGGGATAAAGGGGACGGAGAAAGAAAAGTGGAAGTGGTCTTACTTTATGGCGCACGGTGGGTTGCTCGAAACATCGGGAGCGATGGCATACAAAGAAGGCATCGTCAGACTTGACCTCGCAACCACGTTCGGCTCGGAGCGGAGAGAAGTCTTCTCAAACCCCGTCGTCAGCCTGCCCGCTAGAATCGACGAGGTAACACCGAAGGGGAGCTACGGCGACCCCAGGGCCGCCACTCATGAATTAGGACAGCTCTGGGCCGAGACTGCGGCCGAGCAGATGGTCGAGAAGATCAGAAAAGCATGGGAGACAATCAGGCAGCCTCCCACCGCCTAAAGAGAACCTTGCACGAATTCTTTTGCAAAGAGATCCATATTTTCATAGTTCCCCTCCTGCCAGCCGGGAAATATGATCATCAACTCCTCAAACCCCAAGGAAGCGAGCATCTTGATTGAAGAGGACACTTGCTCAATTGTTCCGTGCATTATGCTCAGGTTCGAGATCCTTTCCCCGAACTTCTTCACGGCGAGTCCAGTGGCTGCCGCAGCCCTCTCGACCCTCTTCGCATAATCTGCGCCGTCTATCCCGACAACCAGCCCTCCGTCTCCGCAGTACATGGATTTGTGCTCGATGCCTGCTCCTGCTATCTCCTGCGAGATCTCTTTCAGTTCATCAATAGAGGAAATCCTCCTCCGGTCGAGCGTGCCCGAATAGGGGAGTATGTTCATTCCATAAGCACCCTGCTTTGCTGCAACCCTGATCAACTCCTTGTTTCTCCCAGCGACCCAGATTCGCGGAAGTCCAACAGGCTTTGGTTCGCAGACAGCGTCTTTGAAATTCCAGTACCTACCCTCGAAATTCGTTGTCTTCTCCGTCCACAGTGATCTCACTATCTGCAGCGTCTCGTCCAGCCGCTCCACGCGCTCCTTGAACGGAGGGAATCTTATCCCCGCCGCCTTGAACTCGGCCTCGTCGTATCCGATCCCAATCGCGAGCTCGACCCTCCCTTTTGAGACAAGCGAAGCGGTAGCAACCATCTTTGCGAGGAGGCCGGGGTTGCGAAAGGAGTTGCACGTGGCGAGGCTTCCTATCCGAACCTTCCTGGTTAGAGCACTGAGCGCCGAGATTGTCGTCCAGCACTCGAGAATCGGCGTAGTGCCCCTCTGGATGTGGTCTGGTATCCACAATGAATCAAACCCGAGGCTTTCGGCGTGCAGGGCAGCTTCTGCGAGCCTCTGGTAGGAGACAGAGTAAGGGAGCAGGATCACGCCAAACCTAGGGGTTTTCTTATTACTACTTTCTTCCTGACCCGGCAAGAGCCTCTTCCCTCTACACTCCATCACATGAGTTCTGTGGAGACCTTAAATATTATCCACTCAACTTTCGAATTTTGAAAGCAAGCAGTTCAAAGCCGCCAAGAGAAAGGCAGGAAGAAAAAAGGCCTTTTACTCGCGCGCGCATTTGGTAGAATAACAATACAAGGGAAAGAAGAAAAACAGGAGATGCAATCTCAGTAAAATGTCAACCAGTAAGTCAACAGTAGATCTTGTAATCAAGAATGGGACCATCTACATCCCCAATGGGTTCGTCCGCGCCGACATTGCGATCGACGGTGGGAAAATCGCTGCAATCGGCAACGAGTCGAGCATACCAAAGGGTTCCAAGACAATCGATGCGTCAGGCAAGTATGTGATCCCAGGTTTCATCGATACCCACGCGCATTTTCGCGACCCAGGCTTTCTCCAGAAGGAGGACTACCTCTCGGGTACCATGGGGGCGGCCGCGGGAGGGGTAACCTTGGCCGTTGACATGCCCAACGTAGAACCTCCGCCTAACACGCTGGAGAGATTTCTTGCACACAGGGAGAATGCAAAGAAGAAAGCTGTAGTGGATTTCAGCCATAACGCAGCCGGAACTGTGCAGGGCGAGATTACAAAGATCGCAAAGGCCGGTCCGCCGATGGGTTTCAAGATATTCATGATGACTGACGTCGGGCGCGACTACCCACACATGCCCGGAATCGGAGTTGACGACCACGGAGAGCTTCTTGAGCTGTTCAAGGAGATTCGAACGACGGGCATAGTCTGCCTCGTGCACCCCTGGGACCAGCAAATATGGACCAAGCTTTCAAACAGCGCCATAAAGTCGGGCAAGACCGACTGGAAAGAGTACGCAAGGGCGGCCAGGGCATACGATTCAATAATCTTCGATAACGCCATCTCTATACTGATCAACCTTCAGAGAGTGACAGGCGTCAAACTTCACATACTTCACATGAGTTCCAGGCGCTCGTTCAACAACATCAAGGAGGCAAGGGCCCATGGCCAAACTATCACCACGGAGGTAAACCCCCACGACGTCTTCCTAGCAAACAAATGGGAACGAATCGAGAAACTCGGCCCATACTCAATCGGCTGGCAGGTCCCAGAGCACGAAGGGGACGCAACATGGGAAGCGCTGGTGGACGGAACCGCGGATCTCATTGCAACCGATCATGCGCCACATACAAAGGCGGAGAAGGAGATCGGCTGGACGAACATGTGGAAATCGCCCGGTGGCACTCCGGCCATAGAGTGGTATGGCTCGATGTTCTTCAACGAAGTCAACAACGGACGGATTGGATTTGAGAGGGTGATCCAACTTTGCTCCGAAAACCCCGCTAGAATCTTCTCCGTGTACCCCAGAAAGGGGGCTATACAGGCGGGCTCCGACGCCGATCTTGTCATCGTCGACATGAAGAAGGAGACTGTGCTCAGCGCGGACAAGATGTACACAAAGTGCGGATGGAATCCCTACTCCGGCCGGAGGCTGAAGGGAGTGCCTCAGATAACCCTTGTCAGGGGAACCGTCGTCTCGGAAGATTACGGCAACGTCGTAGGAAAGCCAGGCTACGGCGAGTTCATCTCACCGACGGTCACTCCGCCGACGGAGGAGTGGGACCCAAGCATGAGGAGGGACATCAGGGCACCTCCGGTCTCCGCCTAAAAAGTAGTAAGAAGGTTGCTACAGCAGGGCAGGATAATTAACGGGGAACTTTGGAGGCGAGAGAGGAAATTTTCTTCCCTCTCTCAAAAGTCTCCCGACTATACGGTTTTTGTTTTTTCGCCTTCAAAGTTCTGTCTGTATTTCTGCAGAGGGCTTTTTCGGGTCAGGCTTCTTTGCTTCCTTGAGATGCTCAAACTCTGTATCTTCCTCGAGTCTGACCATCCCGCCCCACTGGTAGTCTCCAGGTGGAGGTTTGATGTACTTTGAAACAAAGATGTTGTAATAATCCGATTCTGGTCCGGGCTTTGGCGCCATGTGCTTCAAAGCTACGCCGCGCATCTCCTCAATCGTGGTGAACTGCTGTAGAACCATAAAGTCGATCAGACCATCCACGAACTTTTGCGGAGTATTGATGTCCCTGTAGACCGCCGTGCAAATTCCCACGAGGTGGGCGCCGGCCATGATAATCTCAATCGCGTCATTTACAGTCGCAATGCCGCCCGAGGGCAGAAGGTGTGTCTTTGTCAATCGCGCTAGATCCGCGGTCAGTCTGACATTCGTCCTGAACCTCCCCGCAGCGGGGCCTGGCTGAGGCTTGCCAGTGAGTATATTGATGTAGAGTCTCGGAGCGCCCGGAGCCATGAAAGCGTAAAGATCAGGCTTTGCAGAGTCCATCGTCTCTATTGCTTCGGGGTGAATTGTGAATCTAAAAATCAGCGGTTTTGGCCACACAGGGATGTCCACTGCGGATTTTACCGCCTTGACGACGTCGCGAACTCTCGTAGGGTCTTCCGACCACCAAGAGCCCAGATGGTCCCAGTTCTCGTTGGGATACTCTTGATTCCGAAAAGGCGCCGCAGTTGGACACTGGAGATCCATGTGTAGAGCGCTTGCCCCCGCGTCGGCGAGCTCAGTTGCAATCGTAACCGCTTCTTCCGGAGACCTCGGAGAAAATGATCCAACGATGTGGCAGTTGTTCTCCCTCGCAAACTGCTTGTTCTCCTTGATATATCTTGCAGCGTATGTGTAGCCTGGATTGAGCAGCGCCTCGTCGCCGTTCATCGCCATATGCCCATCATCATACCAATAGCAGCGCGGAGCGGGACCGCCTTCGAACCTCTTGAAGGTGTTCGATTTTGTAACTACTGCGGATGCTCCAGTCTTGATCATCCGCCTCAAACCAAATCCGTCAACAATGTATCCTGCCGATTCTACGACGATAGGATTCTTGAGTGCAAGACCACCAGCTTCTACAGATAGATTGACCATTTGTTTGGAGAATCACCTTTTCCTTGTTTATACCTTGAAAAACGCTCTGAAGTGAGAAAAACCGCAAATCCTGATTTAAGTATTGTACCTACCTTTTTTCATAATTCTTCAAATTCGCAGGAAAGCTGAACACAGAAAATTTGCAATCCAATAGCTAAAAGAGGGGAGAGCCTGAGGAAAGAGAAAGAAAAGCGGACGGCGAACAACATTTCCTCTTGAAATTGGGGATCACCTTTGGACACGGCCTATCACCTTCCGAGACACTCCTCGCGGCGGAGAGCTGCGAGCGGTACGGATTTGATTCAATCCTAGTATCGGAGAGCACCGGAGTGGACTCGCTTTCAATCCTCGGCGCCATAGCGGCCAGAACCAACTCCATCAAGATTGGTTCAGGCATCGTCAACGTCTACTCAAGAAGCCCCGTGCAGCTTGCGATGGCCGCGGCCACGCTCCACAACCTTTCGAAAGGCAGATTTTCTCTCGGAATAGGTGCGAGCTCAAAAGGAGTCGTTGAGAATTGGCACGGTCTAGAGTACACAAGGCAATTTGAGAAGACAAGAGAGGCAATCGAGACAATAAGGGAAAAGCTCGGAAAGAATGGCCGCGGTGGCGCACCACCGCAGCAGCTTGCTTTACTTGGATTAGGGCACCACCCCCTCTCTGACATACCTCTCATACTGGCTGCGGTCGGGGACAGGATGGTTTTACTCGCAAAAGAAAAGTGCGACGGGGTGCTCTTTTTTATGAGACCATTTTCGAGGCTGAAGGAAGATGTCGAGTCTCTTGTACAGGGAGGATCCAGCTCGCGCTTCTCTGTCAACTCAAGCGTGCCGTGTTGCGTTTCATCTTCAAGTGAGGTTGCAGAAAACCGAGTTAGGCACACGGTTGCCTTCTACCTCACATACGGCCACGCCTACTGCGGCTTCATAGAAAAGAACTTGAGCGCCAAGTTTTCCCACGATACCAGCAATGCAATAAGATATTCCTGGCTCAAGGGGAAGAGAGAAGAGGCATCAAGACTGGTGCCAAGAGAACTGCTAGACGAGCTTGCGATCTATGGCACGGCACGGGAGTGCGCCACAAAGATCTCCGAGGAGTTTGCCAAACTCCAAAAAAATGCGGAACTATCGACGCTCTACCTTCAATTCAACCAAGGAGAAAAGACCTTGGAAGGCTCGCTGCATCAATTCTCAGAAGTTGCAGTTTCCCTCGTCGGAAGGTAAAGTGTCAAATACGAACAAACGCGAAGAAGGGTAGACAAAAACAGTGAGAGAAAGGAAGAAGGTGTACTATCGATGAGAAACGTTGCGATAATAGGATATGGCCTTACCAAGTTCGGAAAGAGGGAGGGGAGCCTTCGCGACCTCGCAGCCGAGGCTGGCAAATCAACTCTTGAGAGTATTCCAAATCTCGACAGGTCAGAAATCAAGGGCTTTTTCCTAACCACGACCGATGGGGAACCATACGTCACGGCCTCGGTCGCAGAGAACCTTGGGTTGAAGCCGGCCCTCTCGGCTAAACTAGAAAACTTGTGCGCGTCCGGCGGCATGGGTATCACAGTTGCCTATGGCGCCGTGGCGTCCGGCATAGTCGACGTGTGCATGGTACTCGGCGTTGAGAAGATGAGCCACCTGAAAATAGCACCTCCAATGGAGTGGGACTTTACGCGGGGAGGAATCATGCCTCCTGCGGTGTGGGGCTCGATGTATGCGCAGAAACACATGAGAGAGTTTGGAACTAGAGAGGAAGATCTCGCCCTGGTTTCAGTAAAGAACCACAGGAACTCTTCGATGAATCCCTTTGCCCAGTTCCAAAAACCCGTCACAATCGAAGAGGTGATGAAATCTCGCCCGATAGTTTCGCCTCTCAAACTCTACGATTGCACAGCAAAGACGGACGGCGCGGCTGCCGTGGTATTGACAAACGAAGAGCTCGCGAGAAAGTACACGGACTCCCCGGTGTGGATAACTGGAACCGGTCAATCCTCGCTCGGCGCATCTTTTGGGAATGTGAACCCGCAATATACAACCTGGCCGGCCGTAGCCAACGCATCGCGGGACGCGTTCCGCACTTCACACACGACTCCAGAAGATATTGACATCGCCGAGCTTCACGACGCCTTCACCATAAACGAGATCATAGAGTACGAAGATGCAGGATTTGTGGAAAAGGGGAAGGGAGGTCAATTCATCCGCGAGGGACAGTCGGAAATTGGGGGCAAGATTCCGGTGAACACCAACGGAGGTTTGATCGGTGCGGGCCACCCGATCGGTGCGACGGGCGTCGCGCAGTCCATTGAGGTAGTCCAGCAACTACGCGGAGAAGCGGGGAAGAGACAGGTCGGCTCGGCAGAGGTCGGGTTCACTTTGAACCTCTCCGCATCAGTCTCAACCGCGAGCGTGATTGTGTACGGGAGAAAGCAAAGGAGCGGATACAGCTGATGGCAGCTACAAATCAAAAAGACGATGAGAAAAGGCACGAGCATCAGATGCAATCGGTGAAGCGCTCTAATCATTCATCAGCAGAAGGAGCAGAGAGCTCGGTGCCAGAATCTCACTATCCGTGGGACGTGCCAGAGTACAACAAGATAGCCAGGTTCTTCGCTTCTCTCAGTGAGTCAAAGATCGAGACCACAAAGTGCACACTCTGCAACACAATCCAGTGGCCTCCGCGGAGCATATGCAGCAACTGCCTTTGCACCGACCTCGACTGGATCGAGATACCAAAGACCGGTACTGTGGTGGGCTTCAGCAAGGCATACGTCGGGACTAACCCAGGCGAGGAGCCTCCAATGCTCGTCGCAGCGGTTCACCTCGACGGTGAGGGAGCGCTGCGATTGCTGACAAGGATCTCGAAGGCGAAGTTTGAAGACATGAAGGTTGGGATGAAGGTCAAGTTTGCAAGGGCGGCTCTGGTCAACGGCAAGCCGTACTGGGAACACGAGCCTCTCACTAACTGATTGGGTAACAAGATTATCAACAATCCAAGGCAAGGTGCGACCTTCTCTGTTTGGTTGTAGGGGATAGGCAAGTAGTAAGAGGAGGAGGAAGAAAGAAGGGTAAGATCGGCACAGACAGCCGTGTCGTGGTTGTGACGGGGGGAACTTCGGGCATAGGCAGGGCAATCACTGAGAGGTTCCTCGCAGGAGGGGCGAGGGTCGCGACAATCTCCCGGAACCCGGAGAAACTGACTGGTTTGGAGGCCAGCTCAGGCGTTCTTTTGAAAATTAGGGCTGATATCACAATTCCGGAGGAAGTAAAACACGCTGCTCAAGTCATCGCAGAAAAATTTGCTTATGACGATGGTGGAGGGGGAAGAAAATCAACACCGGCAAAAAAGGCCACCCCAATTTCAGTCCTCGTCAACAACGCCGGCGTTTCCGGTCCCATCAAGCCATTGACCGAAATCTCGCCCAAAGAGTGGGACACTACGATCGCCGTCAACCTGACAGGCACCTTTCTCTGTTGCAAGTACATCGTGCCACTTATGATAAGGGCAGGAGGGGGCGGCAGCATCATTAACATCTCTTCCATGGTCGCAAAGCGCCCGTCTGCGCTCAGGTCGCCGTACTCTGCCTCGAAGCTCGGCGTCGTTGGCCTTACGAGGTCTCTCTCAGCAGAGTTAGGGCGCTACGGCATCACGGTGAATGCTCTCTGCCCTGGAGCCGTTGAAGGTAGCAGGATCGATGACGTGATAGTAGGATACTCTAGGATGCGCGGCGAGTCGGTGGCACGCACGAGACAAAAGATGATCGATAGGTTGCCATTCAAGAGGTTTGCAAGGCCGGAGGAGGTTGCTGGCGCAGTTTGGTTCCTCGCCTCAGAAGAGGCGCGCTCGATTACAGGCCAGGACTTTGACCTCGCTTGATTTTAAAAATCAAAGTCGAATTGCGCTTTTCGCAACCGTATTAGGCAATTTTAGCAAAAGCTCCTAGACTCTTCTACGCTTTGTTTAAATCGAGACACGAATCCAGTCACAGTGCAGAGAGATGCGCGGCTGTAGCGTTCACTATCATGAAACCGTGGATCTTACCGATTCCGTAGACTCGAAGCTCATCGATCCCCCAAAGATATCACTTAGGAACTACGAGGAAGACATCGAGGAACTCGTCTCCTCTGTCAGAGAGAAAGGGTTGATTCAGCCGATCCTGATCCGACCCACTGGCGACAGGTTCGAGGTCGTCGCTGGCGCGAGAAGGCTAGAGGCGTGCAAGAGGCTGCGCTGGGGGAGGATCCCATGTATAATTCGCGAGCTCTCGGACAAGCGCGCCTACGAGATTTCCCTGACCGAGAACATACAGCGAAAGACGATGAACGCGGTCGAGGAAGCAAAGGCTTTCAGGCTCTACATAGATCAAAACGGTTGGGGCAGCGAAAGCCAGCTTGCCCACAAGATAGGCAAGAGCCAGGAGTACGTCTCGCAGCGGCTCTCGATACTCTCACTTTCAAAGAACGTTCAGCAGAAAATTATCAGACATCAAATAAATCCGAGCGTCGCCCAAGAAATCGCAAGACTCCCGGACCCTCAAGTGCAGAAAATTCTGTCCGAGGAAGCGGTAAAGCATGGGATGACCGTGGGCATGATCCGCGATACCGCCAAATCAGTCAAGCAGGGAGTTAGCATACAGAGCGCGATACGCCAGGCCGACCTGAAGAGAAAGCTGGCGCACACGGGCGGTCAGATTATCTCCGATGAATCACTTGAAGACATTATGTCAATCAGCAACAGTGATGCCAGTGAACCCGACTTTGTAAAGGATCAGAAAGTGTTCGGACCTTCGAGGAGTGCATCGCTCAGAGCTATTGAAAAGGCGATACTCGTTTTGAAACTGGCGCTCTCAAGGATGGGGTCCCTGATTGACGAGATGCCTGAAGACAGCGAAGTCAAAGACATGCTGCTTGAAAAGAGGCTCGTCATTCACAACATGATTGATTCGTTGATTAAATCCAAGATCAAACTGGGTTACAGGGTGGATGACGAAACCGAACCCGCGATCACACACGGCATGAGATGAAAAAAGCTGAGAAAAAGTGGAGAGATACCGTTATTTCGTCTCTCCCGCGCTAGTCTATCTCTAAGCCGACCTGAATCTATTCATCGTATCATTGGCGAAGATCTCGAGCACGCGCCTTTTCTCGACGAGCAGTGGAGACGGAACCCACAGTGAAAACTCGTTGAACCCGGACTTGACCAGGTCCTCGACCTTGTTGTTTATCTCCTGAGTCGTCCCGATTAGTGTGAAGAGCTGGACGATTTCGTCTGTAACGTACTCCTTCGCCTTTTTCACGTACTCCGCTTCGAGCTTCGGGTCTACGTGAGCACCCTTTGCGTACCCTCTCTTTATCATGTTGTACTGCTCTTCGCTCACTCCAAAGGACTTCATCCACTCCATTGGCGCGAACAGTGTCATAAGGGCGCCGTACCCTCTGAGCGAGTCGAGCACCTTTTGCTTGTCGTTTGTGATGTACGTGGGGAACCAGCCTACCAGAGAAACAGAATCGAACTTGCGCCCCGCCCTATCCGCCCCGGCTCGTATGCTTTTCTTTGCGTGATCCATGACGGCCGGATCTGTGTATGGAATTATCGCGCCGTCTGAGAGCTCTCCAGCGACCTCCATGATCTTCGGTCCTTGACCCGCGACATAGATCGGAATGTCGGGCCTGCACTTCATCCCGAGTTTCACATCATGAATCTTGAAGTATTTGCCCTCGAAAGTCACAGTTTCTCCCGCATAGAGCCTCTTGGAAATGGTTACCATCTCACGGACACGAGCGTACCCCGAACTAGTTTCAAACCCGAGGTCCTTCGTCATCTCCACCATGTTGCCAACTGCCACTCCCATTCCCATCCTTCCGTTGGAGAGCTCATCCAGCGTTGCGATTGCTCTCGCGTTGATCACTGGGTGCCGGGTAAATGGGTTGATCATCCCCGTACTGAGGTGAATCTTTGAAGTTGCGAGCGCAACGGCCGTGAGGTTCACGTAGGTATCGCGGACTCTGTCCGAGAGCCACACCGAATCGTACCCGAGGTCCTCGCCATACTTTACGACAGAAACCACGTCGTTGTAGTGATCGACGTTGGTCGAGAGATTTACGCCAGAGAATCCAAACTTCAACTTGTCAATGCTTCAGCTCCAAGTTTATACTTTTTTCTTCTCGTAGTGAATTTTTCCTCAAGGGCTCGGGCGTCTTTATTGGTTTTCCTTCCAACCTTTCTCGCTGCGCATTTCGCTGACTGGACGCGGATAGCGGTTCATTTAAATCGAGACGTGCGGCCGCATATTACTAACCTACGGTTTCTCTTCCATTTTCCAACAACAACAGAAGAAAGTGATCAAGGATTTCCCATGGAGTTCTATGGAGTCAAGCTACCCCTTGTGAAGCAGGGGGATGATTACGTAAAGATAATCGTGGATGCAATCAACCAGTCGGGCCACGCCATCGAGGAAAAGGACATCATCGTAATTGCGAGTAAGATAGTGTCCTCCGCGCTCGGGATGATGGTAGACATTTCCAAGATCAAACCATCTCAAAAGGCAAAGGCCGTCGCAAAGAAGTACGGCCTCAATCCGAACCACATCCAGTTGATCCTCAATGAATCCGACGAGGTGTATGGGGGGGTTGCGTATCAGAACCCAAAGTTCATCGTCTATTGGACGAGAAAGGGGGAGGCGTTTGAGATCAACTCGGGAGTCGACATCAAGAACTCCCCGATTGGCATGGAGACAGTGGACATTCCGGAACCAAACAAGGTGGCCGACGAAATTAGGCGGCGGATTCTCGAGCTGACCGGTAGAAAGACCGTTGGAATTCTGATCATCGACAGCAACTGGTATCCTCTGCGCAACGGCTCAATTGGGTTCACCGTGGGACTCTCAGGCTTTGAGCCCGTGAAAAACTGCACCGTGGATGAGAACGGAAAACCAGCCTACGACATATATGGAAGGCCGGTTCCTCTAGCTAGACACAACGTCGCAGACGATATCGCCGCTGGAGCTCACCTCCTCGTTGGTGAGGCGGGGGAGAGAGTTGGCGTCGTCATCGCAAAGAACACGCCGGCGCAATTTTCGGACAACCCCGACTACAACGCTCTCTACCTTACTCCGAAGGAGTGCACAATTATGCGAACGTTCAAGCCGACAAGGAAGATTGTGGTTAGGAAACAGTGGCGCGACTCTGAGCCTGTGCCTCCACCTGCTCCTCCTCTTCAGCAGCAAGTAGCAGCGCCCGTTGCCACTGGTAGAAGCAAGGGCAGCAAGAAAAAGTAAGTGCGCCTCTACAAGAGGGGAGGGGTGCTTACTTTCTCCTCTCCCTGTGTTTTCTTTACGATAAACTATTGTTAGTCTGTGCAAAGATCGAGTCGAGAGCTCTCACCGCGAGTGCCCGAATCACTCTCACTTTGTAGCGATTCATCCGAAGCGGCTTTGCCTGCTTTGTGAGAAGAGTCTGGATCTCCTGCTTCAATTTTGCATCGTTCTTCCTACCTATGCCGAGTTCAGTTGCTTGCTTTAGCAGGATCGGGAGCGGTGCGACGCCACCCAAGACCAATCTCAGCGACCTTATCGTTCCATCCTGAGGGTCAAGGCTGCCGGAGGCCGCGACGCTGGCGAGGGCAAAGTCCCAGTTGTTCCTCACCCTGTGTTTGATGTACACACTATTCACCTCGCCACGCGGGATTCTGACCGAGACGACAATCTCGTCGGGCTTCAGGATGTTGTCCTGCACGTTCTTCGGTCCGAGAAAGAAATCCTCGAGGTCAATCTCTTTGGAGCGAGAACTCTCTCGGGGGCTGGCAATCTTCACTTTCGCTCCAAGTGAAATAAGAGCAGGAGCCGTATCAGAGGGGTGGGACATCACGCATGTCCCGAGGTTGTACACGGAAAAGTAAGTGGAGTTGTCGCCCGTGATCGCGTAGCACTGCTTCCCGCCTTTCTTGAAACAGTCAAAGGCCGGGTGCCTGAAGTACCAGCACCATGGCCTCTGGCAAAGGTTCCCTCCTAGAGTGCCCATGTTTCGTATCTGATATGTGGCCACGGAGCCCGCGGCCTGCGCAAACGCGGCATACCTCTCATTGATCACCGGGTCGCTCGCGATCTCGCTCAAGGTGACCGCGCTCCCGACCACCGTCTCGCTTTCGCCATGCGATACCCGCTTTAACTCCTCAATCTTCTTGATGTTAACAAGCGCCGAGGGAATCGGCATCTCCCGGCCGCTGACCCTGTCCTTCATCAGCCCGAGCAGGTCTGTCCCTCCGCCGAGTATCTTCGCTCTGCCCTCGTATCGTCCAAGGATCTCCAGGGCCTCCTTCAGGGTTGAGGGCTCAAAGTACTCAAATTCCGGAAGCTCATACAACAACCTGTTTTACACTCAACTCCATTTTTCTGCTTTCTTCCACGTGCTCGAGAGCTTCAATTATCCTGTCCGGAGTCATTGGGGCAGAGTAGATCTTCGCGCCCGTCGCAAAGAAAATTGCATTCCTTACCGCGGCTGCGACCGGGACGAGAGGGGCCTCCCCGACGCCCTTTGCGGAGTACGCAAAGTATGGGTCCTCGGCCTCGATGTTGAACGGGACAATTTCAGGTACCTCGCTTGGCGAAACCATCCTGTACTGGTGCAGGTCGGGGTTCAGTATGATACCCGTCTTTGAATCAATCGAGGGATTCTCATACATTGCAAACCCCAGCCCCATCGTGATCGCGCCGTAATGTTGTGATATGCAGAACTTTGGGTTTAGGGCTCTCCCGAGCTCGTGGGCGGAAGTTATCCTCACTACCCTGACCGCGCCAGTATCTGTGTCGATCTCTATCTCGGCGACCTGCGTCCCAAATGTCTTGAAAGCTACGTCCTTCGGGTTCGCGACCCTGCTCCCCTTTCCTTCTACGACCTTGCCCTCCGGAAGAAGGAACTCCCTGCACACCTGTTTGAAAGTTGTAAAAATTTCAGGCCTTGACTTCAAGTAAATCTTCCCGAGCGCCGACTGGAGCTCGCTCGCTGCGACCCCAAGTTTCTTTGAAGCAAGTTCGAACACCTGCTTGCGCGCGTTGTACGCAGCCTGGAGTATCGCAGGCGCCATCTCCGCCGTCATCCTGGACGCGTGTGTACCCGGGGAATACTCCGTCTGGTCGGTGTCTCCCCAGTGTACTTTGACATCGTCGAGCTCGAGCCCGAGCTCTTCGGCCACGAGCATGGTAGCCATTGTCGCCTGCCCTCCTCCGATGTCCACCATCCCACAGTAGACGGTCGCCCTCCCCTCACCATCGACGGTGACTCTCGCCTTTGCCCTGAATGGAGGAAGGCCGACTCCTTCGTAGATATAGGAGGACATTCCAATGCCCTTCCTGATGGAATTACTACTCGCTTCTGCCTGCGCGTTGAACCGCGCGTACTCTTCCCTCTTTTTCTTCCAGTCACTCGCCTCCACGACCTTTGCAATGCACCTGTCGAGGTTCTTCGCCGAGTACTTGATCTTCTCAGCCTGCTCTCCATAGATTGTATAGTTCTTCAGACGCAGCTCTGCAGGATCCATGGAGAGTTTTGCGGCGAGTTCCTCGATGAGCGACTCGAGGGGAAAGTTCCCGATCACCCTCATAACGGAGCGCATGTATCCCGTGAGGGGAGTGTTCGTGTGAACGCCGACCTGCTCTACATATGCATTAGGGCAGTCGTAGAGCTCGAAGGAGTGCTCAATCGCCTTGTCCCCCTGCGCACCGTAAGTGCTTCCAATTCCTAGGTTGAGCACAATCCTCGCTTGGATTGCCACGAACTTCCCGTCTCTTGTAGCTCCGATCTTTATCCACGACTTGGAGCTCTGCCTGTGCGGGTGGGCGAGGAACTCCTCCGGTCTAGTAAGCTCGAGCCTCACAGGCCTCGCCGTGAGCATAGAGAGCCTGCTCGCGTAGTGGAGGAACCGCTGCGCACCGGCCTTTGAGCCGAATCCGCCTCCCATGAACTTGTCAATTATCCTCACGTTCTCTATGGGAATCTTGAGCGACCTCGAGAGGTCGTCCTTCACCTGCCAGATCCCCTGGGAAGAATCGTAGACCGTCAGCTTCTGCCCGTCCCAGCTCGCGACGCAGGATCTCGTCTGGAGGGCCGCGTGGAACTGGAAGTTCGTCGTGAACTTGCCCTCGACCGTGACGTCGGCCTCCATGAAGCCTGCCTCGATGTCGCCGCGCTTCATGACGAATGGCTTTCCCTCGAATACGTTGCCCACCGGCCTTGCGTGCGGAGCTCTCGACACGGTTTCTTCCACTTGGTCTATCGACGGGACAATTGGGGCGCCGGGCTTCATCGCCTCCTCTGTGTCAAAGACAGCGGGGAGCACCTCGTAATCCACTTCTATGAGTTCAAGCGCCTGCTGGGCAATTTCGATAGTGTCCGCGGCAACCACTGCGACCTCCTGCCCGTAGCAGCCAATTTCCTCGGCGAAAGCAGTCTGCGGTATGGTGTACCAGAAGGTGTTCCATCCGGGGCAGTTGTTCTTTGAAATTATCGCCCTAACTCCTGGAAGCTTCTCTGCCCTGCTCGTGTCAAGGCGAGTTATCCTCGCATGTGCGTGTGGACTCCTCAGTATCTTCGCATAAAGCATTCCAGGAAGTTTGATGTCACCAGAGTACTTTGCAGCGCCCGTGGCCTTGTCTGGACCTTCGAGCCTGTTGATGTCCTTTCCTATAATCGTGAACTCTCTTTCGAGCTTCGGGGGAGCTTCTCCCTCGACCAGTAGCCTTGGCTCTCTGTCAACCATTTTCTCTTGAGTCAACTTCTCCCTCTCCTTTTCTTTTTGGCTAGCGAGCCTGCGCTGCTTCTAGGGCGGCCTTGAAGATGTTCGGGTAGGCTCCGCATCTGCAGTAGTTCCCTGCGATCGCGTCCTTGACCTGCTGCAAAGTTGGCCTTTCCACTTTGTTTGTAAGAGCTTCCAAAGTCATCAAGAGGCCCGGCGTGCAAAAGCCGCACTGAAGTGCATCCTCTTTCACAAATGCCTGCTGAAGCGGGTGAAGCCTTTCGCCCTGGAGCATGCCCTCGACGGTCTCAACCTTCCTCCCGTTCACCTCTGCGGCAAGGACCGTGCATGAGAAGACAGGGGTGCCGTCGAGTAGCACGGTGCAGACGCCGCACTCGGCGCGATTGCACCCGAGCTTTGTCCCCGTCAAATCTAACTTTTCTCGCAGAAGCTCAGCGAGCGTAAACTTGCTCGGGACTATCACGTGGACGCTCGAACCATTAATCTTCGCGTCGATCGTGACCTCGCGAGAGCCCGAGACTGCTTCTGGTTTCATCATCAATTTGCGTTGCCAACCCCTTCTGCGCATTACCAGAAACTAAAGGTTTGCTTCTGAAAAAGTAAGAGAGCGAAAGGTAAGGCAAGGCTGCAAACCATGGCTGATTTGTCCCTCTTTTTCCTCCCTCGCTTCCTGCATTGTCTTTGTATCCGTGGCGGGAGAGAGAGGGGTACAAATCACATGGAAGAAAAATGATTTAATCCATGGCGAAAAGACAACTCCTCATCTTAGCAAGAAGAGAAAGAGAGGGTGACAAGGGTCAAAATTTGACAATGACCGTACCAATCGTGATACAGGAGCAGAGTAAGAAGTGGCTCAACAAATCACTCCTGCGCAAGGAAGATCGGCGCTTCTTGACGGGCCAAGGTTCTTACACGTGTGACCTAAGGCTACCAAATCTTACTTTTGCAGCTTTTGTGCGCAGCCCTTATGCCCACGCAAAGATAACAAAGATTGACGCGAGCAAGGCACTCGCGCTGCCCGGAGTTCTCGCGGTGATCACGGGGGCCGATGTCGCAAAGGAAATAGATCCCCTCGCAAATCTCCTCTCACCCCCTTACAACCAGCAGAAGGATTATGGCATCGCTGTTGAAAAGGCAAGGCATGTCGGAGAGCCGATTGCCCTAGTTATCGCAAAGGACAAGTATACCGCATACGACGCGGCCGAGCTCGTCGACGTCGAGTACGAGATGCTCCCCGCGGTACTTTCCCCACAGCAGGCTGTGGAGCCGGACAGTCCGCTCGTTCATGAGAACGTACCGTCGAACGCCATGTGGCACAGAAAGTTCATCTACGGTGACGTTGACGGCGCCTTTCGCTCCGCCGATCTTGTCGTCAGCGAAAATTTCCACTTTCACAGGTTCACCTCCGCCCCACTGGAGAACAACGCGGCGCTTGTAAGCTACAATCAGGGGCGGGACAGTTTTACCATCTGGAGCAACAACCAGAGGCCCGCGCACATCATTGGCATGGTGGCGAAGGCGCTCAAGGTTCCGCAGAACAAACTACGCTTCATCAGCCCCGACATTGGCGGAGGTTTCGGGATCAAGGTTGAGAATTATACGTACATCATGCTCCTGGCGATAGGCTCACGCAGGGTGAAGAGGCCTGTCCTCTGGGAGGAACTCCGCTCGGAGCACATGGTTTCCTCGGCACACGGAAACGAGGTCTACTACACCGCCGAGATTGCGCTGAAGAAGGACGGCACGATACTCGGCTACCGTGCAAGAGCGGTGCATGACGAAGGCGCCTACATGCGAAGGGAGCCGCTGGGGGCGTTGAACTTTATCAGACACGCGAGCGTTGTCTACAAGTTTCGGTGTCTCGAGATGGACGTGTGGGCGGTCGTTACCAACAAGTGTCCGGTGGGTCCGAACAGGTGTTACGGCAAGATGCAGCAGAACTATCTCGTCGAAAGGATGATCGATTCAGCCGCCCGACGCCTAGGTATGGACCAGGTCGAGATCAGGATGAAGAATTTTGTCGCTCCAAAGCAGATGCCCTACGAGACGCCAACTGGAGGAATTCTCGACGGCGGCGACTATCCCGGGTTGCTCCAGAAATTGGCTGACGGAGTAAACTACGAGGAGGTATTGAGGGAGAGGGATCGGCTGCGTGCCCAAGGCAGAATAGTGGGCGTCGGGATCTCGATGGGGATGGATTCCTCGCCCGTCAATCCAGGCTTCAGTCACGTGATCAACCCAAAGTCGCACAGTTCTGGAGAGAGCGAGGCCGCGCTGATCAGGATGAATGAGGACGGGAGTGTGTCGGCGGCTGTTGGAACGACTCCGCAGGGACAGGGGCACGAGACTACAGTTTCACAGATCGTTGCAAACGTACTGACGGTTCACCCTGATCAGGTAAACGCGCTGCCGGGATTTGATATGTGGACGCATCCATACACGCCTCACTCGGGGACCTACGCGAGCAGGTTCGCTATATGCGCAGTGGGCGCTCTCGATGGAGTGGCGCACAAGCTCAGGCAGAAGATAATGAGGATAGCAAGCCATGCGCTCGAAACTCCACAGTCTGAACTTGAGCTCGTTGACGGGAAAATAATTTCTCTGGAAGGAAGCAAATCAATGACTCTCAGGGAGGTCGCAGAGATTGCGTGGAAGGACCTCTCGAGGCTCCCAAAGGGAGAGGAGCCCGGACTCATGGAGCTCTACGTCTACAGGGCACCGCTGTACCTTCCAGTTGACGAGCAACGCGGGAACTTTGCACTTTCCTACTCCTCGAGTGCGTGTATGGTGTTCGCGGAGATAGACAAAGAGACCGGGATGACGCATTTGAGGAGGGTCAGAATAGTAGAGGACCCCGGAAACGTGATAAACCCGATGATCGTCGAAGGGCAGATCCACGGGCAATTAGGGCATCAATTGGGTGCAGCGCTGTTTGAGCAGCACAAGTACAACGACGAGGGCCAGCTTATGACTTCCTCGTTCATGGACTATCTCGTCCCCACGGCTCTCGACTTCCTCCAAGGGTCACCGTTCGAGGTTGACGAGTACCCGGTTCCGTCGCCTTTCACTCCGATTGGAGCCAGAGGTACCGCGGAGGGAGGAGGTGCGCCTCTGATCGCCTGTGCGAATGCAGTAGCTGACGCGCTCGAGCCGCTCGGCCTGAAGATGAACGACTCGCACGCAGATCCTGTCGAAATATTGGAAAAACTACAAAGCGTGAGGAAAAAGTAATAGTGAGCGCGAAACAAAAAAAGTGGGGGATTTACTGCGGGAGGAAAAAGAGATTCTGCCTCCCAACTCGCTCTCTCCTTTTTTGTCGCTTCCTGTAAGAGCTCTTTGGTCTTCAGGACCAGTGTTCGACGTATATCAGGAGTATTGTTTGTACCAGCCCACGTAATCCTCAAGTGCCCTTGGCATGTCATACATCGGCTCGTATCCTATCTCCTTCCTGCTCCTTTCCAGGCTCATGGGTTGCTCTGCCTTGACTGCGGGACTTCCAATTGACAACTCCTCAACCTTGATCCTTGCTTGGGGAAGGATTTTTCTTACAATGTCAATTATCTCGTGGGGCGTATACATTTTCCCCATTCCTACGTTGTAGATCCTGCTCGAAATATTCTTGCTTTCCAAAGCTAGTACCGTGGACCGAGCTGCGTCCTTGGAGTAGACAAAGTCGATGGCTCTCGGGCTCAGCGTCGCCTCTTCGCCTTTGAGCGACTTTTCAATGAGATGCTTGAACATCACCGACGGCCCACCTCCCCCACTGCCGGACCAGGGGCCGAAGACCGCCCCAAACCGAACGGCGACAAAGTCCAGGCCGTACGATTCTACGTAATTCAGACCAAGGTTCTCGCAGGTCAATTTTGTCGAGGCATAGACGGTCGTGGTTCTCGGGTAGTTGTCCTCGGATAGTTTCCCACTTTCGAGGCCGCCTCTTCTATACGTATATAGCACAGATGAACTCGTGAACACGATTCTCTGTATGTTGAGTTTCCTCGCGGTCTCGAGTATGTTTACAGTTCCCATTATATTCAGGCGAATTGCATCATATGGCTTTTGAGCGGCGCCGACGGTCAGCATGGGATTTGCTGCGGTGTGAATGATCTTTGTAATTCCTTTGCTCCTGATCAGGTCCTCGAGAGCCTCAAGGTTCAGCACGTCGCTCACTACGATGTCAAACTTTTGCGGATCTACGATCTGCCTGATCGACTCAAGCTGAGGCCTGACATCGTAGATAACCGGCCTCTCCCCCTTCTCGACCGCGATTCGTGCAATCTGCGAACCTACCAGTCCGGCACCTGTGATCAGCGTGGCCAACTATTTCTCGGCGAGTAAGTCCAAATCAAATATATCAATATTGAAGAATTTTGAGGAAGGAAGAGGAAAAACTCATCACTGGCCGTTTCTTAGATCATGAATTCTTGTTCTCTTTGATCACTTGCTGACGCTGACCTTTGGGGCAATCTTCATGGAATCGGCGGAGCTGCAGACAAATTCGGATCACGGCAGGCAGATCTGGTGGTAGCCTTAGTTCGAATTAGAAAAAGAAGGGAGAAGAGGAGTACGCTTGCTGGACGCCTGTAGCCTTAAATCGCTTAAATATCACAAAAGGCGATTTTTTGGTTCCATGCCAGAATACGACGTCTCCGTTGACTTTGCAGGCATTCACCTAAAGAATCCGATTGTCGCTGACTCTGCGGGTTACGCATTGAGCCCGGCAGGCCTTAGAAGATTATTGAAAGCTGGTTATGGCGCAGTAATTACAAAATCGGCAACCTGGGATCCTCTCCCATCCTTCCCGAGAAAGTGGGACAAGAGCCCCACTCCCAGATGCTACTGGGACATTGGAATGGACGGCACAGAGGCTCTTGTAAATCCTGGGTACAAGAGGATGGCCGAATACATCCAGGAGGTAAAGCCGCTTGCGGATCAATTAGGCGGACACATCATAGGGAGCTTCTCTCCCCGCACCCCCGAGGAAGCCAGTATAATCGCACGCGAGTACGAGAAGGCGGGAGCGAGCGGAATTCACATGGACCTCGTGTGCCCGAGCGCCAGCACTTTCCGTGGGAAGCAGCTTCCAGGGAAAAACTGGGAGCGATTGGGACAGTGGTGGTCGCAGGGAGGCCCGGAGAGAGCAATGGAAGCAATCAAGGCGGCGAAGGACGCAATAGATATCCCCCTGCTGCCTAAGGCTTTCTTTACAAAGTGGGCCGTTGAAAGACCCGACGCAATACGAATGATCGAGAACACGACAAGATTGGACGCTCTCTCGATTCACACCTCGCGCTACGAGGGAGGCATTTGGGTTGACATTTACAGGGGCAGGGCCTCCACTTTTCCGAAGAACCCATCGCTCGAGAGCGTGGTGCCTCTGACGGTTGGCAACACGATGAAGCTCGCAAAGGTCACACGCAAGCCCATCCTGAGCGCGGGAGGAATCTCGACTGCGAGCGACGCGATCCAGATGATAATGGTCGGCGCCACAGCAATTGGAATCTGCCGTGCCGTGTATCGGGACTACAAGCTGATCGACAAGCTCCTCGAAGGAATCGAGGCGTACATGGCAAGCCAGGCAATTGAAAATTTGAGCGAGATACGCGGCATTGCCCTAAAGCATCCTGTGAGGGCTGAAAACGGTCTTGCCATCGAGCACGACGCGCAGGCAGTTCCACTGCTCGAAAGCGAGCTCGCTACGGCCTCGATGACTTCAAAGTGACAAATCAACAGCCAGGTAACGAAAAAGTTAATCTAAATCGGGCGTTTGTCACAACCATGTTCGAGTAGTACCAGAGCGTGACTTTAGATTGTTAGACGAATCTCTCGAAATTACGCAGTATCTGTCAAAGGAGGAGCACGACGTTGTGTCCGCTTATTCGCCGGGGTTCAACCGCAGACCCAGTTTCGGCAAATCTCTCGCAGTTGTCGCAATCGACTTTACGACGAGCTTTGTCGGACTAGATGCACCAATCGCAGAGTCGATAAAGATATGGCCGAAGAGCAGCGGTGCAGTAGCTTGGAGGGCCGTGCGTAACGCAGCAAAGATAATCAAAGCTGCGCGGAAATTGAACATTCCAATTTACTACACGATCCCTCTCCCGAAAAGGTCGCCGCCGTCCGCGGGGTTTGGATCAAAGACGAGCAGAGAGAAGAACGAGAAGGACCAGATCACGGTAGTGAGCGAGATCGAGCCCAGAGAGGGAGATCACCTAATTTACAAGCACTACCCGAGCGGCTTTTTTGCCACGAACATGGTTTCGGAGCTGATCAAGGATAGCGTCGACACGCTGATCATAACGGGCGGGACTACGAGTGGTTGCGTGAGAGGCACGGTGGTCGATGGGGCCTCTTACCACTTTAGGAGCATACTCGTCTCAGACGCGGTTTTCGACAGAGTGAAGATCTCAAACACCGTGAGCATATTCGACATGAGGATGAAGTATGCGGACGTTGCTTCCACGGAGGAGGTGCTGAAGCACCTCGAGTCTCTGGAGTCCGCGAGGTTTGCCGATTCCATAATCCGAAGATGAGACCTTATGCTCGTATCTTTCACTTCTTTTCGCTAAAAATGGTTTAGGCATTGGTCTCGGCCCCTTAAAAATGGGATGGTTTCAGAAGAATGGAACGTACAAATTGTTCTGTTATATTCGATATTCCTCGCAATGTTCAAATACACTAATTTCATTGAGCGGGCTTATGGCTTTAAGCAGAACCGTACTAGCAGTTATCGTTATCGTGATTTTAGCGATAGCTGGTATAGGAGCTTATACCCTATCTGTAGCAAATTCAACAGTCACGGTTAGTACGACCGTGACACAGGTAACGACAGTAACTCAGGGAACTGGCGGCCAGACAGTAACCGTAACTCAAAGCGGGACCGGTGGCCAGACAGTAACACAAACAGTAACACAAACAGCCTCCGGAGGCGGTGGCGGAATCAACCAGACTCTCATTGCTTTGTCAAAAGCTGAAGGTGGACAGGTCACGTGCTACTGTGTCATGGACACAGGTGACTGGCCAACATTCAACGCAATCCTCACCAAAGCGTTCCCATGGATTCACGTGAACTATGTGGGACTTTCTCCCGGTGACATCGTCACAAGGGCAAAGACGGAGTACCAAGCTGGACACGTCCAGGCTGATATCCTCGTTGATTCGCAACCAGCTCTCATGCAGCTCATCCCAACTGGAGCACTGACGCCCTACGTCAGCCAAGAGGAATACCTCAACAACTATTCAGGCATAGACCCGACCGGCTATATCCATCCGATATTCGGTCTACCAATCGGCTTGATATGGAACACAAACTTGGTGAAGGACAACACTACGCTGCCGACATCGTGGTACGGCATCGCAGATTCACAGTGGAAAGGCAAGCTTGTCTTCGATGATCCATCCACACTGAACCTTGCAGGCCCACTGTTCTCATCACTAGGCGTCTCAACCACCAATCAATCATTCATCAACTGGCTCAATCAGGTAAAGGCAAACAACCCGATCATCACCTCGAGCGCTGGAGACGCGTACACTGATGTTTCGACAGGTCAAGCAGCAATTGGTCTCGGATACCTCAACGATTTCGTGGGCGGACAGGCCTCGGGGGCGCCGGTAGGTTTCAAGTCACTTGGCAACACATTCTACATCAGTCCAGTCCCAGGAGCACTGACAACAAATGCACCACATCCGTACACAGCAAGACTGCTACTTGAGTGGTTCCAGTCGTACTCTGGAGCTGTAGCATTCTCACTGACAGGAAGAACACCAGTCTTTGGGTTGGTCGCTTCGCACTACTTCCCGGCGATTCCGGAAGGAACGGCACTGGTCGCAATGGGTGCAAACTCTAGCCCGAATATGTACGTCAACGGCACAGCTTGGGTAAACCTCTACACTAGCATCTTCGGACCCTAAATCACGCACAATAACAGAGTTGCAACTGAACAAGTGGCAACGAAAATCCCCCTGGCCTTTTTTTTGGCCATATCTGTTTTTTTTATTCTCCCTATAGCTTTCCTCGTGTACGGCAGTTTTGTTCCCGCAATCAACTCGCACGCCTTTACTACCTCGTTTATCGTACAGGCATTCACGTCACCTAGAACGTGGCCTCTCCTCGTCAACACTTTAGAATACGGACTTGTTAGCGCTGCAATCGCCGTCGCAATCGCGGCTGTGTACGCATGGCTTCTTGCTAGGACAGACATACCTGGCAAGAGTTTTCTCAAATTCCTACCACTGTTCCCGTTGACGCTGCCAATGGTTGTCAAGGCGTTCGCGTGGATCTTCCTTTTCAGTCCGACGATAGGGCTTGTCAACAACGCCATTAAAACAGTGACAGGCATCCAGTTTCCAGTATTCAACATCTACTCTATGGCCGGTTTGATCTTTGCAAACGCAGCTGGTGGCATTCCGCTTGCCTTCCTTATGATCGAGGCCTCGCTGCTCTCCATGGACTCTGCACTCGAAGACGCTTCAAGAACGACGGGTGGAGGAGGAATCGCAACCGTCTCTAGGGTGACCCTTCCACTTCTAACGCCTGCGATAGTCTCTGTTTTCATTTTGGAGGCATTGATCGGAGTGGAATCGTTTGACTATCCTTTCATCCTCGGGAGGAACCAGATTCCGACACTCGCGACCGAAGTGTACAATCTAGTCAATGTGACTTACAACTACGCTCTAGCGTCGGCCTACGGCATTATGTTCCTTATCATGACCATCGTGCTGATTACGTTGTACCTGTGGTATGTACGGAAATCTTTCAAATTTGTTACTGTAACAGGGAAGGCTTCACGCCCGACGCTTTTCAGGCTGGGACAGTGGAAGTGGCCCGCTTTACTTTTCTGCGCAGCGGCGATGCTCGTCGCGTTCTTCCTCCCATTCGCAACGATAATTTTGGTATCTCTTGTCCCGTTCTACACTGTGGCTCCGGGATACAATACATTTGCGGTACTTACGCTGAACAACTACGTAAAGGCCATCCATCAACCACTCTTCCTGCAAGCTACGATAAACAGCTTCGAACTCGCTATCGGAGCCGGTGTCCTCACGACGCTGATCGCGGCTGTGATGTCCTACCTTCTTGTGAAGAACAGATCGAGGTCGAAAGTGGTTTTTGATTACCTCAGCCTGCTCCCACTTTCCTTCCCTGGAGTTGTCTATGCTCTGGGATTGATCTGGACCTTCCTCGTGATACCCGGCCTGAATGGAATCTACGGAACGACTTGGGTCATGCTCATCGCCCTGATAGTGGTCTGGCTGCCTTACTCTATCAGGTTCATGACAAACTCGCTCTTGCAGGTGGCTGACGAGCTCGAGGAAGCGGCAAGCGTTGCGGGATCAACATGGCTCCGGCGCTTTCCCCGCGTCACGCTCCCGCTTCTCAGATCTGGCTTTGCAAACTCTCTGGTCTACGTCATGGCTGACTCTTTCAGGGAGCTCGGCGCAGTCGTCCTGCTCTCGAATGCAGGCTCTATCACTCTGACAGTTTTGATACTGGATCTTTTCGAGAATACCGCTTCGGCGCTGCCCACAGTTGCTGCACTGTCCACCCTGATGACAATCATGATATCATTCCTCATCGTGATACCAAGAGTGATTTTCAGGCAAAGAGTCCGCGTATAGTGTGAACTGAGGAAAACACGGAAATACAATGCATAAATAACGAAAATATGTCACCGGTTAAGGAAGAAAAGGAATCACCAGGGATTAGGCGGAGACCAAGTTGCCAAGCACTTATTCAGCGGCGTCACTTGCGGTGATGTTGGTTGTGGGCTTGATCGTCGGAGGCGTCGGAGCCTACTTTTACTCAGCAAGCGTTCAGGGCAGTCACACCACGACGTTGTTTACTACCCAGACCCAGGCCACCACCCAATTTTCTACCATAACGCAGACGGTTATCAGCTCGCAAACCACTTCATCTTCATCTTCTGCTTCTTCCACGGGTACTTCTAATCTGACAGCTGCAATGTTCGAGGCAGCGCTCGCAAGCTCTACTAACGCGACGCTTGGAGTTCCCTCCTACGAGTTCGGAAAGGGGAGCCTCGTCATGTGGGTAACAAACAACGGAACTTCTCCGATACTTCTCGCCCCGCAGTTTGTCATTTACAACGACACCTACCAGGGCAGCACCTACTTCACGGTCCTCGATCCACACGTCACACAGTACGGAATCTACGCATACATGCCTCCCGGGAGCGAAATAATAATTCAACTGAGTCCTAACCCGCCGCCGGTAACGCCGTCGGTTGCAACAGTGCAGATACTCAACAACAACTTTACCTTCTCATACGGTTCCTCGAAGGGCGGATAATCGCCCTAAACGCTGGCAAGGACTTGGTCTCTCAAGAGTTCAATCTGTTCCAAATCACTCGTGGGAGGACCAAGGATGATCGTCTTTGCTCCTGCCCGTTCGTAAGCTTTGATCTTCTCTGCACACTCATCCGGAGCTCCGTAGATACAGTTGCTCTTCACGTCAAAGTCTGTCTGGTAGAACCGGTCCGCCCAGCTCTTCAACTTCAGGTAGCACTCCTCCTTGTTTGTGCCCGCGTAGACGTAGACTAGTTTTGCATAGTCGAGCTTGTCCGGGTCGCGCTCGCTACGCAAGGCGCCTGCGCGCACCTGCTCACACTCCCTTTTGAAAGTGTCAGGCGAACCTCGTATCGTTGCGATAAAGCCGTCGCCGATTCTTCCAGCGCGATCTAGGGCGGGAGCGCTTGATCCACCTATGAGGATTGGAATATTGTCTTGCATGGGCTTTGGGAACATCTCAACACCCTTCAACGTGAAAAATTTTCCCGAGAAGTTTACCTTTGGCTCTCGCCAAAGAACCCTCAAGATCTTCACGGTCTCTGCCAGTCTCACGCCTCTGCCCTTTGTCGGAATACCAAGAGAGTCAAACTCGTATTTCCGCCCTCCGGCAGAGAGACCTGCTAGCAATCTCCCGTTTGAGAGATAATCAATGGTTGAAAGCGTCTTTGCCACGAGTATTGGATTTCGAAGCGTAGTAAGCAGCACGGACGTGCCTAACTTTACCCTCCGAGTTATTGCCGCCGCAAAGGTCAACACTGAGACGCCGTCCAGCACTGGGTCGCCCTGGAGCACCCGATCCAGAGTCCACAGCGAGTGAAATCCTAACTCGTCTGCTCGACGTATGAAAGCTTCTAGGGCATGCGTCGAAGGGGTTTGCTGGAGAGTTGTGGGAATCAGAATTCCATAGCTAGTCATGATTCAATCTGAGCACTAGTTATCCGGTTCTTAAGCTTGACAATGTGATGCTCTTTTCATACTCGTAATCATTTCCTTGTTTTCTTCCACCTTAATCACGACAACGCCATGAACGGCAAGTTGGTCGATAAAAAAGGAAATGCGATAATCAATTCTAGTAATAAAACTGATGAGATCAATCTCTCTGCCTAGCCTTTCAGAATCATTCTTTGTCTTGGAAGCTTGCTCGCAAGTTAGATCATTAGATAGCACGTTGCTAGGTTATGGGTTTTCTTTTCTGTAATCGATCTTCGAGCCCATTCTCAACTTTGAAGATCGTCTTGGGTCTTTTTTTAAGACGGATCGCGTTGTAAAGTGAGTTGAGAGCGAACAAATGAATGTCAAATTATCAGAGTTTTGCTAATAGAGCGGGTCGAAGTAAATTTGCAATAGCTCGCTTGACTCTCGTCATCGCTATAATCATTGTAGCTGTTGCGGTAATAGGAGCAACGTATTACTTTACTACATTGGGCTCTCTCACGACTACTAATACAGTTCCAAGCACACAACAATCTGCTCAAACCACTACAACACAACAATCAACACCGACTACTCCGTCGACGAGCAGCACATCATCATCTTCTTCTTCCTCATCTTCAGTTCAGGGTCAGAGTGGGAATCTTTCGATCCTATTGACTGATCCTCCGAACTTTCCCGCGAACGTCACAAACGCATACGTATACTATTCCGAGATTGAAGTTCATATGTCTACCATCGGAAATCAAACAACAGGATGGTATGTGGTTGCGCACGCGGGTCACGTAAGCATAGCTGACCTTCAGAACTTTAGCGTGACCGTTGGAAATGCTCCATTGCAAAGCGGAATGTACGACTCGATCAGATTTCACATTGTGAACGCCACAGTTACGTATAACGGAGTAAACTACACTGCCTACGTTCATGGCGACGAGCTGGTCGTACCAATTCAAGGGGGCATTACTGTGAGTGCAGACGGGAGCCACGGCCTCTTGATGGACCTCGCTTCGATGGTCATACCTTATCAAAACGGAACATCGGTGGGTTTCATATTTGCTAGCAATGCGCTTTGCTACCCGTTCCCTGGTCCGGCGTGGCATGACAACTACGGAATGATGGGTCATATGACAGACCTGAGACAGCAAGGGTGGTGGCACGACGCTTGGTCGCACTCGATGGGAAACGTCACGATTACTAACGCGTCGCTGACACCAAATAGCCTCTCTGTTACGGTGAAGAACACTGGCAGTTCAAATGTCACCTTGTTTCTGTTATCGGTTCTCTATCCCGGCAACTGCTCCTGTTCCTCCTCAACGTGTACCAACGATCATATGGGCGACCACTCTGGCGGTATGATGGGAGATCACCACGGTCACATGGGGTACGAGGATTTTCAGATGTTTACGGTGTTCAATATCCTGAGTAACAAGACGCTCGTGCAGATGAGTCACAACTTTGACCCCGAGCACATGTTCTTCTTTAGACAATCTGGAGTCGTACTTGCGCCAAATCAAACGACCACACTCACGTTCAGCGGACCGATCGTATCGATGCACGACCTACACTACAATTACAACTCTCCAAGCTCAATAATTTCTGGGCAGCAGTACATCATTGCAGTAATGAGCAACTTTGGAGTCGGAGATTCGGTAAACGTGACAGCGGTTTGAGAGGTTTTGTCTGTGCTGCTTGCAATTCCAATGCAGACATGACTGAAAATAATCACAGCCCGCACCAGAGAACTTGAGAATCCGAGCTCTGAGCCAAGGTTACCAGAAACATTGTAGGTAACAGTCCTGTCACAGCGTATTTTCCTCATGTGTGTACCTTGCTTGAGTTTGGAAATGTATGTCCAACTATTGCGCTGCGAAAAAGTATTGGCACAATTCATTCCAAAAAGGGAATATATGGGAAAAGAACTTTTCTAAAAGCCATACCTCTAGCTCTGGACTCGGCGGCTTTCCAGTAAGCTGAAGATACAGAATTACACAAGAAATGAGGAAAGCAAAAGATTCTACCGGCAGATACAGCCGGTGAATTGTGCATCTCCGTTACGATATTCTTCTCCTGCTTCATATCTTCCAGGGGAATGGGTCTCATCTTTGGATCGCTTGGATAATAATGCCCATCGACTTGCGAACCCCTCTCCCTCGTCCAGGATCTCGAAACTTCCTAGAAGGAGTTTCCGCCATTCGTCCTTGATGACTGTCCTTTGATCATTCTTTCTCGAGGACTTTGTTATGCTCAGGTAAGCACGTCCTTCAGGCTTGAGTATTCTCGCGATCTGCCGAACGGCACCTACGTGATCTTTCATGCAACACAGGAGACCATTTGCAAACACAAGATCCACGGAATCGCGAGCTATGAAATCAACATCGGAGGCAGAGCTAACATGCGCCTCTATCACACTTCCGTAGCCGTACTTCGCCGCCTTGTTTTTCACTCGCTCGATTGCTCTCGGGTCGAAATCTACCGCGTATACGCGTCCGCTATCTCCAACAACTTTGGCAATCGGCAGAGTAAAGTAGCCCGGCCCGCAGCCTAGATCTGCCACAACATTCCCGGCTGAGATGTATTTTGAAACAAGCTTTTGGTGTGGCTGAAACAGTCGGCGTATTGGATTTTCCATGAACAGCCTAGGAATGCGTCTGTCTCCCAATTTCGCGGCTGAATCAATCGCCATTTAGCTTTCAGCACTCTGTTCAGCGGATGGGCATGTATGGCTTTTCCTCTCTTAGTCAAGGAAGCCTCCTTCTTCGTGCCTGCCCTTCAAGGTCCTTGCTTTCAAAACTCCTTTTTACTTCAATGACTGGTAGTATGATTGTAAATGCATGAAGCTCATTCTGCGCGATGCGCAGGTTCTTGATGGAAAGGGCGGAAGGATTGACAGAACAAGCCTCGTGGTTAAAGGCAGTGAAATCGCTGAGATCACGAGCAGTCCGAGTGCATCTACTGATGACACCGTAGTAGACTGCGGAGGGTGCACGATTTTGCCGGGACTCATAGACATGCATGTGCACCCCGGCCTCCCGAATATACAGGCGACCCCCGGATACTTTGCTCTGATGTTTCAAAAGAACGCCCTAAGAATGCTACATGCAGGGTTTACGTCCATAAGGTGCCTTGGCTCTCCATACCACGTCGACCTTGATGCGAAGAGGGCTGCGGCGGACGGGTTCATCACGCAGCCAAGAATCTTTGCTGCTGGAATGGGCCTCTGCGTCACGAACGGACACCTGCACAGGTTGAACCTGGGAGTAGAAGTCGATGGAGTTGACGCCTTCCGGGCCGCCGCGAGGGGACTCATCAAACGCCAGGTGGATTGGCTCAAGATTAGCGCCGACGCGCTGACCTCATACTCTCTTGCGAGGGTAGATGAAATGAAGGCCGCTGTTGAAGTCTTCCACGGAGCGGGAAAGAGAGTTGCGATACATGCTGGCACCGTGGAAGGGATAAAGAACTCCTTGGAAGCTAGAGCAGATACGATCGAGCACGGCTTCTTCCTTGCGGAGGATCCGAAACTCATTCGCCAGATGCTGGACAAGGGAGTATACTACGTCCCTACACTGTACATTCATGAGCGGTGGGATACGACCAAGGACACTAGATACGGCGAGGCAGTCCTCGATTATGTTAGGCAGGCTCAAAGGATTCACCCAAAGAGTTTCAGGATGGCGTTGGAAGCAGGAGTGAAGATTGCAATGGGGAGCGATGAGGGAGGCGTGCCGGGCAGCCCGATAGGCGAAGCGGCATACGAACTCGAACTTATGGTGAAGTACGGTATGAAGCCGATGGAAGCAATAGTGTCTGCGACCGGCACGGCGGCAGAGGCGCTCGGTGTATCCGATCTGATCGGCTCGATTCGCGAAGGTATGCAGGCCGACCTCCTGATAATCGACAAAGATCCTTCAAGCGATATTTCTGTCCTATCGGATAAGAAAAATCTCAGAAAGATAATATTGGCCGGAAACATCGTCGAAGACCACTCCCAATCTAAAGAATAGAGAGTGAAGCAGCGAAAGAGTGCGCTCAATACTTAGGGCACAAGAACTACCCTTCCGGGAATCTGCGCCCTCTTCATCTCCTCCACCACATCGTTGATCTCTTCGAGATTTCGCTTCTGGCTCAGCACCCTTAATTTGCCTTCTCGGTAGAGTTGGTAGACTTCTTTCAGTTCTTCATAGCTCCCCCATCTACTTCCGGTCACGGTTAGCTCCGACCGTATGAAGCTCGCAGTCGCCAGATCTAGACTGCCTCCTCCTAAGCCTACCGCAATGTAGGTCCCTTGCTTCCCCAGCACTTTTAGGGAAAGATCAACGGTTGATTTGTTGCTCACAAAGTCAAGCACAGTGTCGACACCTCTGCCACCGGTCAGCCTCATGATTTCCCCATAGTTCGCTGATTGAGCCAGTCTTGCGTGATCAGCTCCGAGTTCTTCTGCGAGTTTGAGTTTTTGCTCGACCGCATCCAACGCAATCACAGTGCTCTTTGTCAATAATTTTAGAAACTGCACGGCGTATACTCCGAGACCTCCGACTCCTATCACCATGCTTTGGGAAGCGGCGGGCCGAATCTGTTTGCTCTTCTTCGTCGCGCGGTAGGCTGTGAGGGCGGCGTCGGTCAAGGGGGCGAGAATTGTCGGGTCTTTCTCATCAACTCTGATCAAATATTTTTGTGAAGGAACGTAGAGGTACTCAGCAAATCCACCTTGGTATCTTTGGCTCACACCCGGCCAGGTAGGATTGTCACAAAGCTGTTCTTCTCCGGATAGACAAATGTTGCAGTTTCTGCAACCCCATGCGCCATAGACGAGGACAGAGTCTCCCTTTCTCAAGCCTGAAGCGTTTGGTCCGACATCGCAGACAATTCCAGAGTTCTCGTGACCCATAACATAAGGAAAGTCAAAGGGCGCTTTTCTCTCCCCGATTATTATCCTCAGATCGCTGTGGCAGAATCCCGAGCCGCTGATTTTGACAAGGACGCCGTCAGGATCCTTGATCACTGGAATCTCGATCTGTTCGACCAAAAGCGGTTCGTTGTAACCGTGAATTCGTGCGGCTTTCATGCGAGTCAGATGTGGTTCATTCGCAACTATACTATCTTATAGGGGATTCTTGATCTCCTTGACACGTTGGCATGCGGGTTGGGTTTGTACTTTCCGTGCTACAGCGCCCACACGGCAGGATTCAACACGCCGCTTGGATCAAGAATCTTCTTCATCTCCATGACGACCTTCCTGTACTCCGGAGACCAGGCAGCGCTCTGAACAATCGATCCAAAGCCCTGATGGGGCTCTGGCGAGCCTCCCAATTCCACAATCTTTGCATAGCACTCCTTGTAAAGAGAAAGGACCTCCGACCTGCTTTGTGGTCTGGACGGGTCGTAGCGAATTGCAATGTTTGCGTAAACAGACGTTAGCTCGTTAGGGCGGAACGTGGACACAGATGATACACCTAGTTCTCCCAACCTTCTTTCTGCAACCCTCCTTTCGATCAACTGCTTTATCTCCATGTACGCGTGCGGGAACTCCTTCTTCCCAATGATGTATGCGGTCATCCCCTGCGGGGCCTTGACCCTCTCCTCATCACGCATATAGTCATTGAATTTGCTCGAAAACTGTTTGAGGTCTTCGGGAGCCTCCTTCCCACCGTTTTCCTTGCACGCCCTATTTATTGCGGCTATCTTGCTTTCGAGCTCTGATTGATTTTCCCCTACCGCCTCATACATGAGGGAGTAGTCTGTCATGTAGCGCACCTTAAGCTGTGAGTAGGGCGTGGTGTGCATCTTCATCAAAGAGTTCATTGCCGACCACGCCTTTTCAAAATCGGAGAAAACCCACGACCCAGTCGCAGTCAGGTTGGGTTGGGGGAAAATCTTGAGAGTGGCCTCGACCTTTACTCCGAAGTAACCACCATCTCCCACAAAAATGCCGGTGAGGTCGGGACCGTTACCACCTCGCACGTAGTCTCTCTTTGCATTGACGTTCGAGCCTCCAGCGTTGGTGCTAACGATGCGACCATCTGCGAGCACAACCTTGAGTCCGAGTAACTGGTTCGCGTCTGTCCCCGCGACAGCACCACGGACCGGAAGACCACCGCCAACCACTCCACTCAGGACACCACCGAGTGTGGAAAATCTTACGGGAACGGTGACAGTGTGGACGTACAACCCCCTACCCATGACAGCATCTTCGAGCTCGCTCATGAGCGCGCCGCACTCTGCCGTCACTGTCATGTTTTCCTTATCGATCTCGAGAATGCGGTTCATGCGCCTCGTTTCGAGTATGATGGAGCGGCCCGGAGAGGAATCAAGAAATCCAGTGAATGAAGTCCCTACGCCACGTGTTATGATCGGACTTTTCGCCTTCGTGGCAAGTTTCATTATTTCCGAGATTTCGCCGATAGTTCCCGGCCTTACCACTATGCTTGGTGAAATTGGAGGAAAAGGACTAACGTCTTGGGCATACGCGGAGAGCGTTGCTTGGTCATCCATCACGTTGGCTACCCCGACTATGCTCGCCAGCTCTTCGTACAGCATGTGCCTTTGCCGTTGTTGCAAATCCACTGACAATATTTTCCTCTCTCCTGCTCTATGGGAATTTTGCGCGCTTGACTATAACTTAATCGTTCTGCAGCATTGTGCTTTGCTTTATTGAGACCAGCCCGCACCGAAAATTGAAGCCGATCTGCAACCTCTCAGAAGTGTTACCCCATAACAGCGGGATCACGCTTCCACGTTATGCTTCCCCAGAGAAAGGAGACCATGTGCGAGAACGTACACTATTATTAGCGTCCCCACAGAGGACAGCCCAAATACGATGATTATCTCCGAAAGCGAAAACTTCGGAAGAGGAAGATTAAAGGAATACAGGTATAGCGCATAGGTGAGCAAGAAAGCTGGCAGCACGGTGTAGGCATAGGATCTGAGCCTGTAAAGCACGACCGATGAGTGGACGCGCGTGCAGTCTAGTTTCTTGAGGAACAGTGAAAAGTCGAGCGCGGCGACCAGAATCAGAATTTCAATGGTGATAGAGAAGACGTTCAACGGACTTTGAAGCATGGATATGATCATTACTGTGAGGAAGAAGACGGATCTATCGAGGTACACGATAAGGTCAGCCTTCGCGAATATCGCAGCTCCGTCCAGGATAGCTAGGGCAACGAACAGCCAGTAGTAACCAGCGAAGAGGAATATTGCTACCATTGCGCACAAAAGGCAAAACAGGAGAAGCGAGAAGAGTGCAAAGAGTCCGACTCGGATTCTTGAATCTTGGCGTCTCAGCAAGCTCAACTTTCTTGTTCTCGCTTCTCCATCAATTTAGATGCCCTCGAAAACAATTATCCAGTTGCTCCCGTGCCTAGCGATGTGAAAGCTGCGCGATGCGCCTTGCGACCGCGTGCCTGTGAGCTGCGACGACCTGCTCAAGCGAATCGGAGACGCGCCAGTCGAGGACGATTGCCCCCAAACCTTCCAGCCGAGTTATGTTTGCCTCCCTCTCCATTTTGGCCAGTTTCCAAGCAATCCTCCACTCTGCTCCCGTGGCGAAGCGCGTGCTACTTTTCTTCTTCCTTCGATCCCCACCCTTCAATGGAAAGTCCAATGAATTGGGCGAAACAATCATCAGGTCGTAGGTGCTCGCGTTGCGACACAGGTCTGCGGCCGTTTCGAGAGTGACGTCGTCCATGAGTGGAGATATGAGGACGAGTTGAGAGACGCGAGGGAAGTGGTAGCGGATCGCGTACGGCACGCTCCCCGCGCCGTAGATCGATGATCCTCTGCCGGCGACAAACCTCGCGAGGGTCAGGCTTATCCTGTCAAATTGCCTCCGTCCATAGGCTGGCGCCACCCTTTCGGTAAACAATCCCATGGCCAAAAGGCCCACTCGGTTCTTATCGCGGAGTAGTCTTTCGGCAATCGACATTGCCGCCCTAAGTGAGTACGAGTTGATTGAGTCTAACTTCTCCTCGAGTTCAAATCCGCTCCGGCCATCGATAATAATGAGCGTCTCGGCCACCCGCTGGTCGGTGAATTCGTTTGCGAGAAGATTACCGCTCTCGTCTGCTACCCTGGCCGACGCTCTCCAATTAATCCGCCGGGCGCTCTCGCCGGGCAGCAGTTGCCTAATCGAGTGAAAGTCCATGCCTAGGCCGATCCGCCTGGCAGGGATCTCGCCGGGTCGCGGCTTTGTGGTCTTTGGGCCTATGGTAAATCCCGTGAGTTTCCCCGCGCTCCTTGGGAGGACAATCAACTTCGAACGAGAGTGCACAGTCAATGAGGATTCGACCAATCCAGAGCCGTCTTGCGCCAAGAGAGTTATCGGACCCAAGTAGTATTCGCCATAGGAATTTGCACGCACTTCATAGAATAGGTCCTTGGTTTCCCCGCGCCTGAGGCTCGTGGTGAAATCGCTCTGCGTGTTGTCCCCCATCAGTTCAGTGGGCAAGAAATCGCGAATCTGCAGAAATGAGATGGTGTTTGCGCCGCTGTTCGTGACGCTCAGCCTGACCCGGCAGGTCTCCTCCTCTCGAATCTGGGATCGCTCAAGCGTCCTGTGTATCTCGATCTCCTCGGGGTCAGGCTGCTTGAACCGCAGGAGGACGAAACCCAAAAAGCACATGATCGGCACTGAAATGAAAATGAATGGCTCGGAGAGGAAGAGGCCTACTACGACCAAACCCAGGCCGAACGACACGAGCAGAATGAACCGATAGCCAACTTTGTTTGTGCTCCTCTCGGCCATTTTTTCTGATGTAGACACGGAGAAGTTTTCGCCGCCCTCTTCCCAAAGAAATTTGAGCTGAGTACTCTCTTTCCCTTCTTTGGCAGCTAAATGGCCCTAATAATCGACCTTGGGAACTTCTGTCTTTGCAAGCAAGTCTCGAATTATCATTTCGGCCTTCGTTCCCTTGATCCATTGATCAACAGTAAGCATTATCCTGTGGGAGAGCGCGGGCACCGCCACCGCCTTGATGTCGTCGGGCAGGACAAAGTTCCTCTGGTGCAGCCACGCGCATGCCTTGGAAAGTTTCAGGATTGCAAGCGAGCCCCTGGGACTCGACCCGACCTCGACCGCGCCGTGCTCCCGAGTCTTGGTCACAATTTTCACGATATAGCGCTCGAGCTCGTGGTCGATGTGCACGCCCTCGACCATCTTTCCCATCTCGACTATCTCCTCCTTCGAGACCACTTGCTCTATTCGGACGTCGTCGCTCCTCCTCTTCGTCCTCCTGTCGAGAACTTCAGTCTCCTCATCGGACGAAGGGTATCCTATATTCAGTTTAACGAGGAACCTGTCAAGCTGCGCTTCGGGGAGAGGGTACGTTCCCTCGTACTCGATGGGGTTCTGCGTCGCAAAGACTATGAAAGGCGCGTCGAGCCGCATGGTGGAATTCTCGATTGTCACCTGCTTTTCCTGCATCGCTTCGAGAAGGGCCGATTGTGTCCTGGGCGACGCGCGGTTTATTTCGTCGGCGAGGAGTATGTTGCAAAATATCGGCCCTTTCCTCAACTCGAAGGATGATGTGCTACGGTTGAGGATGTAGCTCCCTGTGATGTCGGAGGGGAGCAGGTCCGATGTGAATTGGATTCGCTTGAAGTCGCATCCCACGCTCTGGGCAAAGCATCTCGCCGTTAGGGTCTTTGCAAGGCCAGGGTAGTCCTCGAAAAGTATGTGCCCATCGCACAGCATGGCCAGGAGTATGTTCTCGAGCACGGCCCTCTTTCCGACGATTGCCTTGCCCACCTCGTCGAGAATCTTGACGGCGAGTTTCTGCGATTCTACCTCTGAAAGCAACGCTGGTTACCCTTTTTCCTTTTTGTTATTTTTGAAGTGCATAGAAGTGGACATGCACGCAATTCTCAATGGATGTTGGATGACTCGAGGAAGGTGATGACGCGTTCAAGCCGGGAAATGTAGTCTTCTTGCCTGCCGCGAAACGGATCTATGCCTGTCCCCCGAAGTCTCTTGCTGAAAGCTCCTATCTTTTTCAGAGACTTCTTATCGGATCCGCTTTCTTCCTTCCCATTTTCGTAGGAGTTAAGAACAAAATCAAGATCAGCGGAGAAAGACGACGACGAATCAAGTGGCGGTAATGAGGACGATCGCTCAAGGAGAATTTGCCTGACAATTTTAGCTATTTCTTGCCGTGGATATGTCGTGTCGCTACTATCACTCTTCCTCGCCCACTTTACGTAGGATGCCAAGGACTGCACCCTGTTTCGCTCGTAGAAATGCTGCTGGGCAAACTTCCTGCGTCCGGATTCATGCACGTATGCTTCGAGTTCAGCGAGGGCGTTGTCGCGATTTATCCTTGACACTGCCCACACCGCTATCCCAAGCCCCTCAATCACTATTACACCGTAGAGGAACAGGGCACTAAAGTCGCTCGCCACAAGAAGTAACAACGCCACTGGCGCGACCAGGAGGGCGCACACCTTCAAAAGCCGGCCGTGCATCTTGGTCCAAGGAACTTTCACGCGAATGAAACACCAACGCCCCAAAAAAGAACTAAACTTATCGCGGTCTCCAAATCTTGTATGGTCAATTCTCAAGTTAGGGTCTACAACGGAGCGACGTGCTGTCTGAGCGATTCGCTCAGGCCTGAGAGGCACTCGCTTGCCTCCAAGGCGTCCTCCCGTGTTATTTCATGTTCACTATATCTTGCGATTTCGAAAAGCGTCGTAGCCTTTGAAAGATAAGGAGAGTCAAACTTCAATCTATCGGAGATGACCTCTCTGAATTCCGAGGCGGTGAGCGACCTGCCGTCGATCGCGGACCTCGCTTCTAGGGTCTGGGCAATTAGTTTGTAGCACCTGATGACCGCCTCCCTGTAATTCGAGTCTGAGCGTAACTCCCTGACCGTTTGGTCCAGGATTGAGGCAACCTTTTCCCTTTCTTCTTGCAGCAGTTCGCCCTCTGCCTCTTTATTCGAAAATGGCGCTATGCGACAAGCCCGCATTATCCTGAAAGTTCGGATGAACGCGAAGGAGACCACGAGCGCCGCCAGAAGTAAGTAGATCACAACATAGGTGACGGGTGGAATGTTCGGAAAGGAAAAGTTTGGGATGATAGGAAGCAGAGTGCCGTTTAGCATCGTCGGTGCGAGCGTATGTTCCTGCAAGGTCTGTGGGGGTGGGCTCGGTGAATTGAATTGAAGATTCGCGACGACCGGGAGCAAATTACGGCTCGAGTAGTAGGCAAACGCAACTAGGATCGGAAAAATGATGAGACAAAGGGCTGCAACGACGACAAAGATGGGTGCGCCCTTCTTCTTCCTCTCCTCGCCCAATTTACTAGTTACGAGATTCCCTCGCGGTCGGAGGAGTGTTATTACTCTTTTTCCGAGACCCATGCATGTTATTGCGTCGGCACGCCGCGTGAGTGCCCGAGATCACTCTTCTTCAGCATGCCTATCCTTCGATCAAAGCGCCGAACTTTTTCGCGCTTTCAATCCACTCGGTCAGCAGTTGCTGTCGCTAGCTTGCTAACCCTATGCCGACCAAGTCGTAAATACAACATCATGCCTTTGCCCTAAGAATAAGGGAAAAGCGAGTTTTTCTTCTTTTTCAGCTTCCCTCGAATATATCCGAGCCCGTGCACTTAGACCGTGTGGTGGCTTTTACTGCGGTACCACTCTATCATGTCCTTGACCATAGCGCCAATGTCGTACTTTGGACTCCACGAAAGTTCTTTCATTGCTCTGTCGATGCTCATTGGCTTTACTGCCATGGGCTTGGCGCTGCCTAAAGTTAGGCGAGCACCAGGTACGATCTTTTGAATGGACGAAATGATTTCTTGTGCCGAAGTGATTTTTCCCGTACCAACGTTGAAGACGTTGCTAAGTAGTTGCTCCTTGTTCATCAAGAGGTGTACGGCATGCGCGGCGTCCTTTGAATAAACCCACTCTGCTTCAAGTACCATTGGGTATGGGTTTGGTATGTGAGTCTCCTTTCCGCTAAGCGCACCCTCGAGGAGCTGTTTGACAAAACCTCCCGTCCCGGTTTGAATGTCGCCGGACCAGGGACCAATGATATTTGCAAAGCGGACGACCCTGAAATCAATGCCATAGGTCTTCGCGTAGTTTGTCCCAATGTACTCGCTCATCAACTTGGTCGCACCGTAGAGGCTCACAGGCTTGGTCGGGCTGATTTCCTCATCAAAGTACTCACCCGGTCCCCCCTCCTTCGCGTAGACTCCCACGGTGCTTGTGTACACCAGTCTCTTCGCGCCGGCGAGCCTCATCGCTTCCAATACGTTCAACGTGCCGTCGGTATTGACGCGGGTTCCGTTGTAGAGGTTCTTCATCAGGCCGCCGGGGAGCAGCGCGGCCGTGTGGACCAATCTATCAACTGAATTTTCCTTAAGCGTACTTGCAAGATTCGGGAAATCGAGCACGTCCCCCCTGACCACCTTAATCTTCGAAAGGTCGATCAGCTCGGACATCGGCTGCAGCTGCGGTGCAATGTCATAGACGATTGTTCTCTCGCCGTCTTCGACAAAATGCTTTGCAATCTGAGTTCCTATGAGACCTGAGCCAGTGATTAGAACGGTCAATGCGACGCTGGAGCTCTCGTTTGCCTTAGTCTATTAAAAAGTTGTAATGATTTCACACGCAAAAGAATACTGCAATCTCTTTCCTTCTCAATCGTCATTGCCAAGTGGTGGAGAGGGATTTCATTCCTAGCATTTGCAAGAAAAGATAATTAGTGCTAGGCCGCCGTAACTCTACGGCCTGACCTCTTCACAGTGATCATCTTTCCCGAAGCCAAAAACATGTTTGAATTGTACGAGAAATTCAAACGCGAACAGTGGAACGCAAATGAGCTGGATTACGGGAAGGAAGGACAAAGCGGAGACATTACCGGAGACTACGGCTCCACCTGGATTGATCTAGAAAAACTTCCTTCACTGAAGAGACTCAACGCGGAGCAGAGAGACGCATTTGTCTCGGAGCACTCTTGGCTCGCACTGTGCACGAGCATCCAGGGGGAGGATTTCGCCGCGAGGCTGTGCGGTTCCGAATTAGAAGAGATTCCAGATAGAGACGCGAGGATGGCTCTCTCCATGCAAACAGTGGATGAGGAAAGGCACTACGAGACCGGGATGAGGATACTTGTCAACCGCTACCACAACAGGGATTTTGTTTACGTGAAGGCAAGAGAAGAGCGATGGAAAAATCTTCTCGCTCGAGGTTACATGGAGAAACTAATTGCTTTCCACGTTGTTACCGAGGGCCTTGCCATGGGTCGTTTCAAGAACAGAGAAGTAAACAGCCCTGACCCCGTCATAAGGGAGATGTACAGGCGAATCAACTTCGACGAGGCAAGGCACACCGCAATTGGAATGCTCTACCTGTCCCAGAGAATAAAGAACATGACCGAAACCGAGCGCCATCAGCTCGAGGATTACACTTTTGATCGCGTCGTCGAGGACTACCGTACCTACACCGATAGAATGTTCTCGAAGGAAATCTGCGGAAGCGTGGGCATTGATCACTATGAGCTTGTCGAAGATGTTGCTCGCTCCGGAATACACGATATAGTAAGAGTGGAACTGAATCGCAGGGTGATGCCGAAGCTTAGCCAGCTCGGGTTGCTTACTGATCGAGTCATGCCGAAATACAAACAGCTCGGATTCTTCGTTGACCTGGAGCAACCTCCAACCGCACTCATGCGCAGAAGAGCTCCATGAAAATTTGCGCGTCCTATTGCGCAGCAGTCTATGCGCTAGTTCTTTTGCTGCCCAGCTGATGATTCGCTCTTTCTGAGAGCTCCAGAGAATGTTTTTACTCTGAGCAAAAATCCACTATTTCCGATATTTGATTATGTATGGATGGAGAGGACGAATTGGTCTCATCGTAGCTTCGACCAACAGAGTGGCGGAGATGGAGGCTTTTCGAATGCTTCCCTCGGGCGTATCTGTGCACTTTTCCCGCATCCCTTACGCTGGAACTGGAACGGAGGAAGCGCAGGCGAAGATGCTAGAAGCCCTTGACAGCTCTGCAAGAGTATTGGCTGGATCTGATGAAACGGTTGCAGTTGATGTGATAGGACTTGCGCATGGCTCTGGCACGCTTTCCACTACGTCAGGTTTTGACTCGATGATCAATGAAAGGATGGCAAAGCTTACCGGCGTCCCATGCATCACCATGTCTTCGGCCATCCTAAAGGCATTGAAGGCTCTCTCGGTGAAGAAGATAGGCACCGCCACTCCACTCAGGACATCATCAATGCTCGAGCGGATGAAGGCCTTCATGGAGGCAAATGGGTTTCAGGTGGTCTCGACAAAGAAACTTGATCTTGAGACTCACTACGATGTCAGCGGGCAGCCGCCTGAATCCGCTTACCGCCTGATGAAGAGCCTGAATAACAAGGAGGTCGAAGCGGTTGTGATAAACAATGCAAACCTGAGGACACTCGAAATCATTGAGCCGCTCGAGCAGGACATTGGAAAGCCCGTCGTCACCGGAAACACGGCTCTCATGTGGGCTTGTCTCCGTGCCATCGGAATAAGAGACCGTGTCACCGGCGGGGGCAGGTTGTTCCTCCAAAATTAAGGAAAACCCCAAAACACGCGGAAAGATTTCGTACAAAGGAAGAACTCCTTTAATCAACCCCAGATGGAGATGCGCTATTCACTTTGTCGGCAGAAGCGCTCACCTTAGAAGAAGCCCAGGAGATCAGTAAAAGAGCTCGTGAAAAGGCCGCATCTCTCGGGGTATTTGTTTCAGTGGCAGTCGTTGACGGCTCCGGTATAGTAATGTTGGTGGAGCGGATGAACGGTTCGGGTATTCTTGCGCCGGATATCGCAAAAGCCAAGGCCTACACCGTAGTTGCCTTCCGCGGCCGGCCCACACAAGTACTTGGTGAACTGTTCAAGAACAATCCGGAGACATTCGTCGGAGTGTCCGCGATACACCCAATAGTAGGTGGAGGTGGAGGTATGCCGATCACAAAGTCCGGCAAGGTTGTTGGCGCGGTTGGAGTAAGTGGGGCAAAGTCCGACGAAGATCAGAAATGCGCCGAGGCTGGAGCCGCCCTACAATAATAGCTCCGTTGCAGTCATTCTCGCAAGTTTCCTTTGCTTTTTCCCCTTGCCGAAAGACGCGATGATTATCTAACTCTCTGAGCTTTTAGAAGAAAGCGAAGGAAGCAGCCAAGGGAAAGAAAAACGGAGAAAGCGGGAGGAGTACTTTTTGAAATGGACACGCTCGGGCTGCTCTATACAATAGTCTCGACGTGTTGCCTCGGTGCAAACAAGCTCGCGGTGCGCAAATCACTGTTCGGACTCGACGAGTCCTACGCGACGCTGATCTCCATACTGATCTCGATCCCTATTTTTGGTATACCCTTGCTTTTTCTTGGGTTTGACGCGCAAGAGATTACAACGGAAGTGATCCTGCTCTTCGTAATAATCGGACTCACGAACTACGTGGGAGGCAGGTACTTCATCTGGAAGAGCATTTCCTTGGTCGGTGCCAACAGAGGAACCATCCTGGGGGCAAGTCAGATCGTCTATGCTGTGGTCATCGCAATAGTGTTCCTGAACCAGCGCATCGACTTGCTCTCGGCACTTGGAGTTGCACTGGTCTTGCTAGGAATCTTTGTCATCTCTTATAGCAAGATTCACTCATCGAAATCCAACTCGTCCTATTCTTCCTACGTTGTATCCAGCATAACATCCGAGCAAATGAAAACAGGCCTGATCTATGGCCTCGCGGGAGGATTTTTCTGGGGCGTAACTCAAGACCTGATGCAGATTGCGATAACGGTCTACAAAGATCCGATAGGTGCCACCTTCTTCACCTACATCACTTCATTGGTCGGTATAATTCCGATAGTAATTCTTGTCCAGAGCAGGTCCGGAATCGAGAACAAGTACAGGTCGGACAGGAAGAGTTTCATCTTCGTAGTAGTCGCCACGATACTTGGTGGTTTCGGGCAGTATTACAAGTACGCCGCACTCCAGATTTTGCCGGTTACCGTTGTAGCAACAGTAAACGGAACCAATCCCATGATCACGTTGATACTCTCATACTTCCTGATCAGGGAGGTTGAAGTTATAGATAGGCGGACGATTCTTGGAATAATTTCATCGGTGCTCGGCGTAGTTCTGGTGTCATTTTGAAGAAAAGAAACCCATTTTTCTCGCGGGATCAAAACTTTACCTAGACCCTTACTCATTTCGATTTCCTGAGTGATTTTCTTTTCCAATTTGGTCGTCCATCAATTCGCTTACTATGGCCCCTCGCCCAAGCACGACACTCCAGCCGGTGGTTTTTGCATCTCCGTGTTTGCTGTCATAAGGAGAGGGAACAAAGTGCTGCTTGTAAAACCGACTAACAGAAGAAAGTGGCTTACTGAATGGTCGCCAAACATTAGATTGATGAACCAAGAGAGGCTGAAAAAATTCACCAAGTCATGGCTCTTTCCCGGAGGCTACGTCAGGGAGGGAGAGGCGCCAGAGGAGGCCCTGAAGCGAATCTTGAAAGAGCAACTCGGAATCAAAAGCTTCAGCGCGGGTCCTGGCAAGCTGTACAATTTCTACGACCCGAGCAACATCTTTCCAGGAAACATGCACTGGGATTACTGCTTCGTCTTCAAGGTTAAGACAAACGAGGAGATAAGGAAGAGACCCTGGTTTTCATCCATCGAGTTTGTAGATCCGAGGGACTTTGGCAGAGACGATTTCACCAGCGCGCAGGGGGATCTCGCTCTGGCTATTGGCTTAATTGGTTCACGCAAATGAAATACGATGGTCCGTTCTGACCGCATTTGTGTTTCTTTTTTTGGCAAGCACAGCAAACTGCGATAAGCAAAAGCCCTCTTGCGTTTTCTTTCCAAATTCTCTGGCGCAGTATCTCCAAAAGTGCAAAACTTCTCAGAACGTTTTTAATTCTCTAAAAAGAAGCGGCTTCTCATGCCATTTGAGGATTTTAGAGAGTTCATTGACCGATGTCGTCAACTGAATGAAGTGAAAGACATCGAAGGAGCGGACTGGGACTTGGAGATCGGCGCGATCACAGAGACTTCCGAGATAGACCATCCGGATACTCATCCCTTGCTGATGTTCGATAAGATCAAGGGGTACCCGAAGGGATACAGAGTAGCTTCGAACATTATGAATACGCCAAAGCGCACCGCGCTCGCGCTTGACATTCCAATCAATCTGACCAAGGTGGAGCTTCTCAAGTACTGGAAGGAAAAGATACCCACCTACTCACCGGTGCCGCCGAGGGAAGTTAGCGATGGACCGGTAAAGGAGAACATCGACACGGGCGACAAGGTGGATCTTTTCAAGTTCCCGACCCCAAAGTGGCACGAGCTCGATGGAGGAAGGTACATTGGGACCGCGTGCATGGTTATCACCAGAGACCCGGAAGAAGGCTGGGTAAATTTAGGCGTCTACAGGTTGCAGATACACAACAAGAATACTCTCGGCCTCTATATCTCGCCAGGGCATCACGGTAGCATTATGGAGAGGAAGTACTGGTCGAAGGGAAAGAGCTGCCCCGTCGCAGTCACTTTCGGCCAGGAGCCCGCGATCTGGATGGCCGCTACTTACGCGGTGCACTATGGAACTTCGGAATACGACTGGGCGGGCTGGGCTAGGGGCGGCAAGCCAGTGGATGTCATCCGAGGACCTGTTACCGGTCTGCCGATACCCGCAACTGCGGAGATTGTGATCGAAGGCGAACTTCCACCTCCCGAAAAGGAATCGATGATTGAGGGTCCATTCGGAGAGTGGCCCGGATACTATGCTCACGGCGCGAGGACCGAGCCAATCATCAAGGTCCAATCCGTCATGTATCGCAACGACCCAATAATTGCGGGAGCTCCTCCTATCAAACCAACCACGCTTTACGCGCACGGCATTCCGTTTGGAGCGGCCGTGCTGTGGGACACTCTGGAGAAGGCAGGAATCCAAGATGTCAAGGGAGTATGGACTTACTTCTGCAGTACATCTGGCGGGGGCGGTCTACCTTTCATAGTCATCAGTCTCAAGCAGAGGTACGTTGGGCACGCAAAGCAGGCGCTGCTTGTCGCGGCCGGGGCAAGGTCTGGAGGCTATCTGGGCAGGTACGTAATCGTAGTCGACGAGGACATCGATCCGACAAACCTGCCAGACGTAATGTGGGCTGTAGCTTCCCGTTCAGACCCGGCGACGTCCGTAGATATCATAGACAACACGTGGAGCACCTACCTTGACCCGAGGATCCCGCCCTGGAAGAGGGACAGGGGAGACCTCACCAACAGCAAGGCTCTGATCAATGCGTGTAGGCCCTTTGACTGGATCAAAGACTTCCCGCCGGTAAACTCGATCAGCCCAGAGCTGAAGAAAAAGACGCTGGAGAAATGGGGCAAGATACTCAATCAGTAATTGAGCAAGCAAAAAAGCTCAATTCCCATCTTTTTCTCCCCATCTTTTCTTGGGGGGAGAGCATCCTAATCTGGCAAGAAAGAGGAAGAAAACCCGATACAGAACGATGTAACGTCGGGGCCTCTCTTTTCCTCGTTTCGTTTTTTTGCTCTCTATCGACGGAGTACTGTCGGTCACCTTTTGTTTTGCTTCTAATCAGTTATTAGATGTCAAATAATTGATAGCCAAAGTCACGTTGATGTGAACTGAACGTGACTCCTCTGAGCGCCAGCTCTTTGAAGAGCCAGGTCTATGGTTTTCTTCCTTCATAGACACGTATTAATCTCGCAAGATATGCTCATCCTCTCTACCGCTGCGAGTAAAGAGTAACAGGGATGGAGAGAGTAGCAAGACGTGCAAACCAACATAGTTGAGGCGACCGCGTACCGAAATTACATCAACGGCGAGTGGACCGAATCTTCTGCGAAGGAGACGTTCAAGACCTTCGATCCGGGAAACGGGCAGGAAGTGTCTGTTTGTCAGTCCAGCTCAGTCGAGGACATGAAAGCTGCAATAGAAGCTGCAAACCGAGCTTTTCAGAACTCAAAGTGGGCGACCGACGTGCAATTCAGGACAACGATCCTTGCAAAGCTCGCGAGGTACCTGGGAGCCACCAAAATGGAAGACGCGGCTTCGATTCTGACAAGGGAGTGCGGCAAGCCCTTCAAGTACAATCTGATAGAGTACACAAAGCTGCCCTCCGTCGTCGAGAATGCGGCATTTAAGGCTAGATTTCTCATGGGTTCGGTCACAAACTCGAGCGGAGATGAGGTCGACCTTGCGATGAGAGAGCCGGTCGGCGTCGTAGGAATCATAGTGCCATGGAATGCACCCATCTCCCTGCTCGGAAGATCTCTTGCGCCGGCTCTCGCGGCGGGGTGTACGGTTGTGATAAAACCAGCTAGCGCGACTGCGGGAGGCACAATGGAGCTGATCAGAATTTTGAGCAAGTTCCCCGACATTCCAAAAGGGGTGATCAACTGCGTGTGCGGATCAGGCTCAACAGTTGGGGCGGAGCTCGCTTCAAACAAGAATGTAGAAATGGTGAGTTTTACCGGTGATTTGAGCACGGGCAAGGAAATACTGAGGCTCGCCGCGAATAACGTGAAGAAGGTCTCGCTCGAGCTCGGAGGTAAATCGCCGAACATTGTCTTCGGCGACGGAGATTTTCAAAAGGTGGCAAAGGACAGCGTGAGCGGCGCCTGCCTCTACCACGCCGGGCAGATCTGCTTTGCGAGCACAAGGATCCTAGTTGAAAAGTCCCACCACGACGACTTTGTTAGGGCATTCCAGGCTACAACGGCCAAGATGAAGGTGGGGCACGGCCTCGACCCCGCTTCTGAAATCGGCCCGGTCGTGAACAAGACCCAGCTGGGCAGGGTCATGGAGTACATCGAACAGGGAAAGAAAGACGCAAAGCTCGTGATGGGCGGAGGTAGGCTCACCGGAGAGCAGTACGACAAAGGGAACTTTGTAGAACCCACGCTGTTCGACGACGTCCCTATGGACTCGAAGATTGCACAGGATGAGATATTTGGCCCGGTTGTAACTGTCACTCCTTTCGTAGATCTCGACGAAGCAATATCCCTTGCAAACGATACCGTGTACGGGCTATCTGCCGTCATATGGACCAATGACCTGTCCAAAGCAATTCGCGCCGCCAAGAGAACCAAAGCTGGAATGGTATGGGTCAACTCCGAACCAAAGGGATCGGGATACTTCAACTCCTACGGAATAGTTGGCTCAGCTTACAAGGAGAGCGGAATAGGCTCGATGGGAAGCGTTGAGGAGTACACTCTGTTGAAGAGAATTCACATCTCGCTTGGTGCCTAAGAACAGAGATAAATCCTTCCCCTCTGCTTTATCCACGCTTTTTCTATCGCCAAAAAAAAAAGCATAATCAGAATGAGAGGAGGAGGCCCAGATCTTTTTCTCTCTGCCCCTTTTCCTTATGATTGCCTAGATGCACACACATGCATCCTGTTTCCTTCTTTCACTCTTTTAGAAGGGGGTAGTCAACACACTATCAGTTGACGAGGCGTCACGCGTGTGTGAAAGAGGGCAATAATTATATGCCACTTGGCTTGACTTTGTGAGAGCAGAATAACCTGCCGGTCATATAGATGCAAACTGTAGCTATTCAGCAGCAGACTCGTGGATCAGAACCTATTATCAAAGTTACTAATCTAACAAAGAAATTTGTCAAAGGCAGCAACATCGCTGCCATAGATCATATCTCCTTCGAAGTCGGCCGCGAGGTTGTCACACTTTTTGGTCCCTCTGGATGCGGCAAGACCACGACTCTAAGGTGCATCGCCGGGCTGGAAAAGCCTGACGAAGGAGAGATTGTGATCGACGGCAAAGTAGTTACATCGATTGAAAAGGGCATATTCGTCCCTCCAGAGAAGAGAAACATCGGTCTCGTGTTTCAGAGCTATGCGCTCTGGCCTCACATGAAAGTGTACGACAATGTTGCTTATGGTCTAAGGGTGCGCCACACAAACAAGGCCGACATGCGCTCACGAGTCAACAAGGTTCTCGAAACTGTGGGACTGGCAGGTTACGAAGATCGTTATCCTGCTCAGCTCAGCGGAGGCCAGCAACAGAGGGTCGCGCTTGCACGGAGCATGGTTTACGAACCAAAGGTGCTACTCTTGGACGAGCCTCTCTCCAACCTCGACGCGAAGATTAGGGAAAGAACACGAATCGAGCTAAAGGCTCTTCTCACAAAGATTGGAATTACGTCTGTGTACGTCACTCACGACCAGGAAGAAGCCTTTCTGATGTCGGACAAAATTGTGGTGATGAACGAAGGGAAGATAATGCAGCAGGATACGCCCTACAATGTGTATCATAGTCCGGCCAACCAATTCGTTGCTTCCTTCGTTGGAAGATCGAATCTTATTCCGGGCATGGTTGTCAAGAAGGGAAGCCCGGCCGAAAATGGACGAGATTCCAACGGAGTTGTTCGGATCCTGGGAGATTATGATATCGAGTGCACATTTCCTTCCTCCCTCGCGGAGGGCCAGAAATGCCTGGTCATGGTCCGGTCAAACGAAGTGGGACTATCAAGCCAAAAACCAGCTATTGGCGGGTACAAAGAGTGCGAAGTACTCGCCCGCGAGTACAAGGGTGCAATGACCGACCACCTGGTAAAAATTGGAGACGAAACCTTGATGGTTTCAACGCACAGATTCTGCGATCTGAATCAAGCAGAGATTGCAAGCCCCAGTGGCAAGCACTACGTCCTGATACGGGGAGAGGCTGTTTCTGTGGTTCCTGAACAGTAAGGAAAAACACGGCGATAAACACAGGCGTCGAATCGCTATCACGCTGTTATGCCCTAAGATTTAGGGCAAGTAGAGGAACTCTCAGCTACGTAGCCGAATTGGGAGGGCCTCCATTCCTCCTCGGCATGTGTTGGTAGCGCTTTAGTTTAGCCATCTATTCCGTACCGAGTCGTTCATCATTTTCCTCATAATGACAGAGGTCTCGAATCAAATTGAGCCGAGCAAAGAATCAGTGAAAGATCGGGAATCTTCCATCCATCCAGCGACGTAAAGTATGGCGAGATCAAGACCTGCTTTCTCGTAGTCGGCAACTCTTTCCTCCACGTCGCCTCTGGTCCCGTAGACAGATATCGAGTCGACGAGCTCTTGGGAGAGACCTGGGGCAATCTCATTTTGCTTCCCCTTCGCCATCAATTCCTCGACTTTTGTAATCTCCCCAGCAAAGGCGGATTTGGAAAAGCGCTTTCTGATTTGTCTGCTCCTGCTCAGGTAAAACGCAATTTGTTTTCTCACCCTTTGCTCGGCAGCGTGTGCATCGCTGTTGTTAATTGCAACCATCATTATCGATGAAATGTCAACAGCATTCGAGGGTCTTCCTGAGTTTGACGCGGCCTGTCTGATTATCGTAGCTGCACTCCCAATGTTTTCGGGCGACACCAAGTTGAGTATCACGCCGTCGCAAGCTTCTCCTACAAACTGAAGCAGGCCAGGGTTGTGAGCCCCGACGTAAATTGGAAAGGGGTCAATCTTAGGGAACTTTGGGCTCCAGCTCTTGATCTCGAAGACCCTCCCCTTGAAACTCACATTCGCCTCCCCGGCGGCGGTCTTTCTCACTATTGAGATGACCTCTCTCAGGCGCTCGATGCTGTCTTTTACCTTGAGGCCGTGAATGTCATGAACGTAGTCAGGGTTGCCGACGCTGAGGCCGGCGCACAATCTCCCATTGCTCAACTCCTGCAGCGTAACAAGGCTCATCGCAATCAGTGCGGGAGTGCGCGAGTATACGTTCAAAATCCCGGGAGCAACGCGAATTTTCTTCGTACTTGCGGCGATGGCACCAAGGATTGAAATCGAATCTCTGCGAGTCATCTCAGGGACCCAAACCGATTCTATCTTTCCGCTGCCTTCGGCTTTGAGCGCGCAGTACACTGCGTCGCTTCCACTCATATCGGTAAGCATCAGTGCTTTTCGCATGGTTGCGATTTTCGGGATACCTTTGGACGATGATATATGTTTGCGATAGAAAAACAGACTTCACTTTTCCATACGATGCGGGGGCGATAAAAGAAACGAAGACGAAATTGTAAAGCGTTCCAAAGACTTTGGCTAAGCAGGATTCACTAACATCAACTATCTATTAGGAGATCGAGGCTACCAGAAAAAATCCATATTAGCACTCGCCCGCGCAAGTGCGATGTCTAGGTGATGCCACAATGTGATGGCTGGGAGACCCTCTCCCACGAAGTAGATGAAAAGGATCTGCATGATGTAGGGCAGCATACTAGGCTTTGTACGGAATGTTACGCAAAGATGATGGCAGATCCTGCAAAGGATCAACTGATGAGATTTCTTTAAAGTCAATTATGAAGAACTTGCGAAATTCCTGCATTTTTTGCCCAAATCTATCCTATTTCTTTTGTTTGAGTCAAACAAACGCTTCAGGATGGACTGGTCGATCGCTTATCGGAATTCCTGAAAGAGTCGAAAAAGAAGCAATAGAAAAACTCCCGACTCTTCTGACTCAAGAGCCACGTTCCACCGCCTCGTACAACTATCAGAACAACACGGTGACTGCGACAGACGAGGACGGGCACAAGACCATCTACGCTTACGATTGGACGAAGAAGGATCTGCTGTGGG
>JAJPHP010000066.1 GCA_021325255.1 Nitrososphaerota archaeon | reverse complement strand
TAGTACATGATTTCGAACGGTGTTCGTTCTCTTTCCAATGTTGGTCACAAAGAAAGGAGAGCGGGCACTCGGCCTTAGGCCGATCGGTCGTTAAGTAAACGGGGCACATCTCCTGCTTCACGAGAAGTTGACGTTCTGCAGAAGGAACATTCTCTTGACTTCACTTTGGTGATCGTTATACTCCACGTAGAAAATGTCATTGTTTTCCCATTGGTGAGTTCCCTAATATAGCGCAAAATGATTTTGATTTTTCGAACTTTAGGACGGCGAGATCAGATGTCTAGCTCAGTATCGGCAGAACACATCGCTTAAACACCTGGCCGAATAACAAGTAGAATGGTCGATAAGAATTGGAACTCGAACTCCAAACTTTGTCGTCCTCTGTCGTTGCAGAACGATGCGAAATACCTGGGGAGAAAGCATATCCTTGAATCCGACATCCACACCCACACATACTATCAGTTACTCGACAATTGTCGAGAAATGGAGGGGGTACCCCCCCTAGAGGGGGGTACGTAACGGAGCTAATTTGCTATATAAAGCGGGAAACGGGTGCGAGGCAAGCAAATCAGACCGAGATAGAAGGAACCGATAAAGCGTTAGGGAGAGCAACCATTAGGGCGTCAGGCATAGAATCTCAGTGGAGAAATGTAGAAAGCCGTGCCCAAAAGCTTTCACACTTCCTCGCAGATCAACCAATTCTCGCAAGAGTAGAAGAAGAACAAAGAATCCATGATACTATCTTATCATCAATTGCACGTCTCGAGTTTGGCAAAAACCCATTTTAGAGTGGAGAATACTCACTGGGGGAGAGCGTGTGTATATAGCGAAATTGTCCGGCACGACCGACTGGAATACCAACATTTTGCAGATAAGAGACTCCATCATTGCTTTGAAGGCCGACCTCGAACAGTCCGAACCCAAGGACAGGCTCGATGCAATAAGCAAGATTGTCCAGTGCATCGAGTTCATGAAGCAGAGCAACATCGGCTGGGCCTCGCTCATGACGAACCCTCCGCTCGCAAGCCAGCTCGACGAGGAGGCGCTCAAGGATATCTTCTCTAGATTCAGGAAGATGAGCGTCGAGCGCATCGAGAGCGACGTGGACTGCATAAACCGCTACATGATAAATCTCGTCCCAAAGGGGACTTGATCGTCAAAACTCCTCAAGAGGATCTTTCAACAGCATACATCACTCCGAAGTACGACACGGAATAGAACATGAGCGAGATTCGCTTCAACGGGAGGATACGCAGGGCACCGATGCACACCGAGGTAAGCGAGCCCAACGACGTGATCTGGATCTCCGGATATGGAGGGTGGAGGAGCCTCGTCGCAGAGTTCGACGACCTGGTCGAAGTAATTTCAAAGGGAATTTCTCATGAATCTCTCCACCTGACACTCAGGAGGAGGATCGGCCTCTGGGCGTCCAAGGCGCTTGACCTCGTCCTCGCAAACGACATCTCGAGCGTAGACTATTGCGGCATAGAATTCCAAAACTGAGAGATGGAGAGCTCCGCAACCCGCTAACAAAAAAAAGCAATTGAAGATTTGTTCCATCGCACGTGTTACAATTGTACGTACTCAAATTCAGTGTAGACACATGATTCATTTGACAAAATGGCAATTATTACCATTCTACGAAAAGAAATTGGCGAATCGCTGTACGTCTTCGCCGAACGACTTTTCCACCCTTTCGTGTATCCCACTCTCTATCCTGCGGATAATGTCGTCCCGGTTTCTGTATCCGTACTCCCTGAGTGGCACCACGGCGCCGTGCGCGGTCTCATCCGGAAGCGACGACAGATACTTTTCAGTTGTCTGTATGATCTCATGGATGACGAGAGCTCTGTATTCCTCGATTGTGGCGGGCTTTCGTGGCGAACTTTTTGCTTTCGATATGGCGGGCTCCACAGAGTCCATGATTTTTGTCAAAATCTCGACGTACGTCGATACAGAGTTGCCTTCTTCCTCTTCATGCTCCGAGTTGGCAAAGTCGTTCTCCTTGCCGCTTTCATTTTCTCGTGGTTCTTCTCTTGACACCTCTCTCTTTTCCCACAAGTTCGTAGCTCGCTGAGCTTAATAACCAATTGAGGAGGAAGTCGAACACGTGCCAGACGACGAGAGCCTCAAGGTTCGAGAGTTACGAGCAAACAGCGGACAGAAAAAGTTCGGCTGGATCAAGGTCGCAGAGATGCAGGACAGCAGGCCCGCAGAGATCCCCGTGGCGCTGATCAAGGGACGAAAGCAGGGACCGAGAGTCTACCTCCAGGCCGCAATCGATGGAGATGAGCTCAATCCCATTGGAGTCATACGAAGGATAATTACGCGCATCGACCCCGGGCAGCTCTCAGGTGAAATCGTCGCAGTCATACTTGCAAATTTCTTTGGATTTCACTGGAACGAGCCGTGGAACCCCATCGACAAGCTGAGCATGAATCGAGTCTGGCCCGGGCGAGCAGACGGCAGCTCCTCGGAGAGGATCGTCGACCAGCTGTGGAAGGAGATTGTGATTCACTCAAATTACGCGATAGACATCCACCAGACCGGGATCAGCCCGAGCGTCGGGTCCGTATATGTCAGGGTGGGAAAAGATGAGCCAAACCACGACGTGGCTTTCGAGATGGCGAGAGTATTTGGCTCCGGGCACATACTCGACGAGAAGGAGAGCAAGATCTACGCCTCGGATTCCTTCAACCCAAAGAGCGCCGAGACAAAGTTGTCTTGGCAGGCAACAGTGAGGGGGACGCCAACAATAACCCCCGAGCTCTCGGGAAGCTTCGGGTGGGTCGAGGGAAGCATCCAGAAGGGTGTACATGGAGTGGAAAACGTCCTGAAGCACCTGAAGATGATTCCCGGCGACCCGGAGATTCCAAAAAGGCAGTACGTTGTCCGTCACCTGAAGAACCTCCTTGCAAACCGCGGGGGCTTTATAGAATTCAAACAAGAGCTCGGCTCGATAATTGATGCGGGGAACACGATAGTGGAAGTGTCAGATCCGTTTGGGCAGGTGCTCGACAGCGTCGTCGCGAAGGAGAAGTGCCTCCTCTGGAGAATCTCAGAGTACCCGATGGTCAGCACTGGCCAGTACGTTGCGACGATAGCAACCGAAATCGAGGAGATTGCCTAAAGCGATTTCTTGTGTAGACGGAGAAGTGAAATTTGCGACAAGATGGCAGCAGGAAGAGAAGAAGACCAAGAGAGTCGAAGAAGGATAAGTTTTGGAGTCAACGTCAACACAAGGGTTCCGCTGATTTACCCTGCGCAGTACACCGCAGAGAACCTGCTGGATTTCTCAAAGCACGTGGAAGAACTCGGGTATGATTCGGTCTGGGTCGGCGATAGTATTCTTGCAAAACCCAGGCTCGACCCTCTTTCGATCCTGAGCGCGATCTCAAGCAGAACAACCAGAGTGAAGCTAGGCACCGCGTGCATGATCGCTCCTCTCCGCAATCCCATCCTCCTTGCAAGGACATGGGCAACGCTTGACATCCTCTCTCGTGGTCGCACATCGATGGCGGTTTGCATAGGCCCTGGGACGCTCGAGTATGAGAAGCTCGGCATACATTTTGGAAACAGGGGACGCATGGTGGAAGAGTACGTGCAGTTACTTCGAAGGCTCTGGCAGGAAGATGGCGTGACATTTTCTGGCAAGTACTACAACGTGAGCAACGTCACTCTTAACCCAAAACCAATCCAGAAACCCGCGCCTCCGATATGCATCGTTGGGTGGCCATATGGGCACGGAGCGGAAGATAGAGAAGAAGAAGTAGTAGCAAAATCGAAGAAACTCGCCGAATCGATCTTCACACGCGTCGTGAAGCACGGCGATGGATGGATGTTTGACGGGTTTGCGACTCCGGAGGGAGTGAGAGACGGCGTGGAGAATCTGAAGCGAATTGCAAAAAGTGAGGGGAAGGACTTTTCCAAACTTGACATTGTCTACCAGATGACGCTGAACGTAAACTCCTCAAAATCAGAAGCTGAGAGCGAAGCCAGGGAGTTCATCTCAAAGTACTACGGCAACCTCTCAAGGCCTATGGAGTCGTGGGGCCCGTTTGGATCGGCCAAAGTGTGCATCGATTGGATAGAGCGATTCAGGTCCGCTGGAGTGACGACGATCATACTGAGGTTTGCTTCTCCCGACCAGTCCGGGCAGTTGAAACGTTTCACGGAGCAGATTTACAGTGCGTTTCGCTGAAAAAGTAGAGAGCTCACCGCTCTCCACCTACGCCATGGGCCATGTAGAGCGGGCGTACCCTCGGACTCCAGAGCGAGAGGTCACATCCTCCGCGGCTTTCTGCGCCTCCTCCCTCACCTTGTCCTCGTCCACTGTCAGGCACCTGCCATCACGAAGTACAATTCTGCCGTCGATTATTACATCTCTGGTACTTTCACCCGAAGCCGAGTGTATGAGATTCGAGACGGGGTTGAGTAGTGGAACCCAGCCCGGTTTTCTAGCGTCGAATACAACAAGATCTGCTTTCTTTCCAATCTCGATCGATCCTGTTTCACTTTCGGATAGGAGGGCGCGCGCTCCGTTCAGAGTTAGTGTCTCCAGCACCTGCTCCGGAGGGTAGAGCGTCGCGTCAAGGTTGGAGTCTCTGTAGCTCATCAGCGAGTAACCCACCCTGATCATGTCGAGAAAGTTCGAGGCGGGTGTGGCGTCGGCCCCGAGAGCGACCGCGACGCCCGCCTTTTCGAGCCGTGCGAACTTGCCCCCGCGAAGAGTCCCGGACGCCGTAACATATGCCGAGGTAGGGCATCGAACCACCTTTACGTTGTACTTTATCACGAGGTCGATCTCCTCATCCGTCAGCCAATTCGCATGTATTATCAGGAGGTTTGGTGAGAGCAACCCTGCCTTGTGGTAGCGAACGAGTGGCGTTTCGCGGAACATCTCCTTGTGGCGCGTCACAGAGTCCTGCGAGTTCGCTACGTGCGACTCGATTCCCGTCCCGTACTCGTCTGCCTTTTCCTTTATTCTTCGGGCCAGCTCGTTTGAGGTCGTCCTCTCTGTCCTGATTGAAAACCACGCCTTGATTCTTCCTTCAGCATGGTTGTTGTATCTCCTGACGAAGTCCTCCCCAGCAGAGACTGCGCTGTCGGTGCTCTCCCGCATGTCGTCTGGAATTGGTCTGCCCGGCGTGTGGATATCTATCAGTGACCGGGCGAGGACAGCCCTTGCTCCAACCTTCTGCGTGGACTCGACAACTTCATCCATGTGGTAGCTTCCAGGATCGGCAATGAAAGTGGTACCCGTTTTGATCGCCTCGACTAGGCACGCGGTTGAGGCGGCCCTTGTCTCACTCGGGGTCAGCGAGGCCTCGTATGGGTAGATCCTGTCGTGTATCCACGTCGGTAGTGAAACGTTGTCAGCGACACCGCGGGCTAGATACTGGGCGGTGTGAAGGTGGCAATTAATCAGTCCGGGCGTGACGACGCAACCCCTTGCGTCAACTACGTGCTCGGAGGAAGAGGAAAATTTCGGCGCTAGTTCGTCGCTCTTTCCAACGGCGATGATTTGATTTCCCTGCGCTGCGATTGCGCCATCGCTTATGATTTGGCGCCTTGGGTCCATCGTCACAATGTAACTTGCGTTCCTGATGAAAATACTGCTCGTCAACGTACTCTGATTTTTTGAAGTCAATGATCTACTATAATAACTCCAATCCTCCTTCACAGATACCTTTTCGCAAATGATCTCCTCCTCCGCAGGACACAATAATAATCCCACGGTTGTTTTCAAATATCCGTAGGGAGAGAGGCGCGCGCTTCGGAGCCATGAGTAGGCTGAAACTTTTCTTACAATCGCAAACGCGAATCAGAAACGAGGCGGCGCTCGTGTTCCTTTCCTCCTCTGCCTTCTTTCTGAGTTACTTTGGTCGCATGGTATGGAGCGTCGTCGGAATCTACTCATCGCTTCACCCCACCGTCGCGGAAAGTGGTCTGATCTTTTCCCTGTTTTTCCTTGGCTACATCATCGTTCAGGTGCCTGCTGGAATGATCTCCGACAGGGTGCGTCCCAATCTGGTGGTGGGACTCGCGCAGATAGTACTCTCCGCGAGCCTCCTCTTGGGAGGTCTCGCACCGACCATTGAAGTTGAGTATGTGAGTAGCGTCGTAATGGGTTTCTCCGCAGGATGGATATTCCCGTGCACCCTGAAGATCATGACAGCGCTCTTCCAGGACAGAAAGAAGAGGCTCGTGATGATGGGATACTACAGCCTCGCGTGGCCCCTCTCGATAATCTTCCTCGGGGTACTTCTTCCACCGGTTGCCCTAAACTTCGGATGGGAATGGGCATACTACGTCCTTGCAATCATTTCCTTTCTTCTCGGAGTACTTTTCTTGAGCTCGGAAGTGAGGGGGTTCAAGCCGCAGAGGATGTCCTTGTCCTTCCTCGTGAGCAAGAATTCGATCGTCTTGGCACTTGCTGGATTTCTATTCTACTTCGCGTACTGGCCGGTGACGTTCTTTGCCTACGACTACTTTGTCTCCATAGGGCTTGGGTCATACCTCTCCGGCATCGCGGTGTCATCTCTTGCACTCGCCGGGATCCCTTCGACGCTCATCTCCGGATATGTGATGAACAGGCTCGGGATAAAGAAGACAGTCCTCGTCTCACTTCTCATCTACGCGGCCTTGCTCTTCGCGATGGCAAGGACGTCCGTTTTTGCCTTGATAATCGGCATCGCCCTTGTGATGGGTTTCTTCAGGTTCTTCATAACTCCGGCAAATGCTGACATCATCTCCGTGGTAGGAGAGAGCAGGGCTGGAGCTCTCTCGGGATTTGCGAACCTCATCTGGCAGGCCAGTGGTACCGTCGCTCCCATCTACGCCGCTTCGGTTATCGGAACGTTCGGGTACGGTGCGAACTGGACGATCATGAGTTTCGTCGTCTTCGCCGCGTGCGTATTCTACGCTCTAATCTCGATACCCAAGGCAAAGTCCGTGGAAAGAGGCTCTGCTGTCCTTCCTTGAGAGGCCGTGGCGATTTGTTAATTAACAAATCAGATTGCTAAATGCGGCCGAGTGCCTGCGGAAGAACCATTGCGCCTAATAGTTGGAATATCCGGAAGTTCGGGGTCGATCTACGGAATCAGGCTGCTCCAGGAACTGAAGAGGCTCGGCGTGGAGTCTCACCTGATTATTACAAAGTGGGGCGGGATCACGATTACCTACGAGACTGATATGAGGGTCGAGGAAGTGAAGAAACTCGCGACATACAGCTACTCGGACGACGACCTTGCGGCTAGAATCTCGAGCGGCTCCTTCCTCACCGACGGAATGATAATCATGCCTTGCAGCATGAAGACTATCGGAGGGATACTCTCCGGAAATGCGGACAGCCTTCTAACGAGAGCGGCTGACGTGACGCTGAAGGAAGCGCGTCGCCTCGTCCTCGTCCCAAGAGAGACACCGCTCAACAGAATCCACCTCAAGAATATGCTCTCTGCCGCAGAGGCCGGCGCGATAATCATGCCCGCCATGCCCGCGTTCTACCACAAACCAAAGTCGCTTGACGATGTGATAGACCACCTTGTGGGTAAGGCGCTGGATCTTTTTGGGATCAAGCACGATCTCTACGAACGGTGGAGAGATATCAAGAAGAGCGACAGCAAGCTGGAATGACTTTTCACGTGCAATCGCCCTTTAGTGAGTTTCAAAGATTTTTTGAAACAGAGCTATCTTTTCCAGAATGGCTTCCCTTTCTTTCGTAGTCGGCCTTGCCGGATCTTTGGCCCTTGGCAGTCGACCGAGTTTCAGCATGCTCGCAATGAGTAGTAGCCTTGCCTTGTTCGAATCTAGGTTGCTCCCCTCAATCGTGAGGTCGGTTGGGTTTGCGCTTATCTTCCCCTCAGGGTCAGACCTCATCACCCTCACGACGGGCATTCCGCACATTGACGCGAGGGCAAGTGCCTTCATTTGTGAGCGCGTCCCCTTGGCCAGGCCTCCCGACCCTTCGAGCACGACTCCGTGGAGTTTAGGGCGTCTATCGTCACCATGCTGGTCGGCGTTCGCCCGGTCGATCAGCGCCCGTATCGCAACCTCCGTTGATTCGTCCTCTTTTTCGCTCTCCTGACTGTAGCTGCTGTACTTGACGATGTCGATGAGGGGGAGGCTTTCTCCTCGAAGAGTTCCGTCCTTTTCATCCTTGATCTGGAGCTTCACATTCCGACCCAAGAGAGAGTCGGAGAACTCGAGATATGTTGGTAGCCTGCTCAGATTCACCTCGGAACTCGAAGTGTGTTTGTACGCCGGCCGATACCATATGTTGACGTGTGAGCGAAAGCCAGTCGAACTGACCGAGCCGAGGATTCCTCCGTGCCCTCCGCTAGATTTGTATCCACCGGGACGGCTGTCTCCCTTCTTCACGTCGCGCGCGGCGTAGATCCGCTGGTCGACGACGGCGACGGCCCCAAGCCCTCTGCCCGCTCCGGAGTTGATGTAGTCAATCGCATCAACTATGTTTCGATCTCCGTCGTTTGAGAGCTGACCATGCGGTCTCTGCGCGGAAACGCCTACTATTGGCAGTTCTGTGTCAACAAGAAGGTTGAGCCAGTAGAGCGTCTCTTCGAGCTGCGGGCTGCCGTCGAACCAGATCCCGCCGTCGTACTTTCCCGAGGAGAGTGCATGCTGGACTTTGTTTGCAACCTTTGCCAGGTCCCTGACTCGAGTTACCTTGGCGATCGCTTCTGGCCTGTATGGGAAGTAGTCGACACCAGCGACCTCCCCCTTCTTTGTGTATCCGCCGGAAGGGATTACTCTTATGAAATCGTACTCCGCACGCGAATCGACGATGTTCGCAACACCGTTGGGATCTCTGCCGTAGATTCCCCGGTCAATCTCCTCGAAGATCCTTGAGGCGTCGGGGTAGAAGAACTGCCTCCCGCCATAATTCATGGAGGGATCGGCGAGGTCGCCCGGTTCAAAGGGGCGCCCCTTCGGCGAGCCGTCCCTCCTTCGCGCCATGTAGGGCAGAGCGTACAGACCGTCTTCGGGTCTCAGCGTTACTTCATAGTAGTCCTTCCCATCATCGTCTTGGTAGAGTTCGGCTGCGTCAGACTCGAGCGGGTGCGCGCTGAATTTTTTGATCTTCACCGTGACGGGTTCGTAGAGAAGTTGCGGCACAAGATGATCAAATCTTCCTGGCAGAAGTTTCTCTCCGGGAAGCCTGGCCTTGTTGCTCGTCACTAGAGGAGGCGAGTTTGCTATTGTTGTATTTGCTCCGGAGAAAATGGCTATCCGCGGTTTCTTTCTTCCTTCTTCTTCTTCCTGCTTTTTCATGTATCCAAAAGACCACACTGGGAACAGGTATGCTTGTGGTTCTCATGCCAATCCCTTAAAAAAGGGAAAGCAAACCGAGTTTTCTTCACTTGATGAAGGGGTAGAAAAGGAGAGAGAGCGCCCTCTCCGCATCGATGCACTATTATTCGATGTCAAATAAAAAAACCGCCGCTGGCAGGCAAAGAGCAGGTAAGTAAATGCAAAAGTGCGGAGCGAGAGCTCGGGGAGCAGAGGAAATTGTCTTCAATTTTAAGACACGGCTTGGATGAAGCTATCAGGATGCTCGATGATCCGGAAAGGGTTCGAAGGCACGACCCCGCGCGGCTATTTTCACAAATCTCTCTTCCGGACGGCGCCGTGGTCTTGGACCTCGGCTGCGGAACGGGTTTCTTTGCATTACCCGCCAGAGCTGCGGCTGGAAGAGACGGGGTCGTTTATGCTGTAGACTCCAACCTGTCCATGCTCAATGTGGTGAAGCAAAAAGTTAGGGAAGGCGGCGTCGAAAATCTGTGTCCCATTCTCTCAGATGTACATCGCGTCCCGCTTCAAGATCATAGTGCTGATCTTGTGATCATGGCGAACATATTCCACGACCTCAGGCGGCCTGATGCGCTCGCAGAAGTAGGAAGATTGCTCAAGAAACGGTCGGGCAGGCTCGTGCTGATTGAGTGGAAGAAAATTCCCACGGAGAGAGGGCCGCCGGTTGAGATAAGGTTGACTCAGGATGAAGCGACCGAATTTCTTCGCAAATTCGGGTACACAATCCAGAGCGCGTTTGAAACAAGCCCATCACACTATTGTATAATTGCGCAAGCTCCGACAACTACTGTCACTTCTGCCTGACTAGTTCCTTCACACTCTCGCTTGCATCATTTTCGCAAATCTTTAACTTGTACATTTCAATCGCTAACACTCAAGTCTGTCGTCTCAAATTGCCTAACAAAAACACGAAAACTATCGGATTGAATATAGGAGGAATGCCCGCGAGGAGTTGCGCGAGGATTTGCCGCGCGGCGGAAGAAAAGCAGATTCAATTTGCCTGGACGTACGAGATTCTGGGCAGGGATGCCTTCACTGTGCTCGCTAGCATGGCGCTTGCCACGGAGAAGATCCAACTCGCGACGGGCCTTGTCAACGCGTACATCAGGACTCCTACGCTGATGGCGATGTCCGCCCTGAGCATTGACGAGATCTCAAACGGGAGGATGAATCTCGGATTGGGCGTCAGCTACGAACAGGCGCTGAAGCGCAGGCACTCCATTTCTGGTGACAGGCCGTTTCAATACTTGAAGGAGTGCATAGAAGTGATCCGCGGAATTTCCGAGGAGGAGCGTTTCAGTTACAACGGCGAAATCTTCCAGTTGAACGATTTTGAGTTGGGATACAAGCCCGTCAGGCCGCGCGTCCCCATCTTCGTGGGAGCACACAACCCAAAGATGCTTGAATTCGCTGGCGAGGTGGCCGACGGCGTTTTATTGAATGTAGTAACCAAGGATGAAATTGAATTTTTCTTAGGTCACATAAGGGCTGGAGCGGAGCGGGCGGGCAGGAGACGTGAGGACATCCAGGTGGCTTCATTCTTCAATTGTTGCGCAAGCGAAAGTGCAGAGGTGAGAATGGATGAGCTGAGGAAGAGAATGAGATGGTTTCTTGTCATGCCCCACATTCTAAATAGACTGCGTCGCACGAAATTCAGGTCCGAAGCAGAAAAAGCCGAGGAGATGTTAAGGTCAGGTCAGGAGAGCAAAGTCACCGAGGTTGCAACGGATGAGATGATCGAGGCCATGTGCATCGCCGATCCGCCGGAGAAGATACTCGAGCACGTGGAGGAGTTCCGCGCGATGGGGATTTCTCAGCCAGTATTGTTCCCAACGCCGATAATGGGCGATGCGGAAAGAGGATACGAGGAGATCTTGAAGATTCTCTAATTCGTAATTTCTGCGGATTTCTTTTTTTGTTGGCCCTAATTTCGCCGTGATCTACTTCGTACATGCGGTGAAAACACGAAGATGTCTATGAGCAGCGCGCACACTCTTGTATTGATCACCTACGCACACTCCCAGATTCTCCGCATGCGTGCCATTCTTTCTTTTTTTCTTCATGTCATGGCGAAATTTCCTAAACATCCTCGAAAATCCGAAAATCCGACATCTGCTGCCCTAATACTTTCTTCAAAGTTAAATGCGAGCTTCCTTGCTCACGGTTTCCCGCTTTAAATACCAAATTAGCTCCGTTACGTACCCCCTCTAGGGGGGTACCCCATTGATTTCTCGACAATTGTCGAGAACAGGCGATCAGTATAGATTGTAGAGCCTGTTTTGCAATGTTTTCGCCCTAAACAATTCGATTCAAGCTGGGAAAGCTAAAGGGAGCTAGTAAAACAATGATCTTTTTCCTTCGCAGATAATTGCCATTGAGTTGCCCTCAGAATTCTCCAGGGCACATTTGAGATTGCACGAGTAAAGGTCCTCGTTGCATGTGGGAAAGAGAGAAGGGAGGCTACGACTTGTCACTCTGCGTTTTTTTCTCATCGGCCTTTTTTCCCTGCTCTTCCACCGTTGCGCTTTTTGGCTCCTTGAGCCAAACTGGGACCGTGGGCTTTTCCTGACCCGACTTTACAAGTTCAGATGTCATTGTCATCTCCGAGTATCTATCGCCAATGTAGTACGGCCCCCGCTTTCCGAGAATTGCGATGCGCAGGTGCTCCATGTACCTCATGAAAGGGGTGAGGAGCGCGTGGAAGAAGTGGGTGAACGGAGCCGTCGCGAGCAGTGCGGCGACTATGATAAGGTGGATCGCGTAGCTGACAAAGGTCGGGAACTGCGCGCCCGAGAAGCGAGCGAACTCTGTTATGAATCCCGTGATTATCGCAAGGTAGAGCGTGAAGAAGAACACCATGTCTCCTCTTCCGGCATTCTTGAATTTCTTGACAAAGAGATACCTGCCAGCCATCGCTGAAGCGCCGATGAACGCCATCGCGCCTGCAATATTTCCAATGATGTTGCCCGGGTTTTCAAGTGAAAATGGAGGCGGCATTGCGCCCTGGTGGTAGAACACGTCGTCCCAAACCGTGGCAACTGCAAGGCCGACAAATCCCCAGAAAACGAGGAAGTGAATTACCCACCTGCTCTTCGAATCGGTGATCAGATTCTTCTGCGCAATCACCCTGTTTCCGAGCTCTGAGAAGAAAATGGAAACAACCTTCGAGCCCCCGAGAAGCGTGGATGCGTCGTGGAACAGTCCTGATGGAACAGTCCTGATCCACCTCCTGAACTTGTAGATGACTCCGATGATAACTATCAGGACTATGGCAGCGGCCACGTAATCAATTATCCAGACCGCGAGGAAATCGCTGAACTGTATGGTCATGAAATATATCACCACACGTAGGCAACCTTTGGTCTAGTCTTGGCGCTGGGTCTGAGCGCGAAGATGACTCTTCCTGACTTTTCCGCTTCTTCGATGTACTTTGAAACCGGACTCGAAGCGTCCTCGAGGTCTCCGAATATCCTACACTCGGCGGGGCAAGAGATTACACATGCGGGAGTAGCGGCTCTGTCCACGCCTGGCCTCAACCCCTTGGCTTCTGCAAGATCCATCCTGTGAGCGCAGAAAGTGCATTTCTGAGCTGCGCCTACCTTGTGCTTCAATTCGGGACGCAGGCTCACGGGTGTTTGGTAACCCGAATCGTTTAGAGCAGCTTCCGAGGTGGCGGCCTTCATCTGCCACACGCTTATGGCATTGTATGGGCAGGCGGAGACGCATGATCTGCTGCCTGTGCACTTGCCCTCGTCAATAAGCACGATTCCATCCTTGCGCTTTGAGATTGCCTTCGTCGGGCAGGATTTCTGGCAGGGCGGATCCTCGCAGTGCATGCACAGTGTGGGTAGAAATTGGACGCTTGCCTTTGGAAACTTGCCCACTTCTCTCTGGAAAACCGGCGCCCAGTAGATTTCATCAGGGGTTGAGTTTTCTATCTTGCAGGCTACGGAGCAGGCGTCGCATCCGATGCACTTTGCAAGATCAATGACCATTGAGAGTTTCATATCTTGATCATATCTCCCCTTCGCGGCAGGAGTAAGGCTCTTTCCCATGGTCGAAGGAACGGCGTATTTATTTGTTCGTTATTGGTCGGCGGCGCATTCTGACCCGCCCCAATTCTTGCCATTGTTGGGATTGCTCTTTCCTTTCCATTTTCTAGCATTTTGCTTACTTCTTTTTCTCTTTTCTTCAATCGTTCATTTTTTGCCCTAATTATCATCCGCCTGACATCTGGTTTATCAGAGACACTTCGACCTCGCTTTCATCCGAAAGTAGAAGTTTCTCCGAATCAGAGACGCTCGCGATGGATTGGCCGTTAACGAATATGGTGACAAGGGGAGATGAGAGGTCCGAATACTTTGTCAGCTCCTCAAATCTCTTCCCGTACTCCTTCGAGAGTACCTCAAGAAGTTTCTTGACGGAGGCAGATTCTTTGGGAATGACAACGGTCTCTTTTCGTCGCTTGACCATCGCGCTGATTGCGCCAAAGTAGGTGACCTGGATCCTGCAGACCTGTTGATTTCCCGACAACTGTGGTGCTCCGCTCTAGAAACAGAAACTCTTGTTTTCTCATGCCTTGTAGATTGCGACCGGGACGTGTGAGTCCACAGCGGAGGTCACATAGTCTACGTTTTCATCGTCGATTGAGACCATCGCGTTGAAGTTGACTCCAGGTGCCCTCCCTCTCCCGACCTTCTTCGCAAACCTGCCTCCATCTCCCTGCGTGGCGATCACCTCAGGGTGGACGAGCTCGGTGACACGCACGCTTACCTCGACCTTCTTGCCATAGAGCGTTTCAATAATCGCCCTGTCCCCATCGTTGATTCCCTTTTTCTTCGCAGTCTCAGTGTTGAGCCACACGTCGTCGGATCTTCTCTTCTTTGCGAGTTGAGTCAGAAGAGCGTTGGAACTCGAGAACGTGAAGGCCTGCTGTGGGATTTTGAAGTTGACCATGATGAGGTCGAACTTTTCGTTGCGCTTTGTGTGTGCGACGCAGGGCTTCCAGTCGGGAAGAGTCTGATAGTCGGACACCTCCCAGGGAATGCCTAACTCTTTTGTCACCCTGTCAACTTCCTGGCCGGTCCTCTTCATGAATTCAAAGTAGATGTGGATCCTTGGGCCTGGAAAAGCTCCGCGGTACATCTTCTCCACCGCCTTTTCCTTTATTAGGAGTCCGTCCTTGAGGAACCAGTCGAGGCCGTACTCGCCGCCAAGTTTTGATTTGATTCGGTGGTCAACCATCTCCCTGAACGTGTACTTCTTCTTCGGGTCGAGCTTGAAGGGCTCTTTGAGGTTCCACATCTTGTTCGCGGCTTCGTACACCTCGCTCAGGAAACCCGCTCTCTCGGCGAGCGCGAGGAAGATTTCCCCCGGATTCTCGAGTTCACCCCACGGAGTTTTGAATGGCGGGTGGACGACCGGCTTTTGTCCGTGGAAGAACCAAGGTTTCGATCCACCATAGTTCCAACCCGAGGCTCCGATGGAGAGACGCTCGAGGTAGTGGACGTCCGGCAGGACAATATCCGAAAGCTCCGCGGTCTCGTCCAACTCCAATGAAATGGAAACCATGAACGGGAGTTTCTCAAGGAACTTTTCAAGGTCAAACACCGAGGTCTTCACAAAGTTTGTCCTGATCTGGATTACCATCTCTGGGACGTATGGCGACTTCATCTTTTCAGGTTCGAGAACTGCCTTGATGAAGAAGGGCCTGCTGTAAACCGCAACAGGAAAGAGTTCGAGCAGGTCAACCGATTCTGAGGGGACAACCTTCCTCGGCGGATAGTACGCCCAGTAGTGCCCTCCAATCTGTGAGGGCACCATGGTCAGCAGCCCCTCTTCACTCGCCTTGATTTCAGAAACCCTTGAGCCAAGGAGGCCTCCCGGAACATCAATCCCGCCAATAATCACCTGCAAGGTCTCCACCGCGAGCCCGGAGAGCATCGAGTGCTTGTGAGCGCTGAGGCCGCGGTAGTAGGCAATCGAAGCTGGGCGGTAGGGTATTTCCTTCCCCTTGATGTTTATCGTTCCGCCAATGTTTGCAGCTTCTCCAAACTCCTTTGCAACGCGCCTAATTGTATCAGCTGGAATAGTAGTGATCTCTGCTACTTTGACAGGATCGTACTTGCGTACGTGATCCTTGAGCTTCTGGAATGCCGGCTGGCAGGAGACGCCGTTAACCTGGAACGTTCCTTCTAGCGCGTAATCCCCGACAGGCTCATCCCATCTCTTTGCCCTGTTCTCTACCGAATCCCAGACCAGCGGCTTGTTTGTCTTTGTGTCTCTGACGTAGAGTTCATCTGGACCGATGAGATACGGCGCGTTGGTTCTCTCCTTCAGGAACTTTGCATCGTATATTTTGTACTCGTTGAGAAGGAGGTTGATGAAACAAAGGGCCAGGGCAGCGTCCGTTCCCGGCCTAATAGGCAACCACTCTTCAGCCTTTGCGGCGGCGTAGGAACCAACTGGATCAATGGCGACAACTTTGATTCCCCCGGGACGCTTTGAGGCAATTTCTGAGGCCGCTCTCATTGTCTCCTGATTGATTACAGAACCGTACTGGGAGCCGAAGAGCAGGAGATACTTTGTGTACTCCGCATCAGGGTCTGCCTCGAAAGCGCCCTCCGTAGCGAGGTGCACGTTGTGGACGTTATTCCCGCAGAAAAATCCGGCCGAGAAGGGCTTTGCTTCCGTGCCGTAGGCCATGCACCAAGGTTCCATGACCTCGTGCCTTGACCACATATCGAAGGTAGTGACGTAGAGGAGTCGTGGGTCCTTCTTCCTAATTTCAACGATCTTTTCAGCTATTGTGGATAGCGCCTCGTCCCAGCTTATGGGCACCCACATCGGGTCTTCGTTTTGCCCTTTCTTCGGGTTTGTGCGCTTTAATGGCGTAGTGACCCTGAATGGAGCGAGCCTATAGAGTAAACCGGAATTGCCCTTCGCACAGGTCTTGCCGTAGTTCTTCGGGTTGTCGGGGTCGCCCTCGATCTTGACGACCTCTCCATTGACTCTGTGTACAAGAATTCCGCAGTGGTTCCTGCAAATCTCGCAAGCCGTCCTTATCCAGACATCGTCTGCCGCCTGCGGAGCTGTCACTTGTTTTTCTTCTGCTACTTGCATTGCGGGGATAAAGAATTCTCTCCCTCACACCCCAATTTATACGTATGTTGAACTTTCTCCTCACGTTCCCAATTGCCATTTGGGGTGCCTACGAGGTGAGAAAAAGAGGAAGTCTCTGCCGAAGACCGTGGGAATAGTCATCTCTCGCCTACCACTCCCGCCGACTAGAACTGCATGGAGCTAGGCAATAATGAAAGACTCGTGCGATGCTTTGGTTTGAAGAAAGAGAAAGAAGCAGGGGGAGGGAAAAAAGCCCTCCAAGAGAAAGAAGAAGTGACTGAGTGTACACTGGACCTGCGTTTCTTCTAACTGAATCCTGATGGTTGTATCACTGGCTTGTTTATCACAACGTATGGCGCCGTGACTGAGCTAGACACAATCAAGTTCACAAACAAACCACTTGCTGCATGTTTTCTTGTTCCACAAGCCAGCCAGTATGTTCCAGCGGCAATGTTGCTGTATGAGGCACTCTCTGAAGATTTGCTGTATCCTGCGAACAGATAGGCCGTAGTTGTAACTCCAATCCCCAGAAGAACCTTACCAGTCGTCCCAACATCCTCTCCGGGCACATCGGTTGTATTCTGCACGAGCAGCAGATTGTGCGGCAGACTCTCCAAGTTATCCATAGTTATATTCAGATTTGAACCGACCGGGACGTAGATTACCATGGATCCATAATTTGTGGCGTTAAAGTTCACTTCCGAAGATGCGTTGGTGAGTATGGCTAGGAAAATCCGGACGCTCTTTGTCGAGGCGTCATAAGGTAGCGAGTATGTGGAATTGCTGTTTCCACTACCAGTGGAAGAGCTTGATGATGATGTGGCACTACTGCTTTGTGATATGGAGGACGATGATGATGATGAACTGGAAGAAACGCTCGTAGTAGAGGAGGAAGTAGAGCTAGTAGGCGCAGAGGAGGACGAGGAGGCACTGTTGTTACTTGTGGAACTGTGAGGCATACCGAAGAGTGCATAGCCTGCAACCGAAGCCACGACAACAATTACTATGACGATGACCACGACGATCATCGTAGCGATTGCGGAGAATCTCTTGTTTAATTTCACAAAACATGCCTGACCAGAACACGTTTTTATATTTAATGAGATTATTAGCGCGCGGGTTGGTTGCGAATAATGGAAAGACCCACTAGCTAGTTTTTCGTCTCCCACCCCCCCAGAGCGTGCATGGTCTAGAATTTTGAGCGACAAAGCATTGCCAAGAATTTCAGGAATGTTGATGCTGGGCGTCTTTGGAATCAACGTCTACATCGGACTAAAAGATGGGAACCTCTATGATTACAATCTTGTCCACTACTACCTTAATTGGGGCGTAGCAGCAGTTGATGTTGTTGCAGCCCTGATCTTGTTTGCGAAACCCTTAAGCAAATTATGGGTAGGGCTGGCTGGCGTCGCTTGGCCCATCGTCTACTTTGTTTCACTCGCAGTTGACATTTCGACCAAAATGTGCCTCGGAGGCGGCTCCAACTGCTGGCCTACGCAGTACGATGCATTCAGGTATCTAATTTTAGGCGATCCGAACGAAGGCTGGGCCCTTTGGCCATATACAATGTCGACTGCCATCTTCCTGCTTGTCGTTGTTCTAATTTTCTCGGTGGTTACAATAATGTCGCTGCGAAGGGAGGAGAGACGTCAGAAGTTGCCCTATGTTCCGCCGTTTGAGGAGAAGAAAAAGCCATGAGAGATTCTCTTGCAAGAGAATTTTCCATATAACTCAGCGCCGCCCTCTTTTTGCTCCTGCTTAATTCGACTGTATCTCAAGGACTCTGGATACAGTTATCGACGCGCTCTTTGCACTAACTGTGACGAAATATACGCCGCGTTCTGCTCCCGTATTTCTGATCGTGAAAGTGGAACTGAAATTTCCGATGCCTGAGTCCCGTCCGAAAGAGAAGGAAAATTTTCCGGTCGAGTTGCTCATGTAGGCATTAAGTGATATTCCGCAATTGCATTTTCCTGCAATGGAGAAATTAAGCGTGACAGTGCTCCCATCATTCGAAACTATCGGGCTTTGCGGTATCGAGGAATTCTGAAATGTCAGATTGTAACTCAAATCTTCAGAGCTGTTTACTGACCCAATCCTTCCCGTGTAAAGTTCTGGAAACCATGCCCGCCCATCAGGGCCAAGGCCTATTTGCACGGCTCCAGTCAGATTTGCAAACGCGTCTGGTCCCGGTGGAATCAGGTATTCGACAAGGCTGCTATCTTGTGGATTGAACACTGCGATGGAGTTGCCGTAATGCTCGTCAAACCAGACACGGTTACTCTGATCCACTGCCACGAAGTATGGCAGTGAAGTATTCAGAGGTGGTATGGATGTGGATATCGACCTGAAGTAATGCGTCGTTGGATTGTACTCAGAGATCAGGCTTGGGCCGTGCTGTGTGAGCCAAAGATTGCCGCCAGAATCAACTGCTATCCCCGTGACATATGAAACGCCATAACCGCTGAGGTTGTACAACTGGATCCTTCCATTCGAGAAGGAGCAGACGCTGTTTCCCTGTAACAATGTGAACCATACGACGTTTCTTTGATTGTCAATGGTTATCCCAGCGGGCTCAGAATATGCATCGCTGGAAACGTTCCACTCTGCCAACCTTCCAGTCGAAGTAATCTCTCCTAGCTTGCCCCCAAAATACTCGGTGAACCACGCATCTCCTTTACTATCCACTGCAATGTCAAACGGAAACGAGTTCTTCGCTGGCAGAGAATATCTTGCAAAAGTATGGCTTGTAATGTTGAAATTCCAAACTGAATTACTTGTCTGGTCAGTAAACCAGACTAGATTTCTTGAGCTATCCACCGCGATTCCCCATGTCTGCAGTCCTACCTTAGATGAAAATGGGAGGATATACTGGTGCACAGCTCCTGACGACGGATCAAGTTCGACTAGAGCTGAGGAGTTTTGCAGGACGGACCAGACAGTTCCGTCTGACCCGACCCCTACAACGTTGGGTTCAGAATTAGGGGGAAGGGAGTACTCTGTTACGAACTCCTGCCTTTGAATCTGGGCATTGTAGCTAATACTCGTTGTCTTGCTCTGACTCGGCCTTCCCACGATAGAAAATGGTGAGTATAGGAGAGTGTAGGCTCCCAGTAGCACCACGATAATGCCGAGGACGAGGGTAAGTCTGCGGAGCTTATTCGTCATGTGTAGGCAATGCGCACTGTGGAAAATTTGCACCAATAAAGGAATACACTGAGCACATCTGCAAGAAAGAAGAGAGGAGAAAGTGAAAGGGAGATAGGAGAGAAAAAATGACTCGTACCGCCACAGAGTTTGTCGTAATTGCTAGGTGTGAACTATCGCCTTATCTCTTCGAGCCTCGGGCCTGGTTCTCTGTAGATGCGGCAGGTGCAGCACCTTATCCCGTTGACTCCACCCTGAGCTAGACCGTCGGTGTCAATTTCAATGACATCAACGCCCTCCGCGCGTAGCATCGCGTTTGTCTTTTTTGCATAGGATGACATGATTACCTTGCCGGGCTTTACAAGTACGCCGTTCGCTGGAATTGCTTTCACCTGTTCGTCGTGAGGGATCTCCAGCAATCTGAAGTGGTGGCTCTTGAGCCAGGTATAGATTTTCCAGTCGAGCTGTGCAGGATAGACAACGGCGAGCCCCGAATCAACGACCCCGATAGAGACATCCGTGTGAAAATCGCCGCCCGATTGGAAGCTGTCCATGATCGATGTGGAGTTACCCATGACCACTTCCTCTATTCCCGCTGCTTTGAATACCGGCGTCAGCTGCCCCATAGCCTCCTCGTTGCACGCGATTCCATAGTTACCGATAAGGACGTTTTCCGCAGCCCAGACCCAGGCGTCCTCAAAGATTCCCTTTCCGCTCACAAAGAGCAGAATCGGAACATCTAGCTGAGTGAAGAATCTCTGTGCGTAGTACTCAAGGCCCCTGCTCCACGACGAGTGTCCCCACCTCTTTATGATGGCGCCGCCGTTTATCACAAACCCCAGCCTTGCTGCAACAAACAACTTTCTCAAAGGGCCGTACATGCCCATCTTTGAGTCCTTGTCGTGCTCTACGATGTCGACCTTGACTCCCTCTTGCTTGAGGACATCGACATACTGGTCGAAGTTCTGCTGCATCCTCTCCAGACTGACCTTGGCGTTGTTCAGCATCATATAGCGCATGAGGAAGAACTCTGGATTGTTCAAGAACAGAGGATCCATCTCGTACTCATCTGGTCTGACCAGTGCGACCTCTCGCAATCTTCCTATTCCCTGCTCGCCGCAGGGCTTGCCCCAGATGCGCTGGTATTCGTCGAGATGGCCAATTTCGGCGAGCCTCTCAAATCTCGGTGGCTTGCCCGGCTCGTAATCAGGAAAGTTCTCCAGCGGATAATTTTCCAAACTCCCCTTCCAGTCTAACCTGGGACACTTGACCTCTTCCTTCTTTCTCTCGTATTGAATTTCCATGCTCGACGCTGGGCAATGGCGCTCCTAATATATTCTTCCCCCGTATTTTCCATGATGACAGGATGCTTCTCGCTTCCTCTCCCAGTTAGCGGGCAGAAAAGCTTCAACCGGATTCGGCGCAACGTTGCAGCGCCCTTTTTACAAGTGCTTTCAGCAATGGAATCTTGTACGCATTCATGCTCAATGGGCGAGCTCCCTGGACGGCAACTTCTGCGACCTCCTCGAGCAGGCTAGTAGTGACAATCTTACCGATTAACAGTTCTTCTGCTTTTGGAACACGGTATGGAAAGGGTGCCACCCCTCCGAGCACAATGCGTACCTGCTCAAATGCACGATTTGTTGCGCTACGGTTCGCCTGGATTGCAACGCTTGCAAGCGCGAAATCCCAGGTCTCTCGCAGGCGTTCCTTTAGATACACTCCCACGGAGTTTTTTGGTTGCTCCCTCGGCAAAAGAACCTCGACAAGCATTTCGTTGCTATCAAGAATTGTCTCGAATGTCTCCCTAGGGCCGTTGAAAAATTCGGCCACCGGCAATATTCGTAGGCCGCTTGGTCCTGCTATCCGCACTGAGGCGTCAAGCGCAATTAGGGCAGGAGCCGTGTCCGAGGGGTGAGCCATCACGCAGATACCGAGACCGAGAATGGAAAAGTAGAATTTGTTGTTTCCAGTTATGGCATAACACTGCTTCCCACCCTTCTTGAAGCAGTCAAAGTGCGGAACGCGGAAGTACCAGCACCACGGCCTCTGGCAGAGATTGCCCCCAATCGTGCCCATGTTCTTTATCTGATGTGTCGCAACTTCGCTCGCGGCCTGGGCTAGTAGTGAATACTTTCCTGTCACGAGAGGGGAAGACTCTAGGTCATGCAGCGTAGCAGCAGCTCCGATCCTCAAGACACCCTCTGCATCATATCCAATATCTCTGATACCCGGTATCCGCTTGATATCTATGAGTAGTTCAGGCATGGGCATCTTCGAGCCGGTGACGTTGTCCTTCATTAACCCCAGAAGGTCGGTGCCGCCCGCGAGAATCCTAGCCCTACCGTCGAATTGGTCAAGCCAGTGTACGGCAGACTCTACGCTTTCTGCCCTCAAGTATTTTATCGGCGGAAGCTCGTAGAGCAAAGGGAAAAAATTCACGACTCGAATTTAATCAGGGTACGACCCTCTTCAATTCACGCATCATACTGGCGGCCTTTAGGGTTGCAGAGATGATGTTAGGGTAGGCGCCGCACCGACAGTAATTTCCCTCGACCGCTCGCTTTACATCGTTAGCTGTCGGCGAAGGGTTGTGGTCTAGGAGATTCTTGCAAGACATTATCATGCCAGGGATGCAGTAACCGCACTGAAGCGCATCCTCGTTTATGAAGGACTCCTGAAGTGGATGGAGTTTCGTTGCAGATCCCTCAGAAATTCCTTCAATTGTCTCAATCCGTCTTCCAGTTGCTTCGAGAGCAAGGACGCTGCAAGCAAGCGCCGTCTCTCCGTCGATTATCACCGTGCAGGTCCCGCATTCTGCTCTGTTGCATCCAAGTTTCGTCCCAGTTAGCTTCAATCTGTATCTGAGGACTTCGGCAAGAGTCTCTCTTGCTTGAACAGTCAGCAAGCGATGTTCGCCATTTACTTCAAGTTCAACAATATCTGAGGAAACGGGACTGCTGCCGTTGCCCTGACTCGCTGATTCCACTCCTGCAGTTACTCTCCCATCTCTATGATGTAGTCCTTTGCTATGATTGGCCGTGTAGCAGAGAGGTCCCTTAGAAACTTGCTCGAACTGTTTTCCCTCTCGCTATTTGCAGTTCGCCTGCTTTCCGAGGGATAAAGCCTGTTCAGTATTTTGTCGCGTGTTATGGGCAGCTCGTTTATCCAGACGCCCGTTGCGTCAGCTATGGCGGCTCTGACGGCTGGGGCGACGGCAATCAGCGTCCCATTGCCAAGCCCCTTTGCAGAGTATGCAAAGAAGGGATCTTCCGCTTCGACGTTGAAGGTTACGATCTCCGGGCACTCCCGAACTGTCGCCATGCGATATTGATGCAGGTCAGGGTTAAGCATAACTCCGCTCTTTGCATCTATGAAGGGCTCCTCGCTGAAGGCAAAACCTAGGCCCATCACAACGCCGCCAAATTGCTGTGATTCTACGAGTTTAGGATTTAGGGCCTTTCCGACCTCGTGAGCAGAAGCCACTTTTAATACACGCACTTGGCCCGTTTCGGTATCAACTTCGACCTCGCACGCCTTGGCGCTGAACACGTTGAACTGCCAATCTGTAGGGTTGGGTATACGGCTTCCGGTTCCGCTTATGCCTTCATCGGGAAGAGTGCCGCACACTTGTTCAAAGCTCAGAGCCCTTCCCGGTTCGTCCTTTACGTAGATGAAGTTGTTGGCAGACTCCAGTTTGTCTGCTGACGTTCGCAACATATCAGCTGCTACAGCAAACAATTTCTTCCTCGCCTCATCTGCTGCCTGCAACACGGCCGGACCCATCTCCGCCGTGATCCTGTTTGCATGTGTTGAAGGGCTGTACTTTGTCTTCTCAGTATCACCCCACTGCACCTTGACTCTATCCAAACTCACGCCAAGCTGCTCAGCTGCGATCATCCCAAGTACGGTTGCTTCTCCCCCGCCCACATCCACGGTTCCGATGACCAACCTCGCGTGTCCATCCGGAGCGACGTATACATCCGCGTTTGCTTTGTACGGCGGAAACCCGTTGGCGTTGTCAAGGGCGGCCGCAAGTCCGAGTCCCCGCTTTACTTTTCTACCCTTGTTTTCTTCTCTCATACTTGCTCTGCGATTCCAGCCTATCGCTTCGGCAACGAGCTCCATGCACCGATTGAGGTTGTATGCAGAGTATGGGACCTTGTTTACCTGATCGCCCCAAACAGTATAATTCTTCATTCGGAAGTAAAATGGGTCCAGTCCCAAAAGGTCTGCTACTCGATCCATGTGGGCCTCTATCGCAAAGTTACCCATGAGGACCATCACCCCACGCATGTAGGAAGTCAATTGTGCATTGGTATAGACACCATACTGCTCCAAGGTTACGTTTGGGCAACTATACAACTTCCAAGGCGTCAGGATCATCTGATCTTTCTGATTGCCATAAGTGCTGCCTGTCCCAATGTTCACCAGGAACTTTCCAGATAGCGCAGTGAGGGTTCCATCGCGTTTCATCCCAGTTTTGAGCCACATAGTGCTAGCCCAGCGGTGTGGGTGACTGATGAACTCCTCTGGTCTTGTCTGCTCAAACCGAACTGGTCTTCCCGTAAGCATCGCAAGTCGACTGACCAAGTGGAGGTAGCGCTGAGCTCCAGCCTTTGAACCAAATCCACCTCCTTGCATCCCAACCCTAATCCGAATTTGGTCCTCTCTCAAGCCCAAGGATTTCACGAGATCCTCGCGCACCATCCACAGGCCTTGGCACGACTCTTCGATGCTAAGTTTGTCTCCACCCCACTCCGCCACCACAACTCGCGTCTGCATAGGGGCATGATATTGGAACGGAACCGAGTAGGTGTCCTCGAAAACCAGATCAGCCTCCGCAAAGCCCTTGTCCAAATCTCCGCGCTTCAACACTTCGGGCCTCCCCTCGAACATATTTCCGGCTGGAGGAAGCTTTGGTGCCCTAATGTTGTTGGCATCAATTACGTCAAGGATTTCCACGATTGGCGCGTCTGGATGAAGCGCCTCCACCGCGTCTAAAACATGAGGCTTTGGCTCGTACTCGACTTCAATTAGTTTCAATGCGGCGTTGGCGATGTCGATGCTCTCAGCAGCAACCGCAGCGATCTCTTGGCCCGCCCACGTCACATTTTCCGGGAAGACGAATTGAGGAATGAGGTAAAAGTACATCTTCCAATCGGGGAATTTGCCTCTATGGATAATCGCGTGAACCCCCGGAAGGGCTTCTGCCTTGCTTGAATCAATTCGCTTTATTCTGGCATGCGCGTAGGGGCTACGCAATATTCTCATGTAGAGGGTTCTCGGATCGAGCTCAAGGTCGCCGGTATACATAGCGCGTCCTGTTACCTTTGCTAGTGCGTCAATCCTAGGCAGTGGCTTGCCCACCACGGTAAAGGGGCGACGAAGTAATGTCACTTCTTTCGATGCAAGAAGCTTCCTTTCAGATCGTTGTACGCTTTCAGATTTCTGCAATGCGAAAATTCAGACCTTTGGAAATTCCGTTACTGACCTGAGCGAGAGGCCGCTTCGGCTCGCGCACGGAATATAGGTGACACTCCATAAATGCAACGAGGCTTGCGATCGGGGTCTCCAGTTGGAGCGTATTGAGCGCAGTTCATATTAAATGTTTCAAAACCTGTAGCAAGCGTACTGTCGCTCTGCCAACCTGAAGCTGCCTAGTTGCGCTCGACGGTAGAGCTTGTAGCGCAATTCGGTGTCTAGTCATCCGGCTTTGAGTACTGACCTTGAGGATCAGGTCAGTCCTTGCCTTAGGGTAGGCATGTTTCCTTCGTCGATTTTCTGCTACCTCTCTGCACAGTAATCAAGTGGAATGCAGTCGTGTTGAGGATTTCCAATCATGTCTCTTACACCGCCATTATGCTATGCTTCATAGAACGCAGCTTGGATGCAATACGCCCTTGAAAAAAAGAGCATTACCGCCGTGAACCGAGATCTTACCCACCCTCCCGATGGTAGTGGATCTAAAACGAGGAGAGGCTAAATCCATACTGTGTGGATAGCAGAGCAACAATCTGCAGACACAGACGAAAAGTTTTTCGGGTTTCGCAAGGATGACGGCGAAATTCCGTCGTGCATCCACAACAAGTGTTCCCTCTGCCGCTCATTCCTGTTGTCGTTCGCTCGATTATCTTAACGGGTAAAGCAGGTAACAATGTTTAATATACGGTCAAGTTTTTCACGAAAATCGTGAAAATCAAAATAGTTTTCCAGGGTTGTACATGGTCACACGGTATGTTCGGTTGTTGCACGCCTGTCGCAGGCTACATTCAGGTTCACGGAGGCTGCAGGCAATGAAGGGAAAACATAGCAACGCGTTACTTGATATCATCTTGGCTGTGGCACTGGTCTTTCTTCTCTCCGGTGGGTTCGTCCCGCAGATAGGAGTGAGCAGACCTGGTCCAATAGTAGCATCCGCACAATCTAACAGTTCTTCTTGCTCTTCAAGTTCCGTGCTAAAGTTGACGGAATATGGCGGAGTGCCCAACAGTTTCAACCTGCTAACGGCCTCCATTACTTCGAGCTACACCGTAGCCTTTATGGAGTATCTTAGCATCTACCCTGTGGTTGCTCCGAACGGATACTTCGACTGGAATGATTCGATTTCTGACGCGATTACTCACAACGCGAACTACACGCAGTGGACTTTCCATGTGCGACCAGGCCTAATGTGGTCCGACGGAACAAACGTCACTGCGCAGGACATCTTGAATACGTACAGCTCACAGTTCGCTCTAAATCCTACATACGATTTTGTCAACGCGCATACGGAGGTCGTTTCCATCCAGAAGCTGAATACCAGTACTGCGCAGTTCAATTTGAACGCCTCCGATGCTCACTTTCCTGAGAAGATAAGCTCTCTGATCTACACTGCTGTCTATCCGCAGTCCGTTATCTCGCAAGGTGCAAACACCACCAACTTTGGCACCGATATCGTGGACGGGCCATTTTACGTCGCGAACTATACTTCCGGGTCAACGACTTTGGTCATGCTCAGAAACCCATACTACAGGCCGCTTCCGAAGGTATGCGAGATAGACATTAACTTTGTCGAGACAGAGTCCCAGACCTCGACATATCTCGAAGGAGGGACCAGCGACTTTGCCCCAATTGTTCCTAATGTCGCTTCCTCAATTCTTGCAAACCCGAACCTGAAGATCCTTCAACAACCCGGCGAATATGTCACAACAATAAACTGGAACGTAACACGATACCCGTATAACATGACCCAGTTCAGGCAGGCTTTGGTATATGGAATAAACCAGAGTGCGATAGTCCAGAATGCATTCGCCGGGTACGGCTCGACCGCGTACAACGCGGAAGGGGGAGTCCCAACGTTCTCTTCGTGGTACAACTCGCACCAGTCCAACTACAGTTACAGTCCCAGTCAGGCTACCACTCTCCTCAGTTCCATCGGTATAAAGATGGGATCAGATGGTTTCCTCCAGTATCCAAATGGAACAGATGTCAGCCTGACGCTTTGGGCAGATACGGATGTCACCTCGAATGAAATTGCGGCCGGCATCGTCCAGAGCAGCCTCCAATCACTTGGCTTCAAGGTTACTACTTTGGAAGCAACATCGATGGGAACGCTCATTGGATATGACTATCACAACACGTTCAACATACAGAACAATCTGATCATCCACACGAGCGGTGGCCCGGTATTTGGAGACGCATACTTGGACGGAGAGCCTGCATGGTTTGTTTACAATCCATACGTCCAGCCAGCCCACAATCTGTATCCTCCGTCAATTGACAACGAATACAACGGCAACAAGACAGCACTAGAGGGGACCGCCGACCCAGCCTTAGAGTCACAGTACCTCTCGAACATTCAGTCTTTGAATTCTCAGTACCTACCGCAACTCGTGTTGGATTATGCTCCAGCTCTGATGGCATACAACACGCAGAGGTTCACCAACTGGCCAAGCACATACATGTATTACATCGCCGCACCCGAGTGGAATGATACCGCCCTAGCGCTGCTAACCCCAGCTGGCTCTTCGACAACCTCAGCCACCATTTCCTCCTCTTCATCCGCAGCGACATCCACATCCGCGCAAAGTACACCGACGGCGACTTCGGTCTCTTCTTCTGTGTCTGTCGTAACGACATCCTCTTCACCGACGACATTGGTTTCGCCAACGACCTCGCAGGAATCTAGTAGTTCTAGCAATAACATTACCTTGGCAGCAATAGCAGCTGTTGTGGTAATTATTGTGATCCTACTCGGAGTCCTGGCAGTGCGGAGAAGAGGACGAAGCAATCCATAACAAATCAGCGACAAACTAGAGGGCGGTCTCATCCTCTCTCCCCCTCTCCCCCTCCCTTCTCCTTCTTTTTTCTGTGGAGCTCCGCCCCGACAGTTTTCCCCTACGCGACGTCCGATCTCGACCGAAGGCATGCAAAAACTGAAATGTTTCCCAATTACCGTCTTCGTGCATGTTGTGGTATCTATCTTGTGATGGTGAAGGAGAAGAATAATTTTCCTCACAGGTTTGACATTGGAGGCTGAGCTTCTTTGCGATACCTTATGCGCCGCATTTTAGTCTCTATCGCAATCATGGTTGCGATAATTAACTTCGACTTTATAATTCCCCGCCTAGTTCCCGGAAACGCAGCCGAAATCTTGGCAGCGAGCAGCAGGCTTCCGCAGCAGGCCTTCGTCGAGATTCAGGCTAGGCTTGGTCTTGATCACTCATACTACGTGCAGTACGTTCTCTACCTGAAAGGAATATTCCTATCATGGCCCCCTTACTTTGGCGTCTCTTACCAGTACTTTCCCGCCCAAGTGACGACACTTTTCTTTTCACGGCTTCCATGGACGCTCATCCTTATTGGATCAAGTTTTGCCCTATCAATAATTATTGCATACTTCATGAGCGCGTACGCATCATCGCGCAGGGCCGGCAAGTTCGAAGTGGGCTCTCTCTACTCAGCAATAGTGTTCCATGCGACGCCTGTATTTTGGACCTCGATGATTCTGCTGTGGGTATTTGCAGTATACCTTCGCTGGCTCCCAATTTTCGGAAATATCAGCAACAACCCGGGAACGGGGCTAGCCTATCTTGGGTCAGTTATCGTGCACGCAATCCTGCCGGTCTTAGCAATGACTCTCTCCTTCTTTGGCGAGGTGTATCTGGTGCTCAGGGGCACGACCCAGCAGGTACTCAAGACCGACTACGTGACGGCTGCAAGGACGCGGGGCCTCAGTGACTTTTTGATCGCTAGGCGCTACATATTGAGGAACTCTCTTTTACCTCTAGTTTCTTTGCTCACATTCTCTCTAGCAAGCCTAATTAGCAGGGTGATACTTGTGGAATCGGTTTTTGGTTACGCCGGAATAGGCGACTTGATTGTAGACGCAGTTGTAAACAGGGACTACCCAGTATTGGAGGGCAGTATCTTCTACGTCACCCTCCTCGTGGTAATCGGCGGTTTGATAGGAGATTTCCTCCTTGTTCGTCTGGATCCCAAGCTGAGAGAGGAAGACGAAGTTAGGCAGTAGATGCAAAACAGCGAGATACTTGCGGTCATGGCATACACTCTGTTCGACAAAATAGAGAAACAGTAGAAACCAAAGAGAAAAAAGTGAGTTAAAAAGTGACAACGACATCGGCTGATGTGGTAATCGAAGAACGACCACGCAACCGACTTCGTAGCATCTATTCTTCGATTTTTTCTTCAAGGCTTTCCAAGATAGGCCTTTGCATGATTGTTGGGATCATAGTATTCATCGTCGCAGGATCCCTTCTCACACCGTACTCTCCCTACGCGATTTCAGTCTCTATCAACAAGCCACCAAGCTACGCTCACCCATTTGGAACGGACTATCTCGGTCACGACCTTTTCAGCCAGATTGTGTGGGGCGCGTATCCTTCGTTGTTCGTTGCTATGGGAGGAGCGCTGGGATCTGTCGTGCTCGGCTTCTTTGTTGGCGTGTTCGGTGGGTACTACAGAAAGCTTGACGGAGTTCTTGGCGGCGCGAGCGACGTGGTAATGGCGTTCCCCGTCCTACCCCTCCTTATCATGCTTGGCTCTTTATTTCCTGCCACGAATCTTTTCATCATGTCGCTGCTCATTGCTGTCCTCTGGCCTCCAGTCGCCAGGTCTGTGCGAGCGCAAGTTGCGAGCGCGAAGAAGCTGCCATTTGTCGATGCAGCGAGGACTGGAGGTTTGCGAGACATTGAGATCGTCCTCAGAATCATAGTGCCAGAAGTAGGCTCGATCGCCATGGCTTACTTTATTGTGAATGTCTCCCTTACTATCATACTCACCACGGCACTTCAGTTCCTCGGTGTAGGGAATCCGAATGCGGTAAGCTGGGGTAGCACACTGTATTGGGCGCAACAATTTGGATTCTATGCTGGAGCGTGGTGGTGGATCCTCGTGCCGGGTGCCATAATTACTCTCACAGCCACGGGATTTGCATTCATCGGATTTGCGCTAGAGGAAAAGTTCAATCCGAGGCTGAAGATAATATGAATCAAAAAGTTAAGGAGAGAGGAGTGGCGACCAGTTTTACTTATTTTGCCCTAAGAACCAAGGTCGCGCGCAGAGAATCGGTGTTGAGAAGTTTGGTGCTCGCAACATGACGACCAGTAGTCTGCTCAGGGTATCAGACCTGGCTGTGGTTTACAACATTGCGGGAAGTAGGATATCCGCAATTGATAATGTAAGCTTGGATGTCCCTTCGAAAGGGTTCACCTTGGGCGTAGTCGGGGAATCGGGGAGTGGGAAGACTACGCTAGGGATGAGCGTTATGAACTTGATAGAGCGGCCGGGTAAAATTATCTCGGGATCCATAGAATTTAATGGAAAAGACGTGCTCAAGATGCGAAAGGATGAATTGAAGCAGTATCGATGGAGACAGGTATCAATGGTCTACCAATCAGCCATGAATTCCCTTAACCCGGTAAAAACCATCACCGACCCTCTTGTTGAGGTGATGCAAGTACACTCGAATCTGAATAGGGGCGAGGCGCGAGAGAGGGCGGTCAAACTTCTTGGTGAAGTCGGCATTCCTGACGACAGGGCAGGCGCCTATCCTCATCAATTAAGCGGGGGCATGCGGCAGAGAGTTGTAATTGCCCTCGCTCTGGCACTCTCCCCGAAGTTGCTCATTGCCGACGAGCCCACCTCCGCCCTAGATGTTGTCGTGCAAAAGCAGATCCTCTCGCTCCTTAAGAAGGAAATACTCGAGAAGAATCTCTCACTGATTTTCATCACGCATGAGATTTTGCTGCTCGGTGGATTGGTGGAAAATGTGGCCGTAATGTATGCTGGGGAAATTGTCGAGCAGGGCCCAATTTCCAAGGTTCTCAAAGACCCGCGTCATCCGTACACCGAAATGCTACTTGGAACGCTCCTGACGATGGACTCACAGCGGACAGCCCTCGAATCTCAGAGGGCAAATCAAAACGAGCCGCTGGATGGCCTCCTCTCAAGAGCAGCTTGCAAGTACGCTAAGAGATGCAAGTACGCCTTTACGAGGTGTCAAGAGGAAAGGCCTCAACTCAAGGAAACTGACGATGGGAGGCTCGTTGCTTGTCACAAGTACAATTAAACTACGATGAACGCCGACAGCCATCCCAGCAGGGGAGGGCGATACTCGAAGTGAGCAACCTCACTGTCGAGTTTGCGAAATCGGGCGGCGGCGGGGGTCGCACCGGCAGATTCAGCCGCAAGTCATGGATAAAGGCTGTCGACAACGTCTCTTTCATGGCATACGATTCTGAAATTCTAGCGATAGTCGGGGAGAGCGGCTCCGGTAAGAGCACCATTGCTCGTTGCATCCTGTCCCTGACGAGGCCCACGCGAGGTTCGATAAGATACAACGGTGTCGAGGTGACCAAACTGCGCGGCAGAGACCTCCTAAAATACAGGAAGGATGTCCAAATAATCTTCCAAGATCCATTCGAATCCCTAAATCCAAGGCATGACGTTTTGGCTGCACTTTCATTGCCACTGCGTCGGCTCGCTCAGGTTAAGGGGCGGGACGCCGTGCGCGTGTCCGCGTCCAACCTGCTTAAGGAGGTGGGCCTTGACCCGAGTCAGGTGTTGCACAGGTTCCCCCACCAGCTCTCCGGGGGGCAGAGACAGAGGGTGAACATAGCAAGAGCCCTAGCGTCGAACCCAAGGTTGCTCATTGCTGATGAGCCGATCACAATGCTCGACGCCGCCCAGCGGCTGAAGATTTTGTCCCTCCTCTACGAGTTGAAGGAGAAAAGAAAACTCACCGTGCTCATGATAACTCACGATTTAGCGAGCACGAAGATAGTCAGTGATCGAACGCTAGTCATGTACCTCGGAAAGGTTGTCGAATTGGGGCGCACTGAGGCTGTACTCGCCAAGCCTCACCATCCTTACGTCAACCTCATTATGGAGTCGACGCCCTCGTTCGACTTTGAAAAACAGTTAGCGAAGGAACTTCAAGTGGCGCCAAGCGCTGATGCAACAGTAACCACATCCATAGAAGATGGACTAACAATTAAGAAAGGATGCGCATTCTTGCCTCGCTGTAAATATTCCACGGCAGTTTGCGCTGAGGCTGATCCCGAGTTGGCGGAGAAGTCACCCTCACACTTTACTGCATGCCACAACCCTCTTAACAAATCGCTCGAAGCTCAGGGCCAGTGAGATTTCTCTCTTCCCCTTCATGGAAATTACCGCTAAGAGTTCATTCGTTAAAGGCCTCGCATCCTTTTTTGGATGATTTGCAGATTCCAACTGGAACGATCCGTTGGCATTTCAAAGCCTATGATACAAATCTCTTTAGTGTCCGACGACGATAAAAATGGCCATTCCTGCCTATCTTCTTAGAATGTAATCTGTTCTTTTTTTAATTTCATGAGTATTTAGATATGGAACTTGAGATAGTGATTCCGAACATGCCGAACAGTGAATACAAAATTAGGCGGACCACTCGAAAAGATATCGATATTCTTGTAACCCACCGCAGAAAGATGTGGGAAGAAATAAACCAACGAAACGGACACAGAAAGCTCCGAATCTACGACAAGCCGTATCAAAAGTGGATAACTGAGATGATTGGCAGACGCAAGTTTATTGGATTAGCGGCTTTCAGTGCTGAGGGTAGAATAGTCGGTAGCGGTGGAATATGGTTGCGGCAGATTCATCCGAGGCCGGGGCAGACCAACTCAGAAGAGCCATACCTCCTCTCAATGTATACGGAGCCTGAATTCAGGGGAACGGGGGTTGCCTCGAGCATTGTGAAGGAGGCCATGAAAAGGTGCAAGAAGAAAGGCTACCGATCAGTTAGGCTGCACGCCTCGAAGATGGCTAGAAGGGTATACTCCAAGCTTGGCTGGGAGAGAACGTGGGAAATGCGAGCGAGGATCTGAAGAAAAGGAAGTTGGGGAGGAGACGATGAAAGGAAAGGAGTTCTTAGAACCCATAGTTGCTCATGGCTCTCGTATGAGTTGGGCTGGTATCTTGCGGCCTGTGAATGAATTCGCTCTAGCGGCAAAGTCTCAGCTTGCAGTCATAACCGAAGAATCGGGACCTGCAGTGAAGCGTTACTTCGGCAAGTGGAACAGCGCTTTCAATCGGTTCACTACGAACTTGACATCTGTAAAGATCAAAGTCACAACACTCGAACCTGATGAGCGACGATCTGACAACGGTGTCATGTGCATCCTTCACTGGGTAGACCGCAAGGACATGGTCCGTTCCGACAAGGGTAGCGTCTGCTATGGAGACGGGTGGCCGACTGAACTTTGGGATACCTTTACTTCACAATTGAGCAGTTTGCCGAAAGGAAGCATCGCAGAGAAACTTAAGTTTTCTTGATTCCCGATTGTTGGAAGCCAACAGGGTAGTCTTTCAGTGGCGTAGCAGAATCAAGGAGGGTAGAACAGTACCAATAGCCGAGCAAACTGCGATCGATGAGAGCTGGCTTCCCGTTCCAGCCACATTAGTCAGCGACGGCGGGACGAGCAAGTGTATACTTTCCTGGTCTCCCGGAGCCACCTTTTATCACAGCATCTCCGATGCACTCGCTTCTGCAGAAGCTGCCTCGAAAAAGCCCGATCTCGCAAACCAAGCAAAGTACTACCTTGAATGTACTCTTGCAAGACTTCACGGAGTCGGATTCGGCCCCGATGACTATATCGTGGATGAGTCGTTTGCCCTTACTCCTGAGGTGCAGGAAATCAAGGGCTCCTTTACAAAACTCGAACTGGAACGCATTGCCGACGCGAGGTTTGGGCGACTGGATCGGTTTGGTCGCTGAGAAGCTCTCCCATGCATGGACGAATTTTGAGGGCCGCGAAACCACAATTTCCTTAGAGCGTGGAACTCTTAATCAAGGAGATTGATGAAGGGGAGTTCTACGCTTAATTAGAAAATTACAGGAGTTTCTAAAGCGATTCGTACCTTCGGTAGATGGATCGATGCGTTCTTCTGAGTTATCGCCTACCTAGCCACATCTATTCAGATTTTGAGGATTTCTAAGGTATAGCCCATTTTCTTATCCACGGTTATTAGCTTTCCAGGATCATTATACCGCGCTTCTAGATCGTGTAGACTCGTCGCGGTAGCAATAAGCTGTCCGGTGTACAAGTAGCTTATGTCAGAACTCTAGGAACTGTACTCGGGGCCGAATGGAAGGTAATCGGAACTGAATTAATTGCCCTCAGTACTAGTTGTGGCCAGTCTCGTTTGCTTCTAGGGTTCCTCCGTCATCTTGCCCGCCGAAAGTTTCCTGCTAGATCCTCTGTATGTTGGAGGACGGACTAGCAACTTGATTGGCACCCAGTGACCTTTTAAGAATCGTACTCACTTTGGTACGACTGCGTATCAAGTTGTCCCAGGTTAGAGTAAAAAGGAAAGGTCAGGTTACAATACCGGTCGAGCTAAGGCACAAGTTCGACCTAGAGGAGGGCAGCCTCCTTGAGGCAGAAGAGCATAAGGAAGGCATTTTGCTCAAGTCACTCCCTCCGGTGAGAGGCGGGAAAGTGGTTGGGGAAAGAACCTACAAGGAGATTATTCACGAGCTCGACGAATCCAGGAGGAAGAAGTGGCGCTGACGGCTGTTGCTGACACTATAGGTTCTTGCTAACCTTGCAGCTTCCTCCAAACGAGGAGACGAGGAAGAGTGTCGAGACACTTCTCAACAGGGAGCTATCAAGTGGGCTGATCGCGCCATCGATTGTTCTAACAGAATTCATAGAGTTCGCTGGACCCAGGATGGGAGAAGAAATCGTGCTCGCCTGGATAAATCTGCTCAAGAGTCGGGGCATGCGTGTAGCTCCTCTTGGCGAGGCAATTTGCGTTAATGCAGGGAAGCTTCTGCTTGCAAAGCGAACCGTCCCCATTGCCTAGGCTCTAGTAGCCGCCTTTTGTCAAGATGCGCGATGCGCAGTATGTGATTACCGACGATCCTGATTACGAGGAACCCGGAGTTAAGATAAGAAAATGGTGAGTACTCGTCCACGTTACAACAGGAGGCAAGCATTTCGAGAAAAGCAGATTTTTTCCAGGTTAGGACTGAACTCAATGTCATCAACCCGAGTTCGTTGATGCTAAGAAATTCTTGTAATACATATATATACAATATCTTGTATTACGCCTTGTATGCCCGTAATAACGCTCAGAGTTGACGATCGGCTCAAGAGCAAGATGGAGAAACTACGTCAGATAAATTGGAGCGAGGTCGCGAGAAGGGCAATCGAGGAAAAGATTGCCGAAGCGGAGCTCTGGCAACCGGTTGATATTGGTTTGCTAAAAGAGGCTTCTGACGATACCGATTCATTGCGGCGCACTGCCAAAGGTTGGAACAGCACGGCAGAAATAAGGAGATGGCGGGAACGAGACCAGCAGCGCTAGTTGCTGATGCGTCGGTGATTGTAAAGTGGTTCGTTAATGAGCCATTCACCGAGCAGTCATTGCGTTTGAGAAAGGCTCACGTAGGACTGGCCACGAGGGTTGTGGTTCCTTCTCTTGCAAAGTATGAGGTCTTAAACGCGCTGAAATACTCTGGGGAATTCGGAGTCGAGGAAATCACGCGAATTTCAAGAGACCTGGACAATTATCAGTTCATTGAGGTTCCATTTGAGCGAAGGTACTCTGAAGCTACAGTAAACATTGCAACCAAGTATGGTATAACAGTATACGATTCTTCGTATATTGCCGTTGGCCAAGAAAGAGCGCTCCCCGTGTTTACAGCTGATAAGAAAGTCCTTGATAAGACGCGGGGTCTCGGCTTTATTCACCATATTCGGGAATACACTTAGAACCCATCAATCACTAATCGTGGCCAACTAGTTTGCATAAAGTGGGTATAGAAGCTTTGCAAAGTGTGGTTCATCCATCGGTCACGGAGACAAATGTGCGGATTCGGGCCGGTTGAGTGTAGATTACATAAGCAAAGGAAGTACCCGTGAACTTGGTATTATCCAACTAAGCTTGTCACTCATCAAGTCTGTAAGTGTCGAAGCTGAAGTATTCTCTAGCTACTGAAGGCATGATTTCGTAGCATAACGCTGTCAGAACTAATATAGAAGGAGGACAAAAAGAGCCCTCAAGAAGTTTGCGAAATAATCGAAGCTTTAGCCGAGCCTTCGAAAAGAGGAGAATCATCATGACCAAACTCTGAGTTTATCAGCCAATCTGTATCTGCCTCATGCACAATTTTCATTGTTAGTTCGTCATAAACTAATACGGGTTGATTCGTTCGCAAGGAGGATTTTCTTCCTGAATTGCTTCAAGAATAAGTTAAGGAAGACGACTTCATAGGTCAATTTGCCTGAACCTTGTCGATGTCTTCCTTGCCTTTGCCGTCCTGAACTGACCCTTAGAATATTGCCTTTCTCCAATCTTCAGCCAGCGCATAGTCTCCTTGTCAAGCTGAACCTCCAATGTTCAGATTACCTCATTAACGCTGGCGTGTTGATTATTTCATATAAAGTGATATTATATATTCTTATATAAGCCCTAATTCAAGACTATTTGGTCGCGGAACTGGAAAAAATGGCTAGCAAAACCAATGGATTGCATTTACCCAACATGTCCACTATGCTCATGGTTGAAAGGACAATCAAGGAAGGCGGTGAACCATTGAGGAAGATGCAACTTTACAAGGCGATTCCAAAATCGATGATGTATCAAACATTTGAAAGAGTTCTTGAGTATTTGGAAGCTCACAATCAGATCGCTTACGATAATGAGGGAAGAATTGTCTGGATTGCAGCAGACAATTCAAAATTGAAAGCCCTCCTCAAGTCTGGGGTAGAGATCTAACCGTATCCAAACCTCCTGTCATATTCAGCATGAGTTCGGAAGAATTCCAAGATTCTCACAACCATTTCATCGGATCCTCGCGCAATCACGGTATATGTAATTCTAGCTTGATCGGTAACTCTCAATCTATACAGGTTGTTTATGTCTCGGTACAGTGAAGTGCGAGGCCATAAGCGACGGGGAATCTGCTCGCCAAGAAATGCATTGGATTTGAGCAGATCTACAAGGTTTCTGATCCGAGACTTTAGTTCATCTCCTTGTGGAGAGGAAGTTAGCCAATCTCTAAAACCCGGGTCAGACTCGACTTTGATCCGTCTCTGGCCCGGCAACCGGAATGACTCTGACAATTGATGCCTGCTGTTAATGATTAAATCTTGCGCCTTCGGATCGGTATCTAAATCTATGGCATAGCGATCCTTATTGTTAGCCCCTTTGACCGAATCCTATGAATGCTGGTGCAATTTCGATTATAAGGTAGACAGTGAATAAGGCTGGAAGAATCAATTGGTTTGGTTCATGCCCTAACATCATCTGCGGTTACGCAGCTACCAAGAAAGAACGCTATGAGAGAATAGGTTGATCGAAGTCAGCGCTTGATTAAGATATCCCCTGGTGTCGAACGCTTGTCGGATATTTTGTAAATAGGTTCGCGGTCGGAAAGTGAATATAGATTGGTGGCATCTTAGACATTGCAACGCAGCCAGTGCCTCCGCAGTCCGAAGCGGATGTGTTCTCCTGTGTCATGCGGTTGTAGGAAGAGTAAAATTACGTGGTTGTAATCGAACCGTAGACCATCTTTACTCTGTTTCCAACCGAGTCGCACGAATAGACCTAGAGGATCGGAAATTTCCTCTTAATTAGCGCACTATCCAGCATCTCTTCTCTCTCCTGATGAGAATGATTCATTTATGATTTTGAAATCGGCAATGAAGAATACAATGAAAATCAGGATTAACGCAGATCCCACGCCGGCAAGAAATTCACCAATTAAAATATTTCCGTGAGAAAATTCTCCGATCGCGGTATAAAATAGCAAACCAATAAAGAGACAAAAAAGGAAAAAATTCGCAAATAGTTATTTCGTTTCGAATTCTTCCGACTCAAAATATTCACTTTCTCCGAGCTACCGATTATGGCGACACTCCCAAACATCAATTGCGACACCAACGACAAATACTACTGCGACGGAAAGAACCGCGTCGGGCTTAGAGACCTTCGGTTCGCGCAGGCACCTCTCTCACGCTGAAAGATCGAATCTCGGCCCGAGAGGGGGATTCTGTCTGTAAACTGGAATGTCGTTTGGCTCTTGGCTACAAATTATCCATTTTTCTCTCTGAAGATTTGAACAAGCGGCCTCGATCTCCTCGGAGTCGAAATTGATGCTTGGGAATTTCGCCTTCAGCTCTCCTTCTATCTGGAAAAGGCCTTTGCCCCGCAAATCGCCAAGAATATAGAGCACCCTCCATTGAAGAGAGCCGACCGCTGGACCGTTCGTCCTCCTCCTTTGATTTTCCCTTTCTAGTTCTTTGCTCAACTCGCCATTCTTGAGCTTCATTATGACTTCCCCCCAGTGGTCGAGCCCTGATTTCCGCCTCTTCATCAGGTACTGCCAAAATTCGGTTCTTCTCTCTACTTCGTTATCGCCACCGGCGAACCAGCTAATCGCAAGCAAAGGGTGGCCGCCGATCCTTTTCCTCTTGGTTTCACAATTGACTATGGAAGCAACACTTACTGCAAATTAATAGGAAGACGACGCGGGATTGGGAGCGGAGGGAAGGTCAGCAGGTATCTCTGACACATCGTAGACTTCGGCAAAAAAGACCGGGGGAATGGGGCCGATTCCAGTCCCTTGGGAGGGAGTACTCAACGGATGATAGTACCCGCTTGGATTGTAGAAGAACTCTTCTCCGCGCAGGTAAACGAGTCGTTTGTTGGTCAAGACAAGCGTTCCAGACTCGTTCTTCAGCAACCCAAAATTCTGAAAGATGCCCTGCTCCTCTGCCAAGATTAACTCGCTAGCGTTGAAAGCCAAATCTTAACATCTTCTTCAGGGCTAGTATGTCCGACCAAAGGCTAAAACTTGGCGAATACAAATCATTATGTTAACGGTTTGAACTTGCAAACCGACCTAGCTATGCACATACTCACACAACCAGAGAAACTTCAAGTCTAGGTCGAATAACTTCTGTAAAAGTCCAAGCTTCCTAGCGTCACAACCAGCTTGCCATTTAGTAAGGTAGTCTCGAGATTGTATGCACATTCACTGGTATCGCTACCAAATTCCCAGAGATATGAAAGTGGAAAATTAGACATCGATCCTGACCCTTCGTTAAGTCGCACGTTCTCGTAAATCAGCAATTTTCTCCTTTAACCAGCTATATAGATCCACATCCAAGTAACTACTTACTGGATTCTTGGTTATCGTTATTGATTCCTCCAATACATCATCACCACCACCATCTTGTTTGCCTTTGAGAAGTATCGTCAAGGTCGTATTGGGCCATGGAGCCTTGACAAGTACTACGTCCTTAACATCGGAATAGGTGTAGTGCTCTCTTTTCAAATTGCGTCCCTTCACTTTAAAGCCGTCTTCGTAAAATTCAGCGCTCCTAACCTGTAGAGTGAGGCTCTGGTACACACTCAAGGCACCGCCAACCACGCCCGAGAACATAAAAATGGCGAACAGCACAAACAGTGGACGAACAGACAGTACGTATAGACCTATCACAAGAGAATCGGCCAACAAAAACAATCCCCCTGCCACGCGAAGTGTGACAGAGAAGGAAAACATTGGATCGAGTTCCAGTGCTGTCATCTCTTCAATAAGCTGAATCCGCGAATCGGGCCCTAATCTATGTTATGCACCAAGCGGGCTAGCTCCATCGTCCCAAACAACCATTGGAAGAAACTCTGCCCTGCACTCATTCCCGCCCTTTCCTCTGCTCCCTGCGGATTCGCAGCTGCCCCTTTCTCATATACGTAAACCAAACCCGCGGCTCCCCCATAGATAGCACCTACTCCCGATGCTACCAAGTATGGAGCTGCAGGTGCAAGGCAACTGAGCCGGCAGCAAGTCCTAATAGGGCAATAAGTCCAACCCCTGCACCAATAGCTCCAATTGAAAAGAGAACAGCCTCGAGTTGGGGCCATGATGTGGATGAAGGAGCATTGTAGTTCTGGGGTAGGAGACAGACACCTTGCGGTGTGCATCCGCTGCTACCAGGTGGCAGAGCAGTGGGACGGTAAGACTGTGTATACGACAGTACACCCGTCTCAGTGCTCGACGCTGCTTGGTCCACTGTTGGCCCTGAAACACTTGTTCCGCCCCCGGCAGTTGAGTAACTACCACTGCTTGTGACAGATACGTAATTAGAAATCGAAGCACGATCGTTTCGTCTTGCGGCACATGGTATATTCGGAATCCTGTACAATCTAACAAAACAAGGGAAGCGAAGAGAGAGCAATCAGGAGGGGCGCGCTCAAGCAGCCTAACTAGTGCCCTTTCTGGCACCCGGTACTGAAGATTTCGCCGAGAAAGCCGGCGTAATACTCCAGCAGGAAGTTCCACTTGTAGTCAAGTATCGGCGACCTCACCAGTATTTTTTTCCCAATCTCCTATACCATCGGAATAGATACAGTAGAAAGATGAAGAAAAACGCTCCAACAATTGAGTACACTATTCCTTCGACAAAACAGCCATATCCAAAGAAACTGTAGCTGTGACACTCCACTGGAGCTACTGGGGCCGCTGGCAGAATTCTCGCAATCAATCAGCTTTAACCTCAGTGTTTGTACGGAGACCCTTTCGACGATGACGAACTGGAGGATAGTGTTAGCATAACCATGAGGGACACACATTAGTGATCCGAGTAATCATGACAGCTTCCACCATGAAGCTCCAGATAGACAAAGTAGTATGAGCAAACCCGACAGCTCAGCAACTAAACCCGGGGTAAGGGTAAGCACTCCGACCACAAGATCCATGAGGTTGATGAATATGTTCAAGACCATAATCAAAGTGCCTAGGACAGCTCCGACCTTGCTCCATCTCAAGAGTAGTATGCCGACGGGGAATGAGAGAATCCCAACCACAAGAAAGGTCAATGTAACCGCAATTACGATGTAGGCGTCGAATGGATTGTATAGCTCGAGATTGTGGTAGACCGTAAGGAAAATCAGGGCAGCAGATGCAAGATATGCGCGATACAACCCATATACAAAGAATCCAATTGCCGTGACTTTGG
>JAJPHP010000058.1 GCA_021325255.1 Nitrososphaerota archaeon | reverse complement strand
TAGTACATGATTTCGAACGGTGTTCGTTCTCTTTCCAATGTTGGTCACAAAGAAAGGAGAGCGGGCACTCGGCCTTAGGCCGATCGGTCGTTAAGTAAACGGGGCAGTCAATAGTTCAAACGCACAGTAGCTGACTGTGGACCAAACGGCAACATTTTTGATTTTTCTTGTTGTCCCGTCATGCAAAATGACCTCTTGAGCCTCGTGGACAAATCTTCGTAACTTCTGCTGGACTTGCATCATGATTTTCCCTCTGTGATTCGCTCCACTCGATGTTGAGGGGCAAACTGTTTTAAGAGCAGTTCTTCGGCCGATTTGATTTGTATCCACCCCTAAGATCCAATGGGCGGCCCCCGATAATTTTTTGTTGTAAAGGAGTCATTTGATGTAATTATGTTCCTGCAAGAAGCAAAACCGATGAGACAGTATACGCGCGCCTTCGTACTAGTACAGACAGAGCCTATGAAGGAAAAAGCAGTCATGGAGGAGTTGCTGAAAATGGACGAGGTTATCGAAACGCACATGATTACCGGCGAGTATGATGTTCTTGTCGTCGTTCAGGTCAAGCGACTTTTCCTCGAGGCAGACTATGACAACGTGTTCAATTCGGCAATCGCAAAGATCGAAGGAGTAAAGTTTGTGACCGACACTAACACGATTATCGGTATGGCTTCAAAGACAAAGATAAGCGAGAGCACCTAAAAGCGGATTTAGACTGACGCTAGCCCCGCGTGTTCTCTCTAACGATCGATGGCTTTGCATCAGTCAGCTTCGACAGTCCGCACAGTATGGACGCCCTTCTCAATTCGCCTTCCAGGATCCTCATCACATTCTCCACGCCTCTCTGTCTATCGACCACGAGGGACCAGAGAACTGCTCTCCCGAGGAGGCACCCTCTTGCGCCGAGCGCGAGCGCAATCAAAATATCAGTTCCTCTCCTTATGCCTCCGTCAAAGAAGATCTCGGCACCCCTCGTCCGCTTCTTAGATTTTAGGCGCTTGACAATTTCAGGGAGAACGTCAAGTGTAGCCTGTCCCCGATCGAGCATGCGTCCTCCGTGATTTGAGACGACCACTCCATCTGCGCCAGATTCGATTGCAACCTCCGCATCTTCGCCTGTCATGACTCCCTTTATAATCACTGGAAGGTTGGTAGTGCTGCAAAGCTTCTTGATCTCCCTTGGTGTGACCCTTATGAATTGGTTGCTCGAAAGTTCCGGCGGAGTCGCGTTGTGCAGCTTCACGTTGAGCTCTCCGTCGACTGTAAGTGTAAGCGCACGGTAGCCCCAAGACTCGGCAAGGCGCGCCTGTTTGAAGCACAATTCTGCGTTGTTGCTTTGGAGATAGATTTGCCAGATCAAGCCTGAGGAGGGATTTGAGACGAGCTTTGGAAGTTTTTCCAGGTCAAGTGGATCGGGGAACGAGATGTGAGATATGAAGAGAGGAATCGAGTACTTTTCCGCGACTCTGATTTCGTCAAGCACCGCGTTGGGATATAGCGGCGAGACATTCACCGGGCCGGGGAAAAAGGGGAGTTCACTCTTTATCTTTCCACCAAAGTAGGATGCTTGTAGGTCGACGTTCTCTACTCCTTGAAGGACTCTACGCCTAAGTAGATACTTGGAAAATACCTTCGCGTTTCTCTCGAGTGTGGACTGCGATTCTGTGCCAGAATAGATGTAATTTATCAGGCTAGGGGTTAGATTCTTCTTGGCCTCTCTCTCGTAATCTTCGACGCACTCGAGAGCTGAATTTTCTGCGGAACGCTCCCGAGTTTCTTCCCGCTCCTCCTTCAGCATGCCATCTGCCTCACTTTGCCAGTTGTCTGAGGAAAAGGAGCCGCGAGGGCGCGTATATCTTGCTTTCTCAGAGTGGGTTTGCTCTGTGTGAGATCGTTGGATGAGGAATATCATTCCTGTAGAATCATCTCGACCTCTTTCTATCCGTCTTGAGACTGGATGCTTGCTCGCCTGGATTTTGTGGACGAGTGCATCGTACTCCCTTGCTTAGCCACATCGCAATGCTCATATTCATGTGAGCCGAGTACTGTCCGCAACTTCTCCGTTTCCTACTGCGAGCAAGATTGTCATGGTCTACAACAGGCTCAGCCAGCAACAACTTCGTTTACGAAGAAGGCGACGCACTCAGTATCTTCCAATGACGAGATCAGAGTCGTGGTCCTTCGTGAAGGAGCACTACAAGATGATCCTCTGCACGCTCGACTCTGATGGTTTTCCGCATGCGGCTCCTGTCTGGTATATTGTCATGGACAACAAGATCTACTTTAGGGCGCAGCCCTACAAGAAAAAAATCTTCAACATTTTGAAGAGACCTCAGATCGCCGCCGTGATAGAGGACGGAGACGTGTATACGGAACTTCGGGGTGTCATGATCCGGGGGCTAGCCAAGGTTGTAGATACGGACAAACCCCTGAGAAAGCTCGTTTTCTCAATGCTCGCAGAAAAATACCATAACCTCAGAGATACAGACAAGTTTCCGAAAAGCTGGCAGGAAAAGTTCGGAAAGGAGCACAGGGTCGTCGTGGAGATTTCTCCAATTAGCCTTGTCAGCTGGGATAACAGGAAGTGGCTCAACCGCCCCCTACACTTGAAAAGGTCTTCTTTCTAGCGAATGTCTTTACGGCTGTGTGCTTTGCCCTAATTTCTCCGTTTCTCGCTTTAAATACCAAGTTAGCTCTGTTACGTACCCGTCTCTAGGCGGGTACGATCTTGAAAACTCCACAATTGTCGAAAACGAGCCATAAGAGGAACCTTTAAAGCTCGAAACACAATTACTCGGGCGCAAATAGCATATTTCTGGCTGTGCCGGCTACACAGAGCCTTCATCACTTATGTTCAAGTTTGATGGGGGAGGCAGCCTCTCAGTGCTTTGAACGGTGTCCCTTACTCTTGTACCAGATTTCTTGTTGCTCGTCGCCCTCTTCCTAGGCCGGCTAGCCTTCCCATTTGCCGCGAGAGTTTTGATGTATGCCCTAAGCCTGGACTCGAAAATGGTCCTTGGACGGTATCCCATGGAACACGCATAGGCGTTGAATTTGGCCATTTTTTCCGGATCGTTTCTAATCGGCCGCTGCATCTTCTTTATTTCCTGTCCAATCACGGCGTAAGATGCTGCATATGCAGGGAAGACACCCTCGTGGGCTGGGAAGATTTGATCAAACACCGTGCGCTGGGAGAGACCCGTCTTCTTTTCCGCCCACTCGAGGAACTCGGGCAGGTTCTGCTTCCCGCTGTTTATCCTCGCGTCGCCCACCACTCGCAGATATCTGATTATTCTATGCTTCTACGTGGAGAACTCCAACTCCAGGAGTGTGGCGTCAAATCCTCCAAACTCCTTGGTCAACTCGACGTAGCCGTTTTCGGATTTGGTGAGTGGTGCATATTTCCGTCGCAACTTCTTGTCCAGTGAGCGCAGGGCGTCGAGGAACTCAAGTTCTCTCTGAAACGAAAGACCCTCAGAAATAGCTCCTTCGTGGAGCGAGGAGAGCAGTTCTATAGTGCTAGCCTTTGCAGCGAATTTCTTGGCTGTATTGCTAAAGTGAACGCAGTGACCGTACTCTTCGTGAACTAGGAGATTTGTGAGATCGGCGAACCCTGAGTCAGGCGCTCTTTTTGGATCTGTGGTGAGGTAGAACCTCGTAAAGGGTAGGTCAGTGAAAGTGTCAAAACCCTGGGCGGCGCCCGTCGGAATAATCGGAGAAAGATAGGGCGGGGTCTCGACCACTTTGGCATCGTACTCGGGATTTATATTGACCATCTTCTCTGTGACGAATGGTTGCACGATGTACCTAATCTTAAGAACGGTTTCCAGCGCCTGCTCTGGCTTTGTGTCGGACTTTGACTTGAGTGCAGAAGTGACTGCCTCAGGAGTGGGGTCGCACTTTAAGATCTTCGAGTGCTTTCGGCTCGCCCTGCGGAGCTTTGGGAGGTCTTCGCTGATCCACTTGAGCGCATTCTTCTCAAGCTGTAGGGGACACTCCTTGAAGTCAAATCCATGTCGTAATGCCTTGGGATAGAAGCTTTCTCTCCCGAGTGCGCTACCGTGTTTCTTGAGTAGGCCCATCGCCTCCGTGAACTCTCCATCGGTAAATCCCTCGACCTTGAAGCGTTCAGCAAATTCCTCGACTTTTTTCTGGAGCCTCTCTATCTTCTCCTTCAATTCCGGGTCAGAGCTCTGGGAGGCTATGAGCTGAAGTATTTCTCTCGCGCCTATTATCTGATACTGTGCGAGCATCATCGCTGGAGGAGAGTATTTCTTGCCAGTTCTCCTTTCAATCGCAGCTTCCATAACCTCGCACAATCGATCCGCGAGAATCTTAAATCGCGGTTCGTTGACCCCTTCCTTTACGAGATGGGCGACAAAAGTGTCAGTGATCAAACCGGCGTCCTTTCCTAGCTCGTCAAGTTCGAGAACCGTCCTGCCTGATTCCAGCCATTTTTTCGCGAGCGACTCCTTGGTAGTGAACCTTGCTATCATGGATTGGATTTTTTGTATCGCAGCTTGCACGTTCTCGCTTGACGGAATCCACACTCTCTGCGTATGCTTCGAGCCCCGCGCTATACATTGACTGCGGGTTAAGATCGCACTCTAGATTGAATAGCTCACGGTCAAATTCCATCATTTCACCAAGTGAAACTTGGTTTGCACTTCTTTCCGAGTTTGTCAAGGCAACATTTTTTTCCTGATTTGGGCAAAAAATGACCTTGGCACTGTTGATTAGTCTTTGCCTCCACCCCCAATCGAGAGGATTGAATTTGGCGTTCTTGCCTAAAGGATATGCAGAATCCTCGGATATGGAAAGGGGGAGAGATAGTTAAGATAAAGCGGCGAGGGCAATAGAAGAAAATTGTTCCACTGCAAAAATCGCAGTTGATGTGGGAAATTCCACTAACTTTATGGGATTGGTGTGCTTGATCACCGACTTGAAATGAAGCCTGAAAAGATGAGGGGCTTACCGGTCATGCAGTTCCTCTCCTCGGCGATCACCCTTGAGCCGTCAGATTCCATTTCCAAAGGAATAGGCAAAATTAGGGAATCGAATTTGCACGAGGTTATGGTCGAAGAAGGCGAGAGGACTGCCATCATAACGCTCACGGATATTCTGAATGCCAAGAATATTACCACCACGAGGATATCGAATATGATGAGGTACGTGCCCAGGCTCGGAGTAAACAGCACAGTGAGCGAAGCTGCGAGCATCATGTTTGAGTATAGAATCAGGTCGCTCCCAGTTTACGAATCGGGGAATCTAAAGGGAGTAGTTTCATGCGACGGGATCGTCGAGCAGCTGATGCAGACTGAGAACTCTGAGCGGACAAACAATCTCATGACACCCAACCCTGTTTGCGTTGATCATCGTGATGAAGTCTCAAAGGCGAGACGCATCATGCTCCGAAGGAGAATTGATCAGCTTCCGATTCTGAATGACAGAAAGCTCAACGGGGTAATAACATCGTCTGCCATCGTCTTCAACATGCTTCCGTCTGCTGACAGGACCGTAATGGGCAACTCGAGGGGGCCAATGTTTGACGTCCCTGTGGAAAATTTCGCAGAGCCCGAAATAGTATCCAATGACGTAACAGACTCGCTGAACAGAGTATACCGCAACATGTCATCGAGCAAGTCGAACTACTCTGTCATCACGAGTTTTGATGAGGTTCAGGGAATCATCACCTACCGTGACTTTATGCGCATGCTAATTGACTTGAGAAACAGGGATTTCATCCCAATGTACATTGTTGGATTGCCCGAAGATCCATTCGAGGCCGAGGCGACACGGGAGAAATTCACAAGGGTCGTGAACCTTTTGAGGAAGGCATACCCTGAGATCACGGAGGCGCGAGCCATCATAAAGCATGGGACGACGAAAGCGGCCAGGTCACGATACGAGGTGCAGATCCTTGTGAAATCCGCTCGCCGACAGTTCAACTATCATGGATTTGGCTTCGAGCTTCCAGAGGTTTTCGATGACGTCAGCACCTGGTCGAAGAGCTTGGTTGCAAGATATGACAACAAGCGGAGAAGAGTAAGAGCAGATCCTGGCTCGATACGTTAAATCGCTTCGAAACGACATAGCGCGGAAAGAAGGAAAAAAAGAGGAGCTTCAGGTTACCTTCCTACTGACATTTTGCGATGCAAATGCGCTAGATAGTAAAGCAAAAGAATGCCGCCACGAATACGCACCTGAAATGCCGCTCAGGATTCCATCGGAGAGACAGGTCGTGAAGTACCTAGAGGATTTGCTCCAAAAGAAGAACATTCGCATTAACTACTTTGGCCCTCTTGATCAGTATTCGAAGAATGCAGAGATGAAGGGCGGTAGCAAGAAAAGTGGAGGACGAGTCAAACAGAGCGGTCAGAGCATCAAGACTCTTGGGTACGGGATCCCCTATCTAGTGGTTTACGAGGTCGGAAGTAGCAGAAGGGAATCCATAATTTCGACGCTCAGGATGGGGCGAGGGTTTGGGCACGATTACAGGGCAGACAGAGTGGACAACATCGTGCTCTCCTACGATACTTGGAATTCGCTCCCGCGTCACTGTCGGGTCGAGGACTTTGGGGCTTTCAGCAAGAAGGACTCTTCGATGCTCTCGCTCGGAAAGAGCGGTGAGTTCTTTCTTCTGCGCCGTAAGATTGAAGGAGTAGAGTACTACAAGGACCTCGACAGAGTATTTTCAAGTGAAAAACTCGAAGAGAGGGATCTCCCTAGAGCTCAAGCACTCGCGTCTTATCTGTCTAGAATTCATTCAAAGAAGAATCCCAAGCCCGAAGATGCTCAGCTCTACTTTAGAAAGATTCGAGACACTGTCGGACACGGGGAGTGCATCTTTGGGCTCGCCGACACCTATCCTTCCAGCACAGAGGAGTATCTGCATCCAGGCGAGCTTGAGGAGATCGAGAAAAAGTGCGTCGCCCAGAGATGGAGACTGCGCAAGTATGCATCCACAAGACTCTCACAGGTTCACGGTGATTTCCACCCGTGGAACATACTCTTCGCATCAGAAAGGTCGACCACGTTCAGATTGCTTGACCGAAGCAGAGGAGAATGGGGAGAGCCCGCGGACGACGTCTGCGCCCTCTCAATCAACTACATCTTCTATTCACTGAGAAAATATGGAAGCCTCAAGGGCGCCTATGAAAAGCTCTTTCAAGGATTTCTTGATACTTACCTTCAGAGAACGAATGACGGCGTAATCCTCGAAGCGATGCCCCTGTTTTACACCTTCAGGGCGCTTGTGATAGCCTCACCTCTTTGGTATCCATCGATATCTTCAGAGATTAGGAGGCAAATCTTCAACTTTGTTCACAACATACTGGATTCTGCAAAGTTCGAGCCTTCAAGAGTGAACGATTACTTTCAAAAACGATAGACACGCAAAAGCTAGACGCGGTTTCGCACGTGAAAAGCTATAGGGTGACAATAAAAGAGGAAGGAAGATAAAAACTGGGAAAGTGAGCGATTGAAAGCGGGAAAATCACTGCTGCGAATTCGCCAAAGAAAGTTACAATTAGGGCTCTTCGGAAAAAGAATTAGTAATTCCAGAATAGGCACAGGTTACATTGAGTGACAATTCATCAAACAGAGACTGGATAGCTCTGCTTAGGAAAGCTGCTAGCGCTGGAAAGGAAGCTATCTTGAGAAATTATGACGACCATGGAAATCGCTCCGCAATTGTCGGGCGCGGTGCGGGCGGAGACCTAACGCTGAAGATAGACGAGGCCGGCGAGAGCGCAATACACAGCTCTTTGAATGAAGATCTGGGCAAGGACTCGTACATCTTTGTCTCTGAGGAACTGGGCGAAGTTTCTACCGAGAGAGGAGCCACAGGTAATGGGAATAGAGCCGTGCCCATCGTGCTGTGCGATCCTCTGGACGGCTCTCACAACGCACAGTGGGGGATTCCACTCTTTTCAATTTCTTTGTCAGTGCTCGGTTTGAGCAGAAAAATCAATCGAGGAGACAAGAGGCTGTTCAGGGATGTGGATGTTGGTCTCGTTCTGAGCGTGCCGACGCAGGATGAGTTCAGCGCTGTTCGGGGCAAGGGGAGTCACCACAACCAGCGAAGACTAGTTCCTCGTACAACGCAGTACCGACGTTTTGAGACTCTTCTTATCGAATGCGGCGATGCAAACTACTTTCAGGGGCTGGCTGCGAAACTTTCAGACGATTACGTTTACAAGACAAGGCTGCTCGGAAGCGCAGCGATCAGTTTCTGCCTTTTGGCCGCGGGCAGTGCGGATGGTTTCATCTTTGTGCAACCCGGTGGTGCCAGAACGATAGATTCGCCCGCCGGCTACTTGATTGCAAGAGAGGCCGGGTGCGTGTTTTCAGAACTATCACCGCACGCGGGCGACATTGAAGATATCGAAGTCGGCTTCGATTCAAGGCTCAACCTCATCGGAGGAGCCAACGAGAGCGCCCTTTCCCTCCTAAAGTCGCGAGTGTGCTGAGATCTCCTCTGACCGCCGAGAACAACTATCGCTATGGGGCGTTGTCGCATGCGAAAGGAACTGTAATCTGGTTCAACGGTCTGCCCGGTTCCGGCAAGTCGACTATTGCGAAGATGGTTCTGCAAGAGCTGCTCTCTCAGAAATTCAACTTCGAGTACGTGTCGATGGACGCGATCAGGTCAAAGATATTTCCAAACCCTCAATACACCGACGCCGAGCGTGACGCGGCTTACCGCGCGCTTGTGTTGATAGGGAGTTTTTTGTCAAAAAATGGGGTCAATGTAATACTTGACGGGACGGGCCACAAGATCGTGTGGCGCGAGTTAGCCCGTCAGGAGATCGGAGCCTCATTTCTCGAAGTGTACGTGAAGTGCCCCGTCGAGGTATGCATGCAAAGAGAAGCCAGCAGAGAAAACCAGCCCGCAATCAGGGCAAATCTCTACAGGGACGCGCTTAAGCGACTTGCGACAGGCAAGAGGCTCGAGGGGCTGGGCAAGGTTCCTGGCGTCGATGAACCATTCGAGGAGTCCGAGAATCCAGAGATCACGGTGGATTCGTTTGCAAATGATGCCAAAGAATGCGCGGTAGTTATTTTGGGAGACCTGGGAAAACGATTTCTTCTCCGTTAGAGTTTTACCGCTCTTTCCCTCTTCCTTTTTTCGCGGCCAATTTGTTCACGGCCGCCAGTCCGAGCGGTACGCTTCAGAGAAAAGAAACAGAAATGAGTGCATTCTTAAACGAAGAGACTTGGAATAGCGAATATCCCATATCGAACTTGCGCGATTCTTAGAAAATCAGGAATTCTTCGAGCAAAAGGTTAAATCATTTCTCTGACCTCTCAAGTAATTGGCAGGTCCGAATCTTTGAGTCAATCAGCGCCTAAGGAGTATCTGCAGGTCATACTCTCTGACGGCAAACTGGACAAGTCCTCAGAGCCCTCTCTTTCCGAGCAGGATCTAAAACACATCTACAGGTCAATGCTCACCACGAGGCTCTTTGACATCAAGTCCATGAACCTTCAAAGACAGGGGCGCATCGGGTTCTACGTGCCTTGCTCCGGCCAGGAAGCTGCCCAGATCGGTAGTGCGTTTGCTCTTAGAAACAGTGACTGGACGCTTCCAACTTACAGGGACATGGGCGTCGCAATACTGAGAGGAGTGCCCGTCAGGACACTTTTTGACCACTTGATGGGAAATGCCAAGGATTTGATGCGCGGCCGCCAGATGCCGAACCACTGGGGGTTCAAAAGCGCGAATTATGTGAGTATAGCATCCACCATTGCGGCGCACCTTCCTGTTGCAACTGGGGTTGCGATGGCAATGAAGATGAAGAATGAGGACAATGTCGTCATGGCCTATCATGGTGATGGCGCGACTTCCGCTGGCGATTTTCATAGTGCGTACAACTTTGCAGGGGTGTACAAGGCTCCAATTGTCTTCATATGCGAGAACAACGGCTGGGCAATTTCTCTTCCAGCATCAAAGCAGACAGCCTCTGGAACGTTTGCGGAGAAGGCACTTGCATACGGTTTTCCGGGGGTGCGCGTCGATGGGAACGATGCTCTCGCGGTCTACAAAGCAGCACGCGAGGCCGTTGAAAGGGCGAGGAAGGGGCAGGGGCCCACTATGATCGAGTGCCTAACATACAGGATGGGCCCGCACAGCACGAGTGACGATCCAAACAGATACAGGACGAGGGAGGAGATGGAGGCCTGGAAGCGCAAGGACCCTGTCGAGAGGTTCAGATCATACCTTGAAAGGAAGGGGTATTGGAGCAAGGACTTTGAGGAGGATCTTCGCGCCAAGATAGATGCCGAAATAAACACGGCTGTGAAGGAAGAGGCTGAGGTACCACCCCCCGAGCTTTCCACAATGTTTACCGATGTTTACTCCACAATGCCGCAGTTGCTCAGAGAGGAACTGCGGGAGGAAGAGGAGTTTTCAGAAAGTTCATCGACCAATGCTTAAGGTTGTATAGAGTAAAGACGGAATAAGGTCTAGATAGAATTAGGGCGCGTCAACAGATACATTGACAACAATCAATATTGTGCAAGCTGTCAACCAGGCGCTTCGCGAAGAGATGAGGCGTGACGACAGGATTGTCATTCTTGGTGAAGACGTCGGACGTGACGGCGGAGTATTCAGGGCCACTGAAGGTTTGTACGATGAATTCGGTGCAAACAGGGTGATCGATACACCGCTTGCAGAGTCGGGCATTATTGGAACAGCGATCGGAATGGCCGTCTATGGGCTCAATCCCGTCCCTGAAATCCAGTTCCTTGATTTCATTTATCCTGCCTTTGACCAGATAGTGACCAATCTGTCGAAGTTACGCTACAGGTCCGGAGGGCAGTACTCTTGCCACCTGGTCGTCAGGGCTCCTTACGGCGGTGGAATCAAGGGAGGCCACTATCACTCTCAGAGCAGCGAGGCATACTTTGCACACACCGCGGGGCTCAAAGTGGTGATTCCAGCTACTCCTTACGATACGAAGGGGTTGCTTCTCTCCTCGCTTCGAGACGAGGATCCAGTGATTTTTCTTGAGCCAAAGAGGATCTACAGAGCCGTCAAAGGGGAGGTGCCTGACGGCGAGTTTACCGTGCCCATTGGAAAGGCAAGGGTAGCAAGAGAGGGCAGAGATGTCAGCATTTTCGCATACGGCGCGATGCTTCAGGTATGCCTTGAAGCGGCAGAGTCTGCGAAGAAGGGGGAAGGAGTGGACGCCGAGGTAGTCGACCTGCGGACTCTCGTGCCACTTGACATCGATACCGTGATGGCCTCCGTGCAAAAGACGGGAAGGGCAATCATTGTTCACGAAGCTCCAAAGACGGCCGGATTCGGCGCCGAAGTTGCCGCCCTAATCGCAGAGAGAGCTATCGAGTACCTCAAAGGGCCAATCATCAGGGTCGCCGGGTACGACACGCCATTCCCGTACACCCTTGAAGAGCACTACCTTCCGAGCGTTCCGAAAGTCAAGAAGGCTATCAACAAGATAATGCAGTACTGAAAAAGTACGCACTGCTGAAAAACGAGACTTTTCCATCTATCTTCACTTGGAAGAAGAGAGATTCAGGATCAGGCCCCACTGCTCGGGCGTGACTGGCATTACTGAGAGCCTTGAAATTTTCAGCAATAGAAAATCCTTGAATCTGGCGTCATCCTTCATTTCTGAAAGGGCTACATGTCGCGCAAGTTTCTGAAGCGGAGCCACGTCGACGGCGACTTCTTTAGACTTCGACAGTGGAAGGCTCTTGTCAAGCGAGTAGGCATCGTCCAGAGATTTCATAATCCCTACGATCGCCTTATCTCCGCCTGTCTGATAGAAGAAAATTAGATCTCCCGTCCTGACGCTTCTTAGATGGATGAGCGCAAGGTTGTTGCGGATTCCAGACCATGAAGTCTTTCTATCCTTGACAAGATCGTCGTACGAGTAGGCCAGGATCCTCCTTGAAGAGCCAGTAGTTTGGCATACGGAATCCACCACTCCCTTATCTCCGACAATCTGCAAAATTGTAAAGGCTTTTCATTTCTTGCCTGATATCCGGAAAACGTTCTGGATCCCAGATATCGAGCTACATTTTGATCGCGTGAGGACTGTTTCCGTTTCAGGCGCCGAGCATTGCGAGGAAAAGGTCGGTTGCGTACGCAACCAAGAACCCGATGAAAAGTCCGAACATGAAGAGCTCATTGCTGGTCTGCCTACGAGCCACGTAAAACATTCCCGAGATTATGTAAATCAGGGCTCCGGCGGCAAGCGCGAGGAAGAAAGTCAGGGCAAGGGGGCTCGCAGGATAAATTCCGCCAATGATTGTTCCTGCGAGTGTGGGAAAGCCACCGATGAATCCAAGCGTAAACAGGTATGTGAGAGAAGGCTTGTAGCCTGCCATCGGTGCGGCTATTCCAAACCCCTCGGTCGTGTTGTGGATTGCAAATCCAATTGCGAGGAAGATTGACAGGGCAAGCGCGGCTGACGCGAAGGATTGGCCTATCGCAAGTCCTTCAGAAAAGTTGTGTACTCCAATTCCCACGGCAATCGAGAATGCGATTTGCTTTGCTTCTGTTGCGCTCATGAAAGAAGGAGGGGAAGAAACGGTAGAAGTGGTAACAACAGCTTTCGTGGCAGAGTTTTCGCCCATTGTGGTAGAAGTAGCATTCGTAAGAGTATAGTCTGCCGCTGTTCCACGCGCTTGCGCTTCGCCAATGCCTAACGTTCTCTCGTTGGAATTCTTCCTTGTGAGTTGGGGCGAAATATCCTGCTTTCCGCTAACTCCCTGCGGGAGTGGATTGTTGATGGATCCGTTTGATATCCTTCTCTGTCGGATTCTTATGAAGTACCTCTCATAGGCCACTAGCCCGAAAATACCGGTTGCAAGACCTATGATCAGGGCAAAAACAAAGATTGAACCCGTGCCGGTGTTTGCGATGAAAGCGGTCTCTGCGAGTTGCTTTGCAGAGGGCAGGACTTCAATCAGAATGAAAATAAGAACGCCGATTGTTATCGCATTTAGGAATCCCTTGACCCTCGCAGTGACACGCGTCATGACTGCGACTGGCAAACCAAGGAAGATGGTAAATCCTGCTACGGCGCCGAGTGCTACAAGTTCAGCAGTTATCAATTAGGATAGAAATCGCTCTTAGAACTTCTTTGCAGTTCGTCACTTGCGATGGTGCTAGTCCCCAACTTTTGCCGAGAGCGGAAGGATCAGGGGCTCCGCTTACGACATTCGTGTAAGTAGAGAGTGCTTTGTATGACATACGTTATAAATCTTTGACCCGCTTTTGTTGGGGTTCTGGTAACTTAATTTGACCTAGCAAGGGGTGTAAAGTGGACTGTCACAGCGTGCCAGAAGGCCAATGGCACATCTGCAAGAGTCTCCCTACTTTGCGACTCTGGATACGTTGATGACTCGTTGGCTCTTGCGTCTGACCGTCCCGCCAGAATCTTCATCGTAGAAGGCGCAGGATTCAAATCCGTTGTTCTTGAGTGACCCGTTTACCTCTTCAAGAGACCAACTGCGAGTCGCGTGAACCTCTGAAAAACTATCCAGTAGGGTATTGTTCTCGACGTCTACAACGTAATAGAAATGACTATTCCGTATAGTCCCATCGAAATATCTCATGCCCTACAGCCTTACAATACGAATGTTCGCTTTCTTGTCTGGTTGGAATATGTCCCAACCTTTGTATCCTGATTCGCTTTTCGCTTCTTGAGGAACTGACGATTTCTGCCAAAAATCAAATATGAGCAGACTGTTGCGATTGCTCAACACTCTTCTGATTGATGAGAAAAACTTGGTTGTGTCCTGATTTCTGACAAGATAACCAAAACCACCGATCAAGACTAGAGCTATCTCGAACTTGTCCCGAAGAGAGATTCGCCGCATATCCATCTTGAACAGTTTGGGCGGATTCCTATCATGTCTTGAAATCTTCTTCTTCGCAACTGTAAGCATCTCTGTTGAATTGTCAATCCCTATCACATTGTAGCCCTTCTTGGCGAAGATTATCGATTGATTACCAGTGCCACAACCTATATCGAGTAGAGACTTCACTCTGCCGTGCTTGAAATGTTTCTTGAAGAGTTTCTCAATAAGATCGCACTGTGAGGAGTAATCATAACTCTTGTGGGTCAGGTCGTAGTATTCGGCAAGCTTGCTGTACTCCTTTTTATTCATGCTCTCGGGCACGTCGGCTTCGGTGATAACTGAATTTATGGCGTTTCGCCTAATGGCACCCATGTGGTTTGTTTCTTTGTACCGCGTGACACTCAGTGCCTTTTGCATTTTGAATAGGAGTAATCCAATGGTTTTCACCTTCTACCCTGACTTCCGGAACCTCTGCGGGTGAGATGCCGCTTAATCCTCCATGCTCTCAAATGAAGTTGTGATAGATCTGAGATACCTTGAAAATTGGAAAGTCACAATTTTAACACCCGTCATTACCTTCTCCGTGTCGCCTACCGGTCCGTTCATCTTTTCCATTTTGTTACTGTGTCTTAGAGCGTCCAGTGTGTTGTTTCTGACAAGGGCGGGTGAAAATGGCCCATTCGTTCGGTACTCTTTCGTAAAGGCCATGCGAAGTTGAGAGCTCTGCCAGTGATTAGAGAGGTTGAAGCTTCTTTCCCGATTAGTCTTTTCCATTCTAGGAATGATCTTGCTTGAATTTTGGAATGATCTCGGAAACAGGATAATACCTGTTTTGCGGCATATTGGGATGAGTCGAAGAGAGAAAGGAGATGGCGCAATACCTGTCGAAATACATGATGAAGAAAAGAGGAAAAAACAGCAACGGCATCAGCAACAAGAAATTAGGGAGAAGGACATCGAGACATCAGGAGCCAAGAGTTATCTGTCTTTAGTCATGCCGGCTGAAGCGACGCCCATCTTGGTCATTGCGCTAATCGAAGCAATCGAATCCATGGGCTCGCGTGTAAAGTTCTCCTCCCTGCTCAAGAGGTTTCGCCCTGAAAATTCTGCTAACTTTCTCTCTGCGCTCAAGGTTGCGGAAGAGCTTGGTTTGGTTAAAATCGGACGTACAGAAGCAATTCTAACAGATCTAGGAGCAGGGTTCGTCAGGGCCTCCGATGGTAAGGCGAGAATCATTCGCGCTGGTTTGGCGAAGATTGAACCATTCAGGACCTCTCTTGAATTGCTGTCCGTGAAAAGGTCTGTTTCTGCGCGGGAGATAGCCGGACATCTATCTATGGCAGGGATTAACTCTGATACGATTCAATCAATTTTAATCGAATGGGGTATATCTTCGGGCTTGCTCCGCTACAACGGTGCGTCGCGCAATTTTGAGCTAGCGTAGAACGAAAGTGCCATTCAGGAGCCTGGGTTGGACTATCTTGTAGGGTTAGTACCTATATCACAAAACAACGCACAAGTAACCGAATCAGAGTATCAAGTTGCCGATATCTCTATTCGCGGATTTCTTCAGTTCCTGCGGACTAATTTTGTTCTCCTTCCATGCCGCCTCTAGCTCTAGGTAACTCCCGACCGAGACATTCCCAAACGCGATTGGCCGTTCGGTAAGTGGGAATATCATCGCCTTGTACCAGCTCAAGATCGGGTTGACCACGACATCACCGGGAGCGCAGTATGTTTTCCTTATCTTTGATTCAAGAGACTCTGGCGTCTCGTTGAGGAATATGGCATTTCCCAATGATTTGCTCATTTTTTTCGTCCCATCGGTTCCGAGCATGATAGGCCCGTGTATTGCCACTGGTGTTTTGTACCCAAGTTTTCTCAGGTTTTCAATCGCCAATACGTGGACCTTCCTCTGGTCAATCGCACCTACCGCCACGTCGATCCCCATGACGCCGATATCGAGCACCTGCATCAGAGGATAGATGATGGAGGAGGTCATTCGCGTGACCGAGGACTTGCTGATCTCGTCCATGCTCTTCTCTGCCTCTGTAAAGTTCACGAGTCTTGAAAGTCTAAGGAGCTGGATGAAGTACGTTTGATCCTCGAAATCTGTTCCGTACTTGTACTCGAGCTTCCCTCCAACGCCCATCTTGCCGGCGATTTTTTCGTACATCTCCTTGTCAAACGCCGCGAACTCCCGAATCTCCTTCATCTCCCCCTTGTCGTTTGCCAGTGCGTGAAGATCTGCGAGAAGTATTAACGCCTTGAAGCCGTGTTTTGCAAGCTTCATCACCGGGATCGAGGCGCTCAGGTTCCCTATGTGCAGTGAGTTGCTAGGCTCAAGACCGATGTAGGTCGTGGGCCTGGGGTTACTCTCAATTACCTTGACCAGCCTCTCCTCGGTCAGGATCTCAATCTCTTGTCGCCTAAGGTCCGAAATGACTTCCTTTGCGTTCACTTACTACTTTTCCCTTTTTCCTGTTCTGTAGGAATCTCGCAGTTCCACGAACTTGTTCGAAATGCTATTTTAGCATAACCTGAGGGCTGTAAATGCAAAAACTTTCAGCTAGTCAGACTTTTTTTATCCTTCATGCCAATTTGTAAGGCGCTCCGCTAAAGAGAGTAATGCGAAAACAGATCCCAATTCTTTCAGAGTCATAGCAATTGATGCCTGCAAGTACTTCTTACGCTGACCGGCCGTATCTTTTCTTCTTTTCTTCTCTATTTGAGACTACCTTTCCCGCAGATTTGGATGCAAAATAGTTTGATAGAAGGATCAGAGCAGCGCCGCCGATCTGTACTGACCCAAGCGAAGAAATTGACAGTGCAACGCTGATAATTGCCGAGGACACCGGCTCCAAGAGCAAGATCACCCCGGCTTGCAGGGGCTTAACCCTGTCAATGCCGGCGTAAAACAGAAAATCCGGAAGAAGGCCGGCGACCATGGCGAAGACAAAGAGCCAGAAGAAGCTTCCTGCGTTCAGCACGCTTGAATTCGAAAGAAATCCAGAGCGCCCGAGGATTGGTATTGAGAGCATCGCGGCAAGAAGAACAAAAATCAGCGTGCTACTGCGCACCGCCGTTGTCAGTTCAAGTGGATCGCCAAAGGCGCCGAGCCTCCCCACTCTTCCAAGTATGATCCACAGAGAAAGAAACATGCTGCCAATTAGAGCCAAGATCTCCGCTGGAACCAACGCTGAGTTGGACATTCCCGCCGCAACATTGAATTGACCAGCTGACGAAATTGGGTTTGTGAGCAGAAACACGCCCGAAAGTGCTAGGGCAATTATGGCAATTCGAGACAAATCTATTCTCTCTCCGAAGAAAATCCTCTCGAATATCACGGTCCACACGGGCTGCGAATAGAGTAACAGCGCTGCCACCGCGGGAGAGAGCCCGAGACCCAGGCTTCCAAAGAGGGAGACGACGAGGAAAGTATTGAGAAATGCATAGAGTGAAAGATACTTCCAATTCTTGATCAGCCTTGAAAAGAAGCCTTTCCTGCGAAGTAGCAAAATCGGAACTGCAGGAATCAGCGAGAATAGCAGAAAGAACACGGAGATATCAAAAGCGGACAGGCCTCTCTTCACGAGAAAGGTCCCGCCAACCGTTACCATGCCATATAGAACACCCGCGGAAGCGATGGCAATTCTTCCGTCGAGTCTGTTCATGGCGCGCTCAACCTGACTTGAGCCCACGGCTTTTGATAATTTCTGTGGATCTAGTAGTTGAAGATGCGAAGGAGAGGACTAAAATGAATGCGCGAGTCATTTGTCATTGGGGAGTACGAAAGATCTCCAGTCACTACTCGTAAAAGTGTACGAGCGACAGAACGTCATATCCACGGAGCTTCTCTCGCCCTTTCAGAAAGTCGAGCTCCACAAGGAAACCTAACCCAACAACAATCCCCCCCATCCTCTCGACGAGCTTGATTGCAGCTTGGCTCGTTCCGCCAGTTGCAAGGAGGTCATCGATAACAGCAACTCTCTGTCCAGGTACAACCGCATCACCGTGCATCTCCAAAAACTCCGAGCTATACTCCAAGGAATACTCCATCGACAGCTTTTCTGCCGGGAGCTTCCCTCGTTTTCTCGCCGGGACAAACCCTACCCCCAGACTGTACGCTACTGGAGAGCCTATCATGAATCCCCTTGCCTCGATTCCAACGATAGCATCAAGATTGTCTTTCTTTTCGAAATGGTCGGCAAGGATTTCCACAACCTTTCGGAACGCGGCTCTATCCTTCAGCAGGGTCGTGATATCGACAAAGTTGACCCCCTGTTTGGGCCAGCCAGGGATCACCCTGAGCTTTGCCTTGAGTTCAGACGCTACGGATGCTGGAATTCCTTGCTCTCCGCTCACGGGAAAGGTGCTCGAACCCCGAGGTATCTAAGAATTGCACGAGGTTGGAGAACTGATTGGCTTTCTTCAGAGACAACTTTTCCTAGACATTGGAGGCCGAAATCTGAACTCCGGGTACTAGGCCGTACTCCTCGGCGCTTATTACCCCGATCGGAGTGCCTTTGTTACTAATTCTGATTAGACGGTGGAAAAGGGCAACAAAGTAAGAAGAATAAAAGGGAAGGAAAAAAAGGACAGGAGGCCCCAAAGGAGGGTCCTTCAAAGGCCTCCATATGTTTCCTTTTGGCGTGCACGTCGATTTCGGATCGAATTCACCGGTGCCACTTCTGGATTTACCAAAGAGTCTGAATCGCAGGCCCGCTGGATCCAAAATCAGCTACCATGACTCGTCCGAAGCCACGCACTGCCTCCCATTCGGGTTCGATGAGTGGGGATTGACGCCATTCCGGTTCGATGAGCGGCGCCTGATTCCACTCGGGTTCGATCAGGGGCATTCTTCTGACTGACATGGCAAGCGGAGGCTTTGGCTCGGTTGCTTATAACTCCTCTCTATTGTGAATATTACTTTACTAGATTTTTTATACTGTTGGCCTAGAGATCAACTTGCCAGCTCAGAACGAAGCCAAGCTCAGCTAACGGCCTCTACTTGAATAGGTGTTCGACTATGGCCAGCTCAGCTAAAACTTGACAAAGCAAGCTTTACTACTCTTTCTCAGTCAAACTTTCGGAGCCCGGCTTTCAGCCATCGATTCTCCGGTCATCGCTAGAGGTTTCTTCAGATTCATTATCTGGAGCACCGTGGGCGAGACATCCCTCAAACCACCCCTCCCGTTGAATGATTGGTTGACCTTCCATTTTTCTGAAACGATCACAAATGGGACTGGATTTGAAGTGTGCGCTGTGTGGAGCTGACCGGTCTTTTCATCGTATAGCTTCTCGGCATTTCCGTGGTCGGCAGTAACAATCAACGTCGCTTCATGCTTCCTACTTTTCCAAGCATTGTATATCTTCCCAAGGCAATCATCCACCGTCTCCACCGCCCTTACTGTCGCTTCGACGTTGCCGGAGTGACCCACCATGTCGGCATTTGCAAAATTGATCAGGATGAAACCATACTTTCCTTCATCGATTGCTTTCACGGCATTCCGTGCTATCTCCCGAGCGCTCATCTCAGGGCTCTTGTCGTATGTGTCCACTTTGAGTGAAGGAATGAGAATTCTGTCCTCGAATTTTCTGGGCTTCTCGACGAGTCCGTTGAAGAAGTACGTCACGTGCGCGTACTTCTCAGTCTCGGCGATGCGCAGCTGAGGTATCGACTCCTTCTCGAGGACATTGCTAAGCGTCGAGGCCACGCGCTCCCGGCCGAGGAGAGGTTTCGCATTCTTGAACTTTGCATCGTAAACCGTCATCGTAATTAGGGCAGTACTTTTGGGCCGCTTTTCCTCTCGCCGATCAAAGAGGTTCTTGAACTCTGCCTTGGACTGGGAAAGCGCTCGGGTCAACTGCCTTGCCCTGTCCGGCCTGAAATTGAAGAAAATGATCGCATCTCCGTTCTTTATGCCGGCATAGTTTCCAATCACCTTTGGTAAGACAAACTCATCCGTGACACCGTCTTCATACGATTTCTTTATTGAGGAAATTGCATCATCAAAGCGCGGTCCTTCGCCGTAAACGATCGCATCGTACGCAAGTTTCGTCCTATCCCACCTCGCGTCGCGATCCATCGCGTAATATCTTCCAGAGACAGTGGCAATGGCTCCAACGCCAAGCGACTCTAGTTCACGCTGGAGCGCTGAAATGTGGTCGATCCCGCTCTTTGGTGGTGTGTCTCTCCCGTCGAGGAAAACATGTACGTACATCCTACTGAGCCCCGCAGATTTAGCAATCTTGAGCAGAGCGAAGAGGTGCTCGATGTGACTGTGCACTCCTCCATCGGAGACAAGGCCCATCAGATGCAGGGCCGACTCCCTGCGCTTGACCGACATTAGGGCACTTTGGAGAATACTGTTCCTTGCAAGCCTTCCCGAGGAAATCTCCTCGCTCACTCTCATCAAGTCTTGAAATATTATGCGCCCGGATCCGATTGTCAGGTGACCGACCTCCGAGTTGCCCATCTGCCCCTCCGTGAGGCCAACGGACTTGCCCGAAGCAGATATTTCGATCGAACCGTAGTCTCTTTTGATCTGGTCAAAGTTCGGAGTTTTTGCGAGGCTAATTGCGTTGTACTCTCCTTCCTCTGCCACCCCCCAGCCATCCAGGACTACGAGTACTACCGAATCGCCGATCTTCTTTCTTTTTGACTTTCTTTTGTTATTGTGACTCAACAGAGGAACGCACTTTCCAGAATCCTTTCAGCAAAATCTAGGTTTCTCTTCTCCTGAGCGACTACATATTTACATTCGCAATGAGTACGTTAATGGGGTGCTCGAACATTCTTGTTCGAGGATGGTCATCGCCACATCTAGTAGATAGTAGATCCCAAAGGCGATACCATTCGTAACGAACTCGACAAATCCGGCTTGTCCTTTCTATTCTCCTACAGAAAAAATAGAGGTAAACTTGGACGTACATGTAAACAAGTTGCCGGCGATGTTTTCCCATGCGATGAAACTTCTTCCTGAGCAAAGCGGGAATATCGAAATTAATTGGAATATAGTGAGGGAGAGCAGATTATGCCGCCCAAGGTTGTTGAAAAATTCGAAGTAGATTACGTCCAGATTCTGGACGAGCAAGGAAATGTAGTCCCGGGCGCCATAGTGCCTAAACTTTCAGACAGAGTCTTGCAGGAAAAGTACGAAATGATGAAATTCCTACGAGCATTCGACAACAAGGCCCTTGCCCTCCAGAGGCAGGGGAGGATGGGGACGTATTCTGAATTCAAAGGCCAGGAAGCAATCCAAGTTGGGGCAATGATGTCTCTTGAGGAGAAGGACTGGTTCTTTCCCACTTACCGGGACAGCGGAGCAATCATTGCTCGAGGCGTGGCCCCGGAATCCATCTTCCGTTACTGGTCTGGAGACGAAGAAGGGCAGAACTTTCCCCCTGGAGTCCACGTGTTCCCAATTGCAATACCTGTGGCCTCTCAGATTCCTCATGCCGTCGGCGGGGCGTGGGTGCTGAAACACAGAAACCCAGGGTCAATTGCTCTAGTGACAATCGGAGATGGCGGAACGTCAAAGGCGGACTTTTACGAGGGTATGAACCTCGCTGGCGTGTTCAACGTACCCGTCGTTTGTCTAATTCAAAACAATCAATACGCTATCACTCTTCCGCGTGGATTTCAAACAGCCTCGAGCACACTAGCGCAAAAAGGGCTCGCCTTCGGGATAGGTGGAATCCAGGTGGACGGTAATGATCTTCTTGCCGTTTACACCGTGATCTGCAAGGCCGCCGACAGGGCACGGCGAGGGGAAGGCGCTTCCCTCGTTGAATGCATCACTTACAGGTTAGGGCACCATACTACAGCAACTGGCGACGAACCCTACAGGTCCGAGGAGGAGATCGAAAAGTGGAAGCACAGAGATCCCATCGAGCGTTTCAGGCGTTACCTCGAGAGGAGGGGTCTCTGGTCCGAGGACATGGAGAAGGAAATCGACAGCAGGGTCAAGCTGAAGATCGACGAAGCCGTAAGAATGTTCGAATCCTTCCCCAGGCCCTCTCCAAACGAAATGTTTCGTTATACGTACGGTGAGATGCCTTCGAAGCTAAAGGGTCAGGAAAAGTATCTCTCACGTTTTCTAGAGAACTCAACCTCGCAGGAGGCACAAACTAAGCGATCATCTGCAAGATCAGAGGCGAAGAGCGTTGAGCAGATTTGAAAGTATAAGCGGCCTGAACCCTCGGAAGATAATTTCCTCGTAGTGGAAGGGGTGGAGCAAAAAGAAAGATGCAGATGAACATGGTTCAGTCAATAAACAGCGCGCTCGGCATTGCTATGGAGAAGGATGCCCGCGTCATCCTTCTGGGGGAGGACATCGGCAGGGGAGGCGGAGTATTCAGGGTTACGGCAGGGCTTCAGGAAAAATTCGGAGAGGATCGGGTAATCGACACACCGCTTGCCGAACAAGGCATAGTCGGGGTTTCCATTGGGATGGCGGCGCTTGGCCTTCGGCCCGTCCCCGAAATCCAGTTTGACGGTTTCTCGTACGTGAGCCTGGACCAATTGATCAACCACGCGGCGCGCTTGAGGCTACGCACGCATGGTAGGCTGCACTGTCCACTCGTCCTCAGGTTTCCCGTTGGCGGCGGGATAAAGGCGCTCGAGCACCACTCGGAGAACCCTGAGACCTATTACGCGCACGTGCCCGGACTCAAGACAGTGATGCCGTCCGGTCCCTATGATGCAAAAGGTCTGCTCCTTAGCTGCCTTTCTCCAAAGGAGGAAGACCCCATCGTATTCATGGAGCCGAAAAGGATCTACAGGGCATTCAAAGAGGAGGTCCCCGAAGACAACTACGAAATTGAGCTCGGCAAGGCAAGGATAATCCAGGAAGGTGAGGACCTTACCCTCATTACGTATGGGGCAACCGTGCGGACCGCTCTGAACGCAGTTTCCAAGTTTACGGAAAGCGATAGCGGAAAAAGCAGCATCGAATTGATAGACTTGCGCACTCTCTCTCCTCTCGACGAGGAGACGATACTTTCATCGGTGAAGAAGACTGGAAGAGTACTGATAGCACACGAGGCCGCGAAGACGATTGGGCTCGGCGCCGAGATATCCGCCCTAATTTCCGAGGAAGCAGTCGAATTTCTAAAGGCCCCGATACTTCGCGTAAGCGGTTTCGACGTACCGATGCCGCTTGCCAAGAGCGAAGATTACTACATCCCGAGCGTGGAGAGGATACTCGCCGGGATCGGGCAGGTTCTGAGCTACAAATCTTAGCTTTTCGGAAAGCAAAGCAAACCAACGCGGGATACCCTTAGTTCACGATCGAGCCTTGACCCAGTGAGCCTTCCGACTCCTCGTTTTCTTCATCCTTTGCCTTTATCCCGCAGCGCTCTGCCAAGCGCTGTTGCCGCCGTTACGAATCCCATGTGCGTGAACGCTTGAGGAAAGTTCCCGAGCATTGTACTGTCCCTGGGGTCGATTTCCTCTGAGAACAACCCTAGGTGGTTTGAGTTCCTGACAAGCTCATCCATTAGTTTCTCGGCTTCTTCTAGTCTGCCAGCCATCGTGAGGCAGTTCACGAGCCAGAAACTACAGATCAGGAACGCTCCCTCTCTTCCGGGAAGGCCGTCCTCAGTCAGGTACCTGTAGAGATACTTCCCATGCTCAAGCAACTTCTCCATCGTCCTGTCAATAGTCGCGATCATTCTAGGGTCTTTGGGGTTTATGAAACGTACTTGCGGCATGAGCAAGTTCGCAGAATCCAGTTCCTCCGAGCCGTAGGACCTGACGAATGAATTTAAGGAATCACTCCATCCGTTCTTGAATATCTCAGCCTTTATCTCGTCCCGAAGTTTTGCGAACTCCCTTGCGTCCTCGGTCTGGCCGTGAGCCCTTGCTATCTTTACGGCGCGGTCAGCTGCGACCCAGCACCACATCTTTGAGTAAACAAAGTGCTTCCTTTCACCGCGGACCTCCCATATCCCACAGTCGGGCTTCTTCCAGTCCTCCTTGAGTGCATCCATGATTTCCTTCACGAGGTGCTCGTATACCTTCCTCCCTAGACCGCCGCCGTGTTTATGCGTGAAGTACATCGCGTCAAGTAGTATCCCGTAGACGTCCAGTTGGAACTGGTCCCAGGCTCCGTTGCCAACCCGCACGGGGGCCGAGTCCTTGTATCCTTCGAGGTGCCCCAGTGAGATTTCCGAGAGGTCACGCTCGCCAGAGACTCCAAGCATTACCTGAAGATTTCCGCCGGTCAGGTAGAATATGCTCAAGAGCCAGTTCATGTACTTCTGTGCCTCTTCGTTGTGCCCTAAAGAGTGAAGAGCCCACAGAACGAAAGTCGAATCGCGAATCCAGGAATACCTGTAATCCCAGTTCCTCACACCGCCGATCTCTTCCGGAAGCGATGTGGTCGGAGCCGCGATTATAGCTCCTGTCCCAGAATAAACAAGCAGTCTCAGCGAAAGAGCAGATCGCAATACTTCGTTCTTCCACTTTCCTTCATAGGTGCACTTTTCTATCCAGTCAGTCCAGAAGGTACGCGTCTCCCTTAGCTTGATTTCGGTGTATGCGTTCTCCCTGTGATGAAGCTTCGCGCCGCCGTATCTTACGACGAGGTCTAGCTGATCCCCTTTTTTCATCTTCACTGCGAGCGAGAGCGTAGCCTCGTCCACTTCCTCTAATTTTAACGGCGTGAGCAACGCGAGCTCTTGCCTAATCTCTCGGGACTGCGCGTAGAAGGTGTAGCCTCTGTGATCGAGGTACTCTACCTTGGGAATAACCCCGCCATAGTTGAATCTGGGCTTGATGAAGATCTCCATCTCCAACTCTCCCTCAAGACATCCGAGCCTCCTGTGGATCTCTCCCGATGAGACCATCGTATTGGCGACCTTGAAGCACGGCATAAAGTCCGTCAGACCCGCCAACCCACCAGCTTTAGTGCGAAACTCGGTGACCAGGATGTTTGTTGGGCCATCGTAGTGCTGATAGGAGTCAAACTCTTCGTCGGTGGGCATGACCAAGAACCTCCCGCCTTTCTTAACGTCGAGCAGCGAGCCAAACACGCTCGGTGAATCAAAGCGAGGGATGCAGAACCAGTCTATGGATCCGTCAATGCCGACCAGTGCGCAGGTCTTCAGATCTCCAATCAGGCCATAATCCGAGATCTGTTTGTACTTCTTTAGGGCGTCTTCCCTGATGATTCTCCGCCATCTTGCCGACTTCCCGGATCTAGTAATCTCTCGTGAGGCAGGCGAGTTAAGTTTCGCCTCAAATCGAGGCTGAGACGAATCGCTGGTTGTCTGTGAACCAATCAAGGTAAAAATGATCACGCTCTGCGCGTTTCTATTATGAGAATTCACGCTGCCTTTGCGTGGTAATTAAGTTTCAAGAATACTCCCTTCGCAAGGGCGCGAGGCGTCAAGATAGTGAGATTACGTGTACATCGGGGCACTTTGGTTATCTTTGCGACCGAATTTACAACGGGGCTGAGGATAAGAGAAGCAAACGCCGCGAACTCATTACAGTCCCCTTACCTTGGACGATGTCCGTTCTCGTGGTTTGTTATCGGAACCAAGACATATGTAATGAGTTTAAGTAGTAAAAACCGAGTATCCTTTTCACACAGGCGCATTTTTTCCATCGCATCTTCAACTACGTTGAAGTGGCACAATTCTTGTAGCTTTCATCAATGAAAATGTCAAATTCTTAGTGGTTTGCTACGGTGACAGTAGAAAAATCACCCGTCCACCCACATAACTCAGTGAAGGGGCGCCGACATCTTGTTGCAGCGATGTTCTCTTTGCGCTACAATTTCTCTTCGACTATGTAATTCCTAAGCGTCCCTATGTTCTCAATTTCGGACTCGAGCACATCGCCCGGCTTGAGGAAGTACTTCTCGGGCTCCTTCCTGAATGCGGCGACTCCTGATACTGTTCCGGTAGTGATGATGTCTCCAGGCTCGAGAGTGACCCAGGAATAGTGCTCGACGATCTCAGGGACGGTTACAGACAGATGATCGGTGTTGCTTACTTGCCTTGGATCTCCGTTGACCCTGCATTCTATCTTCAACTTGTGCACGTCGCCGATGTCTTCCTTTGGAACAAAACAAGGGCCAAAGAGAGCAAATGTATCCATGTTTTTTCCAAAGTTCAGAAGACCCGACTTCATCTCTTCTTTCTGTATGTCCCTCGCAGTAATGTCGTTGAAGATTGTGAATCCTCCTATGGCATCCCAGGCGGTTTCCTTCGTCAGGTGCTTTGATTTCTTCCCGATGACTATCGCAAGCTCTATCTCGTGGTCGAGCATCTTGGTATACTTTGGATGGATGACCTGGTCTTCGTGCCCAACAATGGCTGTTGGGCTCTTGAGGAATGAAATCCAGTGCGGCATTGGAAACTCCCAGCCGGAGTCAGATCCCTCCTTTGCATGTTCTCTGAAATTTCCAGCAGTGTGAATTATCTTTCCGGGGTGGAGAATCGGCGCCCTAATCTTCAACTTGGAATAGTTGAACACTGCCTCCTCACCCACCGGGCCGCGAACCTTCGTGATGCCGTACTCTTCGGCAAACTTTGCACTCTCCCTTGTAGCATTCATCGACCTCTTCCCTCCTTGGAGTACATACAGTAGATTCGGCGGGACAACCGCATCTGCATATCGCTGGGGATAGTCCTCTCCTTGATCCTTCAACATCCTTGCGTAGGCCAAGTTGGCATCCACTACAACATCCTGCTCGGGGAACCAAATTCCCAGTCGTTCTCTTCGGTAGTATGGTTCGTCGAATGTAACTAGTTTCATCTTGAGAATCAGCCTCTCCCTCTCTTACTTCTCGCGTATGTTCGTTTCTTGCTCCCCTCTAAATTAATTAAGCGTTGCCGGAGCGTGGCAGAAAAAAAGAAGGAGGAAGGATAGAGCAGGGAGGGCAAGCGTCGCAAAACATCACTCGTCACTCAGAAAGTTTTAGCAACAAGAAGGGAAGATTGGAGGAAGACACGTTCTCTCTCCCTACACGGAGAGGTTACTTCAGAACAGTCTCTTCGTATACTCCAACCAAACATACGCCACACTGATATATTCTCAGCGGTAGGGAGCTGCCCCGAAGCTTAACTTCATCTTGCAACCTTCAGGTACCCGTGATCGTTCCCGCTTCGAGAGAAACGTGCTCGTCATGGGCCTTTCTTCGATGATTGCTACGTTTGGGAACACGCTTTGGTTTTACTTCCTCCCAATCTACTACACTGAAGTCTTTGGCGCGAGCCCACTCCTGATAACAACGATCTACGCGATATGGTCTGCCATCGCCGCGCTCGGCTCCGCTCCCGCAGGCGTGTTGGCGGACAAGTTCGGAAGAAAGAGCATTATTGTGACCTCCAGTCTTATTTCGGCCGCGTCAGTTTTCGTCTTTGCTTTCTCAAACATCTTTTTACTTTCCGCTCTCGCACTGGCGCTGGCTGGTCTCGGAAGTTCTTTCTTCAAAGTGACTTACACGCTTGTTGCAGAGTCGGCTAGCTTTGAAAAGAGAGGCACCGCTTTTGGAACTTTTCAGGCTCTGCAGAGTGTAGCCTCCGCGGCGTCGCCAATAATCGGAGGTTTCACGATTTCTCGCAATGGATACTTTCCACTTTTCATAATCGGGGGTATTCTTACACTGCTTGCTGCAATAGCTAGGATCTTATTCATCAGGGAGACTCTTCCTCGATCTTTGAGGAGATCAGGAGTGATCAAGGCTCTCGGAGTTGGAGAAGGTCAGCAGGAATCAATCGAGCTGTCATCGAAGGACGCGCCGTCTTTTACGACCCAGTTCTTCTCGGGCTTCAAAAAAATAGTTGGACACAAGGCACTCCTGAGCCTCGTACTGATCTACAGCCTGTACAACTTGCTCGTGGATCAAAACTCTCCGATAACCCAGCTTTATGCAAACAGCGCTCTTGGGCTCAACGTAGCGAGCATTGGGATTCTCTTCTCAGCGATCTTGCTAGTTCTCGCAGCGTCCCGATTTATTTTCGGAAAACTCGCCGACAAGATAGGTCGCAAACGGACAGTTCTGATTAGCTGGATTGGCGAGAGCACTTTTGTCTACATCTTCGTGTTCGCGCCACGTGGCTATCTTGGCATGGCTTTGATCGGAATTACATTCTGGATGCTGTTTGGAGTAATGGACGCACCTGCGATTAACGCCTGGGTGGCAGAGCTCTTTCCCAACGCACGGCACAGGGGGTTCTACATGGGAGTCTTCTACTCTGCGACAGTCATTCCTACTGTCCCCGCGCTCATCTTGAGCGGATATTTGTTTTCGATCCAGCCACAGCTGCCGTTCTACGCAAACTCTGCACTAGGCGTGATCGCTCTGCTCCTCTTAATTGGACTCAAAGAGCCCACTAATCACGAATTAGAATAGTCATAGAATTCGTCCTAAGAGCCGGATAGAAGAAAGGCGTGCATGGAACGCTAATGTTGCCTCGCTTCTTTCCAAATGCCTAAGGAATAGGCACTGTCCTTACCTGCTCGAGAAGTTCGGTTAAATGACTCACGTTCTTCTCCTCGAGTTGAGAAATGCATTCCTTGATACTCTTCCGGAGCTCCGCGCCAGTACATGGAGCGGCGAGTGATTCGAATTTCGAAATGGCTTCATCCCAGCTCATCGGCGAGGCGTAGAATCCATTGTAGCCCCTTTTCGTCACTTTAATGGTCTTTCCGTTTTTCATTTTGGCTTCTATGTCGACAGGCTCTTCTCTTGGAAATCGAGGAGTCAGGGCAAAACTAGGCCTAATGATTATACTCTTTATGAGTGACTGAACATCTTCACTCTTAATTCTATCCGGAGAGTACTGTCTGGGCATCATCCAAAATTGCGGCGGCGACGGCGTAGGGAAGACCGTGGTTTGCCTGCTCCTTCGTCGTTACATTATGCCTGTTACCGGCCTTTCCCCCGCCGATAATCTTGAAGGCCTTGTTGAATACGAGGGGCTTTACCTTAGCTATATCCTCGGCTTTCACGTTGTACTTCTTGCATAGCTGGATTATTCCCTCGACCGCAGATTGGGCGTGAATCTCCACATTGTACTCCTTCACAGCGGTCTTTCGCTCTCGGTTGAGTCCCCTCCGGCGCCAGTCAATCCTGAACCTTCTCATGATCGCTTCTATGAGCCCTTCACACCTTTGAAGACCTCGAGCGGCCCGGTTATTCCTCGTCTTGCAAGGAAAGTCGTGTGAGTTACGCAGAACGCCGTGTTGGCAGATGCCAACCCCTTCCAGTTGGACAGCTCTCCCGTGTGCGTTACGTTCAATCCCTAGAACGCTGAGCCGGCGATTGCGTTCGAGGTCCTTTGCGGGTCGAGTTCAAGCGCCTTCGATACACCCGATGCTACAGAATACGTGAGCTGTGTCATGTGGTCAAAACCAAGGGCCTCAACCGGTGCGACCTCCATCAGCCTGGACTGCACTTCGAAGGCAAACGCTAGGCTTGTCAGGAACTCTCTGCCCGTGCTGCGGTTGTACTCCGCCGCAGCGAGTACGGAAGGGAAGCTGTCGCTTGGATGGCATGCCTGCCCCCTTTGTCATGTAAGCATCCATGAAGTCAAGATAGCGAAGCAGCGCTCCGTTATAGAAGGCCGCTCTGTCAGAGGAAGTATTTCTCCCGCCTAACAGTGTGCAATTTTGGTTTCCGCCGCCGAACTCTTCGACCTACTCGCGGATCACCCGTGTCGTAGCAGCATCGATTGCGCCGATGCAGCACCCGACAGAGTCAAGGACTCTGATCTTGAGCTGCGCTAGCGACTCTGCGTTCATATCTTCGAACGTCGATTCAACAATATAGCAAGCTGTTGCGCGGCTGTGGGCCAAGGTAGTCCTGGGATTTTCTGTCGTCTCTTTTGGACAATTTGCGCTGTTGAACTCATGCTTATCCTCTGATCTCCTACTACGGGTGCCTGAAATCACTCCGTGAAACTGAGAAATGCTAGAACACTAAGAGATAGTTAAAGATAGTATGTTAGAGAAACAAAGAATATGATCGAAGAGTGAAATTGCTGACCTCCTAAGTAATCGAGAAGCAACTATCTTCTCTAAGAAGACATCAGAATCCATTGGAATAGCACGCCGTGCAAATCCGCTCGAGTAGTATTTCTATTCGCGTCTCGGTACGTAAGCGATACAGTCAATCTCTACAAGCATGTCGTATCTTGCGAGACCAACAATCAGCAGCGTGGAAGCGTAGGATCTTTCCTTGAACAGATTTGGGGCATTTTTCGCGAGCCACCCATCCCTCGCATCGTAGAAAGCCTGTTCCTGAGACCTGTCCGACAGATACCATACAAATTTGACAACATTCTCGAGACTGGTTCCCGCTTCCTCAAGTCTTTCCCTGATCCGTTCAAGCGCAAGCTCGGTTTGCGCCTTTATTCCACTTACCGGGACGTTTGTCTTATCATCGCGCCCCTCTGCGCCGGAGAGGAAAACAAAGCCCCCTGCTACAGCGCCCTTCCCCCAAACCATCTCCTTCCCGGCAAGAAAGATTTTGCCGAGCCCTTTCTTTTCGCCGCTTTCCAAAGAAACTTTCAACAGCTCTCCTTTGAACTGGGGAAACAGCGAGCCTAGCTTTACTTAATGCTATTCCGAACTTTCCGAAAAGACAGCGAGACTCTCTCAATCTCGCGAAATGTTATTTTGACTTGTTCCGGAGTAGAAAGGGCGGAGAGGAGAGTCGCTTCTCTACTTCCTGACTCCGGATGCAATACGTAGTTACACGAAAAGGCCTACGATGAAACCAATTATCCACAGTATCGGGAAGGCGTAGATAATCTGGCCGAATCTAGTCGCAGCGTTTGCGATGAAAGTTTCAAGTTGAGTAATTAAGCTACCCGAATTCAGGAATGGGATGCTTAGTCCGATGAAACTGGCCAGAAGAATTCCCACAATTATCAGGACTATAGACATTGCACCTTTTCTCGCCGCAACTCCGAAGATCAATCCATCAAAGAAAAGAAGAATCACCACTACCAGATAACTCAGCGGCCCCACATCAATTGCCAAATCGAATCTCTTTCCCTCCCAGGCATTCCTCTAAACCTACTATAAGGGACTCATTGTTAAAAGACACAGAAGGCAATTTGATTTAGAAGAACTGTACGTGCTTTCTAAACCAGAAGGTACGTAAAGCGCTGGCTTAATATTGATCATAAGAAATTGACTTTATCTCACCTTATCATGTAGAAGAAAAGAATTCTCCTCTATATGCATCGCAAGTCTAGCAAGCAGATCCGTGCAAAGTAGGAGATTTACGTGATAAGAAAGCCATCGATTTGGTCCAAGTTAGGCGTACAGTGTCTCCAAGGCTTCCTCTGACATTATGCCGTTCTTCTTTCTTCTTGCCTTTCTCGCCCACTCCTTGAGCTCATCGGTGGACATCAGGCCCATTCTCGAATAGAACTCGTCCGCGTTCTGGCACTTCCACAGGTATTCGCAAAGATACGTTATCTCATCGTGGGTGAGCAGAACACCAGTCCTCTCGAAGATTTTGCGTATTTTTCCAAAACACCTGTGTGAGTATTTGTTAGGACTAGCAGCCCACGTTATTTTGGTACGCTCACCTCTCTCCGCTGTAACTTGGATAATCAGAGATGTTCCGGTTCCTCGAGGGCGAAGAATGGGCCTGATTCCTCGAGAAATGAGGGGAAAGGGGGCGTCCCCCGTCTTGTTTTCCTTCATCGTCTTGGGCCTCCACAGCATCCTCGCTCTCCTGCGTACTCTGTTCGTCAAAGACGAGCGATCTGTTATCGACCAGAGTCTCAATGGTGGACCTGTTGTAGGAAGGGTCGTCGTACATCGTATGAATGAAAAGCGTCTCGTGATTTCTCTCGCCGCTCCAATCTGTCTCGCTCCTCATGATCGCGTAGCGCTTGTACGACTCGATTATCGAGACGGGGTCCGGTAACTTTTGTATTTCGTCTGCTCCGGGCTTGCAGTGAACCGCAACGCACTCGTGATGCTTTGCGCACAGATCTAGGATAGTAAGCTCGGACAGCGCCACGTACTTTTGACACTTGTGACATACTAGCCTTGCATTCCACGACCTGGAATGAAGAAATATTGAGGCCACAGACCTCGGGAAGCACTCGGCGAGCCTCGCGATTTCGTGAGGTCTGTCCTTGAGGATTGGGGAGTGAATTGCCTTGCTATCCTGTCTTCGCGTGTTGAGCTGACTCTCAGAGAGCATCTGAAAGAGGTTGGTTATGATTCTCTGCTCAGCCTCGAGGAATGCTCCTCTTATCTCCTTCTTCTTCGCCCTCTTTGCCATACGCATGAACGCCTGCGAGACCTGCCAATGTGACATTACGGCGTCAGCGTTTGACATGAGATCGATAGATTTCAGGTGTTCTTCGACATTATCGCTACGGTTCTCGTCCTCAGATTGGTTCTCGAAGGTATCAGACTCTGCTTCTCCACTACTCATTCAAAGGTTCCTTTCTTATCTCTCTTTAACTCAACCGAGATGTGAAGGGTACTTGCGCAAGACGATTAGAATAACAGGTGTCAATGATTCCTCTAGTGCAAACAGTGAAACCCAGGGACGTGCTCGGATGTGCCTTCCCCGAAGAAGTGCCCTTCCTCACCGTTGAATGAGAACCTTAAGTGCTTGAAATAACTAGTTTCCTTTCGTACATTACTTCTGCCCGCAGAGTTCAACTACGCAATCAGCTTATTCCAACTTCACTGAAAAATCGCACTGAATCAGATAACAGCGGGCTCTGTGCTCGATGCAGACTTCTGGCCAGAGTCTCTTCTTATTTTCGGCTTCTCGTCCAATTCACGCAGCCTCTACGACTCTGTTAACCCTTGCCCAAGCTGTTTTCCTTCTAGGATGAGTGTTTTCACCATGCGCAGGTCTGCCAACTTTTTACTAAATACTCAAAGAAAAGAGATCGTGAGCAGGAGCACCAATCTTTGATAATGGCCTTTGGTCAGTTTTGACGTCCTGTTAGACTTTTAGTGGGAATTTTTTCTCATTCATTATATGGATGAAATTAAGAGCTCTATTTTCGTGAACTGAAACGTGCCCAGAGCACACAGCCGCAGGAGAGCAATTAGCAATACCACGGCAGTCGTCCTTATTGTTGGAATGGTCGCGCTCTCTAGTGCAGGGACCTACACAGCACTGGCACTAGCCGGCGGTGCGACCTTCCCATTGAGCTCGGCAACAACCGTGACAGTAACAAACAATTCAACGCTGACAATCTCAGCAAATTTGACTCTGCAGACACCCACCACAATCACAATGAATCAGACTCTAACTCCATCGACGCAAACGTTGACTACCACGCTCAGCGCAAATACCTCAACTGCGACCTCGACTCTCCCTCCGAATACCTTCACGCTTACTACTAGCTCGATTCAAACAACAACTGCAACTATTACCTTGGTTCGGACATCCATCTCCGGCACGACAGTAACAACGACCACGACCACCACGACCACCACAAGTGCGTCGACAACTTCTACCACGACCTAGTGTGTAAACCGAAACCCTGCATAGTAGGATCGAAAAATCAAAGGAGAATCATGGCACGCAAAAGCAGTCGCCAAGATTCTTTACTAGATGCTCTCGACTCATGGAAAATAGTCAGATTTCATTGATGCTTTGCTACTTTCTCACCTTTCACTCCTTCTCGGTTTCTGCGCTCCACTTCTTCGCAAGAACATCACGGCGAGGTTTGTAGACCTCGTCGAAGAATTCTCTTCCAGACTCGAGTATCGCTCGGTCATACCTCTTCACGATATCGAGTGACTCCTGCCAGGCTTCCTTGAAGGATTGTTCAGTGAACCTTGACTTGATTTGTCGATCGAAATCCTTCGCACTTTGTGTCTCTCCTCCGATTGAAAACAGGAGCTTTCCGTCCTTCGATTTTCCCTTGAACGCGATCTCATTGCCAAGTCGAAAGATCTCGCCTTCACGCTGTAACTCTTCCTCCTTGCCTCCACGAGCTTCTTTTTCTCCTCCCATGATGGTTACTCTTCCCTTGAACCCCCTCTTTGCCGCAGCATAGAATATTGCTCGGTTCAGGCCCCACGATAGAGCCGATTCGCTCCGGAGACCAAGAACTTCAGCGCGCGCAGCCTGAAGTAGTGCCATAACTTGAAAACGACCAACTACCATTGGAATTCACCTGTACAATCCTGGGTGTCACTTTTAACTAGTATTGCCAAACTCCATTAGTTCTCATAAGGTATGTCAAAAGAGAAACGAACTTCGTTTATAGGCGTGTCTTGGCCAGCAGACTTTCAGATTTCGTATTCGGATCGAGATGATTCAGAAGAGATTGTCAACAGACGCAGGTAGGAAGGAAAAAGAAGAGGAGGATCGAACAACTCTGATCTCTACGCCCTCGGTACTCGAATCGAAAAGCTACAATTTTCTAGTTCCCGGAACTATGCCAGTTCTTGAGTTTGATATCACTTCTCAAAGGAATGCTAAGCAGAATGAAATCGTATCTGGAAAGAGGAGCCAGCATCTAAGACTTGAAATCTATAACCCCCTCGCCGGAGAAGTCTTCGAGGCCAAATTTCCAAAGGGGAGAATAGAGGTCGATAACGACGGTTCGATAACCTACTTTACGACTAGCACGGACAGCGTCAACCTGTCAGTATTCCTCGGTTGGAACCTGATTTTGACAATAAGGAAGGATGGAAGCGTCTCGATCAGGACTCCTTCAAAAATTGTTTCGCTGCAGCAGGATCTACGTTCAAGCAGATACGCAGGAAAAGGTGCAGAAGAAGAGAACGCTCAATACGATTACATCAACTTCAAGCTAGAATAAAACAGAAAATTTTAGTTTTCGTTGTTTTCTCGCAGTAGTTAGGAAACCAGATAACGGTGCCAACGTTACTTCATTTTGGTGTATCTAACAAATGAATGAAGAGTTGTTGAAGAAGGTCGAAAGTAATGCGATGAAGTGTACCCGTTGCGGCCTCATCATCCCTTTCATCTTCAAGAAAGGTCCGGAATATACGTGCCCGAGTTTTACATTTGTTGAGGAAGGCAAGCCTGTCTGCTATTACTGCTATCATCCAAAAGAATACGAGCTGCAAACTGCAAGAAGAAGAAAATAGAAGAAATAAGCTTCTACTTCCCTGCATTGAAACAACCGGAGTCTCGCAACCTGTAGGAGACCGTGGCGAGCTTCTTCTATCGACTGTTATTACGAGAGCTCCTTTTTACTTCCCCTTGAAAAAGGCATTAGATGATCGACGAGTATCTTATGCTCCTTTTACCAAGTTTCATTTTGAAGCCATGTTAACTTTTATACCCGAAATTTCAATTTCTTCGGATCAGCAGATGACCACCGCCGACATCGAACAGGTACTAAGACAGGACCAAAGCGTCAGATTTGCCGCCATTATAGGTCCCGATGGTAAAATCTTGAAGGGTGGAATGCGTTCGGAGACAAAATCTCTCGAGCCCGCCTCAAAAGCTGAACAGCTTTACCTTCAATGGACTACGATGCACAGGTCAGGCAGCGACTGGAATCGCTATCTTGGTCGCAGAAGGTATATTCTTGACAAGAGGGAACGCGTGAACATTTACACTTTCAACGTCGACGAGGACCATGTTTTGCTCGTCTCTACCGATCCACTTGGGAATTCCGAGATCGGAGAAAAGATTCTGGAACTGCTCATGGAATCTGCAATCGCAAAGAAAAAGACGACCACGCACTAGAGCGCTGTGCTGCTTGGAACTCGAGCTCCTTCTTGCCGTGTTTGAAACTCTCAGTCCATGCTCTTCCGCGTTGCACTTATCAAACTCTTAAGACCGTGAGGATCGCTGACGTTGTAGAGCGTCAGAAGAACGTTGCCGTTCTGGATGAAATTGATATTCCCGTAGGTCACGCTCTGCCCTACACTCGTCCCTGAATAACCTCCATATCTCGAGTAACCTGCGTGGACTCCGCTGTATGACCTGTGTTGATTGTCAACTGTCACTTCGCAGTTCCTAAGTTGCGCATATCTCAGGATTGAGAGCTTCTCATCATCTATGACAACGGCTCTCAGGTTTGTCACAACTTCTGTGCAGGTGAGATGTCTGTTCAATATTCCTTTGGAAAAGGACCTCTTCCACAGAATTGATTCCCCAGGCAGGAGGAACTTTGAGAAAAGAGTGCCCTCCTCGCTAGGTGCGAGCTCGACCTTATTCGCATCGGAGGAAGCCATCTTTGCCGGCGGCTGTGCTGTGTTCTGTGCGGTCGCCGGGGGATCTTCTACTTGAAGGGAAGTTTGCTGTCGAGGTAGCATTAAATCCGAAATGGCCTTGCGATCTTGCTCATCCACTTTCCCAATTGACACGGGCTGCTGGACTCCCACAATATTCGGTGAGGACGCCACTTGGGTCTCGCCAAGCTTTGCAAAGCAATCATCGCACAGCAGCTGGTCATTTACAATGTGAGCGGTTTGTCCAAGCGGCCTTCCACAGTGTGAGCAGAACATTTAGAGTCTTCTAGTTCCGAAATCAATCTAGGATAAAAAAGTGTGGCAAGCGGAAATTCGTGCTGTAGTTTTGCAAGCGGGAATGCAAAGGGGATACTCAAGGACGGAGTCCGACCCGTCCTTCTATGTTGTCGCTAGCATATTTTGTAACTAATTGACAACGCCAAGGTAAAAAGAGAGTGATAAACGAGAGGTCTATCGAGCAGAATTCATAGTGCCAGCCATTCGCCCTGCCTATGTTCTCTCCCTCTTGATTATCCTTGGTTGGATCATCGGGGTGATTGGCGACCTCACCACTGTCTGCCCCGCATTTCCCAGTGGCCTGGCTTGCGACACCGCAACATTTTATATGGCTCAGTACAACTTGCTCGTCGTCAACTATCACAACTACTTTCAGCTTTTCACCTCGATTCTCGTGACCGACGTCGTCATAGATGCTGCGTTCAATGCGATCGCCGTCCTCATACTCGACAGGTTCGCAAGCGACTCATTCAACTATACGCGATACTTCGCCATATTCTTCGGCTCGGCACTTTTGGGAAACGTCATCACACTTCTATGGGGTCCGGAGTACATAAGTGCTGGCGCCTCTGGCGGAATCTTCGGGTTGTACGCTGCGGTATTTTCCTTTGCCTGGGCGGAGGAAAAGCGAATTGACGCGACCACACTCGCCATCTTCGCGCTCATCTTTTTCACCAGCAGCTTTCTCCTTCCCAATGTCAACTGGCTTGCCCATCTGGGAGGTTCGATCGGAGGCTTTATCGCTGGTCCGCTCCTTTACTTAGCTTTGCGCCCTAAACTTGCGAGTTACTCTCCTAACCTGGACTCCACTCTTATGTCGAAAATCGTTACTGCGTTAGTGCTAATTGTGCTTACCGTAGCGTCGGCGGTCCAATTCCTAGTATTCGCTCTTTGATGATCGAAGCGGTAGATCGGAAAACTCCAGAAAGCAGGGCTCATGAGAGTATAGAGCGAGTGCTCTCCTTGTTTTCGTCAAATCTTCAGGAAACTTGCCTTCCACGAGAAAAGATGAAAAGTCGGAGATGCATTCCTCACGAAATACGGCCCTCCTAAATTCGTTGTACTCAGGTATTCAGCGACAGTTTCGAATAGTAAGGAAATCATAGTCAGGAAATGGCGAGTATATAGCCAAGGACGCGAGACTCTTTATGCTTGTGTGCTGATTGAGACCGAATACTAGACTACAGCATTCTCTCCATTCTAGCGTCTAGAATTTAATAGGAGAGCATAGAATAGGAGGTCGGGATGAGGGATTACGACCTCCAAGCAATTTCCCCAAAGTTACAAAGAAATCGATGAAAAACGGCCCATTCCGGGAATTATGGACAGGAAATAGAGTTTGTCTTTGTCACCGCCACAACCCTTTTTCTCGGGTGTGCGATTTACGTCATGCTCCTGTATACTGGCGCATGCATTTCCAGCGGAAGCATTTGAAGCGGAAGATCTCTCAGATTAGAAGTAGCAATGGAACGACGGTGCAAATCATGGCTAGTACGAGACGCGTAACAAACGATCTCTGACTTACCGTGCAGTTAGGGTGTCGATAAAGGAAAAAATGCAGGAAGAAGAAGAGGAAGACCGCCAGCAAAATCAGGCGAGCTGGAAGGCCCAATCCCTGCACGACCTAATGAACAATCCACGGTACACCACGGTCATGCTCGCCGCCGCGGTTTTCTTCCTCATGAGCATCTTCATCCACTTCCCCCTCAGCAACTCTCCTAGATATTACAGCGACATCGTTGATACTTTCTGGTACGGGAGGGCCCCGCAGGGAGGAGGACTGCCTTTTGCCGCAACAGGGATACCATATGTCACCTACTTTTTTGAATATCCTCCAATATGCGGCCTCATTCTCTGGCTCGGCGGATGGGGAAGTGGAGGCTCAGCCCAGCTCTACGCCGCAATCGAATTTGGGATTCTTCTACTCTTCTTCCTCATGACGACTCACTTTACATACCAATTCCTGGAGAATCTGGGCCTCGGGCACACAAAGCAAATCATCTTCAGCATATTCGCTCCGTCGGTTCTCTTCTACGGCGCTTACAACTTTGACATCGTTCAGACTGCCTTCGTCATAGCTTCACTTTATTTCTTCGTAGCTAGAAAGAACTCCAACCTCGCTGCGATTTTTCTGGGGCTCTCGATTTCGACTAAACTCTCACCGATATTCCTGATTCCACTTTTCTGGCAGGAAATGAAGGGAAATGCGGCCAGACTAAGATTCACCATCTTGACCGCTGCGGTTGTGGCAGCGACAAACGTCCCCTTCATTATTGCAAACTACAATCTCTGGTACCAGTCCTACAGGTTCTTGGCATCCTGGGGACTAGAGGATTCGTTCCTTGTCTGGATCTTCCCCAACCCTGCAACGTGGAACTTGGCAAAGGACGTGAGCCTCGCGCTGCTCGGAATCTCGGCAATCTCCATCTACATTTTTCTCAGAGGGAAACCCCTTCTTGTGCGAGCCTTTCTAATCACGGGAATCTTTCTGCTCTTCTCCTACATTGCAACGCCACAGATGAACCTAGATTTACTCCCATTCTTCGCGCTTGTTCCGGTCGTGCCGTTGTCCCTTTTCTATCTATTCGACATTACCGACGTTGCGATAATACTCACATGGTTCATATTTCAAAACTCGACGCTGCCAGGTTTCACCCAGACCTTCGCGCTTCTGAGACAGATCTATCTTGCAGTGATACTCGGTCTCGTCGCGTTCACAAAGCACAGTCCAAAGCCTCGAACCTAGAAAGCACTGTGAGAGGCAGTAATCAACATAGAACAAGCCACGTACTCCACTTACTATCTGACTGCTACACTTGAGGGCTCTAACTGAACCTGCAGAGAATCAATAAAAACACATGCAAAAAGCTACGTCAAACGAAAAAGGATCGCGCGCACCCAATGGAGCCAGGGGAAGGTAGCGGACATCCACCGAAGCAGGCCGAATCAACACCGGGCGATGCCGGGGAAGAGGGAAAGGCGGTGGCATTGATGCCGGCGACGCCGCCCAAGTCAGAAACAACCTGGGAGAAGCTCACGTCTTACATTGAACGCAAGGCGAAGCAAATCAACATCGGTCACCTCCTCTTGCTACTTCTGGGACTGCACCTCTTCGCAATGTCCTTTCCAAACGGAAGCGACCAGTATGTCTTCGACGAGGCCTACTACACCACTTCTGCCAAAGACCTGCTCGGGCTCATCCCAAACAATCTTGAGCATCCGTTCTTCGGAAAGATCTGGGGCGCGATCGGCATCTACCTCTTCGGAAACGACTTTTTCGGTTGGAGAATTTTTTATGTAATCATCGGGCTAGCCAGCGTCTGGGCCCTCTACCAGCTAGCGTTACAATTCTTCTCGAAGGAAAAGGCACTGTTTGCCGCTTCCTTCCTTGGCTTTGAAACGCTTTTCTTCATTCACACCTCGCTTCTTCTTCTGGAGGGTCCTCCGATCCTCTTCGCCCTGCTCGCCTTCCTTGCGTACTTCAAAGGGCGCTACTATCTATGCGGAGTTAGCATGGCTCTTTCAATACTGAGTAAGGAGTGGGGGATTTACTTCCTAGGCGCCTTATTCCTCTACCACGTCTGGGCGACCAAGTCCATACCATTCCGTTCTCTCTTCTCGCGCCCGCGCCTCAAAAAGCTCGCAATATTCGTGGTCATCATAGTGCTCGTTGTTGGGTTACCTTTGTGGGCGTACGACGCGGTCTATCACCCCTACACTTCGCAGAACGTGGTGATTCATACAGAGGTCGTGATCAACCCTGCGACCAATGTTACTACCACGACGAATGTGACCACCACGACATACAACTATGTCAGCTATCCGTGGCAGAACTTTGCGTACTATTACAGCTACCACACGAGCCTCACATGTGATGCGACCTGCGCACAGAACAAGTGGGACCACTTTGCTTGGGGGTGGATACTTCCTTTCAACATCAACCCCTCTGGATACTACGTTACAACCGTCACGGTCTCCACCAAATCGGCCAATGGAACCGTCATCTCCACGAAGACCCTCCATCCAATTGACTGGCAGGGCATTGGAAACCTTGTGATTTGGTACGCAATATGGATAATCGTGCCTGTGCTGGTTGCAAAGGTCGTGCAGAGGAAGATAGGGCCGGTAGACACGCTCGTCGGGGTGTGGATTGCTGCAACCTACATCCCCTCCCTAATCCTTTCCGGAGTCTACCACAGAGTGGTCTACGCGTTCTACTTTGTGAACGTCGATCCGGCACTCGCCTTTGGAATACCGATGGTGGTAACTTACATTGCCTCCGACAGTGAAAAACTTCAGAGAGCTCTCCTTCTTACCTGGCTTGCGGCGGCAATAATCTTCTTCGTCCTATTCTTCCCGGTACATCCTCTTGATTTTGGCTCGTAACCTAGGAGTCAAGCGAATCAGCAAATCTCTCGCAGTAATCTACGTACTCTTTATCAGCTCGAACGTTAACGAGTACTTCAGGAACTAAAACGGGCACTGGCCGTCCAATTGACCTCGAAGTGTAACAATCTGCCAGGGCCCTTTCCGCGCAAGCCTTTTACAAAGGGCCAATAATCGATTGGGAGCAAAACTCCTGACCTTGAAAATTTGCATTGACTGAATGTAAAGTTAGACGGAAAGAGAATATATCACGTAGAATGACCGGCCGAACCAACTATGATATACGGAACCGCAAGAGTACAGATTTTTGCTTTGGAAGGGAAAGTAAGACGCTCAAGGCGGTTCTGCATAATTCTTAAACCACGTTTGTGACAACATACATTGCGTTGAGGCTGATAGTTTCACAAATGGTCCTAGTTTTCTTAGGCAATCTCCAGTTCGAAGCTTCAAAATTTGAAACTAGAACCATGCCTACGCCCACGATGAAAGGGAAGGAAATGATTTACTGGATCAAGGTTGAAACCAGCGATAGGAGACTCGTAACAGACCTGGAGCGATTCCTAAACGGCTCCTCGCAGTTCATCGAGCTCCGAGTTCCCAGCTCCTTCATCGCAGCAAGAACCGAGCTTGAAAGTTACATCCCCTTGCCTCCACACTACTCTCCCGATTCTCCCTCGGGGCGAGCCCAAAAAGGCCACAGTGGGGTGGAGAGTGATAAGGAAGAACAAGAGGAAGATACAGTGGGGCGCGTCAAGAGAAGCAGGAAGGAGAGAGAGCCGCAGTCGATGGATGCGCAGGGCTCACTCGATCGAGTGAAATCGTCTGGCGATGAGCGCGATCAAGGGCAAGAGAAGCGAGTCGCGGAAGAGGAATATGGAGAACATCCGGGGGAAGAAAAGTACACTCTAGAGATCATTCTAAGGCGCAACATTCCCGACCAGCCGACAGGCAAAACTCAATCTCCGTATGGCTGAACGGGAAACCCGAGGGAGAGTCTCAAGTTAGAGAAAGAAGAGGGAGTGTAACTTCTCAGCGATTCGATGTCGAGAAATTACCACTAGTGCCGCTGCCGCTCCTACCTCGATTTTGCTGAGCAAACAGCTCGGAGGAGTTGTCCACGGGCGTGGCCAGCCTCAGGATCTGATCTTCAGATATGGTCCTGCGCTTGCCGGTCGTAAGGTCTTTGGCTTCATAGCAGGATTCCTCTCCTCCGGCGACCCTTGATTCCTTGTTTGAAAGCAGTGAAGAAACTATCTCGAACTCGGTCGCCCTCCCATCGTCGTCGACTATTACCAAGTCCCCCTTCTTGTACTTCGATGCGGCCATCCTCTACTCCATGCACCTCACTTTTTCTCTTCTTGTCATTGTTTTAAACCTCCGGCATCGATCCTAGCGCGCTATCCGCATATAATGATATTTCATCTGCGACCATCAAAAACTAGACTCAAAATCCCGAGAGCCTTTAACAAAAAAGTCGAGGGACGGAGAGGATGTGATGCTAAATAGTCCACAGGAATTCTCTCGCAAACATATCAAAAGATTCATAATTTCATCACACCGCGAGTCTCCCTAGATAACTAGTGAAATAAGCTGACAGTACGGAAAATGAAAAGAAAAGAACAACACTCTCATACTCCCCCCTTTTCCGCATGCAACATTACACCCTCTGAATCCAATCTTTACTTTGATTTGAAATCCGAGAAATAGATTTGTCAGCACATGTATTTCTCCTCCATGTTGGAAACTTTTCCAACATAGCGACGGTGTTGAGTGGAGAAATTTGGAACGTAGTTAGGCGAGGCCAAGTTGTAAAGCTTTGAGGATTCCAAACGAGACTTGGGTTGTCTTCGCCCTGCAGACCCTGAATTCGCTTGGCTGGTCTGCAACAATGCCTTTCCTTGCTGTGTATCTCGAAGTTGTCAGAAATACTTCTTTGTCGATTATCGGAGCGATGTACCTTGTTACTGGATTCTTCATTCTCGCAAGTCAGCTCATAGCCGGGCGCTTAACGGATTCACTTGGGCCGAAGAGAGTGATGGTGATTGGGTACGTTTCTTCACTCCTATCTGCGATCGTGTTGGGTCAGCTAATACAGGCGGATGCGCCCGTCGCCATTATTCTCTTTCTTTACTCTGTATTTTCATTTGTGCGCATGGTCTCCCAGCCTGCCTCTTCGGCAATCATTGCGAGTCAGACGAGAGAAAACATCACACTTGGGTACTCTATAATTACAGTCGGAGGGAACCTTGGGTTTGCGATAGGCCCAGCAATCGGAGGAGTGCTTGCACAGGAATATGATTACTCATCCGTTTTTCTACTCAGCGCGGCAACTTCAGCAATAGTCGGTGTGATCGCATTGTTTGGCATAAGGGGCGGTCCGCTGATCTCGACTCAGAGGGGCATGGCGGTAACTCAGTTCAGCGCAAGGCGCTGGCTGAGCTGGAAGAGAGACAGGACATTACTCTTATTCCTGCTACTCACGATGGGTTCCTTCCTAGTCGTCGGCTACGAAATCACCCCACTCTCGCTATACGTCGCGGGTTTCCTGCACTTTTCAAACGAGCAGATCGGCTATCTATTTGCGACGAATGGTCTCGTGATAGTAGTTCTTCAGTTACCACTGACAAAGCTCACCGAAAGGACGCAGAGATTGATCACCCCGTTGATTTTTTCCTCCGCGTTCGCATCGCTTGCATTTGTAGTAGCCTCTTCTTCAACCACATTCCTAGAGATGGAAGTGGCAATGGGAATAATCACTCTAGCCGAGATACTACAGTCGGTCCCCTCGCAGACTGTCATGGCTTACTTCTCAAAAGTGGGGAACAGAGGCACCTACCAAGGGTACTATCTCGCATTCACGAATGCTGGTAGGTCAATTGCTTCATTCGTGGGTCCGCTGAGTTTCAGCCTACTTTCATTTGATCCGAGACTCGCATGGATCTTAATCGCTTTTTTCTCAATCTTTGTAGGGTGTGGCTTTTTTCTCCTCTCACCGGGTTTGCAGAGAGCGTATGAGATTCAGAGCAACAAGAAAGTTGTGGGCTGAGCGTCTTTGCGAATTTCGAATAGGGGCGAGTGCTGTTCGACGATCAGCTTAGTCAGCTGATTAAGTTAAATACAGTAACGAGCGCAAAAAGTAATCAAGCGACCTTTCGCTTTATGTAGCGATTGCATTATCGGCGCACGAGCCTCAGCTATGCATTACGATTACCTTTCGACTGTAAGTGAAGAAAAGAAACACGTCTTTAGGTAGAGAACGATTTTCACAACTTTCCTTTTTTGATAATTTAGTATTCCATATTCTCGCACGGCAGGAAAAAGCTCGATTTGAGTAAGACCAAGGATAAGCACAAACCTACAATGGCTCGTAGTAAGAATAGCAAAAAGGAAATGCGTACTACTTCAAGGAAGAGAACTGCTCAAAGGAAGGGCACGAAGATCGCGGATCCGTCACAACTTGCCCTTACATATTCCAAGTACTACGAGGGCAAGGTCCAGATAATCCCAAAAGTTCCTGTGACGAGCCTGAACGATTTTTCAATATGGTATACTCCGGGGGTCGCCGCGGTCAGCCTTGAGGTAGCAAAAAACCCGGATCTCTCATTTGAGTATACGAATCGCTGGAATATGCTCTGCATCCTCACCGACGGCTCACGCGTGCTGGGTCTCGGTGACATCGGTCCCGAGGCTAGCCTGCCGGTGATGGAAGGCAAGGCCCTAATCTACAAGTATCTCGGAGGGGTCGACGCCGTTCCCGTTCCTGTGAGCGCTCACGGGCCGGAAGAAATGATCAGGTTTGCCACGCAGATTGAGCCCGCGTTCGGGGCAATTCACCTTGAAGACATTGCATCTCCAAAGTGCTTCCAAATTCTCGATAGCCTAAGGGAAAAGCTGACAATCCCAGTTTGGCATGACGACCAGCAAGGCACCGCGGGGGTCATCCTCGCAGGGCTCCTGAACTCGCTGTATCTCACCGAGAGGAAACTGAAGGACTCTCGGATAGTTCTTCTTGGTGCGGGAGCTGCAAATATCGCGGCCGCCAGGTTGGTGATATCTGCCGGCCTCCCTGCGGGACAGCTCGTACTCGTCGATTCCAAGGGAATCCTCAATCCCGAGAGGCAGGACATGGACCAGTTGATGCTCCAGAACAAATGGAAATACGAACTTGCCCTAAAGACAAACGATGAAAAACTCGCAGGTGACCTTGACGTGGCGGTCAAGGGCGCCGATGCACTGATTGCCGCGTCCAAACCCGGTCCAGACGTTATCGCACCTTCGACGCTGAAGAAGATGAACAAGGATTCAATTCTATTCGCTCTCTCAAATCCGGTGCCCGAGATCTGGCCGAAAGACGCCAGGGAGGCCGGAGTGAGGATTGTTGCGACTGGAAGGTCGGATTTTCCGAATCAGGTTAACAACAGCCTGATCTTTCCCTCCGTCATACGTGGCGTCCTAGACGTGAGGTCCAAGGCAATTCCAGACGAGGCGATAATATCTGCGGCCCAGGAACTAGCAGACTTTTCAAAGCGCGGTCACACACTCGACGACGAACATATCCTGCCCACGATGATGGATCGAGAAATTTACCCACTTGTCGCCTCGGCCGTTGGAGAAAAGTGCATACAGCTGGGCATCGCACGAAAAAGCATGACCCAAAGGCAACTCAGGGAAAGGGCAAGGGTCGTCATAGAGCAGTCGCAGAAGACGATAGCCAAACTGCAAGCTTCCAAATTGATCGCGCCAATGTCAGGGGTACGACTAGACGCAAAGTAGCCGAACATTTCAATTATTGTGGATTAGTTGAGTAAAGAATCAAAGAGGAACGGATGAGCTCTAGGTTATGTCGAAGAAAAGCAGCATTGAAAGTACAAACGAGAGTGCAAGAAGGCAAAAGGCCGATGAAGGGAGAAAAAAGCCCGGAGTGATAATTCGGGAGATAAAGAGGGGGGAAGAGGAGAGCGCGGGCGAGCTGATCGGGAGGCTCAAGAGGCTGAACGGTGAATTTGACCCGCTGCTCAAGACTTCGTCGAACCTGGAAGCGGAAGCAAGGTCCAGCATAAAGAGCGCAATGAGCAACAAGGACTCCGTGGTCCTGGTAGCAGTGCAGGAAGAAATTGACAAGGTGGTCGGTGTGGTAAAGGCAGACTTGATCGACAGGGTCTTTTACGAACCGAGGAAGGAAGGAGCCATAGTAGAGTTCTACATACTTCCAGAATTTCGGCGCGGAGACCTGGGCAACAAGCTACTCGCTTCGATGGTAGACGCCTTGAAGGCAAAGGGCGCGGTGCTGATAACAGCAGAGTTTCCAAGCCAGAACGAGATTGCGAAAAAGTTCTACACGAAGCTTGGATTTAGGTCGCTGACCAACGTCTACGCAAAATCGTATTGACGATCCGGTTGGATTGGCGCTCTTGGGAAAAAAGGCATAACGAAAGTCATTACGCGTTCTTCATCCTCAGCATGAGGGAGCGTTCGAACTTGAGCACCACTACTTCATTTTGATTCACCATCTGATCTTTGAACGTGACAATTCCAACGCCAGGCCTAGAATTCGAGACTCTTGCTGTGAGAACCTCGCTCCTGAGCCTAATCATGTCTCCAGGATAAACTGGAGCCAAGAACGAGAGGTTGTTCAGCCCAACAAAGGCGACTATCGAGTCCCGCGTCAGATTTTCCGAGTACCACTGCCCGAGAGCGATCCCCAGAGTGAACAGGCCGTGCGCGATCGTCCTTCCGAAGATTGTCTTGCTCGCGTACTTGTCGTCGACGTGCAGCGGATTCAAGTCTCCCGTCAGTTCGGCAAACTCTACGATATCCTCTTGGCGCACGACCCGCGCCTCCGACTCAAACCTCTTGCCGATAGTGAACTCTTCGAAGAACAATTGCGCAGACTAACACGCTCCAGCTAGTTTTTTTCCTCTTCTGGTAGGTCTCCGTCTTTTTCCTCGCTCACCCCCAAGCGACCTTTAGAGTTTTTGTTTTGGTTTGGAACCGTAGCTTCATACAAACGATATCCACATCCTTGGCTAGAGTTCGTTCGTCCTCTCCTCCCTCTTTCTGAACTGAAGAAAGTTTAAGATTTGAAAAGACTACAATCTCCAGAGCCGTTGACCTAAGCAAATTGCAGAGTCAAACAGATCTCGTGGAACGCGCCAGCTCAATCATCAGGGAGGGGTACGTCGTGGCTTTCACCGGAGCTGGAATTTCCACAGCGAGCGGCATACCGGATTACAGAGGGCCAAACGGGCTATGGAAAAGGTTCGACCCGAGGGATTTTACCATAGATGTCTTCCTCTCCGATCCGAAGAGGTACTGGGCGAGGCGTCTTGAAAGGAAGAAGAATGCCGGTTTTGACCCGCTGAAGGCAAGCCCTAACCCCGCTCATACTGCGCTGACGGATCTACAGCAGATGGGACTGCTGCGCGAGATAATCACCCAGAATACAGACGGACTACACCAGAAGGCAAAGTCAACTAGAGTCGTTGAACTCCATGGAAACGCAAACCAGTGCGTGTGTATTGATTGCGGCAGGAAATACCCCACATTGTGGGCCGAAGAGATCGCAGAAAAGATTGGAGACCCTCCCCTTTGCAGCGAATGTAATCGTCCGCTGAAACCCGATGTCGTGCTATTCGGTGAGCAGTTGAATTCGCTGAGCATGGAGCTTGCCTCTCAAGCCGTGACAAATTGCAGGTCGGTCCTTGTCGTAGGTACGACCGCGTCCGTTTATCCTGCATCTATTTTTCCGAGAATCGCAAAGAGGTCCGGGGCAAAGTTGCTCGAGATAAACCAGGAGCCCACGGAACTGACAGACAAAATTGCGGACCTGAGCATCCTCGGCGATTGCTCCGAGATACTGCCCGAGCTTCTGTCGGGACTGAGAGAGTAGTCAACGCTTCAGGGGCAGGACAACCTGAGATCTGCTGTTGCTTGGAAGTAAGACTAATGAGACTCCTGTTATCTTCGAGCCCCAATTCCAAGGATTCTTCACTTCAAATTGTGGTTTCGCTTCTCATCCGAAGCTACCTGCTGGGTACCCACCATGAGGTTGCGGGGAGTATAACTAAAATACCCAACTGGTTTACCACCTATGCCTGAATATGAGCATCCAGTTCGGCAAGCCGGTGCCACCGCACCTCTTCAACCCACTCCTGTTCTTCGAGGGAGTGGTAATCGGGCTCGGGGTACTGCTGTTTTTCACATTCCTCGCAGATAAACTAGGGACGGCAATGTTTCATCGAGGTTTTGCCAAGCCCTTCTACATCAAGGGAAAGAGAATCCATCACTCTTGCATTTACCTGATTGTTCCCAGCGCCTATGGGATTATCATAGGTCTGTTTCTCATGGGGTATGTCCAGCTCGTCTGGCACTCACTGTGGTTTAACTTGGCGACAGTCGGTCTGATTGTTATCGGCGCGATTACGCTTGACTTTATCGGCGACAAGTTCTGGCCGAAGATCAGGAGAGACGTCATCCTGCACCACGAGTGGGTCTACACGATAATACCGGCGTACATCTTCACTTACATGTTGACCGTAATCATCTAGAGACATACAGCCCTCTTTGTTGGCAGGACCTGTTTTTCGCAGCCCTCAATCACAGGGCCTCCTCATTCTTATCCTAGGTCTTCCTTGCACTTCTCCGGAACTGCTACCACCTCTCAGGCCTTCTCGGAAAGCAGAAAGATGTAAATCCCAAAGAGTGCGCTTCCTCTGTTGGTATCAGAAGTAAGCGTCCGTCTTCTCGCGACTTGTATGTGGTGGAAGGTACAGCGTGCGAGTTTATAGAGGGCGCAGCAACATTTGGAAGTTCCGATCCATAAGAAATGTCATCAGAAAATCCCGATATCAGACAGCAGGTTGATGCGAACCGAGGGATAGCAAAGAAGCTCGAACTCTTGGTTCCAGGTCTTCGCACGTACAGGAAACTCGAGGACATTAGGGTCTCAGACGACCTCCTGAGAAATCAGGTGGCGGACAAGCTCGATCAGGCAAAGGCGAATCTTGAAGCACTGCGAAAGCAGATGGCCGCGAGCGGCGATTTCACGAATCTTACCTCGGTTGGCTCTCTCATTTCCCAGTTCCAGCAGTTCAGCGGAGAGGTGAGGCACGCCCAGCAGGGATATTCCGGCTTTGCGGCATCGATCCAGATGGACGAGGCAAAGTTGAACAAACTCTACAACTACGATTATGACTTTGTGAGCGCATCCGTTCAGCTGCTCGACTCGACTTCGCCTGGCAAGTTGGTGTACGACTCTACGTCGCCCGCGTCAATCACCCCGCAGCTTTCGTCGATATCGAACTCTCTTATGGATGTCAAGAAGAAATGGGCAGTCAGAATCGAAGCGATTCAGAACATACTCATAACGTAGTATGGCTGTGAGATAAAGAAAATCAAAGAGAAGGAAGAGAAACAGAAACAATGTTTCGAAAGAAAGGCAGCGCCGGAGACACTACGAATACGCCGATCCCCGGATCCGGCGGAAGCGTTTTCGGCTCAGTTACTATAGCCTGGGATGACCAGTTCAAGGAGGGGAACGTCATGTGGAAGGTTCCCCGCCTTATCAGACTGAACGACAACATTGTCGTCAGAGAGGACGAGATCGCGGTATTCTACAGAGACGGGAAGGTCCTCACGTACTTTGATCAACCGAACAGATACGCTCTAACTGATTTCAACGCGCCAATCGTGGGAGGGCTACTAAAGTTCTTCACCGGAGTGCAGCAGCAGGCGGAGGTCTACTACCTGCAGAAGAGGTACATGGACGGCAAGTTTGGCAGCACGCAGCCATACCAGTTCACCGATCCCACCTTTGGGATAGTCAACCTCAGGGTCTTCGGAGAGTATAGGTGGCGCGTCTCCTCGCCTGAGAACTTCATCAACCAGTTCGTCGGCACTTTCAGCCTAGAGACTTCAGAGGCGGTCGAGGCAAGGCTCAGGGAGCAGCTCGTCATCTTACTCTATAACGCCCTCGGCAAGATGAAAGCCCAGGGAATGAAGGTCACGGATCTTGCCTCGAACCTGACAAACATCGAGCAGGTTATTCTTGCGACGGCGCCAGACAACTTTGCCCAGTATGGCGTCGAGATCAACAAGATCTCCGGTTTGACAATCAGCCTCCCAGAGGAGGTCCAGAAGGCAATAGACACAAGGTCTCAAATGTCGGTGCTCGGCGTGAACTATATGCAGTACCAGGCCGGCCAGGCTATGGTCGACGCAGCGAGCAACCCGAGTGGGGGAAACGTCGCGGGCCTAGGGGTCGGTCTGGGGGCCGGAGTCGGCCTAGGATCTGCCGTCGGGGGCCAGTTCGCTCAGGGGATGTACCAGCAACCCACGAAATCTTGCGTAAAGTGCGGCTCGCTGATTCCCATGAATAACGCATTCTGTCCCAATTGCGGGGCGAGCCAGACGCAGGGCCCTGCGCAGCCACAGCAACAGCAAGTACAGCAGCAGCAACAGCAACAACAAGCGGGCGGGGGTCAGAGGTTCTGCGCCCAGTGCGGCTCTCCCCTTGGGGCTAGCACAAAGTTCTGCCCTAACTGTGGTGCACCGGCCGGAGCTGCGACCGAAGAGAAGACCTGCCCTAACTGCGGTACCCCGGTAAAGTCGTCCTCAAAGTTCTGCCCGAACTGCGGAAAGCAACTGTAATCCACAACTCTTGTTGGTGAAATCTCTGCCTTGACAATCTACTGTATAAAATGCGGATCCCAGCTCCCCGACGACGCCAAGTTCTGCTTAAAGTGCGGCGCGCCCATCGCTTCCGTAGCGGGCGTGCCGAGCACTTCATCCACAATGCCTCCAGGCGCCCAGACCACCTCGACGTCTTCAAGACAGGTCATAGCACCGAGCGGGGCCACCACGATGAAGTGCCCGAGCTGCGGTGCACCGATTGCACCAAAGTTCGGGGAGATGGTCATCACCTGCGAATATTGCGGCAGCGCAGTGACGCTCGCCTCGGGTGGATGGACGAGCATCCAAAAGCAGACCATGCTGCCCCTGAAGATTCCCTCGAAGGATGACATCACCGCAAAGATACATTCGCTGATGGACCACGGCCTGCTTCACAGACACCTTCAGGAGAACTCCACACTCGAGGAGATGAGCCTCACCTATGTGCCATACTGGATCATTTCTGTTTCTGCGAGAACTTCCGTCGTAGCCATTGATACCGCCGCAGAAGTCGGAACTATAGCGACGGAGGCCGCTTTGCTTGGAGCAATCGCTGGAATGGCTGGCGGAGGAGGGAACCGCGGCGGAATGGGCTTCGGCGGAGGAATGCTCGAAGGCGCGGCACTCGGGACGATGATGGGCGGGGGAGGGATGATGAACCCGCAGGGTACAAAGCGCACCTTCCAGCTCGACGCCAACTACAACTTTCCGGTGGTTGCTCTAAAATCTCTGACCGACTACCAGCCCAAGGATTACCAGTTCGCGCTGGACGAAAGGACCTTCTTCGACATCACCAAGGTCCCGAAGGGGATCAAGGTGCTCAACGGCGACGTCGGCGAGGACGCGGCGAGGTATCAGGCAAAGACTCTCGTCGATCAGCTCCAGTCGCAAAAGGCGCATGAAAAGTATCACATGATCCAGCAGATCAACACGGAGGTCGACCTGTCAGAGGCAGAGCTGATGCACGCGCCCGTGTGGTTTGCGAGATATGCGCACAAGAACAACAAGATCGTCCTCGTCATCGACGCTAACTCGGGCGCGACGATCAACAGCATAGGACTCTAGGTTCTGTAGGATAAGATATAGAGCCCGTACGGGCTCTCCTCATTTCTTGTTCTATTTTCTTTCTTACTTTTTCGATCAGTCGGTCATTTCTTGTTTGTAATCTGTCAAAAGCTACTTTTGCCTCCAGCGCGCAAACCTAGCCGCGAGAAAGACCAGAATCAAAGTATACAGTGCGCCCCCGAGGAAGTTGAGCGCGAGCGCACTTGGCGGCCCAGAGATTAGGCCAGTTGCGAGCTGCATCGCCTGAGCCGGGTACGTTGTGGGGGCGAGGTAGGCGACGAATCGGAACGGCGCTGGAATCAGTGTGATTGGGTAGAACACGGGCGGGAGGAATGAGAGCAGAACAGTGAGAAGAGGAGAGTACACCCAGAGGTCCCTGAGGTCTCTGGCGAACGTGCTTATCATGAATCCTAGAGCCGAAACTGAAGCCCAGGTTATGATTGCTGCGAGCCCGATCTCGAAACCTGATATTGCATTCAGATGGGAGTAGACCGAAATCAGAATGGAGAAGAGGACTATTCCCAGAAGACCGTTGAAGAGCTGGGATATCGAGAGGCTGATCACGTAGGAAATCGAGGAAAGAGGGGAGGACACGAACATGTCCTGGAGTCTTGCGACGAGCCTGATGAAAGCGGCCTCAGTCTCAAGTACAATGCAACTCCCCACGATGACGGCGACGAGGCCTCCGACAAGCGCAAACTCTGCCTTCCCTGGCCCGGCGAAGATGTAAATGAAGAAGAGGATCGTCAGGGGGTTCACTATGAAGTTGACGACGTTGAACGGGGATCTCCTGATCGGCAGGTAACCGTCAAACCAGATCAGGGCGGCGATTGCCCTAATTTGTCTGCGAATCCCCGCCAATCTCCTGCCCCACCTCGCTTATGAAAACGTCCTCGAGCGAAATCTGCCTCACCGAAACCTCGACGCCCCTGCGCAGGCACAAGTTTGCGAGTTCGCTTGCTCCAGCCTCGCTAGTCAGGACTCTCTGAGCGGACCCGGCCTTGAGCACACGCCCGTACGAAGCAAGAACTTCCGTGTCGATTCGCTCCGCAACCCCCTTTGCCGTAGCAGGTTTCTGAAGCACGACGACGACGTGCGTTGCTCCTGGAAGCTTTCCTCGAATCTCGGAAGATGTCCCTTCCGCAACAATTGCACCCTGATTCACAATGGCGAGCTTGTCAGAGAGGGCTTCGGCCTCCTCCATGTAGTGTGTTGTAAGGAGAATGGTCTTGCCCGAGGACACGTACTCGCGAATCAGGTTCCACACGTCCACACGCGCAACGGGATCCAGTCCTATCGTTGGCTCGTCGAGCACGAGCACGTCCGCCTGCGAGCTCATGGCCATCGCAATCAGAGTGCGCTGCCGCAGACCTCCGGAAAGATTCGAGCAGATCTCGTCGCGATACACTCCAAGATTCAGCGATTTGATGATCTCGTTTGCCCTGCTCCTCGCCGTTGAGATGTCGAGCCCCCTCGAGATGAGATATGTTAGTACGTGCTCATATGGAGTCATGAGACTCATCGGCCTTGCCTCCTGCGGAACGACCGAGATGTGCTCCCTTACTTTCGAAGCCTGCGCGACTACGTCGTAACCGAGTATTGACGCCCTGCCCGCGCTCGGCAATAGCTGCGTTGCCATTATTCTGACGAAGGTGGTCTTTCCCGCGCCATTGGGGCCGAGCAGAGCATAGACCGTCCCGCCGTCAACTTTGATGGAGACTCCATTGAGCGCCCTCTTTGAACCGTATCTCTTTTCGAGGTTCTCAGCACTAAGCACGACTGGCATTTGGGAGGAAAAATACACACTCTTTCTCTTGTTCGGATCTATTTCTCAGCACTCGCTCTGTGGATTTTTTTGTTTCGTTTTGGATCAGCGAGTGCGCATATTGCCTGAACTGTAGAACTGAGTGGTTCTTTACTTTTCCCTTGCAGTTTTGATTGGAAAAGTTGGGAATCGCGGCTCTTGAAGTGGGATGGGCGTCTCTCTTCCAGGCAAATCAGCTTAATCTCCTATTTGAACTGCGTTACGACGAGATCACTGTGTACATCTTGGATAGAAGGACAGAGTCAAAAGGAATTTCCAAAAATCTAGGGGAAGAGTGCGTGCGCAAATCCCCCCTAAATTCTAATTAAACAGTGGCGGCTAGAGCAACCCTCAATGCTTTCCACCAGATTTTCGAAACTGAAGCACGCAGTCAGCAGAACTGCGAGCATAGCAATCGTTGTTGTTATCATAATCATAATCGTTGTAGGTGGGTACCTCGCGCTATCCATGGGAAGGGGTGCCACCACAACGCCACCGACTCAGAGCACAAGCACGTCTACGGGAACTTCATCGGCAACCACTGCCCCCACGCAGACAACTACAGGCACGACGGGCCCTACTACGACAGGCTCAAGCCAGACTACCACGACTTCATCTCCCACCACGGGTACGAGTAGCAGCGGTGCACCTGTGCCATCGGTCCTGACTTATGAGACACTTTCAACCGTGCAGTATCTTGACCCGCAGGTCTCCTACGACATCTATGGAGCCTCGATTGAGCAGAACATTTACGAACCTCTCCTCTGGTTCAACGGGTCGAACGGCCAGGCGGTAATTCCCTGGCTCGCTCAGAACTATACGATCGCTCCTGACGGCAAGACCGTGAACTTTACTCTCCGCACTGGAATCAAGTTTGCTGATGGCGAGACATTCAACTCCACTTCAGTTTACTTTAGCTACAACAGGCTGCTCGTGATGGATGGAAGCGCGCCGGTCGGCCACGGAACACAGGCTTCGTGGATCATGCAACAGCTTGAGAACAAGAGTCTGAGCACTACTTTCAGCGGCGCTCAGCCCTACTCCGTCGCGTGGGCGAACAAAGTGCTTGCACAGAACTTTGTGCAGATAACGGGACCATACAGCGTGACGCTTCACATCCAGAACCCTAACAGCGCCCTGCAGTTCCTTGTTGCAAACCTCTGGGCAAACCTAGTGGCGCCGGATTACGTTATGCAGCACGACATTCACCTCTGGAGCAGCAACTCTACAGGCTACAACATCCCCTACCCGAATCCCAGCGGCAACGCGACGACCGCCATAAATCAATACTACTACGACGAGGTCGCTACGTGCAACGCCGGAATCACCCCGAAGGGGTGCGCGGCCACCTATCTTGATGGCTCTTACAACGGCTCGCTCGCGGGAACTGGACCCTACATCCTTCAGAGTTACGACCCCTCATCAAATAACCTTGTGTTGCAGAAGAACCCCAACTACTGGGGCGGACCGGACCACATCCAGGCTCAGATACCGACGATAAAGATCAACTACGTGCCGCAGCAGAACTCGAGAATTCTCGATATGCAGTCTGCGTCAAAGTCTGGCGCTGCGATGGTCATTGACGTGACAAACGACCAGCTATACGCCGTTGCGAACAGGTCGGCTTGGCTGGGCAGCAACCAGTTGCTTTCTACGATAAAGGGGATTACGATACACGGCCCCTTCACGCAATATGCGACACTCTTTGATCAGTTCCTCACCAACGTTACAGATCCGTTCACAGGTACGTACTACAAGTTCCAGCCATTCTCGGACATTCGTATGAGGCTGGCCTTCGCGGACGCTGTGAACCTCACCGAGATCAACCAGGACGTGAACAACAAGATGGGGCAGGTGGCAAACAACGTCCTGCCTCCTGGCATCCCTCCTCAGGGCGCATACAACGCGTCGATTCTCCCGAGGTACAGCTTCAACCCCTACGAAGTCCAGCAACTCCTGCTCGACGCGATGCAACATCCTCTGACACAATTTACATTCTCGAATGGCACTGCCGCGCCTTCTGGTGTGTTCAACAACACCTTCGGGTGCCCAACCCTCAGTGCACAGGGGACATGCTCTAGTCCAGTCGCCCAGAAGATCACCTTGGTTTACGGAGCGGGCCAGACAGTGGACGAGGCAATCTTCAACCAGATTGCATCCGTGATAAACAACATCAGCACCACATACAACATGGGGTTGTCCGTCCAGCTCACCCCGATGCCTGCAGGTCAAATGATAAGCGAGGCGTTTTCAGGACAGCTCTATGTGTGGGCAGAGTCTGTCTTTGGATGGTATGACGACTATCCATGGTCGACCGACTTCCTCGGCCCGATACTTGCGCCAGGTGGTATCTACACGCTACCAGGCGGGTGGAACCTGACTCAGATGGGAGTCTACTGGAACCAGGCAAACAACGCGAGCCAGTCGGGAGACATCCCTGCGCTGGTCAAGGCAACCAACAACATGGTCGCGCTCGGGAACCAGGCGGTAATGGACATCTGGACTTTCTACCCGCAGATAGCCATCTTCATGACATCGAACGTGCAGGGATTCTACTTCAACCCCGCAATATACACGACGGGAGAACCGCAGTACTTCGCCGCGCTGTACTAGTCCGAAGGGGAGAGAGTCGGAATTCTCTCTCCCATCAGCCCTTTTTTCACTCTACCTGTAAATGTCGCCTGAGGGACCGACCCCGTCTTCGCCGCCCTCTTCTCCGGGCTCCTCTTCGCCGGGGAAAACTTCTGTTTCCTCTTCCTCCTCTTCTCCTTCCTCTTCTTGTCCCATTATCTGGCCGGTTCCAACCCCGGAGATACCCGCTTTCTTTAGCCCCTCTTCGAGCTCTTTAGCCTGCTCGACTAGGTCGGAAGTGTCGATGCGGATTCCGAGCTTGGAGAGGACCTTGAGGAACGACATCGAGGATTTCGGATGAGGCAGCGGCTCGCCGTGGTTGACGGAGAGCTTGAACGCCCTCATCCCGTGTAACGACGCCAACGGCACGATCAGGTTTGAAAAGTAGAACGAGTTTTCGTTCTTCAAGATCTTCACTCCGTTTTCTTCAAGCCACCTAACGCCGTCAAGGTCACTCGCAAAACCCAAAACCTCCGGTGAGTCGAAAGGAGAGATTGGATTCTCCGACCACCGCGGGCCGATAGAAACTATCTGCTTTATCCCCAGCTTCTTCGCAAACGCGAGTACTTCGGAAGCGTACTCGTACTCATCGCTTGCGGGAGAGGAGTAGCCGGCGAACAAAACCACGTCGCGGCTCTCGGCTGAGTTATAGTAAAAGTTGACGCCTACGAGACCGGCGATTCCGTCCTTTTCAATGCCGATGGCAGGCGGCATCGCTGAGGAGTACATGGACGAGAACATTTGAAAATCCAACTTACGCAGGAGGTAGCTTGCGAGCTCTCTTGCCTGCGAGTAGAGTATCCTGTACTGAGGGATGGAGGTGGAGACGGACACTATGAGCAATGGATCCCTTGAAAGCACGGGCTCTGAGAAGACTTCCAGTCTGTTCCACATCTGGGAAGAGTAACTCGCTGAATTAGATAACTCACTCTTTTCACTGAAAAGTGTTTTCACTCAAAGCATGGCTCAAGAGATTCTTGGAGGAATTGATACTATGGCAAGGTCACAGCTCCTTGAATCAAGAACCATGCATCTGGCACAAATTTCTCTTACGCCCGAAATTTGGTACGGCAAGAAGTGATTCGTTTCATGCTTGTCTGCTCGTTTGCTAAAGATTGCATTACCCATCAGCGGATTACAGAATCCAAAGGTCAAGCTGAAGGGCGAGAGGACCTGCTTTGGATGGATAGATATTCACAGATTTACGTTGATCTTTTTCAGAGCTCTTCGTCTTCTTCTGACTTCATTCCGACGAGTTCCTTGAGCGATTCGTACTTCTCGACGAACTTGAGTCCCTTCGCCGTCGTGCGGTAAACTATCGCAAGTTCCTCCTCTTGGTCAGCGGTCTCCTCTAGCAGTCCAGCCTCCTTGAGGAAGCCGAGATAGTCCTGGAGTTGATCGTAGCTTAACCCTGCCCTGTACATGATATGCGTCTTTCTCGCTCCCTTTGTAGCTACTTTGAGCATGGAGGCGATAATTGACATTCTGTTGCGGTGGACTCGCTTTGCGCGGCCGCCTGCCTTTCTGTTAGCCGAGGTAGAAACGCTCAAAGGCCGTGTGCCTACTGTATTGTGTGGCAATCCTCTTGATAAGAGCATAGAAGGAAGTCTCGACAAGGTTTTTTTTCTCTACGAAGTTTCTCGTTTTCGATTTCTGCTCTAGCAAATCGGGACCCGCTCTAAAAAAATGAAAAGAAAGGGTGTAAGACGAACCCATGCCAAACCTCTTCACGATACATGTTTCTTCGTGGATTGGGGGGTGTATTGGTCGGTCGCGTATTGCTATCGTGTTTCCTTCTTGACAATGGATAGTTGAGTTCTAAACTCCTGCGACAGTACCATGTTAGAGATGGGAACCCGCGAACATCGCATCGTAGGAAAGTCACAATTAGATTAATTCCTGCTTACGAGAAGTGTATATTCCTTCTCCCTGCAAATGTTCTGTTGGAAGCCCGCCAAGATGGTGGCGAGGGGTTTCTTTAGTCTGACCCTGGTGCCGAACAAATGCTGCTGGGCTCCCGGATGAATCTGGCATTGCAGGCGTCTACTTCAATTGGAGGCTGGAAGTCGGAACCTATGGAAAGGGGATTCGAACCATTCGCCCTCACGAAGAGGTACTTGAATGAGATCCGAAAGTCCGGCCTCTCTTACGTCGTGTCAGGATACTCTATATTGATAGTTCTAAACCTCATAACGTTCGCGCTTGGTCCACTCAGAGTCTATAAAGTGCTCGACGCTCAAAGTTGGGGCATTCTTACCTCTTTTGCCATTTTCGATTCATGGCCCACTGTCCTTGGACTCGCTGGGACCGTCGTAATCTTTACCATTGCACTCATCGAGATGCGAAAGGATGAGAGGTTGCGGCTGTCCGGTTTCTTTGTCCTTGCGACGATCACGAGTGGACCTATCGCGGAGATACTTTGGAACGGATATTACAACAGCAGTGACCTAATTCCCTTCGGCTCGTCGTCGGTGGCGCTTTCGGCCGAAGGAGTCACATTGACCGTATGCATATTCGGTTTGATGCGCATTTTCAGGCAGGAAGCTTGGCGTATTGGATCGTGGACCAAGAGAAGGTGCTTACTGTCCGTGCTCATATTTTCCACAATCGCGGCGAGTGCATTAGTGTACATTCTAGCACTACAGCCGATTTTCATCCCTACAACGCAATACAACTGGAGAGTTCACGAGATTTCCTTTTTGCTTGGAACCCTGTCCGCCGTAGCCTACCTGATAGTTGCGATGCCTGAACTTGCACTCGCCGGGAAAGTTATCCTGCTCGATGAGAGGTTGATGAATTTCCGATACCTTGATCTCAACGATGAGCTCTTTCATCGAGTGCTTCCAGAGGTTAAGATGCTCTTCAAGGATCTGCCCAACGGACTTGCGATGGAGTCCCATCCGAGATCGTGCGAGATATGGGTAAGCCAAGCATACAAAAACAGAGAATTTCATATGATTTCATACGAGTTCGATCAAGAGCTTTTAGAGCAAATGAGACGACTTCAACAGCAACTTCTCCCGATTCAGAGCTCCCGCCACATTGGCGTACAAAAATCGGGAGAGAACTAAAATTCCCATCTAATGTACACTGCATGGCCTTGCTCTTCTTCCGAGCCGCATCTTGCATGGTATTGTATGGCGGGTGTATGCGCTTTTCAACAATCATGGGGTGTGTCAGCTCTCTTTTCTTACTCTGGACTTTGAGCCTACAATCTACTGATGATAGACGAAATCTCTATCACAACATACCTATCGGAGTTGCGGCAAGCGTGAATTACTCGCTCTGAGAGGAAATCGCCACTGAATTCGGCCCCATTCTCTCTAAAGCACCCGTTTCAGGGAAAGTGTTAGCCGCGGATATTCCAGAGGGCAGCTGGACTCTCGCGCCCGGAGGTCCCACAAGCAACTCGACGTTAATCGTTGAGGATCCTAAAGTAATTCTGGAAAGAAAATTGCATGCTCTTTACATGGCTGCAGACCTTCGATTTCGTTTTGCACGGGAATCGAGAACAAGATTAGCGGATATTGCCAGTTTGAGAATCTGCATTCCTGCGATTGGCCTTAGCTCTAACTTAGAACAGTTAGAGTTAGCACTGTCCTTCTCATTGCCCGGTGGATGCTATCGCAAACCCCAGTGAATAGGCGCCCTGTCCACCAGCAGTTGCGTTAGTCAACACAGAGTAGAGGACTTGAAGCCCACCTCCAATGCCTTGAGTTGCGCTCGAACCAACTATACTCCATGCACCTCCCAGCTTGAGGAGAATGCCCGAGGTAGTCCTGGTAGAGCCAAGTTCTCCGACGTAGTAAGTATACGTTCCAGAGTACGCGCCGAATATCTGAGAGTTTGTCCAGACGAAGGATCCGTTTGTGGCGGCGGCGACAAAGCCTCCGGAAATATTGCCATCAACCTGATCTAGCGACATGGCAGGACCGGGAGAAAGCGGAACTATAATGCGGGATACATTCGTGTTCTTGTACTCGCATGCATTGCATGCGACAGCTGCCGAGAAGTAGAGGATCGATACATTATCGCCAGAGGCGGGGCTCGACGCGGCGATTATGCTCGAGATCTGTCCACTAAAGTTGTAACCGCATTGGAAGGGAAGATCGACCATACTCCCCCAGCTCTCGTTTTGGTTGTAGAATGTCTCAAGATAGGCTGAGGAATTGGTTAGAGCGGACTTTACGTTGCAAGAGACGACCGAGACTCCAACCCTAGTCGACACGATGTTCACGGATGCGGTGCCGTAGTTGTGAGAGGTCTGGCTCCCGACTAGGTAGGGAAATCCGCTCGCCACTGAAAACGAGGTGTTGTTAGCATCGCCGCTTGGAGTGACTTTGATGATTGAATAGTTTACGAGCGGGAACCCAAGCTGTTCCCCAGCTTGGAAGAACATGGTCTGCACGGAAATCCACAGATTACCGAAGTTGTCTAATGTAAGCGAGGTGGACGGAACGAGCTGAAGTCCAAGCAACTTAACCTGGGCTCCCGCCAACGTTGCGTTGTAAATCACTTCAGAGCTCCCACTCCAGTTTATCGCACCCGACGGGGTATTGGTCGAGCCTCTCGTCAGCACAATTTCGTTCGTGTCGTTTGGGACGGAGATAACATACACCGTGCTCGTGTTTGTATCGTAGGCGACCGCCGCGTTCGCCGTTGACGTGACTTCACCCATTGACGACCATCTTGTCCCGTTGGGGGAGTAAACTGCATAGGTTGCGTTCGCGTCGTTGTAGAATGCGTAGTACTTGCCGTGAGAAAAGAAAGTGGCGACGGCCTCGAGGTACATGTGGTTTGGATCACTGTTGATCGAGAGAATTGTCGAGTTGAATGGTTGCACCGACGTATAGGTCTGACTCGAGATTTCTGTAGTTTCAGATGAGCTGCTCTCAGACTGTGAGGAAACTCCTGTCTTTGTAGGTGATGAAGATTGTGACAGTGTGCTAGTTTCCGTCGAGGGAGCGGAACTCGTACCGCTCGAAGTAGTAGATCCAGTATTCTTAGTGGACCCGGAGGTCAACGCGTAGTAAGCTGCCAGGCTGCCCGCGACCACGATAACAATTATTATGATCACTACGAGTGCTACCGAGATGGCAGACTTCATTCTGGAGCTCCTCAATGAGAGTGAGTGCGTCATTTTCGGAATAAGGCATAGGTGTAAAACATGAGCTTCATAGATTTCCTGAAGCTATTTCAGGGAAAAATTGCACATACACCCTCATTGAGAACCAACGGTTTCAAGCACTGTGGCAGGAGAAAGAGGGTCTAACCTTGCAGAGGACAGCGATTTCTCTTCGCAGCTTCAAGCGGCTTCATGTTAGGGAAACGATCATTTCAATGCAAGAAAGTTGCTCAATTGACTGATGAGATGTTCTATTCTTTCTCTTCTCGTTTCACTGCAATTAGAATAGCATTGGGTTGGATGTCGAACTAACTGCAGCTTTAGCGGAAACTATAATTACATAGCTAAGATGATTACGGAAACAACACTGGGAATAAAAGGCTAGGTCATGTCTTTGACACTCGAAATATCTGATGATGAATTAGAAACCAGTGCAAGTTTGAGACGCGAAAGAACAATCCCTGATTATGACGCCCTAATATCTTCATGGCTAGATTCACAAAAGAGCACAGTAACCGCGACCAAGTATCAATCAGCACTAGGGATTCTGTGTGGTACGCGTGATAGGACAACTTGGGCTAAGATGCTACGTCTCACCGAGCAAAACCCACAGTTTATGACCGGTAAGCTGATCGACTGAATAAATAAGAAAAAGAAAGCAAAAAGTCCGTCGAGCGGCAAGCCACTTAGCGGCGCTACTATGCATCTGTACCTATCAGCCTATCAATCGCTTTGCATATTCTGCGAATTACAGCTTAACTGGAAGAAGATCATGCGTGTCGTACCTTCGTTTTCTTCGAGCGCGGATGACCGTCCACCCAACCTGATTGATGAAATTAGACCACTCTACTTATACGCCGACGAGCGCGAAAAGTTCATGCTCTCCTTCATGCTCTCGACCGGCATCCGGATTGGGGCGTGGAACGGACTGACTGTTGGTTCGATTGAAGACCACGAGGTTGTGCTCGAAAGCGGGAAGAAGGTCAGGGTAGGGGTGTGTCTCATATACGGGGATGATCCGCTGCAAAAATACATCACCGTTTGCTCACAGGAGGCCTTGGATAACCGAGACAAATACCTCAAACTGAGGGAGCTTCACGGCGAGAAGATCACAAAGTTGTCTCCACTTCTTCGCGACACCTTTCTCTCAGTGCTACCACTAAAAAGCAAACCCATCAGGCAGCCCTCCGAGCTGCGCGGGGGGATACGTTTCATAATCCCCAGATTACTTCAACGCACCGGCCTAAAGTGCAACGAGTTCAAGCCAAATCACGGATTTCGCAAGGCGCACAAGTCCCGATTGGAGACGCTAACGAAGATGAAGACAATAATGATTGAAAAACTGGAGGGCCACGGCACCGAGGGATCGCAAGATAGTTACTTCAAGGCCTTCCAGCAAAAATCAGATCTCTTCAAAGAGATTTTGAAGACCTACGCCGAAAACATGCTCGTCCTCACGATTTCCGAGGCCGCCGAGCTAAAACGGGAGTCGGAGAAACGGGCTCTGGTGATGGAGTCAAAGTATGCGGAAGCTCTTCAAATGATCTCCCTGATGCGGCAAGAAGTTGAATTAGTAAAGTCTCGACTCGATCTAGCAAGCGCTCAAAACGCCCAGGGTCAAAACCGCACGTCTGACACCTAGTCATGGTCCCTACCTCTTCTTGACAATTCGGCAAAGTCTCTGGAAAGGCTCCAAAGCTCAGCCGTGAATTGCATTCTCTTGGGTTCTTCAATTAATGGGGCAAGAGCCTCAATCAGATTGTGTTGATTGATCTTTAGATTGGTAATTGGTTTCATCATATTTCAGCCTAATTCCTCTCCAAACACGTAGATTCTTACCGCCGGCCCTTGTCGAGATGGGATAGGTCGTGCGAACTATGTTCAAGAGAATCCGACCAAAGCCAGCTTTGCTGATCTGAGGAGGCTTGGGGGCTTGCTCGGAACACCACTCTAAGAAGTGCAGATACAAAACATTGCACGATACCTTGCAATCATCCTCGATGTCAACCATTTGGCGAAGGAATGCCCTAACAACCTCGTGTTTCATGAAGAGCTCCGTCTTATTTGGGGAGACCTGATGGACTTTTCCCATTCTCAATAGCTTGCTCCTTTAAATAGAAACGGCGTTTTCAGCTTAGGCACTGCCGCGGGTGAGTTCTTTCTTGTCATATGCCCTAAGCCATCTCCCGAGTTCCGACATATGAGGCCCCTTTCGGCGTCCCAATTTTCTTTCGGCTGTCGGAAGATTGTTTCCCAATGTTCTTGATGCCATGCTGATGTTCCAGATGGGCCAGTGCAAGTGCCTCATCCCTGCAAAGTGCCTTCCACTGCGGATGCTTTAGTTTGCAAAGAAGGCACTCAAACATCATAGCGCAGTGCTCACCCGGCCGGACGGGACGCATGCATGTGAAGATGAGTAAGGATTGCAAATTCAGATTTCAACTCCGTGTTCTGTCTTGATGCGTTCAGCCCATTTGGGGCCGTCCTGACCAAAGTTCATTTTACAATTATCGCAGGCAAAGTCAGCGCTGGCTGGAAGGAGATCCTCAGGCTCGTCCTCTTGGCTTTCACCAGTTGATTCAGTCGTGCCCCCAGTGCTCGGGGATATAGTTTGAGCTTGTTCAGGGCTGGATTGTTCAGAAAATATATCCCCGAGGGTGTGGGGCACACCACTACTTTTTCCTTCTTCGGCTCGTTGTGAATTGCTTTGATTCTCGCTGGCAGGACCGCCTTCGGAGGGCCTTTTGAATCGAAACTCATCTGTATCGACATTCGTAAGTGTCGGAATGAAAACTGATTTCCTTCCGTCCTTGGGATGCTTTGCCTCGGTGAGTAGACCGCATTCTACAAGAGCCTTGACGGTGTAATCAACCAGACGCCGCATACTGATTGGCCGTTTGTACACCTTGAAGTACTCTGAGGAAATCTCAGCACAGGTCAGTCCCGGCCATTCAGGGTCATCCGACTTTGCCAAATATGCCTTCAAGATTACACTACGGAAAATCTCATAGTCGTTGGGATTGATTCCTGCCTCATTGGCGGCCTTTACAGGCTCGTAGAGGCTGAATGCTGCCTCGATGTCATCAAGCGTTGCGATGATTGTCTGCCCGTTTTTCAGCTTTCGATTGAAGCAGTTGAGAAGGGCGTGACCGTAGATTAGACTAAAAAGTCGCACGTAATCCCGCTGATGACGAGGCATGAGGCTTTTATGAAGGTCCTTAAAGTTCTCTAAAATTGCAAGGCGAATTTCTTCTGGCACAATGCATCTTTTGATGTTCCGTAGGCGTATCAGCTCTACACGAAATATCAGATTCCTTCGTGATGGGTTAGAGTCCAGCCAGTCGTAGAAAGCATCCCTGTCAGAAAGCTTCTCTGTGAGTAGTAACAATGCTTCTTGAACCTTGTCCGGATTCGTCTCTGGTGAAAGGACAAGGATTCTCGTGGACTCCTGGTCGTCATAGCGGGAAGATGCGGTGCAGAAGAAGATCGATGCATAGCCACGCAGGATTACGTGCTTGGTTTTGTTTCCTCCGTGCTGGCTCTTGTCAGTTATCGTAAACTCTACGTTTTTCTTGTCGTGCGAAAGAAAAGGCCGTATCTTTCCCAAGAACTTCGTATCAGGTTGGTCGATGAATATGACGATCTTGTTCTCCATATCCACCATGATCTTGGAATTGGAAAGTATGCCAGCAATCCTAGCTTTGATCTCTTTGAGCCTCTGTTTGAGCTCCTTTGGGGCGTCCTTCTTATTACTCGCAATTTGTTCCTCTATCTCCTCACGCTCTACTTCCAGAGGCTCAATCAATGAAGAGACGGAAACATATGTATCGTCCCTTTCGATGACCTTGATCCCATTCTCATGAACCCAAGCCGTAGGTGAAGCTCCTGCAATCTCCATCACCTCCCTTTCGGGGAAGTAGTGCCCGCACTCCATAGAGATGTACGACTTGCCCGCGGCCGATTCGGCCGAGAATGCCACCGCGGCCTGATCATCCTCGGTCTGGGCATTGAGCATGATCAGGAAAACGCTCAACTTTGCAGTCTCATCTCGCTTGATAGTGCATTCTAGCGCCCTGGCAAGCGAGTCTAGGCCGCATTCCTTGAAAGGCGAGGCCTGGATATGTTTGGGATCCTCTGATTCCTCGAAATGCTCCCTTGTCTCCGGAATCGAGTGCAAGCATCTGTTTTCGCATACGGGACAACGGATATGAACCGTGTAGGGTTCTTTGCACCAGGCAACCCCAAAGGCCTTGTCCGAGCAACTGACAAAGGTCCCTCTGAAAAGCCTTAGAAGGGACTCATCGGCATAGTCAATGTCATGCTGGCTCATGGTGTGCCCCCCATGCCCGGGGATATATTTCTCAAAGGTTAGAAGCTCTCCAACCGAAGCAATGTTGCAGCGGTACTTTAGCGTGCCTTCGCAATAAGCGTTATGGCTACCTACTGCGGTAGGCATAAGAATATCCCTGAGCAGAAAACGCTTTAACTTACCTCCGTTGGTAGCCATAATGGAAAATGTCTAACACTACAAGCGAGCGAAGAAGGAAGGTTCCCCTCGACGAGCTGACTGAGCAGTTAATTCGCCGTTGGGTTACCGAAGGGTGGGGGCCACAGCGACCAGATTCGCTAATGAAGAGAGGGATATTCAGAAGCTACAGAGACCTCTACTCATTTCTGCACTCTGCGACGCATTCAAAGCCGCCGCGGCTGCTAAGGCAAGAAACAAGTCATAAGAATGTCCTGTATCTGCCAACTGCGGAGTTCAAAGCGATTGCAATTCTATATTCCAAGCGACGGGAGACAATCAAGAATTTTGGAAAGTTATTGGATGAACATTCCAAAATTTCAGATCCGGACCTGAGGCTCGCTGCTTGGCTCTCTGATCTCTTTCAAGTTTCATCCAGGCTTGTGAGTGATCTCCAAGGAGTGATAGGTGCGAAGGAACAGTTCAGGGTGGCGCTCGCTCATACACTCCTACAAGATGTCACAGACATATCCAAACTCCTGGCTCCTATCTGGCTGAAAGATAAAGATACTCTGACTCAGGCTTTTGTTGCTTATTCCGACATCTGCATCTCAATGCAGAACTTGAAAAACACACAGGGCTTGCTTGGCGCCCTTGCTGCGAAAGAGACATGAAAATTAATTCAATAATAGAATCTGCAAGACATAATCAGACTCGGCGTCAGCGATATATTGTCAGCACGAGGACCATTCGCCAGATACTACCACTGGGGGAGCACTAAATTCGGTGCTGGTTCCGATGAAGTAAAGAAGCGGGCCATTAATGTTGTTTGCATAAAGTGAAACCGCGATCTCGCTGGACACGCCAGGTTGCTCAATCACCCAACTCACGATCCAGCATCCCGAAGAAGGGTAATTATCCAAGACAAAGACAGTGCGATTGTTTGCCACATTAACAGAAGTAACGTTACCGTTGCTATCAAGTGATACGCTGAATACCGTTATGCATGAATCACAATCCACCTGAACAATGATTCGTCTGTAAACATGAGCGGAGGCAAACTCGAAAATAGCTGCCCCAATTACGAGTGACAGAACCAACAGTAAAACAATAACAGCGATGATGATTCTTTGAGTGTGCCTTCGATTCGTTCGGCTCTTATCATTGGTGTCACCGGGAGTAGACGGTAAAGCAGCATTGGGTTGAAGCCCTTGTCCTGATGTGTAAAGAGCACTGCCGCATTGTGAGCAGAAACGAGCATTTTCTTCATCAAAGATACTATTTCCACATTTGGCGCAAAAGATAGAGCAAATGTTCAGTCCCTTTGGCTAGTCGGACATGACTAGCGTTAGCACTACTTAACAATTGGTATCGCTAGCAATAGTATTTCTCCGCTCGCTTGCCAGCAATACTGCTGTAAACCAAGTCAAGCCGAGCGACATGCGAAGAATACTGGATGTTCTTGCTCTCAGAGGAACTGAGAGGATTCTGTCTACACTGAAAGAGAAGGGACGGGTGCGTTACTCTGATCTCGCAGATCTTGTGGGCTTTGCAACCACAACTACGAGGGCCTTGAAAGCTATGGAAGAGGCAAGACTAGTCAACAAGGAGGTCCTAAATGAGCCCTATCGACCGGTTGTTTACTCTTTGACTGAGAAGGGGAAGAAAGCCGCCGACCTGATTGGAGAATTGACTAATCTCTGATCGACCGTGCAGTTCATTACATCTTTTTCTCTGCTTGCCCTTGCACCGATGGCACCTGGTGATCCTAAGACGAAAATATATCTCTCTGCCTTCTACGGTTGTCTTACCTAAAGCCTCATCTCTGTTCCCTTCCATCAAAAGCTAAGTGCCCTAATTATGTTCAAAGTCTCAGATGGAGTTGTACATTATCAAGAAATTTGAATAAAAATCAAATGACAATGTGCAAATACTCCGACAAGAGCTTCGCAAATCTGAAGCCCTGCCAGATGGAGGAGAGACTGAACCGATTCCTTTCCTTAAAAGATGGAGCATGACTTAGGTGACTTTCACAATACTCATATAGTACTTGTCTCTTGTGACCAGACCAAGTAAAGTTATCTATGTATAATATAGCTATTTCTATTATAGTCCTGAGCCTACTAGTCTTGTTTTCACCATCTAACGTGCTTCTAGCTCACACCCTGGTTTCACCCAGTGTCTACACTGCTCCGGCGAGTGATCTGAATGCTGCTATATTTCCTCCCAGTTACACCGGGAATTCAACCACACCTGTGATGATCACATTGTACAATGGTACCGTCTTGACTTCTACGCCGGTAGGACCCTCATCTGTCTCTTCACAATCCGTAAGAGCGAGGCCATCTTTGACAGTCGAACCAATGGTAGGAGGATCGCTCTATCCTTCTAGACCCTATGAAGGAGGATGGCAGACAGGAGACCATTCAACTTGGGGCGTCGCAACTGCTGTACAGGCTCAAATAACATTCCCCAGCACGAACCCGTCTTCTATCCCATCGGGCAACTGGCTAGAAGGCACGATTAATTTGCAGGGTCAGGACTGCTGCATAACTGGACAGGACTACATGATGAGAGCTGCTCACGTTCTGTATCCGGATGGTCATCACGGTGTAGTAGCCGACATGTGGGAAGATTGCGAGGGCCTTGGGACAGGTCAGCAATGCGGAGGCTTTCCTGGATGGGCCAAAGAACTGACCGCTTTTATCCTGAATATCTATGGACTCTCTGCGGGGCAAACGATCTACGTAAAGATGGTAGATTCTTCGAACGTGATCTATTGGTACTATTCGTACGACGGTAACTCTTGGATGCAATATTACTCCTACACCCCTCCTTCCACATTCAAACAAGTATTCTACCTGGGAACAGTTAGTCCAATCATCTACGGCCCATACTTCACGGCATACTATTACCAGTTCGGCTTCTGGACTCAGAGTCACTGGAATTGCAATTCGTGTTTTCAGGTCCAGATAAAGAATCCATCATATTATCAATCAGGTGCTTGGCACACCGTTCAGACAGCAGAATCTATGCAAGGGCCTTACACCTACTTTGATCAGGACTGGGCGCTGTCTAATACCGGATTCGTGGGTGCTACTGCCAACGTTCCACAGTCCAGTCCTGTAGTGACTTTCTACGAAGCTTGTGGCACTTGCAGAGGCATCGCGGACAATACAAAGCTGTGGGGATAAAGAAAACGTGGTGAAGACAAGTTCGCTCATAACGGCCCTCTCTCTCGTCAGCTCAGTGGTCCTCCTATGCGTCGCTATTCTTCTTGGAACTTATGAGGGGCCGAATCAAGCCTTTCCTTACGGTCAATACTTTGTTCCTGGAGTCGCTGCAGGTATCACCATAGCTATCTTTTCTTTTATATTCAATATCTCTAGCTCATGGATCAGGAACATCGATGCCTGTAGGAAAGAATTGGTCAGAGTTACCCTCGGCTCTGCTTCTTCTGCACTCGGAGTGTCGCTCGTAGGACTGTTCTCTTTGTTCTTTGTGTTGCTGGAAGAAGACCAGTCAACGAGATGCTATGGGGGATGTCCGGTGTTACTCCCGTTCTATCAGTCACAGTATGAACTCTATTCCGTCTTGATTGCAACAGGTCTAGCCTTGATTGGTCTAGGAGTTTGGTTCATAATTCGCTCACGCCCCGTCGGGCCGCGCAGTCGTTTGGAAAGAAATCAGGACAGCCGCGTCGAACGCACCACTTGTTGACGCACGAGGAGATCCTCATGCCGGAAACGTTCCATTCGAAAACGGATCGGAATAGGCCCTATAAAGATGGAACCAAGGTCAAATAGATTGCTGATCGCAACCGCCGCTGGTATTTCCAAAACGGATCCAAGCGATTGTCCTCTAGGAAAGAGAATCTGCTTCTACTATTTTAGAATCGGGTATCACTGCATGAGTACAGATTTTCTGGAGAATTTTGACTCTCGAAAAAAGAGAGGCGAGGAGAGACAGAGAAAACTTCCTCCGAACGATATATCGCTCGAATCTGATCTGACTCTCTCCACTCGGCAAAAAGGCCAACATGTCATGAATGTAAGTATCGTGCAGAAGAGCCCGACCACTGAACGCTCGTTTGGGTGAAATAGCTTGCCTACGTTAGTGCAGGCAACGTGCGTGATCCGTTCGAGGGCATGAGAAACTTGCCCTATCCTGGTTGCATTCCACTCGTGAAATATGAAAGCGACGAGATGAGGCAATTTCCCATTTCAAAATTCGCGATTACACTTTCTCGCCCATAGACGGGATCTTCTTAGTTCTGTTTGTGTCATTCAAACCCATAAGAAGGGCCTGTATCTCGACCAATACGATAAAACTGTCACTGACCTTGGATCTTTCTTGATTTCTATGGTGTTTCTCCCCCATTCTTCCTCCTCATCGTCATCACCTGAATCACAGTCACACATTTAGGAGGGACACAGGTTCAGGGTCAAGGAGATTGTAGGAAAAGAGATGAAGGGCCCTAAAGCAAAATCAAAGGCAAAAGCAAAAGGAAAGACTTATTGCAAGATCTTTTGCTCTGCATGATCCACCATATCCGATTCATGGCTACTCTGCTACACCCCTCTTTTGCAGGCTAGCATCTATCTCTGCATCCTTCATCCTTAGTATTTACGTTGCATTTTTGCCAGGAAAACTATAATTACTGTAATATTGCTGTAACTCCCGCCATGACAATGCTTCTGAGTGAACAGCAAAGAGTAGTGAAGAATGATAACCAAGGTCAGATAGAAGAAAACACATCTCAAGAGACACTTGTTCGACCGGAAGCTCAAGCACCGAAGAGTCCTTCCACATCCTCTCACCCATTTTCCTCAGCCTCACCAGCGAGCGGATCGGCGAGGAGGAATCCTCCTGCCAGAAACACTTCGCGATTCTGGTTTGAGAGATTTCTTGCGGTGATTCAGCGTCAGAACCCTTCGGTCATTGATGCGTCCTTCCTGAGTCAGATCGCTCCAAGCAATGAGGGGAAACTTCTCGCTCAGCTGAAATTTCTGCGAGTAATCGACGAACAGGGTAAGCCGACCCCGCTCTTGCCTACGCTCAACCTGATCGGCGAGGAACAGAAGAAGGGGTTCCAGGAAATTGCGAAGAGTTCATACGCCGACCTTCTGAATGAGGTCAAGATTGAAAGGGCGGTACCTGACGATGTTGTGAACTTTTTCATTCGAAGGTATGCGTTCACCAAGGACAAGGCCATAAACGCTTCAAAGTTCTTCCTCTATCTGGCCGAAAAGGGCTCTCTTCAAGTATCGCAGGAGCTATCCTCGTTTTACACTGAAAAGGTGACTTCCTCTAGCACTGTATCGACCCTTTCACAGAATGCACCGACAACATCGAATGCTCCTATTTCGGCAAGGAGTGGTGAACTAGCCGGGAGAGCTTCTCAGAGAATTGCCCTGGCACAGCCACTCCAAACAAGAAGCAACAAGGCACCGAGGAAGCTGAACAGAACGATTGCGTCTTCTGATGCAGAGAGCGCGCTGCCAAAAATTCAAGCTACAATCGAGATCAAACTCGATAAAGACACTCCTAAGGAATACTGGGATAGAGTCCTCGCACTGCTTGGAGAAACCCGGAATAATGGCGTAGAAGGTGAAGTTACGGTGCAGACCGATCCTATAGAGCGCCAGCAGCCGCAAGAGATAGAAGCAGAATTGGTGGAGAGAGGATCTTAAGAGACAAGCGAAATCCTCCCACATCTTACATACCATACGTAATCTAGGCCTGACCCTTGCCCCGCAAAGGCATAGCAAGGCTTCCTTCTCTTCCTCAAGTGTTTGCGCTTTAGAAATCCTACTTCAAGTGCGAAATAGCAGTAAGGTCTGAGCATGAAGCCATCTGCCGACAGAGCAGTCCTAAACGTAGCCTATGCTCTAAAATACTGGCGAATCCATGAAAGATATGGTACTCGAAATGTCAAAGTCAGGTTCTTACTTTGGTCTCTCGCTTAACAACAGAGCGTCAGTATTTCTGAAAAATTACCCGCCAACCGACATGATCAAGATGGCCGAGCGAGCTGAGGAGCTCGGCTTTGGCGCCGTCTGGGTCGGCGACAGCCTAATTGACAGCCCAAGGTACGAACCGATTGCGATCCTGGGGGCCGTCGCGGCAAGAACGTCTCGAATAAGGCTCGGTGGCTCTATTATCCAACCTCACTTTAGAAACCCGATCATGCTGGCCCTCTCTTGGGCCACCTTGGACAGGCTGTCTGGTGGACGAATGATTCTGACATTTGGCATTGGGGGCGGAACTCCAGCGGGAGTAGCAAAGGAAGCGGAACTTGTGGGCGTTCACCTGAGGCAGAGGGGCAAGGCAATGGAGGAGAACATCGTCATACTAAGGAAACTGTGGGGGGGAGAGACGTTGGAACACAAAGGGGAGGTCTACTCACTCAGCGGCGCAAAGATTGGATACCTGCCGGTGCAGAGTCCACCGCCGATCTGGATAGCTGCGGGAGTTTGGGTGCCAAAGAGCCAGGACAAGGTTGTACTCTCCGCCACGCCAGGATACACTCGAAAGAAACAAGGCGCCTTCACAGGCGCGTTCGAACGTGTTGCGAGGCTCTCGGACGGATGGTTCACGATCATGATACATCCGGACGAGTTCAGGGAGAAATCCGAGTTAATATCGGAAATCGCCACAAAGTATGGGAGAAGGCCAGCGGAGATCAAGCGGGCAGTGGAGTGCTGGTTCAATGTGAACCCAGACCGCGACAGGGCTCGCAACGAAGTGAAGGATATGATCGAGGGGTACTTTGCAAATCCGGTTGACACCGAGACCGTGGAGCGCTGGTCAATTTATGGAACAAGAGAAGAGTGTTTGAAGCGCATCGAGGCATTCCGCGAGGCCGGTGCGGATGAAATCAAACTCATAATGGGGTCCAGGGACCAGTTTGGAATGCTCGAAGAGGTCGGAAAAGCTATATTGCCAGCCTTCTAACTTCCAAGGGTGGGTAGCAATGAAACATGAATAGAAAGACCATCGCTCCAGATTCGCTGTTCAATAGCAAAGCGTTTGGTTTCTCGCAGGGAATACTGGTCGAGGAAGGGAAGAAGACGCTCTTCATTGCGGGTCAGGCCGCAATCGATAGGCAAGGCAACGTAATGAAGGACTTTGGCTTCAAGGAGCAGTGCATGATGGCATACGAAGGGATCGGGAACGTCCTGAAAGAAGCTGGTGCTACCTTTCACAACGTAGTCAAGGTCAACGCATACGTAACCGACATGTCAAACCTCATGACTTTCACGGAAGTCTCAAGGAACTACTTCAAGGACGAGCTTCCCGCACAGACTCTCGTCGAGGTAAAGTCCCTCGCGCTTCCCGGGATGCTCGTTGAAGTTGAGGCCATTGCGATAATCTGAGTTCAAGATGGATGTAAGGCAGTGCCCTAGCAAGTCTTCTGCGATCATCCACACAAAAAAGACTCGCCTCTCAAAAGCAGAGTAAGTAAACATGGCAAAATGAAGCAAATTGTAATTTGCGGTGGAGGGATAGCGGGAGCCAGTGCCGCCGTGGCGCTTTCCACATTGAAGAATTGCAGCATCACTCTGATCGAAAAGGATACCCTGGAACAGGTGGGGAGTGTAAAGCGCGGAGAGGCCCTGCGATCTGAAACCTGCCGGGCCCTTGATAGGTTTGACATGCTTGACTACTTCAAGAACAGACCAGACGCGATCATGAGAGCTGGCGAGGTGCGAGAGCTCTTCCACAAGGAGGCTGGCAGAAAGCTCGGCGACTTCCGCTACGACTATCTTGCTCCAGAGTACCCTGTAATCCATACGTCGCACAAGGTCATCGTTAATGCAGCCTACTCAAAGCTGCTAAAAGCGATGGGCAACGTCGAGGTAAGATTTGGAACCGACGCGCTCGGTCTCTCCGATTTTAAGGACGGAAGGAGAAACGTACTTTGCAAATCCAGGGCAGACGGTTCCGAAGACAGAGTAGACGCAGATCTCGTGATTGTGGCGGAGGGAGCAAACTCCCGACTGCGTGACGCGTTGCACATACCGACCGTGGAGTATGATTACCGCGTTGGGTATCTGATGCTCTACCTAGACTCAAAACACCCGATCAAATGGGGGCAGTTTCACCTGAGCCGCGAGGGCTTTACAGGAGTGTTTCCAACCGGCGGGCCGCTTACAAGGGCAGCGGTCGAGGTGAGAATTGAGGATCTGAAGTGGTGGCTGACTTCAGCTGTGGAAGAGCAGGAGGCAAAGCTCGCAGAGAGAGCATGGTCGCTCGAAGGATGTAAGATTGAGGAGACCGGAATCTTTTACCACGTATTGAAGAGGCATGCCCAGAAGTACGTGGGTGATGGAGTCTGCCTAATTGGCGATTCAGCTCACACAACGCACCCCATGCAGGCGCAGGGCATGTCAATGGCCCTCAACGACATATTGCACCTGTACCGACTCATCGAGAAGTTGGGCGATGATGGCGGTAGAGAGGTCTTCACCAAAGAGGTTCTATCAGAGTACGAGTCGCGTGCAAGGCCGTTCAATACAAATGTACTTGAGAGCAACCACACTTTGTTTGGCTATTTCGAGAAGTTAAGTCAAAACGTAGAGTCGTTTCCGGAGTGTCTCCCCTTCATGGAAAAGGTGGGTTTCAAGCCCGTCACAAGATGAAGAATCTTTGGAGAAGCCCTGGACCAATACAATACAATCAGCGTCTCGACAGTTTCCCACAGCGCTGAGTTTTTTTCCTCTGCATTTCTTAGCCCGCTGCTGCAAATCACTCCAAATCTAGTATGTTTGAAGAAGACATAAGAATCCACGCACTGCTGTCCTGTCATTGTAACTAGGACATGCGATTTGGAGTCTACGACTACGTCACCTGGGCCCGCGGAAAAACCGCGCAGGAAGTCTACGAGGGTGAACTCGAGCTCGTCCAGAAGGCGGAAGAATTGGGTTTTGAGCACTATTTCTCACCCGAGCACCACTTTCTGGATTTCTGCCTCTTGCCAAATCAGGAAGTGTTTCTCGCTGCGGCTGCCGTGAGGACAAAGAAGATTCAGCTCGTGCCCTTCGGATTCATAATAAACTACCGCCACCCCCTTCGAACAGCTGAGACTATTGCCATGCTCGACAACCTCTCCAATGGGAGAATGCACTATGGGATCACTCGAGGGTCAGTAGAGTGGGAGTACGAACAGTTTGGGGCAGTCTGGAAGGAGCCGGAAAGGAGAGAAATCTTTGAAGAATCTTTCGATGTGGGCCTCGCCGCACTGAGAGATGACCCGATGTCTTATCATGGCAAGCACTTCCATTACGAGAACCTCCAGATACTGCCGCGGCCCGTGCAAAAGCCTCATCCGCCCGTCTGGTTCCCGGGACCTCAAAGCGAGACTTCGATCAGGTGGGCTGCCTCGCGGGGGATGCATACCGCCGCGCAGTACGTTTCCAACGAGACTGTAAAGCAAGTCTTCGACCTTTACAAGAAAAACTTTGTGCCGAAACAGGCGCCCGAGCCCATTCTGGCTCTGCAAAGACATGTAGTCGTCGCGAAAGATCTTGAGGAAGCTCGTAAGGTCGCGAAGGATCCGCTGTATGGCTTTTGGACCCACATATTCAGCTACAGAAACTACGCGGGCCTCGAAACAAATCTTGAATGGTACAGGTCAAGCATCGAGGGAGCGGGCAGTCACAAGGGCAAGCCGTGGGAAGATTTCAACTTCATGGACCAGCACAACATCGTAATCGTGGGTGACCCAAAGACCGTTGCTGAGAAGATTTTGAAAACCAAAGAAGAAAGTGGAATCAACTACATTACCGGGATATTTCACTTTGGCTCGCTGAGCATTGACAGGGCAGTTGAGAGCATGCGCCTCTTTTCCAAGGAAGTAATCCCGCTGGTGCAAAGCGCTGGCGGATAGCCTTCCAATATGAATTAGCCATTTCCAGGAAATCTTTTGTTTTTGATTCTCGGTTGCTCAATCTTGAAAATGCAATACGTCTCAACATGGCTCATCCACACCAGAATTAAGTCCGCTTACTGTCAATCGTCGAGAATCTCCTTGTTTGCCAGCCCATGCTCTTCCTAACAAACAACGCCAAGTTCTTGTTCGTACGCGACCTTCAGTATCACTGGCCAAATACCTGAATGACTCTATCTACCTGATTCTGCGGTGGACAAAGAACGGGCAGCGTCACGCCTGCCCTTCTGTATTCATCCAATCTTCTCATCGCTTCCTCCGGGGTCCCCAGTATCGAACACCCGGTTACAACATCATCCGGTACGTGCTCACTGGCTGCAGCGTAGTCTCCTCTAAGGCCCGCCTCTTTGACAAGACTCATGGAGTCTGGATCGATTGGGTGACCGATCAAAACGAGGTCCGCCTTTTCCATCTTAAAGAAAAAGGATCCGATCACCGTTTTGTGCACTTTCAGATTGGAAGGTTCAATTGATGTGAGAATTCTGCAGACAATATCTATGTCCTCGATTTTTCTACCGGCCCTCTCTGCTCCAATTCGAATCTGAGTCCTCGCATAATCGACGTACTCTGGCGAGCATATCTCGGTCAGTACAACCCCATCGCCGATCTCGCCTGCAAGCTGGAGCATTTTTGGCCCTATGGCTGCTACATATACCGGAATTCCAGTATTGTTTAGCCTGGCGTTCTCAAGCTTGACATTTTTCACATTCAGAAAGGTACCTTGAAAATTATCCAGACGTTCGCCCCGCGTCAGTCTCCTTAGTACTTCTACAGACTCTCTTATCACCGTCAGGGGTTTGTAGGTCTCGATTCCCATCTGGCCGTTAATCAATATTTTAGGGCTGACCCCCAACCCTAGGATAACCCTGCCTGACGTAAGTTCATCAAGAGTGCAAGCAGTAAGTGCAAGGATCGTCGTATGATGGGTATAGGGGTTCACAATACTGGTTGCTAATCGAATTCGTCGGGTAAGAGCTCCAATTGTCGCAAGAATAACTAAAGAGTCATTTGTATAGTAATTCTCGGGAACCCAGGTCGACTCAAAACCGAATTCTTCGGCCTTTATGGATGCCCTTACCAGATCGGTCGATGCGGCAAAGCCATGGTTACGCAATCCTCCAAATCCTATTCCCAACCTCACAGATTTAGATCGCCCCGAAGGCATAAACGCGCCTTACATGAATTGAAAACCTTTGTTGTATGCATTCCAATTACATGGTGCAATGGTTAACCTAGTTGCCTTCCACCCCACTCTATGTTTCAATTTTTCAAACGTCTTTTAGTTGCTTCCGAGGGACTGTACGTGTTCGAGTATAGATTTTTATCTTGGTTTTCAATCACGGGCATTCCGTGGCTCTACTTTCTGTTCAGGGCGTGACGAAAAGCTTTGGCGCGCTCGTCGCCGTACGTGACGTCTCCTTTGAAGTAGACAAAGGGGAGATTCTTGGGCTCATCGGCCCAAATGGCGCAGGCAAGACTACGCTCTTCAACACCATTGCTGGGAAGTACACTCCCAACAAGGGGAAGATCCTCTTCGAAGGAAAGAGAATAGACGGTCTGAAGCCCTACGAAATTTGCCACAGGGGAATCTCGCGAACCTACCAACTTGTCAAGCCGTTTATGATGGAGACAGTATTTGAAAACATCCTCGTCGGTGCAACATTCGGAAGCCCAGAAGGGACAGATTATGCTGAAGCTGCAGAAAAGTCGCTGGCCACTATCGGCCTAGAGCCGATCCGGCACAAGTACGTCGCCACCCTTCCCTTCATCGACAGGCGCAAGGTGGAGTTAGCTAGGGCAATAGCCACAGGAGCCCGTCTCGTTCTCCTCGACGAACCAATGGCTGGTCTTAACCCAGTAGAAGTCTCAGAGTTCGTCAACCTAGTGAAGAAAATCAATTCGTCTGGGATAACCGTACTCATCATAGAGCATGTGATGCACGCCGTGATGGGACTGTCAAACCGCATTGTGGTCCTCGACCACGGGGAAAAGATCGCAGAGGGGTTGCCCAGCGTGGTTTCGAGCGACCAAAAGGTAATCCAAGTCTACTTGGGGCAGTGAGAGAGAGCTCTAAATGCTGTTAACGCTCGACAAGGTCAATAGTTTTTACGGCCAGCTCCACGTGCTCTGGGACGTCAGCATTGAAGTCAAGGAGAAATCGATCACGGGGTTGATCGGGCCCAACGGGGCCGGAAAGAGCACGCTGCTGAAAACAATCCTTGGCGCAGTCCCTGCGAGATCCGGGACAATTCGACTGAGAAGCACGAAGATAGAGAGAATGCCGACTAAGTTAATAGTCCAGAGCGGCGTGATCTACGTTCCCGAAGGAAGGCGTGTCTTCCAAGACATGACCGTGTACGAGAACCTAAACCTCGGCGTGATGAGCCGCAAGGCGCACGAAGAGAAGGAACAGAACCTCAAGGAAGTCTATGAAATCTTCCCCCTTCTCAAGGAGAGGAAGGCCCAGCTTGCGGGTACACTCAGCGGCGGAGAACTGCAACTCCTCGCTCTCGGAAGGGGGCTTATGGGCGCACCTGATCTACTTATGGTCGACGAACCCTCTCTTGGCCTCTCGCCGGTTGCGGTGAACAACGTGTTCAACACGATACGCCAGATAAATAGCCGAGGCAAGACCGTCCTAATCGTCGAGCAGAACGTGCCGAGGCTACTCAACCTCGCCTCATTTGCGTACGTGCTTGAAAATGGTAGAATCGTGAGCTCTGGATACTCTACCGATCTCGAGAAGGACCAGTATATCTCAAAATCCTATCTTGGAATCTGACTTTCCCACAAATATTCTGGGGAAAATTAGTCTACGTCTTTGTAGCTACCTTTGTTGGCACGGTCTGCCGCTTTGCTCTAAACAGCCTATTGTCTGGGCGAAGGTACGCATACTTTCTGAAATAACTAATCCTGAGAAGCCCTGAGGGAAAGAACAGGCCGACGAGGACTAAGATCAAACCAGTTATGGCCAGCGGCCCGATATTGATCGAGGGGTTAAGGGAAATTATGAATGAAGGAAGGGTGAGGTTCACTCCGGTGAGGACAAAACTCCCGACAAGGGGCCCGAGGAATATCCCTGAGCCTCCGGTCATCGCCGCTACCACGGGAAAGAGAGCGGTCCCGAGCCCCAGCATGCTGTCGGCATTTATGAAGCCTATATAAAGTGCGAAAATCGATCCAGCGATGCCTCCGAAGAAGCCGCTCAAGATCATCGCGAGCTGCTTCAGCCTGAAAGCGTTGACACCGAAGCTTTCAGAGACGTCTTCTTCCTCCCTGATGCTGCGTAGTGCCAGTCCGAACCTTGATTTCGAGATTGCAAAGTGGATCCACAGTGTAAGGAGAAGGAAGGCGAGAGAGCCTATGAGGAGCGGGACCTTAATACTCACGCTACTCGCCACGTTGACGTACATTCCTATCAGACCGCGCGTGAATTGTGGGAGGTTTATGTCAAGGTAGTAGAGCAAGAGCACCAGAGCTAGCGTACCTATCGCAAAGTACGCCCCTCTGAGCCTCAGGAATGGATAACTTATCGCGCCTGCAAAGATTGCCGAAGCGACACCAGCAATGATCAACCCCAGAAAGATGTTGATTCCACTGTTTGTGGCAAACGTAAATGCGTAAGCGCCAACAGCCACAAATGCCCCATAGCCCAGATTGTAGTATCCTGTAAAACCTGAAAAGTAGTCGTAGCACGCAGCGAGCGCCCCGAAGATGATTATTTGCTGGATTGTGTCAAAGAAAGTGGCATTTCCCGATATGATCCCGATCGCGCCCAACACGCATGTTACGATGATGGTCCAGACGAAGTAGCCCGAGAAAGCGCCCGCGACCATCCCCGTCTCGGATCTGAAGAGTTCCGTAATTTTTGGTCGCACGATCACATCACCGCTTGAGCAATCCCGTGGGCTTTATGATCAAGATAATGATCAGGATGACCAACGGCACGACCGAAACCCACGCACCGCCGTTCAATCCCGCAATCGTCAGAACCACCTGAACTATTCCTTGAGAGAGGCCTATGATGAAACCTCCAATTAGCGCACCGTAGAAGCTCCCTAGGCCCCCAAGCACGACCACTGTTAGGGCGTCTATGGTGAAAGGGAGACCGCTGTTCGGATCAAGACTTCCAACCATCACTATGATTGTACCACCCAGCGATGCAAGAGCTATTCCAATAGCGAACGTAACTATTGATACTCTGGATACGTCGGCTCCGAGCATGATTGCGGCTTCCCTGTCGCTCATGGAAGCACGCATCAGCGCACCGAATGACGTTCTGTACACAAAAACAGTCATGCCGACTGAAATCGCCACTATGATAACAAACGAGATAACGAGTAAAGTCGTGAGTGTAACACCACCAATTGTTATCGTACCCAGTCCAAGCGCAGAACCCGGGATTGCAAAAGTGTTGTAGCCAAACAGGCCCGCAATCCTCACTCCTAGCCCTTCGATGAGATTCGAGAGACCGAGCGTTACAAGCACACTTGATGCAAGACCAACTTCGGCTGTCCTCGACGACATCGGCTTCCTCATCAGAAAGCTGAATAGGACTCCGATGACAGCGAAGAGTGGAACCACGGCCACTAATGTAAGAAAAGGGTTGAGACCGAAGGCCTCAAAGAGGATGGCAGCGGTGATTCCTCCGAGTACGAGAAAGTCGCCGTGCGCGATGTTGAGGACCCTTGTCACACCGAAGATCAGCGTGAGACCCACGGCCATCATGGAGAGGATTCCTCCGAAGAGAATACCCTGTATCAGGATGGTCACAATGTCAGTCGCGGTTAGTAAAAACACGACTTGCCCACCACCGTTACAGGGCTTGCCATCAGTGTTCCTCGGCTAGTGCACGAATTGTCTCTGGATTCACGAAGAAGAAGGAGAAGGTCGCGAGGTCTGAACACTTGGTGTTTCTTTCGCTCGTCCCTTTCTCTTCCTCGATGTGAGCATCTGAAACTGGCCCCCAAGGCCAGCACACAATACTGCAAAGCGTCCTTTAGAAGTTGTACGGCTCTGGATATTGATACGTTCCGGTCGCAAGATTGGGAGGTCCGATTATGGTCCTCTTTCCATTGATGATCTGGACGGGCACAGCTCTTGAGAGGCTCATTCCCACGCCCGTATTCAGACCGCTTGGTGGCGGGAACGGGTCATTGAGCGGATTCTGCGCTCGCCAGGGTCCAAGGAGGTTGGTGAACTCCATCGTCTTTAGTGCATTCATTACTGCGGTCTTGCTCGTGCTCCCAGCAACCTGAACCGCATTGCAGGCGTTCTCGACGCAGGAGTACCCTATGGAAAGCCACGGCCAATTCTGGTCGATGAATCCGGTAATGGTTTGAACCTGCTGCCATGTAGACTTGCCCCACAAGCCTTCGAATGGGAAGGAAGCGTCCCAGTAAACGTCTGCAGTGTATCCCGTTGCTATGCTGCCAGCAGTATTGTAAAAGGCCCCCTGCGCGCCGTTGAGAAAGTGGGTTGCTCTGGGCTTGTAGTTGTTCGCCTGGAAGGACTTGAAGAAAAGAGCGCTCAGGGCTCCAGTGTTGTCGCAGTAGATTACACAATCGGGGTCGAGGGATTTCAGCTTGAGAGTCTCCGGTGTGTAGTCGTAAGTGGCCGAAAAGGTCGAGTTGACCCCCGTGTCTTGCAGAACGACATCGAAACCGAGCTGCTTTGCAAACTGAATTCCTCCAAAGTGGGAAGTGCCGGTTCCGGCTGCTTCGGCGTCAAAGTCGTCACCCTGGTCTATGAAAGCAATCGTCTTTGCATCGGTAGTCTTTAGGACGTTCAGGTAGTTCCACAGCCAGTAATTGATGATGTTGAGTGAACCGACCACCCAGTCGCTCGCACCAGACTGCGTAAAGATCGGGATTTCGTCAGCTTGGTTGTCGATGTATGGTATCTGGTTCTGAATCGCCACCGGAGACGCAGCCTCAGACGGAGCTGCAGTGAACGGACCTATCATGAGGTCCACATTATACTGAGTGGCCAGCTTTGTGTAGTTTGACTTTATTGTCGCCGTATCTCCAGGTCCACCGTCTTCCAGCACTACCATCTGTAGCGGGATATACCCACCCATGTCGGCAGCATAGACTCCACCTCGATTGTTCACGAGCGTGACGAGGTTATTGAACATCTGGACCTCCTCGGAAATGATTTGGGCTGTAGGACCCGACGTCGAAACGCTCGTCCCAATCAGAAATCTGCCTGTTCCTTGTTTCAGGCCGGCCGGCAGTTTCACGTTGCTTTGCCCGAGGAAGTAACCCGAGCCAACTCCCACAGCTCCGCCGACTACAAGTCCTACAGCTAGTGCTGCACCAGTACCAAGAAACCTTCTTCGACTTACTTTTGGTTGTCCTCCTCCGCTCTCTCCTGCTTCTGGAGGGGGAACATTCTCTTCGCTCATCGTACGGTCGCCATGTACACAGATGATTTAAGGTTTCGCCTAATGAAATTGGATAGCGGCCACTTAACGATAGCAATGGTTTGTTAGGCTCCCAAAAGCATGTTTCTCGTGCTCAACAACCATGTATATTGGAGGAAAATTCTGTCATGAATTCCTTAAGTGGACGGTATCATGAAATTGACAATTGCAAGTTTGGCACATCCCAACTTGGCCTTGGGATTTGACAATGATTTCGCCGAGGATTTGCAATTTGTTAGGTACGTTCAAACAAAATATCAGCTAAAACATTTGGTTCGAAAGTAGCAGTTGAGGCGACCAGATTCGGGCCTCATTTTTCCCTCAGAGCAGTAAAGGTGTGACCAAATGGGATTTTTTCCTTCTTCCTTAATTTCCCCCGCAATCCTATTCGCTCTAAGTTTGCTACAACAGAAAAAGCATTGCGTCAAGAAACTCAGGGGAGAAACATCTTTCTATGAACTAATGACCATCGAAATCGACGATAAAAGAAAATGCTATCACCCGGAGTAGCAAAGATCAGAAACCACACCTATGAACCGCGCAGAACTTGGGGTCAGATGGCGGTCGATTCCCAACAGCGGATCGACTTCGAAGCTCTCCGAAAAGATAGACTGCAAAGAGCTCAAAGCCAGATGAAGGGAAAAGGACTACAAGCTCTGCTCCTCATTGACGGGGACAACATCAGGTACGCAACCGGGCTCTACGACTACGGATGGCGCACCTATCTTCGTTACTGTCTGCTCCCGGTGGATCAGGAACCAATCATGTTTGATACCGTCGGAGTCGACATCGAGTGCACGACGGCAGACGCACCCTGGATAAAAGAGAGGCTCGAACCCTCGATCGTGTGGAAAGTCTCTGGACGGGCGGAAGAGGCGGCCGGAAGAAGATTCGCTGAAGGAATCAAGAACGCCCTAAAGAAGTACGGTGTGGATGCAAGACAGATCGGGTGCGACATGCCCGATTCTACAATCCTCAAATCACTTTCCAGCGTGGGGATTGGTGTTGTCGATGGCTGGGGTCCGATGTCTGAAGCCAGGAAGATCAAGACTCCACAGGAAATTGAATTGTTGAAACACGTATGTGCCTTCGTCGACAATGCGTTCTGGCTTGCGAAGAATAGGTTTGTCAAACCGGGGATGAAGGAGTCACAGGTGAAAGGGAAGATAAGCAACTTTCTTCTGGGCGAGTGCTGCTGCGAGCTCTATGTGGGAAACGTTTCGAGCGGCGGAAACACGAACCCATACTACCGTGGCGAGCACACAGACAGGATGATCAGGCAAGGTGACATGGTCATCTTGGACATCGTTGCAAAGTACCAGGGCTACTGGGCCGATTTCGTCCGCTGCTGGCTAGTGGATGCACGACCCACGATGATGCAGAAAGAAGTCTACCGGAGGGCGTACGACTCACTTCAGAACGTGATTGGAGCCGCAAGACCCGGCTTGACAACTGGAAAGATGGCAGAAGGTTTCCTTACCGACGGAGTTGCGGGTGTCGTGGAGGAGACAGCAAAAAGCACAGGCGCGCTTAATGCAGGGCATGGCGTCGGTCTGAGCTCGCACGAAACTCCTTGGGTTACGCGTACGTATTCCATTGAATACCCCGAAGAAATCCGACCGAACATGTACTTTGCCGCCGAGACATATGCTCGCAATCCGGAGGGAATTGAAGCGGCGAGACTCGAGGAGAATTTTGTTGTCACCGAAAACGGTCCAATCGTGTTCTCTCTTGCACCGTTCGAGAATGACTTCCTTGAGTAGTATGTGTAGTTTCAAGACGCTTACGTTATCAATTTATTGCTAAAGGCACCTGTCACAAAAGGAGCGAATTTTCTGAGCAAATGAGATTTGGGATTAGTCTTGCAGGAATGTATGACACGCCTAACTATATTGAGGAAGCTCTTGGGTATGTTCAGCTCCTGGAGATGCTCGGCTTCGACTCCGTGTGGACTGGCGACTCGCAGATGCTTCATAGGGACGCTTACTGCGACCTGACCCTCTGGTCGTCTAGAACGGAGAGGATACACCTCGGGCCTTGCGTCACAAATCCCTACACCCGACACCCCTCGGTGACTGCTTCCGCAATTCTCACAATTGATGAATTGTCAAAGGGTCGCGCTTTGCTTGGTATCGGCGCGGGCGACAGTTCCGTCAGGCGAATAGGACTCCAGCCGCGGCCAATCTCCCAGCTTGAAGAAACCGTGAAGATCGTCCGTGAACTGTGCGAGGGCAGATCCGTGAATTTTCACGGTCAGCAGCTTAAGATAAGGTGGGGAAAGCCAAGGAAGATTCCTATCTACATTGCAGCGAGCGGCCCGAAGTCGCTGCAGACGGCTGGCAGGGTGGGAGACGGCGCGATCTTGCACGTCGGCCCTTCAGACGACGGAATCAAGTTTGCCGTAGACCACGTCAGAGAGGGGGTAGCTTCGGCTCAGCGAAGTAATCGGGAAAAAATTGACCTTGCTCAGTTCATCTTTTCTAGCATTGATAGGTCCAGAGAGAAGGCAATCGAGGATGCAAAACCCTTCGTAACTTGGTATCTGGTCAACATTCCCGAGCACCCCATTATCAGGGCAGAGAAGCTCGCACCCGACGTCTCAGAGAGAATCGCGAGGTACAGAAAGGAGTACTATCAATACGACGAGGACTCTAGCCACCATGCTCCGACCTGGAGCAGCTCCGTACGGGAATCTTCGTTCATACCGGACGAGCTCGTTGAAAAGTACACGGTCGCCGGAAGCCCCGAGGACTTTGTAGCGAGGCTGCGGCACATAGAAAGCCTGGGAATAGATCACGTAATTTTTCGACCGCCGTACACCGAGAAATTCGAGGAATCATTGGAGCTGCTCGGAGAAGTGGTCCAAAAGTTCCGCTGGTGAACATCTACAACTTGTAGAGATCGGGGCGCCTGTCCCTGATGAAAGGCACTTTCTCTCTTGCAATCTTTACCTGCTTCAAATCGAGCACTGCGCTTACAATTTCTTCCTTCGGGCCGGCTGGTCCGGCGAGCAACTTCCCAAAGGGATCTACAATGTGCGTTCCGCCAAAATAGTTGTAGCGACCCTCCTTCCCAACTCTGTTTACTACGACGGCAAAGCACTGGTTCATGAATGCCAGTGCGCGCATCTCAACGCTGAACAAGTCTCCCAGAACCGGGCCGTTCGTGGCCACGGGGCTGTAGATGACCTGCGCGCCGCTTAGTTCGAGCGCGCGCCACTCCTCGGGAAAGTGTCTCGCATAGCAGATCAGCTGTCCAAGTCTGAATGTGCCTAAATCAATGACCGGATTACCCTGGCCTGGCAGGAAGTAGAACTTTTCATAGTTCCTGTTCCACACTGCGTTGTCCTGTTTCCACTCAACGAGTGGTATCTCGGTCTTTCTGGATTTGCCTACAATTTTTCCACCAGGGCCAATGACCACGGAAGTATTGTAGTAACTTGCCTCGCCGCCCCGAATCTCAAGCTCGAATATTGGGGCGATGATGTACTTTCCATACTTTGAGGCGAGATCCGCGATCCTATTTATCGTCGGACCTGGGACGGGCTCTGCGTAGCCAAAGTATTTGTTTTTTCGAGAAACGGGAAAGAACTCTGTGAAGAAAAGCTCCGGCAATCCTATGAAATCAGGGTTGAACTTCTCTGCTGCCCTCTTGATCATCCGCTCAGCTTTCGCAATATTGGCCTCCTTGTCCGAAGCCTTCATGCTCATCTGAATTGCTGCGAATTTGACTGTACGCAACTTGGGTTGCTTGCTCGCTTCTTTTCCCGCTTGTCTTCTTGCTTCAAAACACTTCTGATAGTAGTTTTTGATCGATAGTTGTGGGGTCTAAACGAAGAAACCCCATCCCACGAGTGCTTTACGTGTTCATTGTCATTCTCATCCTATTTCTGAAAGCAGCTTCCCATACCCTTCGACTCTCGACGTGATTCCGAGTTTCGAAAGACAGGCCCACATTGCTGCTTGGTTGCTCGCCACAACCGGCACGCCCAGACTGTCCTCTATCTCCTGCAGAACGTCGGCAACTCTGATCCCTGCGCAGCTAAGGAACAGCCCTTGCGTACTTTTCTCATAGTTTTCAATGCAAAACTGATACCAAAAAGACGGGTCCCTTGAGTACTGTTCGAAAGGATCTGTGATTCCAGCTCCATCTACATTGGATGTCTTGATTCCGTGATCGTTCAGAAATTGCGCCTCAATATCGTTCATCTCCTGAGGATACGCCGTTAGGAGAGTAATGTTTCGAAGGCCAAGATGATTCAATGCAAGCACGGCGGCTGTTGCAGTCGTCATCGCAGGAATTCCGGTCGTCTTCTCGATTAGATCGATCAGTTTTCTGTCGTATCCATAGCCCTTGACCAAACTGCATGTTGTGCAGTTGAAGAGTATTAGGTCAACCCGAGCTGAGGCAAGCAGCAACGATGTGTCAGCCAAGTAATTTTCCATAGCCAGCAACTGCTGCTTATCTTCCTTGGTCCATTTGATCCTCGTCACATGGACGGCCACTTCCGGAGGCGCGAGTATTTCAAACTCCTTCTCGCTCCGACCAGCGGCCGGATAGATCATCCCAATTCTCTTGATTGAACCAACATCAAATTTTCTATTCGGGTTGCTGGTTCTCATCGTGGTAGACATTTCTGCCATTGACCTGGTCGCCTCAATCCCTCAAGATTTGTCTAATCGAAGATCTGAAAGCACGACTTTGATCCCTTTCGCAGGGCCGGAAAGAATCCTTCCCGCAGGGTCTATGATGGTCGTGCCCCCGAAGAAAGGAAATCCAGCCTCCCTTCCCACGCGATTTGAAACAACTGTGTATACTCTGTTGATCATCGACATTGTTCTGCTTTCTTGGAGAAACATCTCGCTTATCGTGCGGCCAGTGGACGCGTTTGGAACGTAGACAATTTGGGCCCCCTTCTTTTTCAGCATCGCCCAAGCTTCGGGAAAGTGTCTGTCATAACAAATCAACTGCCCGAGCTTACAGATCCCGAGATCAAATACCTTGAAGCCATCGCCGGGGGAAAAGTAGAATTTTTCGTGATTGACTACATGTTCAACCTCCCAAACTGTCTCAGGAATGCTCGACTTTCTGTAAGTTCCTACGAGTTCACCGGAAGCTGATATCACTGGCGAACTGTCATAATATCTGTCACCAGAACGCTCAAAGATAGGCGCAATGACAAAGACTCCAAGTTCGCGAGCAAGTTCAGAAAGAGCTCGCATAGTCGGCCCGGAAGGAATCTCCTCAGCGAGTTTGAAGTAGGCTTTGTTGCGGTAGAAAGGGAAGAAAGGTGTGCTGAAAAGCTCTGGAAGAGCCACGATGTCCGGGCTATTTTCGTTGACGCATCGCCTGATCAGTTTGGCTGCTCTTTGGACATTCTTTGTCTTTTCTCTCGACGGAGAAAACTGGATCGCGGCAAACCTCACGGTGTGTTGCTCTTTGGCAGACAAAATTTGTTGCTTCTGCTGATACAGCTTGAAAGCCTTGTTTCCTACTCGAAGTTATTAAGAATAGATGCCGACCGCCTTTGTACTTAAAACCTCGAACAAGGAGAAAAGTAGGAAGCTCTTGATTTCAATAAAGGCCTGGAGCTCCGACATGTGCCGCACGGAGAATTACCAAAGCGAAACTATCCCAAAGAAGTACCTCGACTATTTCGCAAACAAGGTGAACCCCAAGTTTTGCAGGGTGGCAACGGTCGACGAGGAAGGTCGCCCCTTTGTCGCGGCCTTCAGGTTTGCATACGATGAAAAGCACATTGTCTTTTGTTCTTTCTCAAACAGATACACCATCAGGAACATTGAGAACAATCCAAACCTTAGTGTAATCGTAGACCGAAACGATGAGCACCCCACTTCGTACTGCACGATGAGGGGAATCGCAGAAATCATAAGGGGAGGCGAAGAGCTCGATAGACTCGTAAACATAGCAAGGACCACAAATCCGGGCTTGGACAACCTCATAGCAAGGTCAAAAAAGGGAGAGTACAACAAGGGAGGAGATTTCCTGGCCGTCAGCGTCGAGGTCAGGGAGATCTTCAGCCGGATGATTTGACTTGTGGAGAAGGACTCCTGTCTTTTGCCGTTGATTCTATTTTCTGCGACTCTGGCGATGGGATTGGTTCGTAGTCTCTCAAAATCTGCGAACCTTTCGGAGCGACCTCGCATTCGAGAACTGTCAAACAGCCAGGGCAGAAGAATAACCTGAAGACAAACCTCTCTTCTCCTTTGTATTTCCCCGAGAAGATCTTTTCAGGCCCCGCCATACTGAACGGACCTTCTTGCCTTAACGCGAACAGCTTGTAGTTTTCATTGCCGGAGCAAAGGACCCTGCCGCACTTGCATCGCACAACTTCTTTGCCACCCTCCAAGACTATTTCAAGCTGTGTGTTGATTATCATACCTAGTTACTCACCTTACTCCTCCGGCACCTTTTCTTCTCAGACTCCTAATCTCCGCGCGCTTTTCCTCCGTCTTGCTGAAATCAACATTCATGGCCGGTGTCTCGATGATTACGCCGTAGACCTTTTCCGCATATTCATTTGAGACGAGGCTGTTCTTTACATCCTTGAGGACAAGCGCTGGATCGCGCTCAAGTGGGTCTCCGAATCCTCCACCACCCATGCACACCATCGACACAACGTCGTTGTCTCCAAGGAAAGTCTTTGCTATTGCCGGGAAGGTCTCCTCATGTCCATCAAGTTCGTCGATCTCCGAGGGAATGATCCCCCTTTGAAAACGCGTTCGCACATCAGAGTCGCGCTTGACGTATCTCTGGTTGATGCAGGAGGGGTATCCGCCGCTTACACCGACCGAGACAGCAGCTTCAGGTGCCGCACAGTGCAAGACAATCCCTGTGATTTTTCCCTTGTGCGGAACCCACGCCCATCCTATAGTCGCGCCTCCCCTGTACTTGCCCGCGCCGCCACTGTCCATAATCTGCCTGCGGTAAAGGTAGAGCACTGGGAACCTTGCCTCCATAGTCTCGACGTTGGGGAATCCAGCCGTGACAGAGTCAAAGTTACCTCCGGTGTCTATTCCATCCTTGAAGCCTCTCGCACCCATGCCGCCCCCCATGGCATCCAAAAGAACCGTACCGAAGAACTTGGAGTTGTGGTCGAGTCCAAAGAAATCTGCTATGTTGATATCCGCCTGAGAAGAAGAAAGCACTCTGTCTGTTCTTCCCGCCGCAATAAGCATCTTTGCGAGCGTAAGCGACGTCGCGACTGTTGCCGCCCTAAGTGAAGTGGTGGTCGACTTGGAGCATCCCGCCGGCCACCTGCAATCCACAAGCGACCCCTGCCTCGAAACTACTTCGTAGGCTCGCTCGACGCCAGTGGGGCAGTGTGGTATGTCCCAGCACAGATAGGGGAACACCGCCATGAGCACGGCGCCTGTGAGCGCCGGCCGTGTCATATTAATCACCGCAGGAGCCTGATCGTCCGTACCAGAAAAGTCGAATGTTAGCGAGTCCCCTTTCTTCCTCATTTCCAATGAGACGGTGTAGATCTTCTGCTCTCCGCTCCCCGGGTCGTAGTTGAGGTAGGTCTTGTGCCTCCATATTCCGTCTGGGAATTCTTTGAGTCTCGACCTAAGCCGCTTCTCGGAGAGCGAGATCAAAGTTTCGAGTGTTCCCAGATAGTTTTCGAGACCATACTGTGAGATTACCTCGTGTATCCTCTCCCTCGCAACATTGTTTGAGGCGATCTTTGCTCGGAGATCAAGGCTCAAGAGCTCTGGTAATCTCGTTTGGCTCACATACGACCTCTCAATGTCTTTGCGGACCGTCCCCTTTTCGACTATCTTTACTGGCGTAGTCACTCTCTGCTCCGCGAAGAGCGACTGGGCTCCGAACGCGACCTGGCCTTCGACGGGCCCTCCCACATCGATTACGTGTACCGTAGCGCCGCTCCACGAGACAATTTCACCTTTCCAGAAGATCGGGGCGACCACGGTAGAGCAGGTCTGGTGCGGAGAACCCGTGTATGGGTCATTGCAGAGGAACATGTCGCCTTCAGAGATTCCCGGATTTTCACTGAACTCGGCAATCACGTTCTTTGTGATTGCGGGTATCGAGTCTGCGTGAGAGACAATGTAGTTTCCCACCGTGAAGGCGTCTCCGTCTTTGGTCATCAGGCAGGAGTTAAAGTCATAGACCTGGTTCGCAACCGGCGAGGGAGATACCTGCCTTATTGTTAGGGCGGTCTCGTCGTTGATTGCAATCAGCCTGTGCGTGAGCACCTCGAAAGTTATCGGGTCAATCTTCATCGCCATTTGCTCGGTGTTCTCGCCTCTCTCTCAATCCCAAGCCATGATTACGTTCAGGTATTCGTCTACCTTAGCAGACTGGCTAGGATGGATCACTATGGTGGTGTCGGGCGCCTCGATAATTGCCGGTCCGTTGATCACGCTTCCCACACCAAGTTTTTGCCTGTCAAAGACGTCAGTCCTAACAAAGCCACCGGACTCGCGCCAATACACGTCTCTAGGGGTCTTCTTTGCACCCGAAGTATCATCTAAACTCTCTTTCGCCTGCGCAATTACGGGCTTTGGAATCCTCCCCACGCCGTAGACCTGGCATGCCGTAGCCTCTACTCCTTGCTTTCTGATTGTAGATATCTTCCCAAACTTTTGCTCGTAGAGCCTCTCGAAAATTGTCAATATTGAATCCATGCTTTCGTCTTTTAGAGCGCCTTGCGGGAGTGGAGTTCTAATCTCATGGATTTGGTCGGTGTAACGGAGTTTCATCCATCTTGAGAGAGTAATGTCGGGATCCTTGAAGTCCTCAGCGCTCAGGAGTCCGTGTATCTCCCTTTCCATGGTCTCAAAGATCGAGTTGAGAGTGCCCGCGGAGAAAGGATGAGACATTTGCTTTGAGACCTCCTTTATGTGAAGAATGTCTGACCTTCCTATACCGAATGCGGAGAATGCGGACGAGCAAAAAGGGATGATTACGGACTTTGCCTTCACTGCCTTTCCGTACGCGCCAACGTGTCCCGGACCTGCTCCTCCGAACGCGAAGAGTACAAACTCCCTCGGGTCGTATCCTCTCATTATGGTCTGTCGTCTCATCAGATCCGCCATCTGCGAATCCACAATGTCAACGACGCCCGCGGCTGCCTCGACGACATCCATTCCCAATAGGTCAGAAACTTTCTTTCTCATCGCCTCGCCGGCCTTTTCCTTGTTCAGTTTTATCCTTCCGCCGAGGAAGTAATCTGGATTGACTCGATTGAGCAATACGTCTGCATCTGTCACCGTGGGGTCTGTTCCCCCTGTGTCGTAGCACACTGGCCCTGGACAGGCGCCGGCGCTCCTCGGACCTACCTTTAGAAGGTTCGTCCCCTCTTCTACCCAAGCTATGCTCCCTCCTGCGGCCCCAATCGCAGTAATGTCAACGACCGGAATAGCGACCTGGTACTTTTCAAAAGACGGCTCGTCCTTGTAGGTTAGGTTACCGTTGCTGATAATGCTGACCTCGAAACTTGTGCCGCCCACGTCGCTGGTGATGATGTTGCTGTGCCCTAACATTTTTCCCAGCTCGACGCTGCCAAGTACTCCCCCAACCAGTCCAGATATCAGAAGATAGACTGCCTTTTCGTGAACCTGATTTGCCGGGAGCGAACCGCCAGTTGAGGACATGATCAGCGGCTCGCCGCGTGTGTAGCCCATCTCCTTCAACCGCGAGGTCACTTTTGATGCAAAGTCTGACACGATCCTGCTGAGGAAAGTGTTGATCACCGTGGTTGTGGAGCGCTCATATTCACCCGTGACCGCTGCGATCTCAGATGAAGCAGTGACGAACATCTGTGGGTATCTTGCTTTGATTTCTTTTTTGATCTCGAGCTCGTGCTTTGGATTGACATGAGACCAGAGAAGGCACACCGCAATCCCCTGCACGCCAGAAGTGTTTAGATCGCTCAGAGCCTGCGTCAACTCTGAATGGTTCAATGGGACTAGCACCTCACCTTCAAAGTCGATTCTCTCGGTCACACCCTTGATCAGTTCGCGAGGCACAATCGGTTGCGGCTTGTCGAGCTTGACGAGGTCGTACAACTCGTATGGCGCTAGCCCAGCGACCATCTGGCGGCGCCTGCCTATGATTATAGCATCCTCGTGGCCCTTCGTCGTGATTAGTCCTGTCTTCAGTCCTCCCATCCTCGTTGCGAGAGCGTTTATCCCGACAGTAGTCCCGACGCTGAAAACTCGAGTTTGTTCAAGAAGTTCTTCGGGTGAGATCTGGTAAAGTTCACTCGCAAGTCCAACGGCGTTCATGATACCGATGGAGTAGTCAGGCGGCGTTGAGGGAGTCTTTGCCCACCTGATTTTTCCGTCCTGATCGAAAACGACCGCCTCCGTGAACGTGCCGCCGCAATCGACGGAAATTGAGAAGCGCACGGAAGCGCAAGACGTCTCACTGAATTTTAAAGCCTATCTGCAGTGAACGATTTTGAAGCACGATCTAAAAGGAAAAAGCTACGAATTTTTGAATTTCCTTTTGCCTTGATTTTTAGGCGACTAGAAAATTCGCATGTGTTTGAAACGTAAGTTTGGACATGCTAACTACAGCTCAGTGAGTCTGAACAACTCCTTCGCGTTCTTGAAGCGCATGAACTCCTTTTCCTCTTCCGAAACGTCCATCTGCTCTATTGATTTCACCGCGTCGTTAAAAGCTACAATCGGCGAGGGGTGATTTGTGCCGAGGAGTATTCTCTGTGGCCCCGCCATATCGTAGCAGCACTTCATCGAATACTGATAGAATTCAGAGCCATTTTCATAGTAGACCTCTCTCAGGTACTCAAGTGGAATCCTTTTCAAGTTCTTTCTCGATTCCTCTATCGCTTCGGTGAAGCGAAACATCCTTCCCGCCATGAGCGGCAGAGCTCCGCCCATATCTGCAACCATTATTTTCATCCTCTTGAATCTCTCCAGAGATCCGCGGAACAGGAGCTCTGCCACCGTGATACTCGTTTGCTGCGGGTAGAGCATTATCATTCCAAGAAAGTATTCTCTGTAGCGCTCCGCCCCCTCTGGCAGAGTCGGGTGAATGAAGACTGGGAGAGCCAGCCTATCGAACTCTTCAAACAGAGGATCAAACTCAGGCGAGCTGATTGCTCTTTCTCCGAGGACGCTTGTGGGAACAATCACTCCTTTCAACCCGAGATCTCGAGTGGCCCTGCGCGTCTCTTCGATGGCCGAATCAATATCGTTGAGCGGGAGGCCTGCAAGCCCGGCAAATCTATGCGGATATTTTTCTACTATCTTTGCTGTCTCGTCGTTGAAGGCTCCTGCGAGCTTGACACATTCGTCTATGGAGGGAAGGAAATCAAACCAAGGTTCAGAAGGACTGATCACCTGCATGGTGATACCGGCCCTATCAAGTTCTCCCACCCTGAAATCGGGATCGCTTGCCGACCTAGTAAGGTTGAATGGATACCCTCTCTCACCATACAGCATATCGCCACCGGTCTTTGGATTCTTGCGAATTGTCCAGCCCCTTCCGGCGCCGTACTTCAATACAGCCTCGACGTGCACTTTGGGATAGATGTGGTTGTGAACATCGACCCTGATCTTCTCGGAAGCGCCGCCCCTTGCCATTCTCTCTTTCCTCGGTGTGCCGAGCGTCTACCTGACTACTCTCATATCAATTTTGGTAAGAAGGTTGTTTCATCAGGATAGAAACAAGGCGCCAAGGAAAGCTTTTGATGTCAACTCATGATGCCTCATTGTCTACGGCTCTTCGCATTTGCTATTTCCTGCGACACTCTCTTTTTCCTCTTTTCTCCCTTTCTCGCGTGTTGTCTTTTTGACTTTTCCAGCAGGATCTTTATGAGGCCTTCCGTTTCGACAATCGACGCCCCTCCCATGTTGAGGCTCGTGAGCATCGCGTCGTGGACGCTGTCTTGGAATGTCGCATTTGCATCGCTCGGAAAGATGACTTTCAGATCGCGCATGAAAGCTTCGTACGCGGTCAGCCCGGTGCACCTGTCAGTAGTAGTTCCGCAAATTATCAGAGTATCAACTCCCAGGTTGCGAACAACAATATCTAGGTCTGTCCCAAACCATGCGCTGTATCGACGCTTGCTTATGACAGTCTCGCCTTTTACCGGGGCAATGTCTGGATAAATTTGTGCACCTTGCGCCCCTTCTTCAAGGACGCCCTTCTTGAGTACCGGCCAGAAATCGTACATGTATCCTCTGTCCCTCCCGTCCTTTCTGAATACATGGCTCACGTGTATGACGGGGACGCCTAGGCGCCTGCAAGTATGAAGAAGTTTCTTTATTCTAGGTACATTCTCCAAAGCACGAGGTACTTCTAGTGGAGCTCCCTTTCCCACGAAGGCTTTGTTCATGTCGATGATAAGAAGTGCAGTCTTTTCAAGCTCAAAATCGAATTTCAAACTATGTGACGGCGGCTGTGGAGTAGCATTCGGCTAGAAAAACTCTTTTCGGTGCTCTTGTCCCAAAGAGAACACTTCGTGCACCGAATTCTATCGAGTGGGAAGTTAGTTCAAAAAAATCACTCGTCCTAATTTTGCTCGAACTCGACAGCTTTCTTGGAACGAACCTTGCTCGGGCATAGTCGGAGTAAAACATCAACTCTTAAGGTCCAACATATCGGAGAAAAAGGAGTTCAGAGCTATCCGACTCCCCTCCAAAGTTAATACCGTTCCATGCAAGTCGGAGATTCAACCGTAGGCTAACGAGTTGTACAAGTATCCCGACCCGCTTGATGGAGGAAGATTGTATACCATGTTGCTAGACTCACAGGTTTGAACTTGGTATCCAAATCCAACATCTCCTGAATCGTAGTAGTATATTGTTCCGGCTCCCGAATTGAATGAAGCGGACCGGCAACCGCCATTTCCGACCATGTCAAAGTTCTGTGCTGGATGAAGACTTGTGCCAAAAGTTACAGTTGGGCTATTCGATAATTCGCTTGGATTTATTACCCAATTATCAGATGGATTCGAAAAGATACCAACGAGTTACATAGCCACCCGAAGCATCTAGCTCAGCCGAGACGGTAACGCCATTGTTGTAGAATCCCGACGAGGAACCAATGGTGAAGGCGTAATAGTCTGGAATTGGACTCGTTTGATAATCGGGCCAGTATTCTACTGTGTCACAAGAATTCCCGGATTGATCTACCAAGACTATCTGTTGTAGCCACTGGCTATCCGGTCCGTTGGATTGGTCTTCGAGCAGACCGTTTTGGAGCGACCACTCACCAGTGACTGTGCACCCACCTGCCGATCCTGGAGAACTTGTTGAGTCGATTGCCTGCGAAGAACTGTATTTGGCTACCAATATCGTGTTGCTATTCACTGTCATCATTATGTTCGAGTTGCCTGTCTCATTGTAGCCGTTACTGGTAGAGATGGAAACGGTGAACGATAACATTACGACTAGGAATGCGTCACCATTAGGCTGATGTAACTTGTCTTTTGCATTGTGACTCACTCCTTTAGCTTACTACTACCGCCAAGTAGACGATGACCAGGTCTCCCCATTCGTCGCCAACTGCAATAGTATACGAACCTACTGGAAAATGCGAGAATTGTGACGCAGATGTCATGTTACTGCCCCGGATCAGTTGGACACCATTGTAGTAATCCCTCAAAGTCGTGGTCAAGCTCATTGTGAATTTGACACCATTGGGGGCCGAAATTCCGGAAGCCGTTACAAAGTCGCTTCTCGGTGCAAAAACGAAATTGGAATAGTCTCTTGAAGGGCAGGAAAAAGGTGCTGACGGAGGGAACAAGGGAATATTCTGCGCCGAGGAGATGTTCGCTGCACTGTAGTTCCCCTTGAAGACTGCGATTGAAAGAGGAGATGTATCTTCGCTTGGACATGGGCTGTTCCCAAAAGCGCCCAAAGCCCAATTAGACTGTCTTGGTAAATTGTTTGTTACACCAAGTGTATTGGTATCAGTTACAGTGATGGTAAACCCAGTATTAATTGTTGCAGTGGTCGAGTTTACACTAAGATTCAGCTGCAGTCCGTTTGCCCCGATACTTGAGGCAGCAGAGTGTAACGACGAAGGCGGATCTGAAAGAAAGTATGTGGCTATGCCTATAGAGAGAATTAGGGCAGTCAGAAGTGTAACAAAAAGGATCTTCTGACCATTCCCCTTCCTCTTCTGAGTTCTGGTTGAAAATGCTAATCTGCTCATCCTTTCTTGTCGGTTTCATGGAACAAAACACATTTCAGTAATAGATTTGTCCGAAGACTCGGACAAAAGTTTTAATGAGACTGGCAAACTCGATCACTTTCGTCAGGCAAACAATGCGATCTACCACGATGACTTTTTCATATGTCTCGTTGATTTGCCTTTTAATTCTCGCATCAGTAAGCACTTTCTTTCTGCTTGCCTCATTTTATTTTCCAACCAACACATCGAATTTTTTTGGGCACCCTACTAAAGCAACCGACTTGCTTGTATCATCGGCCTACCAGAATAGATTCTACTTCTACTGGCTGACGCCAGCTGTCTGGTCTCTAACACTTGGTCTGGGAGCATGGGTTTGGAAGGGAAAGACGAGAATGGCTTGGACCACCACAGGGTTTGACAAGGACGTCTTCAAACTTCTTATGAGAATGAAGGGAGGTGCAAGCAGAATGAAAGTCCTTAATGCACTATCTGCTTCGCCCAAGGACAGATTGCAACTCTCAAGGGAGCTCAAATTGGACTGGAAGACGATTGACCGCCACATCGCAATACTCCACAATCACGGGCTAATCGAAGAGCGTGGGACTTTTGGAAACAACATTAAGATCTTTGTGTTGACCGACAGAGGGAAAGCACTCGCAAAACTCGTTGATGAGCTCACAAAATTGAACTGAGTTTGAAAATGCGTTGGCGAAGTAGCTAACCATGTAACACGCCGATAACAGATGTCAATTGCTTTTCTCTGATTCTTCCTCGTCCGACTACTGTTGAATAATGAAAAATCTAACTCAACATGCCGAATGATCCCAGAACATAGGAAATTACAAATTTCAGCTTGCAATATGACCTTTGCAGAATCCCTGTAGAATTGGGCCCAAGTTGACACAGATTTGAGAATTGGGAATCGATGAGAAGAAAAAAGAGGTAGAATTGAGAAGGGGGGGCCCTGGTGGCATTCAATGGCTTACAGGCGATGGTCGAGCTGAGATTGGCGCAAAGCGTACAAATCCTTCGCATCCCAAGGCAAGAGATGAAATGATATCAACGATGTCTGAAGGCGCAAGAGACTTTCCCCGACCATAGGAAAAGATTTGGTTGTGAACGTCCACTCGGAATTTTTCAGTCATTGTATCTGTAACCCATTTCCTATGCTCCTTCGCAACTGCCTCTTTGAAGGGATTCGAAGCGAAAACTAGCCCATCCTATATTAAATGATTCTTTCGAACTCTCTGTTGAGTATCAGAGGTTTGTGCTTGCAAGATGGCAGTTCATTCGGCTCAAGGCGCCCTAATTGCTTCGAAAGTACAGCATGAGCGACCATAACATTAGGGACTAAATCGATTCATTCACGTTTCTATGGCAAATTTCCTCGAGGAAAAGACCTGCCACCACTATTTTCTTTCTGGCCTTCCATATGTGTCTCTCTGGAGCGACATCCAACGATTATTGTCCCTATTTTCAGTAAGACTTTCGAGAGAAAGACGCAATTTTCTATTTATTCTATTTAGGCTATAGAGATTCGCTGCAATCGCGGGGTTAATTTGCTCATGCCGCAAATGGGTTTCAGAAGAAATAATAACGCATACAAAGACGAGAGATATGCAAGGCAGCCAAAGGTACTCGCGCGAAAGAAGGCGCAAAAAGGAAGCAGGCAGCTTATTCTGGCCGAAAACGAGATTCTCTTTGTTTTGTAAATGAGTGAATGCGAGGAAAAGATGGCGCAGGACGCTCAGAATGGGGGGAGCGAAAGCAGTGGCTCCAATAACATTCTTAGTCAGATTGAAACCGGGAAACTGACCCGTTCACATTACAAGGTCCTCGCACTTTCTGGGGCAGGCGTTTTCATGGACGGGTACGACCTGTTCATCATAAGCGTCGCACTCCTACAGATCAGGCCGGAATTTAGCACCACCGCCGTTGAGATCTCTGCCATAAGCTCAAGCGCAATTCTCGGCGCGGTGTTTGGTGCCGTAATTTTCGGCAACCTCGCGGACAGGCTCGGGCGCAAAACCCTCTATGTAATTGATCTTCTGTTCTTCGTAGTATTTGGCGCTGCGTCCGCGTTTTCACAGAATATTCTTCAACTTATTATCTTCAGGTTCCTGCTAGGAATAGGAATCGGCGCCGACTATCCAATCAGTGCTTCGTACATAGCAGAGTTTGTCAGCAGTAAGCACAGGGGAAGGCTCATCGCATCGGTCTTTGCATTTCAGGGTCTTGGAATCCTTGCTGCCGTCGGAATAAGCATACTCCTAATCCCCACTGGTCCCGGCGCATGGCGTTGGATGCTGCTCTCTGGGGTGTTCCCTGCGCTGATTGCTCTCACTCTAAGAACGAGGATGCCCGAGACGCCAAGATGGTATCTTTCTCACGGTCAGCCGGAGAAGGCAAAAAGAGTTCTTTCCTCTTTCTTTGGCTACACTGTGACCGAAGAGCAGCTGACTGCGGTGATTGAGAAGATCTCCGTCAGGGAACTACTCCTCTCGCCCTACGCAAGGAGAGTTTTCTTCACTTCTGCAAGCTGGTTCCTTGTCGATGTCGGGGTCTATGGCATAGGCATTCTTACCCCAACGCTGATTCAATCGCTCTACGGCGCAAAAGCACCCATCCTTGCTTCAGCCGAAACGACGGGTATTCTGTACATCTTTGCGGGAATAGGCTACCTCTCGGCAATTGGGCTGATCGATGTCGCCGGGAGGAAGAGGATCCAAATCATCGGTTTCTTTGGAATGGCGATTCCGCTAGCCCTAGCGGCATATTTCTACAGCTCCCTCTCGCTCACGGCGCTTTTCGCTCTTTTTGCAGTCTTCTACGTGCTGGAGAATCTCGGACCAAATACAACGACCTGGGTTTACCCTGTAGAGCTTTTTCCCACACGTCTTAGGGGAACGGGGCATGGAATCGCGGCCACTGTTGGCAAGATCGGCGCCTTGGTTGCAACATTCTTTCTCTCTCTAGTCCTGCTGACCGTAGGGAGCGTAGAGATGCTGGCTGTCGTCTCGATAGCCTGTTTCGCTGGGGGACTTCTGACGATCTGGATGGGAACCGAGACAAAGAAGCTTTCTCTCGATGACGTCTCGGAGATATTCAAGTCCTTCTACGATACTTTTGACAAAATCTCCGCTAATCTGCTCGCGACGGCAAAAACCTTCAACTCGATTCTGTCAAGAGACTATGCTACTCAGAGTAGCAAGGCAGCGACGGAAGAACCTGCACCCACAGGTTCATCCTTTGATTCGCGTTCGCTTGCCGCAGAAATCAAGCTGATGGAGCACAATGGTGATGAGCTCGTGCATGACGCATTCACAAAGCTCGCGAAAAAATTCCTTGCGCCAATCGACAGGCAAGACATTACAGCACTACTGAAGACTCTTGATGATGTGCTCGACTTCATCGATGCGACCACTTCGCGCATAGAAGTGTATCACGTCGAGAGGATAACTCCTGAGATGGTCGAGTTCTCTGAAATCATCCTCAGACAAACTCAAGCAATAAGGAATGCAGTGATCTCACTAAAGAGTGGGAGAGCTCAAGTAGTGATCAGCGAGTCAGCGATCAAGATTGATGAACTTGAAAACGAGGCGGACAACCTCCTACGCGATAGCCTCGGGAAAATGTTCGACATTCGCGGTGAGGCAACTGCCACGTCTGCCTTCAAGGTGATGAAGACGAAGGAGATCTATGAATACCTTGAGACGACAACCGACAAGGCAGAAGACGTCGCCGATGTTTTGAGGAATCTCCTGTTCAAATATTCACTTTGAGGGAGGAAAAATCCCTCTTCGCTCCATAGTTCCGAAGATTAGGATAATCCAGGTTTCTTTTCATCTGCGGCTACTGCTGCAACGTCAACAGATCGTGATGCCATTGGAGAAGCCTGTTGCTCAGGCGTAGTTTGAGATGCCTGCCTACTCTCCGGCTCTCGCCCTTTCTGTTTTCCCTCTTCCTCGCCCTTGGGTAACTCGCTTGATTTCGGTGTTCTAAAACTGTCCACCCACGCCATCTTCCTTTGCAGAGTGCCAGTGTAGAGCACTTTCCAGTCGAGGCCCACCCTGTCGGCCCATGACTTGTAGACCCGGGGGTCGATGTAGTTGCGAAGAGAGGTGTTCAGGTTGTAGTCCCTCGTCTGCTTAGCGAGATCTATCTGCTGGCTCATCTTTTTGATTCGCATTGCGAGCTTCTCCTTCTGCTTCTCCGTCTTCGGAACAGCCTCCTTGAGTTGGTGCAACTTTTCCTCCTTCTTCTGCAGCGTCTGCTCGAATGTCTTAGGCGGGGTTCGCTTGTGGTTGCACTTTACTGCCGCCTCAAAGTTTGCCATCTTTGCCTCAAAGACCTTGTCAAACTCCGGCGTCGCTTCAGAAAATCTCGAATGTTTCTGCAGGTACTGCCTCACCGCAGTCGTGGCGTGGAACGTTCTAAATACTTTCGCAGTTAGCCCTTTGAAGGCGCCACCTAGAAAGTCGTTCACGTGCCTCGACGTAATTCCGTCGAAGATTAAGTCTTCCGGCTTTTTGCCAGCGCAGAACTCCTTGAGGTTGTCGATTGCCGCCTTATCCTTCGGATCAATCGAGAGGCTCTTCTGCCAGCGCACGTAGTCCTTACCGTAGAAATCAAAATCGATCGTGTTGCCGTTAAACTTCAGGTGCTCCACTCGGAGCGTGGACGCTCCGACGGTGTCCGCCTCGTCCTCGTCCTTCTCGTCACCGACTCTCATCGCGAGCTTGTCGATAAGGAAGCAAACCGTCGCAACCTTCCTATCGCGAGGATTCTTGGAGCTCAGTGACTTTGTTATGAAGGCCCTTACCTTCTCGATGTGCTTTTCGAGATCTCTTGCCTTGTCGTACTTGCTCTTGTCCCTCGCTTGCCGGATGCTCGAGGAATCGTGCAGCCACACGTACTTTACTTTACCAGAGAGTCTGTCCGTCCAGCATGCCATCCACATGCAGTCAGGAGCGTGAATCACCTTCCAGTTGCCGGGTGGAACCTCTGCTTCCTTGCCTAAATTGAGGGTGATGTCCTCCTCGTGTATCCTCGGCTTCCAATGCCCCCGCATGGGATGCGATCCGCGTCCCATGAACAAACCTGGTGGCTCGACGATCCAGTTCGCAATCTCAGTCCTCACGCCGTCGACAATCGCATAGCCGAACTTTTCTTTGAGCTCAAGCCTCTTCTTCTTCCTCTCTGCGGCAATCCTCTTCTTCTCCTCTTTTGATAGCTCGACTTTTTCCGGCAGAATAGGAAAGACGATGTCAGAGATCTTCGCGTCGCGATACTTTTCCGGGAATAGCTTTAGGAAATCCGAAAGAAAGTTCGCCTGAAAAACTGGGTCCTCAACATAGGGTGTTCCAATTTTCTTTGCCCAGGCCACAGCCATCTCCTCCTGCTCGGGCGTCATCTGTATCCTGTCTCCCTTGATTACGAGGGCGCTCGTCCTAGGATCAGACTTGTAGGGCTCCGGAAAGCACACACCAAAATGAGTTAGAGTTGTCCAGTGATTGCCCTTTTTCTTGCTGCTCTTCTGTGTCGCGCCTACCTGGTCAACTCCTGCCTCTTCCTCTTCGACAGAGCCCGAAGCGGTAGCTGCAATGGAGACCGCTGATGCCGACGTGTCATTGTTATCTTGTAATTCTCCAGCCAAATTTCACTTGCTCAACTCTTGATCAATTACAATAGCAAGAGGGCCGATGTATGGTAAAAGCACGCTCAGGCGCAAGAGCCGCAAATGCTATTTCCTGCTATTGCGATCCTGGCCTATTCTCCGAGACATCGTTCTTAAAAATTTGCTCGATTTCGTCAAAGTCCGCAAAGCAAGGACCTCTGTCTCCGCTCCTAAGGTCAAGGCACAAGCGAAAGAGGCGGAAAGATATGCAAGGTACTCGAGCCAAAAGCAATGGCAGTCTCAGGATTTTGCTCTTGACTTAACTTCGCGCCTCCTCATTGCAAACACAAGCGGAACTATCGAAATAATCAAGGCAGACCATCCAAGAGCCGCTTCCTCTAAAAATTTCAGACCGCTCTCACCGACGCCGGAAGGTGGAGAAATTCCACCTCCACGTGAATCGTTGTTTCCAGAAGTAGATTGTCCAGTTGTGAAGCTCCGTCCTTGCGATGATGTCGCTGGCTTTGGTCCTGATGTGGAAGAAGTAGAGCCGAGTTTCTGCGACGAAGACTGACTGGCAGACGAGTTGCCAACCACTGGTGAAGACAATGACGAGCCTTGCGATGTGGAAGACGAAGATGACAGCGTACTGCCTTGATTCAGGGATCTCGTTGTGCTTTGGAACGTAGAGGGCGACGCAGAGGAGCGCGAGCTATCACTCATCTGAGAGTGATTAATCGATGTTGTTCCAACGAAGGCAATGGTGGTTGTGCTATCGCCTGTAGTCGTAGTTCCCGTTGTAATCACAGGTCTGGGTGATGCAGTCGTTGTTATCGTCGTCAATGATGTTGATACAGTCGAGGTCGAAGATGAAATTGAAGGCGTTATTGTCGTCATGGTTGTGGACGAAACTAATGTCTGAGAACTATTGGCAGTAGTCGTGAAAGACGTAGGTATGGGGGCTATTACCACGTTGTATGAGGGAAGATCACCGGGAATTATCACGGTGAATCCGTTCGAGCTGAGATACTGAAGATCTTGTTCAAAATTTGATACATTGTCGAAAAGCTGCGTTCCGCAACACACGTGATCATTTATGTGATGGAACAAGATCCCGACGGCGAGATTGCTCGACGCCTGATTCACGTAGTACTCGAACGTGGCGAGCGACTGTCCTGAGCCATTGTCCAATTCGACCCACTCCGTCTTCATTGCGTTGTAATTTGTAATCCCAGTCGGTGAGTAGATGTAGCCAGCGTACACGTGAGACATCCCTCCAGTCTGCCACGTGTAGTAAAGAAGGCTCTGGTTGTTGATGCCCGCACCGTCCGGCAAGCAAAAGTCGGTTTCGTATTGCGGGTAAAGTATCCCATTTTGACTCAGCATGTTCTCAGAAACAACCACCTGATCGTAGAGCGCCGAAGAGTTCAGGTGATTCATATTTGGATGTGTCAGCGAGTGGTCTACGACAAAGAATCCCTGGCCGTACATCGATTGCACCTCCTGCCAGGACATGTACTGAAAACCTCCGTTTCCCACGGAATTTGAGATTCCGCCGTTTGTCAGCGCTCCCGTGATCACGCAGAATGTCGCACTAAAATGATGCTTTTCCAGCAAGGGAAGGGCATAGACCCATTGATCCTGGAAGCTGTCGTCGAATCTGAGCATCACGTACCTGGGGCCATTCTGGCTGGTGGAGGGCGAAAACGTCGAGCTCGTGCTAGGTGTCGTGGATGTTATTGACGAAGAAATCGAGCTCGAATTCGCCGCAGATGTCGAGGATGACAAACTGGTTGAACTTGACACCGAATTCGTTGACCCGCCACTTGTAGCAGCGGTTGAATTCACGACCGAAGCAGCGGCGGCAGTAGCAGGTCTACCCAAAGCATTAGCGTCGTGCGTTGTTAAAGGAGAGGCGGCATATATTCCCGAAAAAGCCGAAAGCAGCAGTAGAGCTAAGGCTAACGTGGAAAGGACTCTCAACAGATTCGTCAATTGTTCCTTTACTCATCGCATAGTGCAGGGCTTGCCGCTACTCAGAGGAGTAGAAGCAGCCGCTAACGTACGGCCGTTGCAATGAATTTTTTCCCTTTATTTTTGTATCCTTGCTTTCTTAGCTAAGGGAAAAATAGAAATTGGTTCTAGTGGACCAATTGATTTCTTAATTTTTCTCCCGCCTTTTTGTGTGAAAGCCAGAATTGTGTTGGAAGGTTTCACGTGTTCCTTTCTCAAGGAGCCATCTGAAGCATCACTGCAAGAATCAACACAGCTACCATCAGGGCAAGGTTCGCAAAGGAAATGACCCGACTCCTCTTCCTTACTGCGGCGATTCCCTTTACGTCGCCGTCTTTAGCGAGTTGGACTATCTTGCGACCGTAATAGGCGCCGTGAGCATAGATCAGAATTATGAGCACGATGACGAGGACGACCTTGACGAAGAGCACATCCGCTCCGTAGCTTCCGAATGAGAATAGGTAACCGAAGGAGGGAAGATACCAGGAGGCATTGTAGATCCCCGTCAATACAAGAATCGCTAGAATGGGGTTGGTGATCTTACCGAACTGCTTTGCAATTTTGCCGACTATTTGCGTCCTCTCCGCTTCGCTCTTGCCAAAGAGGTGTGAGGAAGGCATTACGACAATCCACATGAAGAACGAACCACCAACGAAAAGCACGGCACTGAACAGGTGGACCCACAATACAATTACGTTAAGTAGTGACAAGGACGGTTCAGTCGAACAAGCTCCTCTGCCGGATTCTGCAGTAATATGGCTTCGCCCGAATCTGTTTGGGGGGAAAGAAATGAAGCGCCCAGCAAATGGCGTGGCCTATCCGCGCATTATCAGATGTCTCTGATGTTGATCTTTTCCCTTCGACTCCAAGGTGAAAAGATACTAGAGTGCTTAAATTTCAGAATCACCTCTTTTCTTATCTTCCCCATCCTTACCTGGAGTTAGTAGAAGGCAAGAAGGGGAAGCTTGTGAGTAAAAGAAGCAATGCAAGCCAGCAATCTGGAAAATGAGAGAAACAAGAAGAAGGAGATTCTCGGGCTACACCACGTTACCGCAATAGCCAGCGACCCTCAGCGGAATATTCGAGTTTTACACAAAGGTGCTCGGCGTGCGCTTGGTGAAGCTCACCGTGAATTATGACGACCCCCAAACCTACCATCTTTACTGCGGAGACAAAGTCGGACATCCTGGTACCGTACTGACTTTCTTCCCCTGGCCACGATCTCCCAGACGACGTCGGGGAACTGGTCAGGCGACCACTGTCTCTTTCTCAATTCCGAAAGAAAGCATGTCTTTTTGGATCGATAGACTGAAGAAATACGGCATCGACACCGAGGAGCCAACATCGCGATTCAAAGGGGAAGAGCAGAGTTTCACATTCTACAATCCCGACGGACTGAAGCTTGAAATGGTCGCTGGCTCTGATGCCTCTTCGAAAAGTAGAAGCGGCGACGCTCACTGGAGCAAATCCCGTATTGACGAAGACAAAGAGATTACCGAATTCCACGGTGTCACTCTATCCGAAGAAGGGTACGAAAGAACTGCCTTACTACTAAAGGAAACTCTCGGTTTCAGACTGATCAAAGAAGAAGGCGAACGCTTTCAGTACGAAGTAGGCAAGGGCGGCGCAGGAGCTTTTGTTGATGTACTCTGCCAGTCGGCACTTCCGCACGGCGAAGTACTTTCGGGCACAGTACACCACGTCGCTTGGCGTACTCCCGATGATGATCAACAAAAATCCTGGAGGCAGGAGATAGTCAAGGTGGGCCTCAACGTCACTCCGATAATCAATCGCAACTACTTCCACTCAATTTACTTTCGAGAGCCGGGCGGCGTCCTGTTCGAAATAGCGACAGATCCGCCGGGGTTTACAATCGATGAACCGGTTGAAGAGCTCGGGAAAAGTTTGAAACTGCCTCCGTGGCTTGAGCCTTCTCGCAAGCACATCGAGAGCTCCCTCCCGCAGTTGCAGGTGGTTGGTGGCGCAAGGGTTCCGTTGCAGAATGAGACGGAGGTAGCAATCGAGAGCACTGCGTGAGAAAGATATACAGCTCGAATGGGAAAGGGCAGATCGGTGCCTATTGGTGAGTATCAAACTATTCTCTAGATGCGAATCATCCCTTTGAGTGCAAATCGCGTCAGGGGGAAAAATCGCTTGCTTCGCCATTGGGGAATGCGTGATTCGAAAGGGTAGGGTCGATTTCAGCGTGGATCCAAAGGCAGAATTCTTGCACTCACACAGTTGGCTTGCAAGCCTTAAATCGATTCAGAGCTCAAATTGACGCTTGACTTCGAAAGAGACCATGAGCAAGATAAGAGATCCTTCGCTTTCAGATTCTGGAAGGAAGAAAATTGAGTGGGCAGAGTCGCGCATGCCCGTGCTGATGAGGCTGCGCAAGATTCATTCCAATCAGAGAACCCTTGAAGGCTTCAAAATTGCTGGGTGCCTCCACGTGACGAAGGAGACCGCAGTGCTTGTCGAGACATTCCGCGCCGCCGGCGCCGTGGTATCATGGTCGGGGTGCAATCCCCTTTCAACGCAGGACGATGTCGCCGCGGCGCTTGATTCAAGCGGTACAGAGATCTTTGCGTGGAGGGGTCTCTCGTCTGAAGAGTACTATTGGTGTATCGACCAGACGCTGAAGATGAACCCTCAACTCACGCTCGACGACGGGGCCGACCTGATCTTCACGGTTCACATGAAGCGCCCCGAGTACCTCAAGACGCTCGAGGGCGGTACCGAAGAAACCACGACGGGGATCCACAGGATTAGGGCAATGGCGAAGGATGGGAAACTCAAGTATCCAATAATTGCTGTCAACGATGCAGAGACAAAGTCAGACTTTGATAACGTCTACGGCACCGGACAAAGCGCGATCGACGGCATAATCAGGGCCACAAACGTCCTGTTCTCTGGCAAGAACGTGGTTATCGCGGGGTACGGGCACTGCGGCAGAGGGCTCAGCTCCAGAGCAAAGGGACTCGGCGCGAACGTCATAGTCACCGAGGTCGATCCAATCAAGGCACTAAGAGCTCGCATGGACGGTTACAGCGTAATGTCAATGGAGAGCGCGGCTCCCGTTGGAGACATCTTCATCACCGCAACCGGATGCAAGAACGTGATAACGAAGGAACACTTTGCCATCATGAGCGACGGGGCGATTCTTGCCAACGCGGGGCACTTCAACGTCGAGGTTTCCGTTACTGATCTCGACAAGATCGCGAGCAGAAAGAGGGAGATAAGGCCGGAGAACATGGAGTACACCCTCCCCAACGGCAACAGGCTATATGTCCTGGCTGAAGGGAGGCTGGTCAACCTCGCCGCCGCGGAGGGTCATCCGAGCGAGGTCATGGACATGAGCTTCGCAAACCAGTTTCTCTCAATAGTTCGTCTCGCCAAGGAGGGGAGGAAGCTCGAGCCGAACGTGTATGAGATCCCTAGATCGCAGGATGAGGAGGTCGCGAGGCTCAAACTGGACAGCTTGGGCATCAAGATAGACAAGCTGAACGAGGAGCAGGTCAGATACCTCAGCGGGTGGGAAGAAGGAACCTAGGGAAAGCTTTTCCATTTCGTAGAATCGGTCCGTTTTCTTCAAAGCGACTTGTTGCTGCGCTAGTTAGTTTGAAGGCAAGCCGAGGCAGTTGCTCGCCTTCGTTTCAAGTCTTTTTTGTCACCACGTCTACCCTTGCGAGTTCTTCGTTTCGATATATCGATCGCTTGAGCTAATCGTCGGCATTTCGAATTAGTCCACGATGATATCATCAAAGAGCTTCACGCAGGGAGTAGCAAGTTTCTAAGTGCAAGTTCTTGAATAGGATCAGAATCACCGGTTAGAAGTCCCGCTTCATCTGCACTTAATAACAACTAGCGGGTATGATTTCTCATATCAATAGAACAGCCACGTATCAGCTCGGGAAAGCCAACAGGGCTTGTTCCACAATGATTAGAGCGAGAATATTGTGTTTCAATTCCTGTAAGCTGAATTGATCACCTGTTCTCGACAATTGTCGAGAAAGCGAGGGGGTACCCCCCTAGAGGGGGTACGTAACTGAGCTAATTTGCTATTTAAAGCGGGAAACCGTGAGCAATGAAGCCTTCAGTTTAGGTTTGAGGCGAGTATTAGGGCGCAAGTTGGATTTTCGGATTTTCGAGGATGATTTGGAAATTCCGCCGCGGGCTTACAACACGCTGTAGGAATAGAACCCGCAGCGAGGAATTCTTCAATGAAACGAAGGTTGAGTCTACAAATTTTGTATCGTCCCGCAGTATCATTAGGCGTTCATAAGATGAGTGCTCAGGAATCATGGAAATTCCCGACCCTATTTACAAGCCCCCTCAAGTCCTTTCATGCAGGCTTGAAGAAGAAGCAGAATGTGGCATTTCACGTTGTTCCGTCAATCTTTCTGGGCTATTCGGTGTATGTAATTCCGTTCTTCACATCCTTGGACTTCTCGACACTTGTCGAGTTTTCAAGCTCGTATCCCCCTACAGAGGGGGTACGTAACGAAGCCAATTCGTTATACAAATCTGGAAACGGTAGGTCATATGAATAGAGAATTAGAGCGCGATATCAGCAACCATAATCGAGTTGCGCAGAATCGGCCTAGACGCAAGTCCAATGAGAAAAAGCGCGCAAGGGATTTTCCCTTTCTATCTCAAATCTATCACTGCTTCGAGGCTCGTTCTCGAATTACAGCCCACACCCGCTCGGGGGTCATAGGCAGAGTGTTCATCTCCGCTGCAATAGCGTCCGACACCGCGTTTGCTATCGATGGTGGCGCGATTATCGTCCCGCTCTCTCCTACCCCTTTTGCACCCAGCGGATTTATCGGAGTGGGAACGGTAGTTGAGCTTAGCACTATCGGCGGGATTATCTCTGCGGTTGGAAGAAGGTAGTCCATGAAGGAGCCAGAGCCAAGTTGCCCGCTCGCGTCGTAGGCAACCTCTTCGAGCAAACTCACGCCAATCGCCTGCGCGATCGCGCCGTGGATCTGCCCCTCGACGATCATGGGGTTGATTTCATTTCCACAGTCGTGTACGCAGACATGCTTCAGCAACTTGATCATACCGGACTCACGGTCCACCTCAACTTCAGATATATGCGCGGCGTAGGAAGTGGTCAATCCAACGGGGTTGAAGTAGACCGTGGCTTCAAGGCCCGGCTCAACGTCGGGTGGAAGGTTGTGCGCGCGATACGCGGCCCTTGCGACCTCCTTGATGGGCACGCGCTTGTCCAGAGACCGCGACACAACGGATCCCTCAGAAAGGATGAGGTCTGCAGCAACAGTAGGCGAGACTTCAATGCCCATCAGATGCGCCCCAATCCTCTTCACCTTCTCCGCAAGCTTCCTCGACGCGAGGACCGCGGCGCTCCCCGCCACGGCTACCGTCCTGCTGCCGAAGGACCCCTGCCCGTACGGCGAACTCGACGTATCGCCGTGGTAGGCGAGCACGTCTCCAAAGTCGAGCCCGAGCTCATCAGCGCAGATTTGCGCAAGAGTGGTGTTGAACCCCTGCCCGTGCGGAAGCGCGCCCGTTGTCGCGGCGACCTTCCCGTCGGGATTTATCCTCACGGTAGCAGAGTCGTAACCGCCTATCGTGAGCCCGAGGTGTGCAAAGACGAACCCCGGCGCAAAACCACTCGTCTCGGTGTAAAGCGAGATGCCCACGCCCCTGAGTTTCCCCTCGCGCCTTGCGAGCTCGCGGCGCTTCACCATCTCCTCGTATCCCGCCAGATCAAGCGCCTTCTTGAAGAGAGAAGCGTAATCCCCCGAGTCGATCACACCGCCCGTCGGGGTTGTGTAGGGCATCTCGGTGGGTGCGATCAGGTTTCGGAAGCGCACCTCAGAAGGATCCATCCCGAGTTTCTTAGCGCCCATGCTCATCAAGCGCTCAAAGACGAACGCTGCCTCCGGCTGCCCGAAGCCGCGGTAGGCGCTCAAGCTCACCTTGTTCGTGTACACCCCCTTCGCGACGATGGAAAAGTTCTGGAACTTGTACGGGCCGTTGAATGAGATTGCGGTTATGAAACCCGAGCCCATGGTTATCGTGTGCAGGTATGCCCCAAAATCGCACACGCTCTCGACCTTCAGCCCCTTCAGGATGCCGTCCGAAGAAAAGCCAGCCTCCGCCTTGAGGACCTGGTCTCTCGCGTGTGTCGTCGCAAGGAAACTCTCTCTCCTCGACTCAACCCACTTGACTGGCCGCCTGCACTTTAGGGCAAGGAGGCACACCGCGATCTCCTCAGCAAACACCTCGCCTTTAACTCCGAAAGCTCCCCCAACGTCAGGAGCGACGACCCTCAGCGTATTCTCAGGGATATTCAGACACCCGGCGAGAGATGTTCGCAAAATGTGCGGCCACTGCGTCGAAGAGTACACCGTTAGCTCTGCGCCAGACTCTGGCACCGGGTTTGCGATTACCCCTCTCGCTTCCATCGGGGACGCGGCAACTCTCGAGAGTTTGAACGTCCCCGAGACCACAACGCTTGAACTTCGAAGCGCCTCATCGACGTTCCCCGCGGAGATCGGAACGGCAAAACAAAGGTTGGTTCCGAGCTCTTCGTGTATTGGAAGCGCTTTCTCCGCCGAAGACGCGTCCAAGACCGGATCCAAGATTTCGTACTCGACGCTGACTGATTCTAGTGCATCTTCCAGCGCGTACTTGTCCCTCACCGCGACGCACAGGACGGGATCCCCGACATGATTGACTGTTCTCTGGGCGAGGGCATAGTGCTCGTGGAGTTTGGAGTATGGCACGCGCCACACAACAGGTATTGGGGCAGTTTTTGCCCTAGCCTCCTCCGGAGTAATGAAGGAGACGACCTGGGGGTTGCTCTCAAGTTTGGAGGTGTCGATTTTCTTTATCTTGGCATGCGCGTAGGGGCTGCGCACAAATCCCGCGTAGATCAGGCCCGGGAACTTCAAATTGTCGATGTACCTGTCGTTGCCTGTAATCAGCCTGCGGTCTTCCACGCGTCTCAGGGGAGACCCGACCGCCCGGTGCTCACGGAGCTCGTCGCGTTGTCTTTGCTTCACCGACTCTTCAAGTTCCCCGTGCGGCCCCTTTTCCTCAACCACGGCGGCACCCGCGGCTACTGCTGTGGCAACACCATGCCGTTTCTCAGATGCGAGCATAATTGTAATCCGCGTACTCGCAGGCAAGCGCCGCTCCGGGCTGACATAAACGTTTGTTTCAATTCTCAAGAGTCACCGGGGAAGCAAAGGCGATCACTGCGGGTGGTATGACGCTCGGATGCAACAAAGTACAAAAAAGAGGCAAGTCGAGTGTGGTCAGTTCAAGAAGCAACATGAGTTCAGAATTGGAAGCGCAAAAAGGGGACACGGTCTCGGTTCACTACATCGGAAAGTACGTCGGCGGGAAAGTATTCGACACCTCCATCGAATCAGAGGCGAAAAAGGCCGGGTTGTACACGCCGGCAAGGGATTACAGGCCGCTTCAGGTCAAACTCGGCGCCGGCCAGGTGATCCAGGGGTTCGAGGAGGCGCTAACTGGCATGGCGATAAACGAGGAAAAGGAAGTCACAATTCCACCGGAGAAGGCTTATGGCAAATCCGGCAGGCACCCGATGGCGGGCAAGACCCTTGTATTCAAACTCAGGGTGACGAACATAAAGCGCTAGAAATAAAAATGGAATATTGTATTGCCCTAAATTACCGAGCAAAAACGCTACCAGAAGGTAATCGGGATTCTCTTGTAGTTCCTCGAACCTTCCTCGGTCTTACTCTTGCTGCTCCTAATCAAGTCTTTGAGCCAGGAATAGTCGGACTCTGGGACGGTTTCGATCTCGGCAAGAACGCTAGAATCAAACGCCCCAACCTCGTTGAGGTAGTATCCAGCTACGACTATGAACGGAGAGCCTGTCTCGGTTACCTTGTGCAGCAGGAGTACGGAGATATTTTTGGTTCCTATTCCTTCCCCGGAATCGGCAACTGTAAGGACCTCGTACCTGCTCCCCCTATCAAGCATGACTGAGGCCTTCAAGCCAAATCACTCGACTCCTCCCAAAATCCCTCGCTTGATCATCTTCTCGGTGTCAGTTCCGTTGTCACCATTTCGAAGCTTTCTTCCATCTTCACCGCCATTCTCCATGTCCTCGAGAATGTCGGCGAGCACGTTCCTGATCTTCGATAGTCCAATTGGCTTTTGGATGTACGCGGCGGCACCCTGGCGCATGGCCTCCTGCGAACTCTCGGCGGAGGAATCCTCTGCCGTGACAAGGATAATCCTCGAAGAGGGGCGTATCTCCATGATCTTCTTTGCCACGCGCTCGCCCGGAACGTCTGGCAGCCTCAGGTCGAGGAAGATTATCGGATCCCTTTCCAGCTCCGCCATCTGCGTCCCGAAGATGTCGTATGCCTGCTTTGCGCTGTTTGCAATGTATATCGATTTGAAACCAATGTTTGAGAGCATTCTTGCAATGAGTATGCAGACGCCCTCGTTGTCGTCGACGATCAGTATGGGATATACGGCGACGTTGAACGAATCAAACCTTGAAAGCGACGGGTTTGCCTGTGCGCGCTCTGAGCTGCCTGAGAGGAACCACTCTGTGTCTGGAGAAGGAGATGTGGGCGAAGTCAATTTGTTTTTGAGACCGTCACGCGTCGTCGATTATCCTCCAGATCTTTGCTTTATGCCTTGTTGCTATACGAGTGCGATGAAGGCAATGGGGAGAGAGATATAGCAAGAGTAAGAAGAAAAAAGCGAGTATATCTCAGACTAGCGCGTCGCAAGGTAGACGTACTGAGGCGTTCCCTGAGGCACAACGGTCCTCCTGTTATAGTTCAGGGCATACTCCTTTGCAGAAATGGGGACGTGTCTGAACGACCGATGCGGACTAGTTTCGGAGAAGATGAAAAGAGGAAGTAAGATCAGCGAGAGTATCTGTGCGAGCGAGAAGAGGAGAAAGAAGTACGCACCTGAGGCGAGTGCGAGGAACAGCGGAGCAGAGCCTAATAAGAATTCGACCTTGAGCTTTCCGAGGACAGATCCAAAGGTTCCCCCTTCGGACCTCACCTTCGGCGTAACGACGAACTCCTCGTTTACTGATGACTTCATGAGTCCAAGCGCTCCTCTTAGGGCAGCGCCAAGTTTTGCACACGTGGTCCTTGCGATTTGTAGGCTCACCGGAGCAGTCATCGGGACACTGAAAACCGTCCCCCAGAGCACCGCAGAGGCAATGCTTTTCACGTTCAGCTCCGGGTCGCTGACACGCAGGGAGAGCATCGGCCAGAGGACTATCACAGACATTGTGAGAATCCCCGCGAGGTCGCCGAGAAGTCCCATGTTTGAAATCTGGAGCGAGAAGGAGCGCACCGATAGAAGGAAGAATAGACCGAGCATCACTATGTTTGCCATGTAGGTGACCCAGCCGTAGATCAGGTAGATTATCATGCAAAGCGGCACTCTGAAGCGTAGAAGCCCGAGCTGTCCCACAGCGTCCCTCGCCCAGCGGAGCGCTCGCTTCCTCGCGCCAAAGTAATCAGGCGGGATCTCCTCCCAGGTAACGGCGCTCTGCGCGTAGAGTGATTCGTACCCCGCGTTGTGGAGCCTTGCGAGCGTCTTGTAGTCTTCGTTGCTCTCTTCTATGAACCCACCAATTTTTCTCAGGGCGTCTATCCTGGCGAGCGCGTTGTGGCCATAGTAAGGACTGCTCCCCATGTTCCTCATCGCATTCTGGACAACGGCCATGTACGCGTGCTGGATTGTGACGCTTGACTTTGTCATCTTGGAAGGGTTCGACGTCATCGTGAGCGTCTTCGTCTGGATCAGGGCGAGTCTTGGGTCCCTCCTTGCGAGGTCAAGGCACTTCTTGATTGCCGAGGCGCTTGCCTGCGAATCCGTGTCGAGGATGAAGATGTAGTCAAAGTTCTGGCCGTATGCCCGCACCCAGTTGTTGATCGCGCCCGCCTTGTACCCTTTCCTTGAGGCGCGCCTTAGCACCTTGCACCGATCATGTTCTGCGGCAAACCGGTCTACCTCTTTCCTCTTTGAAGATAGAGTGCTGTCGTCCAGTATGAAGAAGGAACAACGGCAAGAAGCAGCATTTTCTGAACCTTCACGCGCAATTAGTTCACTTTGCTCAAAATTGTACGAAGCGTACTCTGGAAGGAAATCGTTGAAAGTCGTGTAGAGGAGAGCCACTCTTGCCTTCAGTCTAAGAGGTGCGAAGCGCATCACGCTCTCTTCATTGTATTGCGAGCAGACCCTTGGAGGGAGCGCGGATACCACGGAGAAAGCGAAGAGTCCTGCTGGAGCCACGTTAAGGAATGAGATCAGCAGCATGACCGCGTCGTTTCCGATGCCCGTCGTGCCGAAGATGTTCCTATTGGCGAACAGGAATACCTCGATTGTTGCATAAAATGCAGTAAAGCTAGAGACGAGGACAAGAAACGAGGGCCAGGAGTCCTTCCTGAAGCGCAATGCACTGCACGTAATGGCATTGCCAGGCAATTGGCTTAAGCGGTCTGGAATGCTGATCTAGACCAATGAGCAATTTCCTTCTGGAACTTTCATGTATAGAAGGTCTGGCTCTGTTCCCTGAGGAACTGCTGAAGATAGTATGGGCCACCTGCCCCCTTTCCGCTGGATCCACTCTTCTTCCACCCGACAAATGGCTGCGCGCCGACCATTGCCCCTGTTGTTGAGCCAGAAACCTTGTTCGCATAGAGGACGCCCGCCTTTGCTTTTGTGAAGAAGGTGTCAACCTCGTTTTTGTCCGCGGAGAAGATCCCCGCCGTCAGGCCGTACACAACATCATTGAGTTCGTTGATCGCGCCTTCGAGATCGCCAAAAGCTTCAACAGCGAGTATGGGGACGAAGAGCTCAGTTTTGAGAAGCTTGCAGCCAGCCGGAGCATCGACGAGTATTGTTGGCTCGACGAAGTACCCCTTCGCATACTTGCCTTCCTTGAGCACGCCTCCTCCAAATGCGACTCTGCCACCAGAGTTCCTGGCCTCTTCGGCGTACCTTGCAAAGTTCGTGTACGCGCTCTGATTGATCAGCGGTCCAAGAAAGGTCTCCTTTTCCGCCGGGTCTCCGACCTTCAACGCGGAAGCCTTCTCAACGAGTCTTTTCACGAACTCATCTTTGACAGAATTCTGGACGTAGACCCTTGAGCAAGCACTGCATTTTTGCCCTCCGTATCCAAACGCCGCCTTGATCACGCCCTCCGCCGCTTTTTCTAGGTCCGCATTCTTTGTGACTATGGTTGCGTTCTTACCTCCCATTTCTGCGATAAAGGGTCTGGGCCTTCCCTTCTGGAACTCTACGAAAGAGTGCGCTCCGATATCCCAGGAGCCGGTGAAAGCGACTCCCTCGACATCTTCGTTCTCCGTGAGCTCGGAACCAACCGTGGAACCCGGGCCGGTGACGTAGTTGAAGGCGCCGCCAGGGACTCCTGCGCGATGCACTAACCTTGCCAGTTCGTAGGACATCAGCGGCGTATCCGAGGCTGGTTTGAGCACGACCGTGTTCCCCGTGATGCAGGCACCAGTGCTCATACCTGTTGCAATCGCGAGAGGAAAGTTGAAGGGAGATATTACAGCCCACACGCCGTATGGCCTGAGAATGGATCTCGCGTGCTCGGCCGGGACGACGCCTCTCATTACCCTGTCGAAACCTTTGTTCTGCTCTAACTCCTCCGAGTAGTACCTCAGGAAGTCGATTGCCTCGTCGATATCCGCCACGGCTTCGTATCTGTTTTTCCCATTCTCGAAGGTCATCTCGGCCGCTAGCTCGAATTTCCGCTCACTGACAATGTCCGCTGCGCGCCTAAATATTTTCACGCGATCCTGATACGGGGTGGAGGACCACTCTTCAAACTCGTCCTTTGCTGCGCGTATTGCTTCCTTGGCGTCCTGCCTTGTCCCCTTTTGGAAGTATCCGACGACAAGATCTGTGTCGGAGGGGCTCTTGTCTACGAAAGTTCCTTCCTTGGAAAAGGCATCCTTCCCGCCGATGATCATCGGGTAGTTCTTTCCCAGTTTGCCCTTCCTAACTTGCTCGACGGCCTTTTCGTATGACTCGTGAAAGTAGGACTCTCTTCCCTGAGCTCTCAGCTTGCCAAGAGTATTTTCATTTTCGAACAATTTCTAAATTCAAACCACCGTGTGCAGACAGTTCCAAGATAGTACCTGGAGGATCAGCTAAATTTGTGTTTGGATGCGCGCGTGCGATCTTGGGCACAATCGGAAAAAATGCCTCCAAACAGATAAGATTTGAATGACCGCATCGAAAGAGTATGAAGAATGAACACGTTCAGTGGAGATGGCGTTCTTGGCTTTACTTTTCCGATCGGGTTTGTGCATCGAGTAGTACGTGGAGAATGCTTTTTCTAGGAAGGACGTTCGCTCTTAATTCTTAGAAGGACCTGCACATTCGAGTAGGTTTTTGGTTTCAAAGCAGCAAGAAAAAAGAAATCCAAGGAGCAGTTGAGCAGTAGTTTGAGTTTAGAAAATGGAAAATGGGTAGGAAGCGACTATTGGGTCAGCCAGTACAACTTTGACGAAGAGGTCATGTCCAAATTTCACTTCCCGAGTGAGGTAGTCTTTCACGATGTTACGCTTCGTGACGGCGAGCAGACGCCGGGTGTGGTCCTTCGGAAGAACGAAAAGGTCGAGATTGCAAGGATGCTCGACGAGGTCGGCGTGCACAGGATAGAGGCGGGCATGCCAGTCGTTTCACAGGAGGATTTTGACGCTGTCAAGGAGATCGCTCACCTAGGTTTGAAATCGAAGGTCTTTGCCTTTTCAAGGCTTGTCAAGGAAGATATAGACACCGCCCTAAGATGCGACGTCGAAGGGATCATCTGTGAAGGGCCAGTGGGATATCCCAAGTTGAAGCAGTTCAACTGGACAAACGATCAGGTGACTCAGAGGGCCGTCGAGGCCATTGACTACGCAAAGAAGCACGGACTGTGGACAGCTTTCTTCGGAGTTGATGGAACGAGAGCCGACTTTGATTTTTACAAGCGCGTCTTGGCGGCTGTCTCGGAGGGGGCGCACCCCGACTCGTTCGTCATTGTAGATACATTCGGATGCGTCACACCCGAAGGATTTGGGAAGATGATACGCGAGATACACAAAGTAGTCAAGGAGCCGCTCGAGGTTCACACGCACAACGACTTTGGGCTCGGAGTTGCCACTTCCATCTCCGGGGTTCAGAACGGCGCGAGTGTGATTCACACTTCTGTCAACGGAATCGGCGAACGATCAGGCAACGCGAGTTTTGAGGAGGTCGCGATGGCGCTCAAATTCCTGTACGGCCAGCCTGTGCGGTTTGATTTTTCAAAATTCAAGAGACTCTCAGAGCTAGTCCAGAAGTGCACGAGGTTTCCGCTCGCGCCAAATAAGCCGATCGTTGGGGAAAGGGTGTTCACTAGAGAAGCTGGAATCTCGATTGCAGGCTGGATGAAGTACAATCTGGGCTCTGAGGCCTACCTCCCGGATGTTGTTGGAAACAAGCACGGCGTGTTTCTCGGCAAGAAATCTGGCACCCACTCCATAGAGTGGAAATTGAAGCAGCTTGGAATGAGCGCAAACGAGGATCAGGTCAACAAGATTCTTTCCGAAGTAAAGAGCAGATCTGAGGAGATAAAATCCAATGTCGACGATACAGAATTCAGGTCGATCGTAACAAGAGTATTGTCAGGGCACTAGACATTGAAATGCCCTGAACCGATGAAAGAAAAACAACGAAAAAGAGTATGAGGAATGAAGGCCGCCGAAGGGCTCAGGCGGCTTCTAGCTTGGTTTGGAGGCACTCGAACAGGTTCTTGACAATTTTTTCTGCTTGACCGTTGAGTAGCCTCTGACCCACTGAAGCGATCCTTCCCCCGATCTTCGCGTCTGCGGACCACTTCATCGAAGTTCCGCCGCCCTGTGCGTCAGCAATGTCCATCAAAGTGTCAAGGTCGACTGTGCTACCGATTCCCGTTCCGTGTGCAACGAGCTTTGCGTGTGTCGGTGGAGTCTTTTCCACAGTGGTAAAGTGCAACGTGAAATCTCCCTTTATGAAAGACACACCAGCCTTTACGACGGCAGTGAAATCGTCAGGTGACTTTACCTCTAGCTTTTGGAGATCGGGCATACACTGCGAGATCTGGTTTGGATCGAGCATCATGCCGAAGACCTTTTCCTTCGGTGCCTTCACATTGAATGTACCTTCAAAGTGCATATCTTGTTAATTTTTCACCCACAAAATTATTTCCATCGTCGTTCTTACCCGTACGCTATGAGCTTCACTTTGAGGCCTTTTCCCTTATCAACTTATGTATTTGCTGCGGATTCTGGTGGCTGTCCGTAATCCTGATTCCGAGAGGAGCCAGAGCGTCTTCAACAGCATTCGAAATTGCTCCAACTGGGGTGCAGCCGCCTTCTCCTACACCGCGAATTCCCTTCGGCGCAAAGAGCGAGGGCGTTTCAATGTGTGAGGTTATCATGTGGGGTATGTCGAGAGCAGTCGGGACGAGATAGTCAATGAAAGTGCTACTCTTCAATTGACCATTCTCTTCATCATACTCAAAGTTCTCGTACATCGCTGCACCTATTCCGTGTGCTGCGGCGCCGTGAACCTGACCCTCGACAATCAGCGGATTGATCTGAGTTCCGCAATCGTCAACTATGGCGTAGCGCAGGATCTTGAACTTGCCCGATTCTGGATCTAGTTCTATTACTGCGGCGTGGCTCTGGTACGAGTAGGTCAGAGTTTGATTGTGCCTCCACTTTTCGTCTGGAAGAGTGAAGCTCGGCCTCCAAAAGTTGATCGCGACGAGTCCAGGCTCCATGCCTTCGGGCAAGAGTAAGTTGTTCACCCATGCGACGTTCCCAATCTGCCAGAGAGGAATCTTCTTCCCCGTTTCTCTGTCGACCGCGGCCCCCTCTCTGAAATCGATCTTCTCGGGCGAGGTTTGCAGAAGGTGCGCGGCGATCTTTGCGGCCTTTTCCTTCACCTTCTTTGCGGCTCCGAGTAAGGCGCCCGTTCCCATCACTGCAGACCTGCTGGCGTACGAACCGGACTGGTGAGAGTATGGGTTTGTACCGGAGTCAAAGCCCATGAGGACTGTCACCTGATCAGGGCTGACTCCAAATTCGTCTGCCACGACCTGCGAAGCGAAGGTCTCGTGTCCCTGTCCCTGCGGTACGGTTCCCAGAGCGACCTGTATTTGCCCTAAACCGTCTATGCTAATTCGCGCAGCCTCCGAATTCCCCGAGAATGGATTCTCAGGGTTTACAATTTTGACCTGCCCAAAGTTGTTCGTTCCCGAGTCAAGGACTGTGGCCAGACCGATTCCAATGAGCTTCCCTCCCTTTCTCCTCGAAGCTGCTTGTTCCTCGCGAATCCCATCGTAATCAATCAGCTTCATTACTTTGCGCAGGGACTCGCCGTAGTTGCCTCCGTCGTATATCCCCCCACTTGGTGTAACGTACGGCATTTCATCCGGCCTGACGAAGTTTTTCAAGCGAACTTCAGCCGGGTCAAGGCCAAGTTCTCTTGCAACAATGTCGACGGAGCGCTCAAGCATCCACAAATGTTGTGACCTAGAGTATCCTCTATTGGGTCCAACGGGGCACTTGTTCGTCATCACCTGATAGAATTCCATTACAAAGTTCGCAAAGTGATAGCATCCCGGAGTAACTTGCGCCCAAATGGCGGCTCCGGCCGGCTCATACCTCGTATACGCACCACAGTCGTCGAAGGCCTTTAACTTGAAGCCGAGGATCGTGCCATCCCTCTTGACCGGGACTTCAACGTCGAATGTACGCTCGTTTCCGTGATTTGCCGCGGCAAGATGCTCTCTTCTATCTTCAGTCCACTTTACGGGCCGTCCTGTCTTCATTGCCAGGATCGCGACCAAAGCGATGTACGGATAGTTAATGATCTTTGTACCAAACCCTCCGCCGATGTCCCCAGTGATCATACGTATCCTGTTCGAAGGAAACCTCAGACCAAAGGAAAGCCAAGGTATGCAAAACATTGGCATCTGGTTGTTGCAGTAGATGTTGAGAAAGCCAGTCGCCCTGTCGTAATTCACAACGACTCCGTTGTTCTCAATAGGTGTAGAGCTGAACCTGTGAAAGTGGAGCGTCGCCTTTACGACCTTGTCGGCGGTCTTTATCGCCTGCTCAATGTTTCCGTAGTCCCACTTGCCATAAAAAACAAGGTTTGAGCCAACTTCTTCGTGAAGTACCGGTGCGTCCTTCTCTAGCGCCCTTCTCGCGTCTATGACATGGTCAACAGGCTCGTATTCTACCTCAATGAGTTCAAGGGCATCTTCGGCGATTCCCCTCGACTCTGCGACGACGGCTGCAACGGGGTCTCCTACATAGGTTACCTTGTCAACCGCGAGGCAGTAGTCCTTCAGCTTGTTTGCAGGCGCAGGTGAAATTTGAAGGAAGGGGTCTGTGATTTTGACGACATCTCTGCCTGTAATAACGCAGAGGACGCCAGTGAGCTTCTCCGCCTTGCTGGTGTCAATGCTCTTGATTCTTGCGTGTGCGTAAGGACTGCGCAAGATTGAAGCGTAGGCGAGCCCTGGAAGCTTTACGTCATCCACATACTTTCCGAGACCAGAGATCAGTCTCGGATCCTCTTTCCTCTTGAGTGGTTGGCCCAGCCAGAGCTTTGGCTTTGCTTCCTCTTCTGCCTTTACCAGCTCGGTGACGGTGGCCAATTTTTCCTAGAATAACACCGCCCTTCCACTTTCACTTGCAGGGAAAAACGAAGTGCAATCGCGTAGTTGAATTTGGAAATACTAAATCCGTTTAATGACCAGCCTTGGCCTGAATCGAGGGCGCAGCACTTCCCTGCTGCTGTTGCATCTTCTTTGCAGCCGCCTTGATTGATTTCACGATGTTGACGTAACCGGTGCATCTGCAAAGGTTACCCTCGATCCCTCTTCGGATCTCCTCCTCGGTTGGGTCAGGATTCCTCTGAAGGAGGAAGAGTGATGACATTAGCATTCCCGGAGTGCAATAACCGCACTGCAAGCCGTGATTCTCCCAGTATGCCTCCTGGATCGGGTGAAGCTTGTCGCCGTCGGCGAGCCCTTCGACGGTCATCAGGTTTGCTCCCTGTGCTTGGATTGCAAGGACCATGCATGATTTCACAGTCTTGCCGTTCATGAAAATTGTGCACGCGCCGCAGTGGCCCGTATCGCAGCCGATGTGCGTCCCGGTTAGGTTGAGGTCGTCCCTCAGGAAATGAACCAACAGAGTCCTCGGCTCCACCATGCCGCTATACTCCTTGCCGTTGATCTTGCATGTTACAGTTATCATATCTGTCTTCAGTGACTGCATAGCTCTACTCTCTTCTCCTCTCTCTATCTCTTTTCTTTTTCCTTTTCCATTCTCGGTAAACTTACTTTACTCTGCTCATTGCGAGCTTTAGCGTTCTCTTCGTGAAGACCTTGATCATCTCCAACCGGTACTCCCTGCTGCCATGCATGTCTGAAGGAGGATCTGCCCCGTCATTTGCAACTTCGGCAGCTGCGACAATATTCTTGTCATCTAGCGTCTTGCCCTTGAGGTACTCTTCGGCCTTGGTGGCGCGGAGAGGGATTGCACCAACAGCTCCTAACCCAATCCTTACGTCTTTGCAGATGTTGCCCTCGCCCACCGTTACGACTGCTCCAACTCCAACTATGGCAAAATCGCCCTCGCGTCTGCTATGTTTGATGTAACCGGAACCAGAATGAGGCGGAAGATACGGGATTCTGACTTCCGTGACCACTTCGTCCTTTCCTACAGAAGTCGTAAAGGTGTCAACAAAGAAATCCTTTGCAGGTATCACACGTTGCCCGTTCTTTCCAACGACAACAAAATTTACAGCCAGAGCCGTGAGTGCAGTGGGCAAATCGGCCGCCGGATCTGCGTGGCAGGAGCTGCCGCCTATCGTCCCCTTGTTTCTGATCTGCTGGTCGCCTATTTTGCTTGCGGCATCCGTCAGAATCGTAAAGTGGTCCTTGATGAACTGATTGTGCTCTATGATGTCATGGATAGTTAGTGCACCTATTGCCAGATAGTCCTTCTCCTCGCGGACATAGGACATGTTCTCCAGTTTTGAAATGTCCACAAGTGAGGCAGGAGCCGCCAACCTGAGCTTCATAAGCGCCAAGAGGCTCTGGCCTCCGGCAAGAACCTTCGAGTCCTCGTTGTCGTGCAGTATCTGGATGGCTTCGTTTATCGTAGTTGGAGCATAATAATCAAATTTCTTAGGTGTCATCTGTGAGAGACTAATCTCTCTGAGACCTCGTCAGAATATTTCAATATTACTAGGCTTTTCCTTTAATTGTTGTGAGCCGGTGACGGTATTTTTCGCTAAAGGCTTAAAAGCGCAATTCCGCTTTCTTAAAGTTGTAAGGTTTGACGAATTACCAATTGCATCTTACTTTTGGTGGTTGTAGTTTCGTTGAGTCAAGAAAAAAGCATTGTAAAATATCTAGTAAAATTACGCTTTGAAGTAGAAGGAGTTGTAGAAAAAGCAGATCTAATAGGCGCAATCTTTGGACAAACCGAAGGGCTTTTTGGCCCAGAGATGAACCTACAGGAGTTGCAGAAGACTTGGAAGGTTGGTCGCATAGAAATCAATCTTCAATCCAATAATGGAAGGACTACTGGCGAGGTGCTCATTCCGATGAGCACAGACGTTTCCACATGCGCTCTTATCGCTGCAGCCGTCGAGAACGTGGACAAGGTAGGCCCGTGTGAGGCGCGCTTTACACTCGTCGGGATATCCGACGTAAGGGCAGACAGGCGGAAGGTCATAGTCGACCGCGCAAAGTCCATCATGAAAGACTGGGCCTCGAAAACTGCGAGCGAGGGCGAAGAGTCCCTAAAGGATATTGTCGATTCCACGAAAAAAGGGAGAGTCATCAGCTACGGAAGGGAAGGTCTTCCCGCAGGCCCCTCGGTTGCGAGTTCTGACATCATCTACGTCGTCGAGGGAAGGGCCGACATCATCAATCTCCTCCGCGCGGGAATTGAGAATACAATCGCCGTAGAGGGCACTAGCGTCCCGGAGACCGTGAAGGAGCTCGCGAAGAGAAAGACAGTTTACGCATTCTTGGACGGCGACCGAGGCGGCGATCTTATACTCAAGGAGCTTTCTCAAGTTGCGCGGATTGACAAAGTCTTCCGTGCTCCTCGAGGAAGAGAAGTTGAGGAGCTAACGCCAGTCGAGATTCTTGAGATACTCAAGGCAAAACCCGAGGAGGCACCAATAGCTGTCGAAGAGCGACGGGAAGAAAGGGAGCGTCGTGTGGAGCACCATGGTAGGTATGGAGACCGCGGGAGATACGAGCGAAGGGGTGTTGGGAGAAATGATCGTCGGCTTGGCGGTAGAGAAAGACATGGTCAGGAGTACGAGCTCGAAGAGCGAAGGCCCCCTCGCGCCGAAGGCGCTTTCGGGTCGGAGTTTGCTAGACACCCCGAAGAGGGTGCGGGGCCGCAACTCGAGGAAGAACCTGCGAGGAGAGCAGCTCCAATTCCTCCGTCCCAACCGATGAGTCCTGAGACGGCCGAGAAGGTAAAACAGGAATATCCAGTCATAAACGGGACGCTCGAAGCTAAAGTTTTCGATTCTGATTGGAAGGAGATTGCTAGGATGCCCGTCAATGAACTTGTTTCCAAGATTGGAGACGCGCAGGGAGCAAAGCATCTCGTCTTCGACGGGATTGTCACTCAGCGGCTCATCGATACTGCCTCCAAGGTGGGCATCGAGTCCGTCACCGGCCACAGAACTGGTGAGATTCAGGGCAAGCCCGAGAATATCTCAATTTACAGTTTTAGAGATCTCGGACTCGAGTAGAGTCATTGGGACTCCGAGCGCAGCGGAAGTGTTTGCGGAGAGTCCTCTCTTCCGCGTATTCTGCATTGGAAAAGCACGGGTAGATTTAAGCGGGGCTCCGCCTCCTTTTCTGCTTTCGTCTGTCAGTACTGTTTCGACCGCATTGTCTTCATTGCGTTAAGCTGTAAACAAAGACTTTTCGGGTGAATAATGCATTCTCTAAACCTTTTTCACGTACGGATTGCGTCAGATCATTGCGATCTCGATCCTCCTTCTTGGAGGATGTCTGCATTATTCCATCTGACCTCGTTACACATTTTTGGTGGCGGGCTATTCCCTTTGATTATCAACAGATTTGACCCAAAGCACGGATTTGCTACACTGACACCGGAGCAACCAGATGATCTCTGGGCTTTGCGCAGGATAATTTCTTCCGGGGATCTGGTCGCGGGAGAGACCTCAAGAGTATTCAAGGAAACCAGTGAGTACGCAAGGCCTGAAAAGGAGAGGATAAAGGTCACAGTGACTCTCGAGGTTGAGAGCATAACGCTCGACAGCACTCTCTCAAGGCTAAGAATATCCGGAAAGATTGTTGACGTTTCGAGTGATTTGATCAGTAAGGGATCGTTTCACTCGCTAAGCGTATCCGAGGGGCGCAGGATCTCGATTAGGAAATCAAAGGGCTTCAGCGCCGTCGAGCAAAACCTGATCCAAAGCTCTAGTGTTCCTGGCGACAGTTTCTCCATTATCGCTCTTGATCGCAGGGAAGCTGGTCTGGGAGTTATCAAGGGAACCCACCTTCAGATCCTTCCCACGATCGAGTCTGGGATATCTGGCAAGATGTATCAGGAGTCAAAGCGAGTGAGTTCGAGCGCTGGATACTTTGAGAAGATCGTGGATGCACTTGTGTCCGTGAATCCAGAGGGTTCAAAACGTGTATACATCCTTGGCCCGAGCACCACGAAGAATGCTCTCGCAAACTACATCTCTCAAAACAGAAGCAAGGAATTTGCTGAAGCTAGGGCACTTGAGGGCTCTGACGTAACTGGGGAGGACGGCGTCTACACGGCGCTGAGGACTCCGGCGTTGCAGGAAGCACTAGGCGAGAGCAGGATTGCAAAGGTCTCAAAGATAATGCATGAAGTGATGCGAAGAATTTCTCTTGGCGACCAGCGGGTATCACTCGCCTTCACCGATACGTTGACAGCGGCGCAGAAGGGGGCAGTTGAGTCACTTTTAGTTTCGGATAAGATCTTCTCGCTCCCTGGCGTTGAGGAAGATTCGGTCGTCCTCCTGCTAAACACCGTTGAGGAATACAGAGGCGAGACTTTTCTCCTCGACTCCTCTACCGATCTAGGTGCTCAGGTGAATTCGCTCGGCGGGGTCGTGGGTTTGCTCAGATTTGCGCCCAGATCGTAAGAACTTGCACCCAAAAGCGCGGATACTAATCTGAAACTTTTGGGTTATTTTAGAATGGTATCGCGCCGAGGAGCCTTGGAAGGAAAAGGAAGGTCAGAATTATCGCGAACATCAGAATCGAGATGCCCGTCGTAAGAGCCCTTGCCCTACTCTCAACTCCCTTTCTTCCAAAGTGCGTGAAAAAGTTCAGCATCGCTTGGCCACCATCCAGCGGGTAGAGTGGGATGGCGTTGAAAAATGCAAGGTTTACGTTGATGAACCATATCCAGAACAAGCTAAGGGCAATTGGATACCACGCGGCTCCCAGCGTAGGTGAGGTATACAGGACGTTGAGTTGGTTTGAGAACGGGACAACACTATCCGCCTGTGGGACGATGCCCGGAACAACAAGGTAAATCAGCGGTCTCGAAAAGAAGGAATCGACGTAAGTGTTCTTGGTATTGACAAGATCTGAGTCGCTAACGGACTGGGCTATGCCAATGAAACCAGCGGTGATTGACTTGTTGGTCGGATTCTGTGCGAGTACAATGGAGTAGTTATTCAGCTTGCCTCCATGATCAACCGATAGTATGAGTGACTCGTTTGGATGAGTGCTCGAGAGATAAGACGAAAGGTTCTGGACCGAGTGAACCCTGGTCCCGTTGACCGCGACAATGACATCGCCTGCTTGAAGATAGCCTAGTTGGTGAAGACCATCGGCAGGGCTGTTCTGTACAATTGCTCCGACGTAGACTCCATCAAAATGCGCAGGTACCAACCCGCCGACAAGGAGTAGGAGAAGGCCCAAGGCAAGTAGGGCAACTAGTATGTTGCTACCGGGACCGCCGGCCATGATCCTTCCCGATTCTCTGAACCTTGACTTTTGGATCAGTTTCTCATCAATTTCGACGAATGCGCCGATAGGGACAATTAGAAAGAATAGGACTCCAGTGGACTTTACAGGTAGTTTGAAGCGTCTTGCAAGCACTCCGTGAGTGCCTTCGTGAATCACAACCGCGACGATAATTCCAATCAAACCGTACAGGACTGGGATGAATGGGTTGATTCCGGGGAGCAGCAGGTACGCCTGCAGACCAGGCTGTTGTCCGACAGGGAGCCCGTGGGCACTACACTGCTGCGCCGTCGCAGCGCCGATCGCGCAACGAAACGCAAGACTACCGTTCAGCACTATGTAACTCTGATAGAGCATAAGCCAGACCATGAACGCACCGGAGACGAGTGTGATCCCTAGAAAGGCCCACCCGAGCAACCCGAAGATCTTGAACTTTGCAAATCTATCCAGAAGGCTCAGGAGCCTTTTCGTCCTAACCATGACTATTCCATAGGAGAATGTGACCGACTTTGGATTCTCTTCGGAGCCGACATCGCTCCCCGCAACCGGCGTGCCGCCAGTGCTTTCCTGGATGGGGTGTGCTTCATTTCCAGATTGGACTCTAAGACCTTCGTCTTCAATCGAGGCTGATCTCTTGTAGTCGGTCAACTCTAAAGGAATGCTCACATCGTTGTCCAGGGAGCGCGCGAAATCCATTTCTGGAATCAATGCTAATAAGGTTAGTACCAACTCTGATTGCAGTAAGACGGTCAAGCCAGAGTTGGAACCGGTCAAATTCATTCGTACTGCCTCCCTTTCGGGCGGTTCTGATCAAGCCGGCCAAGCAATGCCAATTATCAGAAATGTCAACAGCGCTCCATCGAATCCAAGAAGGGCTGCTAAGAGTCTCCGCTGCCGCTGTGGAGGAAAGACGGTGTACTTTCGAGCTTACAATGGCGAGTCACTCTGCGCCGAATGCTTCAACAATTCCATAATTGGGAAGGTAAAGAAGACGATCTCCAAGTACGAGATGTTAAGATACGGCGACAAGGTTGGCGTTGCTGTTTCTGGAGGGAAAGACTCTACCTCGCTTCTTTACATCCTGAGCAAGATAACACAGGGACATGGAACAAAACTCTTTGCACTCACTATTGACGAAGGGATAGAAGGTTATCGAGAGGAAGCAATCAAGAATGCGAAAGATCTTGCGGAGAAACTATCCGTCGAGCTGCTCGTTTGCTCGTACAGGGAGTTCTTTGGGCAGACGCTCGACAGTGCGTTGAAGGATAGAAGCTCAAAGGGGGTGAGGACGACCTCATGTGCGGTCTGCGGACCGCTCAGGAGAAGATCCATCGACAGGGCGGCCGAGCAACTTGGCGTCAACGTGGTTGCGACTGCCCACAACCTGGACGATATGCTCCAGACTTTCTTCATAAACCTGTACTCCGGTGACCTAGAAAGAATATCGTGGCTAGACCCTTCCTCGTCCGGGAGTAACTCGGAGTTCAAGCTAAGACGAATCAAGCCAATGATCGAGATATATGAACAGGAAATCGCTCTCTTTGCGTATCTGAACAACCTCCCTTTCCAGAGCGAATCATGCCCTTACATGGATGAGGGGATAAGGAGCGAAATCAGACTTCATCTGAACGAGCTTGAATCAAAGCACCCCGGAATAAAGTACGGCACTTTGAGAACAGTATTGGGTATCTCGTCGTCTCTTGAACTCTCACCTTCAAAGATGAAAAAGGCGATGCGGTGCGAGAGGTGTGGCTCCGTCTCGACCGGCCCCGTTTGCTCTGTGTGCCTAACTTTGGAACTTATTCAAGGTCGTCCTCTACGCAGCATTGCTCAGCGGAAAGAAACCAACTAGAAAAAGTCATCTCTCGTTAGGCCGAACCGTTAGCACGAAAGCAAGAGACCTTTGCAAACTCCTTTAATCTCGTGTTCGATTTAGGCGTTCTATCTGTATATACATCAAAACTCTATAGCGTCTTTTAGTTCCACCCGTTCAGAATCTCGCTCTGAATGGCATATTCACACCGGTGTACCCACTTTATATCTGGACGAGTGTCGAGAAGCTCAAAGATACGAGAAGCGTGGAATATCCTCTCGTCTGCACAGTTCCAGAAACGTAGACAACGGAGCCGGCATGGGCGACATTCGCGCGGCATTCAACTTGTTCATCTACTACTGCACGCCTGCGTGATAGGACTAGATGGGCCATAGAATAGGGGCGAGAGTTTGCTTGAATCTCGACGAACGTTCTGAAGAACTCCCGACAAAGCCGGCAGCGGATACAATAATTGTGGAGTTTTTGCACTGTTCCATTGAATTCCACACCGCGGATTCTTCTCACAGCGTGTTATGTGAGCGGCGGAATTCACAAAACATCCTCGAAAATCCGAAAAATCTGAAACTCTTGTGCCCTAACTCTATCGAGCCGATAAAGGGAAGCTTACCTCTCAATTTCCCGCTTTAAATAGCAAATTAGCTCCGTTACGTACCCCCTCTAGGGGGGTACCCCCTCGCTTTCTCGACAATTGTCGAGAACAGGTGATCAATTCGGCTTGAAGAGCTTGAAACACAATGTTCTCGTCCTAAACATTGCGAAGCAAGCTGCGTAACCCTAACAGATCTAGCAAAAAATGAATGACCGTTCGAGCTCAGGCTTGTGTTATATGCAAAGTTATCAGCAATTGCAGATTCGACAGTCGCCCTAACGCGGCTTTGGGAAGCATCGCGGAGGACCCTGAATGAACAAAATGGGTCATTTCAACGTCCAGCCCAAATTCGGAAAATGGCTGGGTGATTGGATCTTGAGATACGATTTGAACGTTACACTGTTACAAGGGCGCTCAGATTACGGACTCCAAACTTGTATCGCTCCTGCCGAACAATTCTTTACTGCGAACATCAACGCCTCTCATTTCTGTTTTGAGTAACGAAGAATTGTGAATCTCAATTTGCACACTTCAGTAATCTCCCAACTTCTACTACTAACAATATGCCTGCGGAATGATTAAGTCCTCGGCTATGAGAATGAAGCGAACTGCTGTCGTGCTTTTCAAGTGGAGTACAAGTGGACGGCGCTCACAGTCACAACTGTCGGTGCCACCATGGGCGGTATCGATACCAGGATCGCTATCATCGGTCTCCCAACAATCGCGTCGCAGCTCAACGCGGGCGCCGAGGAAGTTGTTTGGATCACCCAAGCGTACCTGCTCTCGGCGACAATCTTCCTCTTGGTCTTTGGCAGGATTGCCGATATCTTCGGGCGTGTAAAGCTCTACAATTTGGGTTTCATTGTGTTCACTGTGGGCTCCGCGCTCTGCGCGCTCTCGATCAATCCCTACATGCTGATATCGTGCAGGTTCCTACAAGGGAGCGGAGCCGCACTCATCAGTGCAAATAGCGCGGCGATTATCACCGACGCGACACCGAGAAACGAGCTCGGTTCGATGCTCGGAATAAACGCAACTGGATTTCGTGTTGGCGCGATGGCCGGTCTGACACTTTCGGGTTTGATTCTTTCAGTTGTGGACTGGCGCGGTCTGTTTTACGTGAACATTCCGATCGGAATCTTCGGCACGGTGTGGGCGCACATCAGGCTCAGAGAAATCGCCGCAAAAGACACGTCAAGGCAAATGGATTGGACCGGGTTTGTCCTATTCTCTGTCGGGCTCACACTTGTCCTCTTGGCGCTGACTTTTCTTGGCTATGGATTTGCACTCTCGCTCGGCGAGGGGATAGTCTTCTTCATAGTTGGACTCACTCTGTTGATTGTCTTTTTCAGGTATGAATCAAAGAAGCACAGCCCCTTGCTAGATCCGAAGCTGTTCTCAATCAGGCCGTTCGCAATGGGGAACATCGCACAGCTTCTACTCGGTCTAGCATGGGCTGGCATCCTCCTTCTCGTTCCGTTGTACTTGCAGCTTGGGCTGGGTTACACTCCTCTCCAAGCCGGCATTGCGGTTTTGCCACTTGAGTTGTCTTATCTCTTCTCCACGCTCGCAAGCGGCAAGCTCTCGGACAGATACGATCCAAGAATACTCGCGATCCTCGGCCTCGCAATAATTGCAGCAGGTCTTGTGATAGTCTCAACTTTCGGCGAGACCGTGTTGTATGCTGTGGTGGCATTCGCACTCACTTTGATCGGGATCGGCAGCGGTTTCTTTACCATGCCTTTGAGCAGGGCAATCATGGCTTCTGTGCCGCCAATAAGAAGAGGCGTCGCTTCAGCATTCATGAACACGATTTTCAATATAGGATTTACAGCAAGTTACGGCCTCATAATACTCCTCATTACGCTTGGGATTCCATACAGTGCACTTTCGACGTTACTGCAGAACGCGCAGTCATTGCCAACAGGCTCTCTAGTAAGGTCAGAGTTCCTTGCGGGCTTCCAGATAACTGCGATTGTCCTGGCAGTCATAGTTGCGGCGACGATTCTGCCCACGGCTAAGATAGGCGCAAAAGATGCTTCAGCCTCTCGCTGAGAATGTGAAGAGCGGCGCCTGTTGAATTCAGAATAGGAAGAAGAATAGGAGATTGCCTGATTTGTCAGGCCTTTGGAAAAAGGATTGGGACATGGGTAGCATTTGCAGATCAATGCCTCCTTCTTTCGTTCTTGCTATTCTCACTTGTTCTCTACGAACTGGGCTTCTTCTGTCGAGCCCTTCATCGCGGATGTCGAAGAGAGACCGCTCGTGATGACCTCTGAGACTCTGTCGAAGTAAGCGGTACCTACGAATCTCTGGTGCTTCACGGCCTCGTAACCCGCATTCTCCACGCTGGCGAACTCCTTCCTCTGCAGGCGAACGTACGCGGGCATGCCCTGCGTGGCATACTCTCGTGATAGTTCAAACATGGAGTGATTCAGCGAGTGGAAGCCCGCGAGCGTTATGAACTGAAAACCATAGCCCAGCGTCGAAAGTTCCTCCTGGAACGAGGCTATCTCATTAGGCGAGAGGTTCTTCTCCCAGTTAAAGGATGGCGAGCAGTTGTAAGACAGAACTTTGCTTGGATACTCATTGTGAATTGCCTGCGCAAATTTGCGAGCCTCCTCCATGTCTGGGTGCGATGTTTCAAACCACAGCATGTCGGAATACGGCGCATAGGCTAGTCCTCTTTCGATCGCGGAATCGAGAGAAGACCTGAATCTGTAAAAGCCCTCAGGCGTTCGCTCGCCGTCGCTTACAAACTTGCGATCCCTCGGATCGATGTCACTTGTGATCAGCGTGGCGCTCTCTGCGTCCGTCCTAGCTATGATGAGGGTTGGCGTGTCAAGCACGTCCGCCGCAAGTCTTGCTGCGATCAAGCTCCTTATGAACTGGCTTGTCGGAACGAGCACTTTTCCACCCAGGTGTCCGCACTTTTTCTCAGAGGACAGCTGATCTTCGTAGTGCACGGCAGCGGCACCGGCCTCTATCATCTGCTTTGTGAGCTCAAAGACATTCAGAGATCCTCCAAACCCTGCCTCGCCGTCCGCAACTATCGGGACAAACCAATCGATGTCTTTCTTTCTTCCCTCAAGGCGGTGGATGTGGTCGGCGCGCTCAAGAGCCTTGTTGATGCGCCTGACCAGCTCCGGGACGCTATCCGAGGGGTAAAGGCTCTGGTCAGGGTATGTGTTTCCGGAGAGGTTTGCGTCTGCGGCAACCTGCCAACCGCTCACGTAGATTGCTTTCAGGCCGGCCTCGACCATCTCGACGGCCTGGTGCCCGGTTACAGCGCCGAGCGCACGAATGAGCGGAGGGCTCTGTATTTTTCCAGCAACCTCTGGATGAAGCATACTCCAGAGTTTCTGAGCTCCAGCACGTGCCAGCGTATGCTCGATCCGCAGAGAGCTACGCAAGTCTTGCACATCCCTTGCGCTGTAAGGTCTTACAACTTCCCTCCAGCGCTCGTCCTCCTCCCACGTCCGTTCTATGTTCTCAATTGAATCTTCTGTCATTGTAATCATCAAACCCACCTTGTCATTCCGTTTCCTTTTGCCGCCTCTTCGCTTCACCCTCGAAAGTTGTTCATCTTCTCAATGGAGAGGAGATGTATATACGCAGGGGTTGTCAGAAATTCTGAAAAGAAATGAGCTGAGACAAGTCGATCAAATAGCGTCGCCGCAAGTTCAAAGTTACCGAAACCGAAAAGCTCCGGCCCGAGAGTTTTATACAATTCTGAAAGTTCCTGCATCGCGACATGCCTCACGAGACCCAGGTCTACAGCCCGGCCGTCTCTCATGCGCGCTCCGTGTCTCAACCACTGCCAGACCTGGGCCCTGCAGATCTCCGCAGTCGCGGTATCCTCCATCATGTTGTTAATCGGAACTGCACCTCTTCCGCCAAGCCACGAAGCGATGTACCTTATCGCAACGCCGATATTCGTCGTAAGGCCTTCTTCAGTAATGTTGCCAGTCGGAACCGCAAGAAGGTCGCTCGCCGTGATTTCTTGTATGCCATTCCGTACGTTCGATATTTGATTTAGGCCCTTCATGTGTTCGTCGAAGACCTCCTTCGCAACATGAACGAGACCTGGATGCGCCACCCACGTGCCATCGTGGCCCGCCCTAACTTCCCTCAGTTTATCTTCCTTCACTTTTCTAAAAGCGGCTCTGTTCTTTTGCTCGTCACCCTTGACCGGAATGTACGCCGACATGCCTCCTATCGCATGCGCTCCTCGGCGGTGGCAGGTTCTGACGAGGAGATCGACGTAGGACCTCAGAAAACCACGATCCATTGTTACCTCGGCTCGATCTGGGGTGAGGAATTCGGGATGGTTGCGGAATTTCTTGATGAAGCTGAAAATATAGTCCCAGCGGCCGCAGTTTAGCCCCGTGGAATGCTTTCTCAACTCGTAGAGGATCTCATCCATCTCGAAGGCAGCGGTTATCGTCTCAATCAGCACTGTGGCCCTGATTATCCCACGAGCTAACCCGAGCTCCTGCTCCGCAAAGTCAAGAACCTCATTCCACAGCCTTGCCTCGAGATGGCTTTCGATCTTGGGCAGGTAAAAGTAAGGCCCACTTCCGTTTGCCCTGAGCTGATCCGCATTTGTGTAGAGAAACAATCCAAAATCAAACAACGAAGCCGAGATTGGCGTTCCGGAAATCTCGATGTGCTTTTCGTCGAGGTGCCATCCGCGCGGGCGAACAATCAGCGTGGCTATTCTGCCTTCGTTTAGAGAGTATCTCTTTCCCTCTGTGCTCTCAAACGAAATTTCTCTTCTGATAGCGTCTCTCAGGTTGATCTGACCATCCATAGTCGCCTCCCACGTCGGAGACTGCGCGTCCTCAAAATCCGCCATGTATGTGCTCGCGCCGGAGTTGAATGCGTTGATCATCATCTTTGAATCGCCAGAAGGGCCCGTGATCTCAACCCGGCGGTCTAGAAGATCTTTGGGAGCAGGCGCCACTCTCCACTCGGATGACCTGATTTCCTCTGTACTTTTCAAGAAATCCAATTCCGGACTTCGATCAAGTTTTCTCTGCCTGCGTTCCCTTTCTCCCAGAAGCTGGACTCTGCGTTGATCGAATTCTCCTGAGAGCTTGGCTATGAATTCAAGCGCATCACTGGTGAGAATCCCTTTCGATTCCGCAGAACTAGCGTCGTGACTTTGGCCCGGCCTGACTCGGATGCTGCCAAACTGTGAAGCAATCGTGGTCATCATTTGCAGTATGCAGGACTCCTAGGAGAGATTCTCTAGTCTAGGAAAAGGAAGACAGAGTTTCAACTTGCACGTGTGCTGACTAGTTTGAAGCCGGAAAGATACCTAGATTAGCCAGTCCGACTGTGGTGCTCGCCCAATCAAAACAGTCGGGACATATCCTGGTGTTGACTTCTGGAACTAGCGCTTCGGGTTCCTGCGCGCAGAACTTGCACCCTGTATCAAATGCATAACTCTCTCTGTATGTGATCATGATTAATCGTAGCATTCATGTCGGCTACGACTAAGATTAAAGGGCTATGGAGATTACATAGTCTTGCCGTGTGCTTAATATTTCATGTGATAGCTACATACTCTTCGTATTGATGCATATCTATACGTAAGCAACTACCTCCATTGGAGGGCAAACGATAGGACAGAGAGGATGATTTGGTCGCTGTACCTGCGTGCCCCTCATACTTCCCGTCCAACTTTGTGCCCTTCGTAAACTGCCTCCTCGATCGTTCGAGGAGAAACGCAGTCGCCAACGCAATAGACTGGTTTCTTTGCTCCATGCAACGCTCTATAGATCTCGTCTTCAGCAACTCTCCATGTAACGAGAATGAGAGAATCCACGCCGCGCAGGTCCGATTCCCTTCCCGTGAAGAGATCCTTCAGATAGATGATTCTGTCTTCAACTCTGTTGATCAAGGTATTAGGTGTGAACTTTACGGATTTTCGAAATGCCCTGATTTGCGCAGCGGCACGGGTGGTCGGGTCGGCAAATTGTGCAAGCATACCATGTCTTGATATGATGTTCACCCGGCATCCTTGAGAAGAGAGCAGCTCTCCTGCGGCCGCGGACCTAGCATCCCCTTGGTCATCGTAGATCACGATGTTTTGCCCTACATGTTTTCTCTCCCCCGAAAGGAATTGATCGAGAGTCATCGTTGCCACTCCACAATTTGCAATTCCTTCGATTCCAGACTGGTGTACTGGAGTGCGCCCGCTTGTTTCGGCGCGCGAACCCGTTGCTACGATGATGGCCTCATAGCGAGGGTCGAGGGCTTCTTCAAATGTCACTTCGTGATTAAGCTTGACTTTCACTCCGAGTTTTCGAAGCTGATTCTGCCAGTAGACCGCCGCACGCCCAAATTCTTCTCGACCTGGCAGTCTCGCTACCGCCCTAACCTGGCCTCCGATGGCATCGCTTCTCTCGCACAGTGTGACTCTGTTTCCCCGCCTTGAAGCGATGATCGCGGCTTCGCAACCCGCCGGGCCTCCTCCAATAACAAGAATGCTTTTTGAGTTCTTGCTAGGCGCAAGCGTACCGATTCCCCATTCCTTTTCCCTTCCTATCGTCGGGTTCAGTATACAGGAAATCGGAATGGACCACACAACGACGTGTCCAAAGCAAGCCTGGTTGCATCCCACGCATGGTATGATATCGTCAAATCGCCCTTCCCTTGATTTATTCACGAGTTCTGGATCTGCTATCTGCGCCCTCATCATTATGACGGCATCCGCAACGTTGCGGGAAATTATCTCCTCGGCCTCGAAAGGATCCCTTATCCGTCCTACTGCAAAGAGTTTCGCGTACCCTAGCGATCGTTTCAGAGAAGCACAGAGAGGTCTGAAGAGATCAAAACCGTAGTACATCGGCGGGTTGTTAAGGTGCGTGTTGAGACCGAACCCGCCCGGAGTGATGCTGAAGTAGTCAACCTTTCGCGTGGAGTCGAGTTTCTCGACGACTGGCCTGACATCCTCCAAGGATAGTCCGCCGGGGAAGTATTCTTCACCAACCAAAGATACACCTAGAATAGATTTGTCTTTGATTTCTTGGTCAAGCATCTCGACGAGTTCGTACAAAAACCTCGCCCTGTTCTCCGGACTTCCCCCGTACATGTCTTCTCTTTTGTTGCAGAGAGGTGACAAGAACTGGTGCGGCAGATATCCATGCGTGGCGTGAATTTCGACGCCGTCGAATCCTCCTTCGACAAGATTTCTAGCGGTCAAAACATAATATTCCTGGATCTCCCGAATTTCTTCCAAAGACATTTCCTTAGCGACGGTTACACCGTCGGGGTTTTGCAGGCTGGGAGCGGGAGAGGGCCCGAGCGCAATCCGACTTCTAGCCCCCAGCACATCTCTGTTCCAAACATTTATTCCTCCATGCCAGAGTTGTCCGACAGTTTTTGCCCCGTGTTCGTGGACCATCGAAGTAAAGAGCTTGAAACCAGGAACGGAGCGCTCGTCGTAGGCCTTCACGTTCATACGCAGCCCGAACTCCGTTGAAGGGTGTACAGCCAGCTCCTCTGTGATTGTCAGCGCAACGCCTCCTCTCGCTTTCTCGGCGTGGTATCTTGCCAAACGTTCCCCGAAGAACCCTCCTTCCTCGGACATTGCACTGTAGTTTGCAGAACTGATGAAGCGATTTCTAAGCAGACCGGGGCCGACCTGGAGTGGCTCAAACAACTTTTCCACTTTCAACTATTCTTTTCAACTACAGTTGTTTTTGAGGCGTTGGTCCGCAATTGAACCCTTTCATCTAAAATGAGTTTTGCAGGTTGTGAATGAGAATCGACTTCTCGCTCAGGAATGAGATTTTGTTGAGCAAAAGCGTGTGAAGGTAGGTGACAAGTCGTTTCGAAAGTTTTTCCGTGTGCCTAAGTGACTTGACGGAATTTCATCAGTACCTCGTGGGGGAAGGCCTTTCGGCATCATCCACGACTATTACAACCAAAAGATCTACGTTGAGGTAGAAACTACTATAACTGCGATCCAGACCTGAAAGCAAATCATACCTTAAGGTGCACGGACTCGGATCTCTGCAGGGGTAAAGGGTTGATCCAACTAAAACCTCATTAGGACGCGTAGGCTGATAGAAATTTCTACCAGCGCCACTCATGCGATTCTTCCTCGGAGCTGGCGTGTTTTGCCGCTTTTCTAAGAGCAAACGGCAGACCGACTACCAAGGCAAACTCGTAGGCGAAAATCGCATTGCCTGCCGGCGTAGGATTGGAACTCACTCCAGGTACGAAGCCGAATACTTCCGAGAATGTGACTCCAGAAGCGGGAGCAGCCACTGCCTGCGCCCCACTGTTGCTTGCCGTCGTGTTGCTGGCTAAAGTGAGTGAAGGCGACGTTGCGACCGCATTTTTCGAAGACGTCTTCGTGCTGTTTCCCCCTTGGTGTCCGTGAGCATGAGACGTAGAGGAAGTAGAAGTGCTGCTTGTGCCTGATAGAGCTAAGAATTGCGAACTTGTGCCCTGAGTGGCAGTAACTGTCGCGATGATTACGTTTGTCGTCACCACGGTACTTACAGCCGTCACGGTCGCGGTGACTGTGCTATTTGTTGCGGATGTGACAGTCGTCGTCTGGCCGTTGGATACGGTCTGAGTTGATATTATTGTCGTCGTAGTAGGCAAGGAGGTCACTGTTTGAGTTGTTGTGGTGGTTACTGGCGCCGTGACTGTTTGAGTTGTGTTTTGCACATTCGTGACGGAAGTAGTGATAGATTTTGTTGTCGTAATGGGCGTTGTGCTGGTAACGGTTCGAGTAGTCGTTACCGGGGAGGTACTCGTCAACGTTGAGGTTACGGTAGTGGCGGTTGTCGAGCTGATCGTCTTGGTAGACGTAAGCGTTATCGTCGTTGTCTTCGTTAGCGTGGTGCTCGTCACTTTAGGAGACGAAGATGTGGCAGTGCTTGTGGAGCTAATGCTCGAATGAGAGGTTGAGCTTGTAGAAGAGGATATCGAAGTGCTAGGTGAAACAGAGCCCGTTGTTGATAGGACAAAATTCGATTGATACAGAGGATCGGTCCATATCCAATTCCGTAGCGTGGAATCCATCCAAAGCTGGTTGGAGTTGCTTTGAGTGTTTGCAAATCCCGGACAAAGATTCACGAATTCTCTGTACTGCGGTGAAACCGACAGGGCTGCAGAGATCTCTGTATCAACAATGCATTGATTCCACCCATATCCGGAACCCGTGTAGGATGATGTCGAAGCGAGCGGGCATGTAGGTTGTGACGCCGGATAACTGAACTGAGCGTAGTAGCCAGAGGAAATGCCGACGTAAGGAGAGCTCACAAAAAAATTAGTGAGCGTGTACTCAGCATCACAATTTCCCCCGGTCAAGCACCCGTTGTCTCCGCCGGGGAAATTCGTGTGCCCAATGATATATCCACCAGAGGGCATGTTTGCGGAACTGAGGTAAGCGCCATAAGAGACGAATTGGTATCCTGCGCTGTGTACCATGTTCATTATTGATGCAAGCGCCGAATTGGTCTTCCACATGTTGTCGGTGTATTCAGCTTCAACCCCAACTGAATAAACCGAAGCATGGTGCCCGAAAGTATTGAGCCATGTTTGAAACAAATTTAGTCCTGTTTGGTAGTCTGAAGTCTGGCAGGTGTATTTCGCAGAATTGTGGCAGATCCCAACCATCATTTGGATGTGAGCTCCTGGATAATGAGAGTCTGCATACGAGGCAACCTGTGACCAATACTGAGCTGAAGCGATTGTGCTTGTCGCGCTTCCGGTTGTACCTGCATTGAAATCGTTCACCGGCCCAAATGTCATCATCTCCAGTCCTGATGGATAGGGAGCAGTACCGAAATACTGTTGTGCGAAATTCGTCGCCCCCATATAGCTCATGATGTTTCCTTCCTGCAACCAAAAACCTAGGTAGTGCGGAGAAGTTGCAGCTCCGATTGCAATCTTTGGAGTGATTCCAGCCAAGGGAACCATACCGGAAGTGGATACAACTGTTACGACGATAAAGCATGTCGTTAGTGCTAGTAGTATCGCTTTGTCTTTTCTCAAGAATTAATTTCGAAATTTTTAATGCACCGGTAACAAAAAGGAGTTGTGAAGTGATGATTGGTATCGGAGCTTCCGATCTTCAAGCACAATTCCACATTCTCTGTTATTGAAGGCGGTTGGGTTCGATTGCTAAGTGGTCAAAGTTTGTTGAAGACAGATTTGCATTCATGTGCTAGGAGTAAGCCTAAACCATTCATTAATCGCGGATCGGAATGTGGCACCATCGAGCCCCAATTACGTTGATCGCCATCTGCTTTCTTTGAAATGACTCTAATCTGATAAGCCCTCCTTGAAGGATATCGATTCTCAGAATACCCAAACAAACTGGAAGTGTTCTTGATACATTTAGTAAGAATTAGACCCGTCGAATGTTTGGTTTTGTACATCATAAGAGTGAATAGATTGAGGGCGCCCTCAACTAGCTTCAAGCAATCAATGATGAACTGGCTTGGGAGAAGAAGGGCATCTTTGATGACAACAAGCGGTGCGAGAATCAGTGACGAGCTGTTAATCGGGCGGCGAAAAGGCCTTCCTTGCAGAGCGGAAGAGCGAATTATGACTTATATCAGACGTATTTTCACACTATCAGGTGATTTTGGCCCAACCAACGTAATCTTTCGTAAGTGCACGAATGTTCGGTCTTGAAGGAGGATCCAGTTTAGACTCTTCTTGGAGTCAACTCCTTCCTCGACGTCTTACGAAGACAAAGTATAGCGTCCCAGTGACTGCTGTGGCAGCAAAAGTCAGTGTGATTATGGTTGCTTCAGCCGTAAAAGTGAATCTTGATCCGCTGGTCGTTGACGAAGGATGCTTACTGTTCTTTGATGAAGAGAGAATGTGAGTCGTCAATGAAGAGGGCATTCCATTATTTGATGAAAATGTCTGGTAAGTTGACGAAAAAGAGCTATTTCTGCTTGACGAGACCGAGCCCTGGCTAATCGACGAAGTAGAGGAAGTAAGCGAAGCCGGGCCTCCCATCAGAGCAGGGGCCGAAAGTACGAAATTGTCTTGATATAACGGATCAGACCATATCCAGTTTCTGAGCGTTGCATTCATCCATAATTGATTTGAATTGCTCTGGGTGTTGGCAAAGCCGACGACAAGGTTCAGAAATTGTCGGGCAGGAGGCGAATTGTTTAGGGCAGATCGCATAACTGTATCTATAACACACTGGTTCCAGCCTTGTGTCGTGGAGTTCTCGCCATTGGCGCTTATGGGGCAGGTCATTGCAGAAGGAAAGGTCGACGGGTAGTAATACCCTGAACTCAGACCGACATACTGAGATGTCGTGCCAAAGTTCAATGTGGTGATCTGAGAATAGCTCCCCTGGTTGATCGAGTTGGGAAAGTTTGTATGCTGAATCAGATAGGCACCATGGGGCAGATCGGAGAGCGGGATTCCAAAGGAGTACGAAACAAAGGGTCGTTCCACCGCGTTCACATATCCCATCAATGTCGTCATATTCTGCAATGTTTTGTTTGGTGAGTACTCTCCCTCAACTCCGATGGAGTAAATCGATGGATACGGCTGCAAAGCCTGTACTTCCTGCTGAAACAGAGAGTATTCCCTTGGAATTGACATGTTAATTGCAATCATATATTCGATGTGGACGTTGTCATATTCATCTGCAAGATTTGCCACCTGCGTCCAGTAATTGATTGATGCTTGGGTGTTTCTGCTACCGTTACCTCCTTTAAGCCCGTCAAGGTAGGGACCGAACGTCATTATCTCTAAAGATGATGGATAGGGTGGAGTGCCAAAGTATTGGGAGACAAAGTTGGAAGCGTTCATGTAGCCCATGATGTTTCCCTCCTGCAACCAGAATCCCAGATAGTGAGGAACGACAGTGGGCGGACGTATACTTGAGACACCAAGGGGCACCCCTGACAAAAGAATGAAGACGGCGAACATGATAAGGCCGATTCTCCGCACTTGCTTCATCTATCGTTCATTCCACACAGTCTGCGGTCATCGATATAATTTGAGAGTAAATTGTGGCTCAAGTGCATGTTTGGACGCGCTATCGATAACGAGCTTTTGAACTATTCGAGAGATCAAAGGTATTGGTACCATCAAAAAGCTGATGAAAAAATGAGTCATCGAATTTGATACTTTTGCTTTACTGTCAACAATGAAGCGCGCCGTTGACCGCGATTAACGAATGGTCCGGATGCTTAGGAGCAGCAGGTTTGAGAAGGAAAGTCTGGCACCTTAATTGGAGTCGAATTGCATATGAGATACGTGAGCTCTTTCTGGTAAACAAGATGCGACGCTTGCCAGTCGTACTTTTTGACGTTTTGTACACTACTCATTTCAGTAACCAATGAGTCTTATTCAAATATCGTAAGTTCGGCTGAAAACAAACCTTGGACTCGCTCACCTAATGGTGCAGCGGCGCCAAAGAGATCATGAACGCACACAGTGACGCTCTTGTTCATTCTCAAATATTGAATCTGGCTTCATTCGTGTTCCTTAAACTAAGGAGAGTCATGTAGCGCTGATTAGGATCGTCTATTATGATCGTTAGCGGAAGTTTAAAATCGGTTGATTAACAGAATTAAAGGTCCTTTTCGCATCATTTTCTTTGAAAATGCAATCCGCATGCAGCGAAACTGATCACTGACGACTCATGAGTCGAATGCCACCCGGGTGCAGAGTTAGGCCCAGTTGTTTGAGCCTTAGATCTCTTCGATAGTCAGCGCCAGAATCGTGTAGGGACAATCGTATCTATTCAAAAGATAGCAAACAAAACCCCGAATGCGCTTGCACTACCTTGCGCTCGAAGTTGTTGTGGTTTTGGAAGTCGTAGTAGTCTTGTCCGGGTCTATGCTAGTGGTACTCAAGCTCGCAGCCTTTGTCGAAGTAGAAGTTGTCACCTTTGTGGAAGTTGACGCAGTTGTCGTAGTCGTCAGGTGAGTGGTAGTCGTTGTTGTACTAACACTGGTCTTGCTTGATGTAACACTTGTTGTAGACGTGCTGATGACAGTATTGGTACTGCTTTGAGTTGCGATGCTGCCCGTCCCACCTTGCCCTAGAGGGATCAGCCCATACTTTTGTTCGCTTTGTCTCACCCAACCCTGGAAAAGTTGTGAGTTCCAGTATTGAGCAGGTAGAGTTGGATCAACCAACGGTCCCGCCGCACCGGATATCCGATCTATTCCAAATTCTATGTACTGTCTTGTGGAAGGATGTGTCTGAAAGATTTGAGCCTCTGTTTTTAGGTAGAAGTCTACAGTCTGGCTGTTCCATTGTCCCCACGGTCCGCATGAAGACAGTGTTGTCATTACGACGTTGCAAGAGCCGACATTTTGCGTAAGACTTGTGGTGCCGTAAGTCGAGTAGAAAGGACCATTTGGAATAGGTTGAGGGTAGAACATGCCATCATCAATGCCAACATATGTGAAACTATTTTGTGGAACCACACCCCAGCCTGCTGTCCAGTAGGCGTCATGCCACGGCCAATTTGAGGAATCCAAAGCATACCAGGTATCGCCTGCCGGCGGGGAGAGACTAAGGTAACCTGGGATTCCGTAGTAGCTTACAAACTGCTTGCCGGCAGCTTTGACCATGCTTTCAAACATGTCAATAGAGTACTGAATCTGTGCATTACCGTAGACTTGGAGTCCGTGATCCCAGTTGCAATCAACCTTACTGTAGTCACATCCGAAGTAGCCGCGTTCCCAATTGACGCCCAAGAAAGCCACTTGAGGATATGGTTTCACCGCATTGAGAAAGTTCTGCAACTGTGTGTACTCGCGGTTGCTACCGTTGTAGTTAAAGTCCATTACGACCTCAAAGCCCATTCTTACACTAGGATCGTGAGCCTGGGCAAGTTGAGCTAGCTGAACTACTTGCTGCGTAAATTGAGTGTCTCCAATAGTGTTGTGGTAAGACACCCCTAGTGGAGTATACATCTCAAGGGAATTGAATATTCCAGTGCCAAAAACGACATTGTAGAACTTTTGCATCATCGCAGAGTTGTATGACTGGTCAAATGACCCGGACTGCTGGACAAAGATCCCAATATTCGTAGCTAGACTTGAAGCAGACGACCTTGGCGCTTGAATGGCAAGCGAGGAGCAAAGCAGAATGGCTAGGACGACAGCCGTTGCAATTAGATTTTTTGTTTTCAATTTAAGCGGGGTTTCTATTTTCTAATTCTATATTACTCCTAGCTTGCAAAAACACGCACGCCAAGCAGCCAGACTCCAAATCAGCCCTCAATCATGCTACAATGACTTTTAGCCAACACTACCTCTTGTTGATTCGTTATCGATTCCCCCTACACGAAATGGCAACAGCAAGTAATGTATTGACTTTCGAGGAAAAGGAAATACGGATCTAGGTGCACGAGCTCGCACGCGTTCAACCAGGCAATCTAAGAATTTCCTGATTCACTGAATGAAAAGCACTGAGAATTGGAACAACTCGAGTGCATCATATCGTTTCTTAGGCTATCCCGCGGTACAAACTGATAATGAATCAGAAGGCGAAAAGTCAAGAAGCGCCATTTCCGTGCACTACTCTCACGCTCAACTGCTAACTGCTTTTATCTCCTTTTCGCGATATGCAAGGAGAACATGGTGACCTTTTTGCACGTACGAACTCTGTTTTGTTCGGCGATGAAATCCAACTGTACTGACCATCCAATCCCGCTAGACAGGGAGAAGAGAGGTCCTCTCGCTGAACAAGTCTTATTCTCAACCGTAGACAGGCCAGGGCCAAGAGATCAGTACTCCGCAGACCAAATTAATAAATGAGGTAAAACGAGTAAAGTGCCTGCTGTACCGGGAACCAAGATGTCACGAGAGATTCCAGCCGTCGAAGCCACGGACCTTGTGAAACGGTACAAATTAAGAAACAGAGGACTAAAGAAGGAATTCTGGAGATTTTTCTCAATTGTCTTCGGGTCCGGCGGACCGACTCTAACAGCGCTTGACCATATCAATCTGGAAATCGCAAAGGGCGAAGTCTTTGGACTTTTAGGACCGAACGGGGCAGGGAAGACCACCCTGATCAAGATCCTTTGTACGCTTGTTCTTCCCGACAGCGGTCGGGCAAAAGTAAACGGGATTGACGTTGTCAAACAACCTAGAAAGGCTGTGAAAATTCTTCAAGCAGTCCTGGCAGGGGGAACAGGATTCGAACGCAGGCTTACCGCGCGACAAAATCTGGAACTCTATGCGACGCTCTACGGGATCCCTAAAAATGTTGCAAGAAAAAAAATCGACGATCTCCTTGAGTTTACTCATCTCACCGATAGGGCAGACTCAATGTTTCAGAGACTCTCGACAGGAAACGAAAGACGGCTGCTTCTTGCAAAGGCATTGTTAAAGGACGCTTCGATAATCTTGTTTGATGAGCCTACGACAGGCCTTGACCCAATCGCACAGGCAGAGTTCAGAGACCTGATGAAAGATGTTCTCTCAAAGCAGGAAGGGAAAACCATCATAGTTTCAACACACAACCTGTGGGAAGCTGAGCAGATCTGCGACCGGATAGCAGTCCTCCAAAAAGGAAAAATCACTGCAATAGGAACGCCATCGGAGATTAGGCACGCTGCCACTGATTGGACGAGTCTTTCGATTGGGCTGGCTCCGCCCGTAGCAGTAAAGATCCCACGCGTCGCTGAAGAGTTTAGGCATATTGATGGCGTCTCGCAGGTCGAGTTGTCTGAGAACAAAGACGGAAGTCTCATACTACTGCTTGAGGGCGAGAAGGGGATGGACTATAACAAAGTCTTCGAAATGATAACAATGATGAAATTTAAGATCAAGTCGCTCGAAGCTACTCGACCAAGTCTTGAAAGCGCGTTCCTCAAACTTGTAAGGGAGGATGGCGAGGCGGTTGACCATGCCGAAATTGAGGAGGAAGCTAGAATAAATGATGGAACTGCCAATTGATCTCAAGAAAATAGCCGCTCTAACGCAGAGGGATATTCGCAATTGGAGCACCTACAAGACAGCAGCCCTCACAAGTGTTCTTGGAACCCTCCTTGGCGTTGCCTCTTGGGGGCTGAGCACGACGTATCGTAACCGTGCAGTCCCAGACTATAACACTGATTATGTTTCTTTCTTGATTACAGGGGTCATTATTGCCAATCTGATTCTACCTCTCGGGCAGGGAGTTCAAAAGGGACTAAACCCTCAGACGATTGAAAACATATTGATGACCGGGATGCCGACGCCCACTTTTGTTCTTGGGCAGGTGATGTGGCCATACATCCTATCGGTTATCTTTCTCATACCTCAAGTATTCATAGGGGTGTACGTTTTCCATGCACATCTGATTATAAATTACGTATCGCTCATACTGGCCGTTGCTATTTCTAGCGCCATCGTCTTTTCTTTTTCGGTCATATCGACGGGAATGAGGATAGTCACGAAAGTCAATGATCCGTTCACTTGGGCCATTTCGGTAATGTCTCAGATATTCTCAGGGATGACATTCCCGGTAAGCCATCTTAACGACTATATTCCGGGCCTTTCGACCGTTTCTTGGTTCCTACCTCAAACATGGATCTACCACATCGTTAGACTTGCGACGCTCGAAGATGGATCACTCACGCAGCCCGATGTGGCCACGAGTTTTCTGGTCACCCTCGTTATTGCGATAGTACTTGTTCCTATCAGTATGCGTGTATTTCAATGGGGACTCGCGCGCGCCAAGCGTGATGGGTCGCTTGGTCATTACTGACTGTTTTAACGATTGACAGTAACGCAACTAATTGTAGTTTGTTCAACTTATGGTTGCAGATTTTGTCTAGACTTATTGTAAAAACACCGTTGACACATTCTGGGCTCCATAACTACGACCAGGTTCCAGAGCATAGCTGTTCAGCAACGGCCCTCAAAGACGAGATTTGTTTCTGAAAAGAAATATGCGGAATTACGAATCTAAAGTTGTCTACGAAGTACAGTCTCTGCATCACTTGTTTCAATGTATCAAAAACAATACAGGATTCGTTGAACAGTCTGGTGACTCAAATCGGCGACGACTACGAAGTTGTGGTTGTTGACAATTTCAGCAAGGACGGCACTTTCGAAATTCTCCAGAAGTACAAAGATGATCCAAGGATAAAACTGTTGCAGAGAAGATGCAACAGGGGGCTTGGGAGGCAAACAGCCTTCGAACATTCTTCGGGTGATTATGTAATATCAAACCTTGATATGGACGATATCTTTCTTCCAACTCTCCCACAATTTGTACAATTCTACCATTTAAAGTGCGATGGAAAAGTCTTGTTAGCGAATGCTGGGGTTGGAGTGACGACACAAAATGTTACAATGTCTCCCAGAGATCTTTTGAAAGATCTTGGCGGGTGGCGAGATCTCCAGTGGTCAGAAGATTGGGATCTGTGGTGCAGAGCGGCAAAGGCGAGCAGATATGCTTGGACAGTGTTCAAATTGGTCGATGTTGGGAATCAGCATCTTGATAGAAGAGCTGCAACCAAAAAGATGAGGGTTCGATACTCCCTTTACCGAGACATGCTTCGAGTGGGAAGACGCCCTTTTTCGAAGGGAGAACATGTAAACTTGAGTCAAAGATTAGCCTACTTCTTTGCTCTGCTCTCTGCCAGATTGTCTCTCTCATACGAGGATAACTTCAAGAATTTCGACCCTTACGATCCACATTTCTATATCAAATGAATTGATGATGAGGTCTGACATACCCCATATGTTGGGGGAGCTATGATCCAGATGGCTCTCTAGTATTCAGCTTGTTCTGAATACTTGTTAGGTCATTGAAAGTAAAATGACTTTCTGTTCCTTACTACGTTATTCGTATCTTCAATGTTGGCAAAACACTGTGTTTGCTGGGTAGTCATTCTTCGTTATGCGCGGCCGCGCAACTTCACTTTTTGCCCTTTTTCCCAATCTAGTACTAACTCAATAATATCGGCAATCAAATAGGGCGAAGTACTGATCTGATGATATCAAATTCAAGACGCGACGAGTTTTGGTGCTAGTTACTTTCACCCAAAAAGTTAGTACATCGGGTGTTTTCAATCAGTACATCGCAGAAAGCCCGCAAAGGTTTAAAGCAAATGTGATAGATCGGCTGACTTTGTAAATGCAAAAGCAATCCTCAAGACATTACTCGCACTCACCTTTCCTTGGCGAGTATCACAGGATTATCGAGGCAATGAAAACTCTGGGACTTACTGAGAGGGAGGCTAGCGTTTACCTTACTCTCTTGGTAAAGGGCGCAATGAAAGCGGGGGAGATTGCAAGGGAGCTGAAGATGTACAGGCTCGATGCCTACAATATTCTGAAGGTTCTGCAGGAGAAGGAAATGGTAGAAGCTACCCTAAGTCGACCGATGCTGTTCAAAGCGACTTCTCTGGATTCAGTTCTCGATATGCTGAATTTGAAACAAAGAGAAAATGTTCGCAAATCAACCGAAGCCCTCACCGAACTCGAGGAAGTTTCAAAGCGACTCTCACAGCTATTGGAAAGTGAAAACGAAGGAAGAGACGGGGCCACTGACAAGCTTCAGATTCTTAGCGGTAGAAAGATGATAAACGAAAGGTGGTTCAGGCTGCTGTCTTCTGCTGAACACGAAATCCTGATTGCTGCGACCGAACGAGATACTGCACAATTTCTCCTGTCACGTGTGCTAGATGTAATTTCAGCAAAAATAAAGGCTGGAGTCAAGGTGAATGTCTACACTCCGGTTACAAAGTCTAACGCGGAACAATTTCTGACATTTCGAGAGCAAATTAGGCATCTTACCGTTTCTAGCTCCGCGGGATTGTGCATCATTGACAGGCGCCGTGCGATGATGGTACTTGTCTCTCCAAGAGAACTCCTCCCAGCATTGTCAAAAAGAGAAGAGACTGCGGTCTTGATAGAAAGTAGATCGATTGGCGAAATATTAGGAACACTCTTCTTTGTCGGCTGGGATACGAGCCCGGTAATCGAAGATGTCATCGGCGCGATAAAACGCGACTGAAGAGTTGCTCGTTTGAGTAAGTAATTCAACAGCTTGATTCTGTGCTTGTACTACAGAAAGCACTTGGCAAGCTCCGCAGGTCTCGCATGGAATGATTACCAATGCCTGAGCAAATCTCGAACAAGAGAAGCAATGTCTGAGATAGTACATATTTTCGGCTACTGCCGCCTGACGTAAGAAATGCGTCCTAGCACTTTTGGCCTGTAGTGTTCCAAGACGAAAATGCTCATATCTGCGTAATTAGGAGATTGTTCCCTGCGCTCACGCCTCACTACTTTTTCACTGCCCGAAGCTTAGCGAATAATTGACGATGAGGGAAATTGGTTGCCAGATTAGACAGAACGAGGATTTGCCGCGTCTTCGCCTGCTCAATGCTCGTTTGCTTGATCACCTTTTCCGCTGGCATTGAACTGCCCAGTTCATTTTCATCGGCCTTCACCGCTCAAATTGGCAACTCTGCCAATTACGTTGACAGGGGTCTTTCGATGAATGCCCCCAGTGATACGATTACTCTTTCTCTCCTTCTGTCTCTTACAGGAGGCCAGGAAAGTGTGCCCGCATTCGAGGAGGTAATCCAACAGTACTTCATTCAATACGGAGTGAGGCAGGTCCTGTTGGATATTGGCTGGCAAAATTACACAGCAGGAAGCGTGCCATTCGAACAATGGGTATCGGACTGGCTTACCGCATGCGATGCATTGGGGATAACGAATCAATTGTATGTAGGGCAATTTACAAAGACTGGAATTGGCTCTCCCTGGGTCAATAGTCTACTTCAGAGTGATCCTACTACCCGGACTTTCTACTCAAACGGGACAGCTGCAGATTATATTTCTCTGGATAATCCCGATGTGGTTCGTGCAGTAGAATCGGACTTGGCACAAATTTATGATTATTACGGCACTCACCCTTCCTGGACTGGATTGAGCACTGGCGCATCATCTACAAATGATCCTTACTATAGCGGAAATGTAACGTCTTCGACGATGCCAGTTATTGGGTATTCCAATTACTCGATCGAGTCGTTCGCCAATTCACCCTTCTTCAATAGAGATGTCAACCAGACAGGGTACGACCAGAATGGAGCACTTGATTCTATTTGGGCGTCGTTTCGAAATATTTCTAACGCCACAACTCTTTCTTCCGGCGTTTTGGCCATTTCGACTCCGGTATCCCTCTTTGGAAATGCAACACGCCAGACTAGATTGGCGATGCTATTTTATCTTCCTTCACCTGTTAGCGGGCTCCATATCGCCTGGTACGGCAGCAGGGTAGGAAATCCCGGACAACTCTGGACTGCAGTATTTGCTGACGTGAATGGGACTCCGGGGCCAGCTCCTATCGCGCAAGTCAACGTGAGTTCGAATTCTGTTTCCTCCAGTTCAGTCTGGCAGCCTCCCATTAGTTACAATGGAACTTTTTCAAGCGGCTATTACTGGATGGTTTTCTCGTGTAACTTAACATCAAGTAAGGACTACTACAACGTTTACATCAGAAACTACTTTGGATCTTCCACGCCTGCCGAGAGTGCTTCGTGGCCCGGAGGAGTGTGGATTGGCCGTGGTGCTAGTACTCTCTGGGTCAAAGATGCGAATGGGAGCGACATCTCCGTTTATCCTTTCTTCACTACATCGACCCCACCGCCGACCGAATCCTTCGTTGCGCCTTCGTCATTTTCCTTCAACACGATACTTCTCTTTCTTCAAAGTCGATACAATAACGAAACAAATGCGACGCTCTCTGTCACCGATGTCTCAACGAACAGGTTGGTAGCGACCGCAAACCTCAGCCAGATTGGTTTGCACGGGCTCGAAAATTGGGTACCGATACAGCTAAACGGCACTGTCCATGCAGTCGCAGGCCACACATACCTACTATCGTTGGTCCAACAGCGGAACGACCACAGCTGGCAGAACAGCATCAGGGGATTACTGGTAAACCCGCCTCAGGGAGGCTTTCAAAATCAGAGCTTGTACTGGCTTTTCCAACTCGCTATGATGACAAGTTCTGGACCATCTCATTTTGATTATCAAGGGTCTTCGACAATCTCTCTAGGCGGAGCTAATGTATCATCTTCGATTGCAATGAGCTTCGTACCTAAGTACAACGAAAGTCTTTCCTCACTTTCCCTGCTGATGAGCAATCCGAATACCCCGTTGTCGAACTACAACTCGTCTCAGTTAGGGCTCAGTGTATCCTTGCAAACTTCAAATGGAACCGTCCCCTCAGGTGTTGTTTTGCGATCTCTGAGGATCCCAGGATTAGCGGTACCGCAGAACGGATGGCTCAACGTTTCGGGATTCAATCAGCCTCTTTCTGCCGGAACTCCATACTGGATTGTCCTCTCTGCGAATGGCACGAATTTCAGTTTCGGAAGTTTCGCCAATCCGTATCAGACTTTCCTGCTTCAGTCTAATGATAACGGAAAAACGTGGCGCAATCCGGCGGAGGGCCCAAGTGATTTGAGTTTCCACCTCACACTCTCGCAAGAGACCATAGGCAACACCAACATAGTAGGTCTATCAACGTTCCTCATTGGTGGAGCTTCCGAGTTTGCTCAGCCGGTGATTCCTTCTGCCAGCATCCAAGTACAGGGTGTTTACCTAGGGCCACTGCAAAGACAATCGAGAAGTTTGGCAGGCGATCATATAATTGTATCAATAAATCCCGATGATGGGAATAATAAACCCTCGGGAGTTGAGATTGCTTCAGGCGTCCTGTACGGGAATAACCTAACCCTACAGTCCTCTGAATACGTCCAGTTTTCATCTGTTGCTCGACTCAACAGTGGAGAAAAATACTGGATTGTTATCCAGGGGGATGGCGGTACTTACAGCATCCTCCAAGCCGAATACTCGATAACACATGGTCCCGGTGGAACGGCACTGGAGTCCAACGACGGCGGTTTTTCGTGGACTGGTTCGAGTGGTGGAAACGGTACAACTGATATGATAACTTATGAACTGATTTCCCCTCTCTCACCTCTTCCGGACCTCAGTACCAGCGAAGCGTACAATACCTTGCAAACATTTCATTCGTACTCTACGGCATCTGGCCAACTCCAAGGATGGAATGCTTATCTCCAGTATTCCGAGCTGAACGCGCTCGGAGAGATTGCCGATTGGTTTAGTCTCCGCGCGAATCGAAGCTTTACTTTTTCGACAACGGCTGTGCCAAACGTTCTGAACAATTCCGGTCAGAGTCGCATCGAACTTCTGCCGCAAACGACCCAAATCTCCAACTGTACTCAGCTCGCCGAATACATGCTTGCGGTTATGCCAATGTCCAATCTACAGTACTATCCTTCCTCTAACTTGGAGCTGTTACACAACTGCCGGACTCCAAACTTTTCCGAAATGGGACAGATGCTCAACTTGATTCCCTACTTTGGCAACCCGATCCCAGTGAACTCTACTGTTACCCTGCTGGGCGTTAATGACACCGCACTGACTTCGCCCTCACCTCTGGTCTACGGCGTTTATGGCAACAATAGCGGCCCATTTTTGGTTTGGCTCTCGAATCCTTCTGCCCAAACGCTCACGAATGATATGCGGTTTAATTTCACGGGGTTTGGTCTGAAGATGCCCTGGCATGTTATCTCACTATCGAATATGATGACAGCAAATGGGAATTCTTCGATTATCAGCTTGCACATCACTGTTCCTCCTCTCAGCTGGGAGCCTCTTTACATCTCTGGCGGTGGGGCTCAGCTAAGCATTTCCTACTCGAACTTGATCCTCGTTCGCCAGTTGATTTATCCAAACCAGGCTCTGTACGCAGTTTCAGCAGTCCCCAACCAATCTGGAGTTCTTGTATTGCCTTCGAGTGGACCCGCGGAATCAGTATTGTTGAACGACAATATTAGTCTAAGCCGCGTGACTTCGATCTCGCATCTATCGAATCTCACCCAAGGATGGTACTTCGATAGCCAGAGTCAGTCGATAGTGATAAAGTATCAATCGAGTGGAAATGACATGGTCCGCGTTATCACAAACCTACCGCCATCACAGCCAGCATCGGCTCCTCCCTTTCTCTCGACGACCTTTGGACTAAGATCATTGCTGGTCATAGTCGCAGTCTTTGCTAATGGTCTCGTAATTGTCTATCTAAAGTTGACACGGCGAAAGTAAAACGACAAACTGGTTTGATTAGATTTAGCCCCAAATCTCATTCATTTAGAGCGCACTGGTGCCTTCGATGAGCGAAAATAAAAAAGTCTTGGATCGAAGAAAGGTCATCAAGTTCATACTTGTTGGAGGTGCCGCTGTCGGCGTCTCTATATTCGGCGTTTCCGAAGTAATGCGAAGTCTGAAGAATGCGATGTCGGCGTCTTCTACGACGTCCCAGATCACCTCCACCCCAGGCGCATCAACCTCTTCTTCAAAGCCCCCAACCACTTCCAAATCCACTACTAAATCTACGTCCCCCGCTACCACGTCATCGACCACTTCGGCTACATCGAGCACTCAAGCTTCTTCGGACACGGTAACACAAAACACGAGCAGTGGATCAACGAGCGCGCCCGGAGTAAACAACGTGCCTTGGTCCAACCTCAGAGGCGTCTGCTACGTCTGGCAGACAATCGTTTTCTCTCCCGACGGTCCCAACGGTCCCGACCCCTCGGTCGGCTTTCCCCTGATGCGAAACAATGGATTCAACCTGGCTAGATTCGACGACGTCGGCTGCTGGGGGCTCATAGATCAGAACCCCAGTGCCTACCTCCAGAACGTTGACTATCTGGCCTCGCAAGCTGACGCCTCAGGTGTGTCGCTCATCATCCAAAGTGCCTTCGGCGACGCTGCTCAGCAACCGCTGGAGCTTAGGACCATAAATGGAGTCACATCTAGCGCCAATTTCTACAATAACTGGTGGAACAACGTAGACTATCAATCAGCAGGAGGGACAAACCCGGCATATTTCGGAATGACAATGTGGGAGGCGGGCTTCACGGCGACGTGGAAGAGGATAATTCCAGTCTTAGAAAAACATCCTAGCGTCATAGCGTATTCGCTTCATAATGAACCTCAAAGCTTTCCCGCCGCGTCGAATCAATCAGGCATCCTCAAATCATACTATACGTACATGTCCCAGCAGATCCGGGCGTTGGGATCCTCGAAACTCATCTCGATTGAGGGGACTCAAACAGGTCAGAGCCCCAACGTCAGTTCTGTCCTTCCTTCTTCCTATGGTCCCTTTGTCTATGACATTCATTATCCGACCGCGGCGAACTTGCAAACCATGTTCAACAACTGTCAGTCCCTTGGTATAACGGGGTGGATGGGTGAAAACTTTCCCTCCAACATAGAAACGCTCCTGTCTCAGCTCAAGCAATACGGATTCCCAAGTACTGCTTACAGATTCACCGAGTCTGACAGTGACAGCTACAGCATGCTAACCTCGTCCGGCCAACCGAAAAGTTCTACCGCAACGTTGGCATCCAGGGAGAGCCAAACCCTCGGTGCTGCCGAATTTTTCGTCTGATTTTGCGATTGTGAAATTTCGACTGTGACGGTGTAGTCAACTCGGCGGGAAAGTCAGGGACTAATTGTCACCTCAACCACGACTTGGCCGCTGAAGTCCGAATCCGGGACTCTGATAACAAGCATTACCGCCACTTCGATCTCATTTGTGGAAATTCTAAGCGGTAGTGTTCTGTTCATCTCGACTATTGAGAATCCCGAAGAGTCAGGACTTGCGACAGTAATATTTGTAACTTCGAAATTTTGCAGAGATGGAACGCTAAAAAACGAGATATTATCCTCGAATATGCCGCCAGGTTTCAATGCGAATTTGGACGGCAAGGAATTTGCAGAGAAAAGAGTGTCAGACGGACTCGGAGGATTGATGTTCGAAAACAAAATCTCATGGTTTATTCCCGTAATGTTCACTTCGTGCGACTGCGTCGGTAAGTAAGTGAGGTATACGATAGTAGCTGTCACTAGCAAAGGAGTTATGAGAAGTATTATCAGAATTTTGCCTTTCAAGTCTAATCACAGTAACCCTGATTTCTTTCTCTCCGGTCTTTGTGGATTCATCGAGTCGAGGCGGGCGTAATCGTCGACATATGGAATTATGCCTCAAATATTGATTGCTTTGCGGGAAAGCCGATAACCTGATTCAAGGATCTAGCGAGATGAACTGTGAAAAATTCTCTTGCGAAGCAAGCTTGCGTTTCCGAGGACCATCGGGAGCAAGGTGTTCTCTCTGCAAAGGCCCTTCTATGTCCGTGCCCCCTATTTCCGGGCAAAATATTGTCCGAAGTCCGGATGTCACGAATTCAATAGTAAGTACGGATGGCCAGACGCGACTAATTTTACCTTTCAATCAAAAAATTGATTGCTTCTTAGACAGATGAACTGATCGAATCGGTCAGGATTGACTTCCCGTCCAAGTATCTCGGAGCTGGAAGTTTCATTAAGCCAAGGATGGTAGGAAGCACGTCAAATATCGTAATTGTCCTGTTCAAAGACGATATTTTGCGCCCATAGAGAACTAGCAATCCCTCCAATGCATGGGTCCCTTTGTCATCGCGCTTAGTGGGACCCGTAAGCTGTCCCTTGCCCTCGGCAATAATGTCAATTGCCCAACCATCAGATGGTTCGATTAGGAACTTCCCTGGTGCTCTGGTAACATATTTTCCGTGATAGATTTCTTCAACGTTGAAGACATTTTTTACGACTCCAGACTCCTTCAACGACTGAAGATCGTTGACCAGTGTTTGATTTTCTTGAATGACACCATCATACTCCTCGGCACTTGGAAAATCGGCCCAAACACAACATCCCCCTCTTTCAGGCGTGGTTAAAATTACCGTATCGCGATTTTGCGACTCTGTGTTCTTACCCGGTTTTCCTGTTGTCGATGCTACTGACAATCGTCGACCGACGGCGGCGCGAACATCCCCCCCGGATCGAGCGCCGGTGAGAGTCTCCTTCGTGAACCGCAGCAATCGAAGGGCTTTCTTCCGCGAGGAGTTTTGGCTTGCCTTGTTAGGATGATAGTATTCGTAGTTTCTTGTTGATACCTTATAGCCCCGCGCCCGCAACCAATCACTGATAAAGATGCGACCACTTGTCTTCGTGAAGCCGTGATCCGAAACAACGAGCAGAGAGTCCTCAGGTCTCATTCTTTTCATGAGTTCTCCCAACCAAGAGTCTAGAATCACGAACATTCCACTCATGACGCTCGTGTCGTCGAAAGCATAGTGAAAGAGTCTATCTGGCAATTCGTCAACCAAGATTACGGCATCCCATTTCATAGAATCAACTAACTTTAACGATGCATTGATTCTGCTGCGAAGCCTCGAGTATTCGACCTCGGCATAGTATGCCATGCCATTTTCCCCTATCTGCTTACGTTTCCTCGATGCAGAAGTTGGTTTGTACTCGTAGCCGGAAAGATCGACCCTGTCCTTAATTTCGTTCGGGTAGCAGGAAAGCTCCGGTACGAATCTTCCCGTTACGAAGATTCCGTTCACATTCGGCGCCGGATAGATGAACGGCACTCCCATCACCAGCAGTTTCTTTCCGGCCCAAGAGAGATAATCCCAAGCAAAGGCTGCGTCAGAGTTTCTCATGTTGGGTGTGCTCACGCCGTTCTTGCTGAAATCGACCATGTCGAAAATTCCATGCTTTCCCGGATTCACTCCTGAGAAGATGCTGGTCCATGCCGGAGCAGTAACATAAGGATAGACCGATTTCAATTTGGTCGCCATCCCTTCCTGCAGTATCCGCGTGAAGTTTGGCAGTTCAGTTTTGCCCAAGACCCTGCCTATATTGTCCAATGAAGCCCCGTCAAGACCAAACAAGAACAGTGTCAAGATTTCACACCTCTGACAAAGGATGGAAAGTGCGAAGGCCCCGAACCGAGAGAAATTGAGGGTAGAACTTCTGCTTTGCTTGGCGAAAAAGGGGCAAATTCCGTAATTGCCGACAGCCCCACCTCATCATGACAGAAGCTTCCGTTCAATTTCTTCGCCTAGAGTGTAGAGAAAGAACTACACGTGAACCCGTGCATCTAATTAACCTGCTTCCTTAGGCAATAAGATCTCATCTAAATCATTCATCATTCTAACATTGATTGAAATTTGCCACGTCTTCTAAGAGGATAATAGGGTTCAGGATATGGTGTTTCGGCCCTGCTCTGCTGTTCGCTTGGAACTCTGGTCGCCTTTCTTGGTTGATTCTAACCAGAAAGGCGCCAAAGATTGAGGCGAACTCGAGCATCGGGAGTGAGTTTGGTGCATTCTTGCGGGCGTATTTTTCAAGAGCCTAAGCATCAACAAAAATTCAAACTATGTTGCGGTGAATGTTACGCTTGTCTGATAATTGCTGGAAGAAGCAGGTTTCGGTGAGTAGAAGATTACAGTACAAGTTCCTTGCATGCTGGAAGTAACTTGGAACTGGCTGGT
>JAJPHP010000018.1 GCA_021325255.1 Nitrososphaerota archaeon | reverse complement strand
GTCCCCGTTCGAGTCAAGCAAGGGGCCACCAGAGTTGCCCGGGTTGATCGGGGCGCTGAACTGTATCACGGCAGCGATTGAAAAGTTGCCCGCTGTCGGATCCTGAAGTGTCCTCCCAAGCTGGCTTATGATGCCTACAGTCATGGACCCGGACAGTCCGAAGGGAGCACCAATGGCGACTACGGTCTGACCGACATTGAGAAAAGAAGAAGGATACAATGACAGAGGGTGTGGAAACTCAAAGTGGGGCGCCTCGGTTGTCAGAATTGCTAGATCAGAGTAAGGATCCGACGCGATCATCCTCGCCGGGTAAGAGTTCCCATCCCAGAACGTCACTGTGATGTCGGACACGGAATCCACCACGTGAAAATTCGTGAGTATGTATGTCGAGTTCTGGTATGCAGTGACAAAGCCAGAACCTACAACCAGCCCCGAGCTGGTGCTTCCGGATACGGTGACGACGCTTGCATTCGCCTCTATGTAGATTGCCACAGCGTCAAAGCCTGCTGCCTTGGTCTGATTGGGCGGACCCGTGACCATTGTCCTTGAAACAATTGTGAATGCCTTGGTGATCGTCGAGGTCACCGTCTGAATGCCTCGTTGAGGCGTCCTCTCCAAAAAGTACGAGTATGACAGAACGAGTGCAAAAGCGATCACGACGACTATGGCAAACATAGCAAGTGTCTTTTCAGGAGATGTTGCGGCACTGAAGTCTATTCGATGAGGTTGATGAGAACGGATTCTGTCCGCTCTTTTGAATTTCTTACTAGCTTGCGATTGCATCTTTCAAAATGACTTCCGACAGTACAAAAGATCCTGTGCGAATGTCTTCTCTTCGCTTAGGCTCGAGTCTCCCATAGATTCCTCCCACCGATTTTGTTTCCTTCCTCTTAACATTCCGGAATTTGGAAGGAGACACCAGAAAGGGAGGCATTGAAATTATTCCTTGCCAGGATAAAGAAAGAAACCTGCGTAAGAATTTATCCTCTTTGAATTTCCAAGTTGTTATTCTTAGTTCCATTGGGTTGCTTGAAGTTCCAGTCGCATGACGGTCGCGGATTCAAGACAGGCACCGTTGAACTCGTCCGAATTCAACACTTCCCCTCTGACTTTGTTCCTCTCAAGCGGTTTAAAACCGAACCTCTCGTAATATGATGCTACCTTTTCGGTTAGCAAGAAAATTTCATTCAAGCCCATCGACTTTGCGGATTGGATGACGTGCCGCACAAGGATGCTTCCCAGACCTCGATTTCTGTGGGATTTCTCAACTACCAGAGAACGGAGCACTCCCTGCTTTCCACCCCATATCTCTAGGCCAACAGAGCCGACAATGTCGCCTTCGTCCCCAGTATCTTCATGCTTCCACGCTCGCTCTTCTCTCAGAACCCACAGTTCGGCTTTATCCAACCCTGCGGTCGTGAGACCGGCGACCTTCATGAGATTCAAAATGCCGGGTGTGTCTCTTGCCTCTGCCCTCTCGATTCTTGCAGAAGCTTGGCTGCTCAAAGAAACTCCCCCATTAGCTCCACTCTCCTTCTACTAGAAGCTTTCGAGGTTAATCAACAGATCTAATCCAAGCCTGTGAGAGTCTCAATCCCCATGCAAGTCCAGGGGTTCTTCATCATGCACTCGCTTCAGGCGTACATAAGTCAGGCGGCAGTTACACTTGCTGAAGTTGTGATGTCGCCAGAGATTACACCAACTATGTATGACTGCCCGCGAATAATTTGCAATCCATTGGAGCTTCCATCTAAAATGGCTGATTGGCTGGAAGCTGAATAAGTGCTTGTGCTCACAGAGGTTGAAGTAGTACTATTTCCTCCATCTGCGGGATTCTGGGCCTCTTGCGAGTTGTTGAAATTGCTATTCATCGATACTCCGATTGCGTTGTCGCTCACACCACTCTCGCTTTCTCCGCTTGTTGTGCTGTTCACGCTGGGTGGAATATGACCTATGTAGCTAAAGGTCGCATAAGAATGAGAAGATAGGTTGTACCCGAAGTTAGCCGAGTGCTGGAGCTGATCGCCGCTGTCCCCTTCGCCATAATTCGCAAAGGGGCTAAGAGACCCATTTGATAACACAGTAAAGAGTATTGAAGAACTTCCGATGTCAACTCCATCACTGCCTTCCAGGCCCTGTGTCTGCGATGCGTTGGATGTGATGAAAATACTCCCTATCAACACTGAGGTATTTCCAGTGTTCTTGATCGTGATGTAGAAACTAGAATTGGATAGGGCAGCTGAGGCTATCTCAAAAGAAGTCTGGTTGTCTGTTGTACTGATGGCTGTCGTTAGCCAGTTTTCATTTCGGAGGTCTTCCCTGTCACCCACCTGAAGATGCGAGCTCACAAGCTGAGAAGGTGGAACCACATACGCTTTTGCAGAAGGCACCATCGAGAAAGAGACTGATGCTGCCCCCGTCGAATTGTAGGAAGTATGTTTGATGATCGTTGGCGATACATCGATCACTGCGCCGCTGGTTCCCAAGTTTTGTACTTGGAGGCCGCCCGCGATTGGCACGGTCAAGTATGCAGTGGGAACGTAGGCTGTGTAATTTCTAGAATTAAAGGTCACAACCACAGAACTCAAGTTCATCCTCAGCATGTCAAATGAGCCCTCCATCAACTTCACGTTTGCAATGGTTTGGGTAAAGTTCACAACAGACATTAAGTCGATCGAGCCGCTCTGATTTAGCTCAATCCAGCTTGGCCCTTGCGACGGTTGAATTGCAATGCCAGAGTACGAGACGAAAACTGCTGTTACTCCTAGCGGAACGTTCGGCGGATCATGTAACAAAATGACCAGAGATCCGCTTCCTCCCTGCTGGCCTGAGGAGCCCGAGCTGACGGTGCTCAGGGAGGACGAAACAGAAGAGGTGGTAGAGTAAGATGACGAAACGAAAGTCTGGGTTAGGCTAGTGCCCGTTATCTCGGGAAGTACTCCGGCACGCTGCAGCACCGTCACACCGCCAATTATGCCCGCGGCCAGAAGAATTCCGGCCGCGACTACAGATACAGTTTTTGCTTTACCGTTCATCTTGCCTCACCATGCGTCTGATACCACCAGTGAAACAGCAGCCCGCTATAATGATGCGTTTTTTCAACCTTTGAAAGAAATTTCATGCGGACCGACTGCGTTTATCTTAGCAGTCCTTTTACAATTTCAGGTTCTGGACATTACTTCAAGCGTAAGGTAAACAATTGAACACTGTTCTAAACACAAGATGCTTAAATTGGCCTGACTTTGAAAAGAGCGCCCAGCACCGCTGATTCACAATTGCCAGACCCGTCAGTAAACGCAAAGTTGAGTGGGAACACGCTTCGCGTCTACACCTACATCTTCAAAGTTCAGCGGTCAAGCATAAAGGAAGTTCAGCGCAATCTGAAACTGAACAGCCCTGCACTGGCGCAGTACCATCTAGAGAAACTGGTGTCCCTCGGTCTCGCGCGGCGAGATGAAATGACAGGCGACTACGTCCTGGTGAAGGAGGTAAAGGTTGAGACACTCGAGCAGTTCCTCAAAATAGGCTCGTACATCATCCCCAGATTTCTTCTCTACACGGTCATGCTTTCCGTGATCTTTGCCTACTTTACGGTTTTCATTGCTGGGTTTTCAATGAACGGCTACTATCTTTGGACATACCTGATAGGTGGGTTTGCTCTAGTCGTGATGTGGTATGAGACGGTAAAGGCATGGAAAAATACTCCTTAGGGAAATTTCCAAACTAGAATCAGTCCCTAGCACGAAATCGACGCCAGTAAAACCTATTCCATAGGGCGTCCTAGAACCGCGATTCTAAAGGCCTTCTAATCTCCTAGAATCACAGAACTGAAGTCAGGCCATAGACGCGCAATTCCGTTTCTTTAACAGCGAAATTCTCTTTCAAAGCGTGAAAAAGCCGATCATTAAAGACAGGGAGAGGTTCTTGACCTGCCGAATCCTATGACAAAGAGAGCAAATCGGCAAACAGACAAAGAGGAATCGACATGCGAAAGCAAGCAAGAATTGCGAGAGCAATTCTGCAGCATAGGAGGTAAATGAAAGAGATTGAAGAAGATTACACTGGCCTCAATCCTAACATTACTAGTCTTGACGGCCGTGGGTTCGGTCGTCATATTTGCATTCAACCCCGCGGCAAGCCACGCGCTGAATCTTCAGCCGCAATTGCAACATTTCGGTAATTCGGGAGTTGCTTCAACTACCACGAGTGGCACGTCGTCATCGAGCGTGAATTCAACTACGACAACTGCATTGGCGACAACAACTGCGACAACAACCAACTCGACCTCGACATCCACTTTGGGTACGAGTAGCTCAAGTTCGAGTGGCAATTCAACCGGTCTACTCACCAGTTCGCCGCCGAATACTACTTCGCATGGCGATGACGGTGGCGGTCCCGACGACTAGAAGACACTACCGTGTTCCCTAACTGACCACCATCAGAGAAAGCAGGAAGAAAGGCGGGGGGGGGTGCATCAGGTCACATGGTTTTTCCAGCTGTGGCTCCCGGTGACATCTTTGGATTCGCCGGCGTCGCCCTCGCTGGAGTCTCCGCCATCTTCATGGTCCTGAGAGGAAAGATTCTGAAGGTCGTCAGAAATCTTGCTGCGATACGCGCAGTGCACATCGCCATATCTGCTCTTGCCGGAATCTTCATCATACTCCACGTAAGCTACTACGTCTCTTTTCCGATAAACATCGGAATTGTCTTTGGTTATGCGACGTTTGCAACTGCTCTAATTGTCTGGCTCACAGGAAGCGCATTTCTAGAAACGGTTAAGGATTCGCTCCTCTTTCATAGCTCCTTTTCAATCGTACTCATAGCTCTTGCGCTTATTCACGCCGCATCCTCCGCGTCAAACATCCCGATATTGTTTTCGGGCGTGATGATACTCTCGACCGTGAGCGTCCTTGTTATGAACGTCGCCTACTATGGACTGAAAGTAAAGTGACGGTGCATCTCTTTGGACAGGCGGACTTTTCTTAGGCGCATCGCGATATCAGGGGTGATGGGCATCGCTGCCGTTGGAGGAGTTGCCGCTCTGATTGAAAAACTAGGCTCAACTGCTCCAGCCGGTGCGGCCAGCGAATTGACACTGCCATCTTTGCTCACGCAGACATCTGAACAATCAGCATCCTTGCCATCTTCTCAAAGTACTCAAGCACAGAGTTCGGCAATGAGCAGCGGCTCTGCCGGAAGCACGACAACTGCGTCAAAGACAAACAGTTCCAGTCGATCCTCGTCGTCCTCAACTACTGCACAGGGTGGTCCGCCGAGCGGCTACATCCTCCTAGCTCCCCTGAGCGCACTGAATGGGAAGACTTACGCCTACTTCAATCACCCCACATTTGGAAGCTCGATCGTAGTAAACTACAACGGCACTTGGAAGGCCTTCAGCGCTATCTGCACTCATGCGGGATGCAGCGTGAATTATACGTCCTCGCAGCTCTACTGCCCGTGCCACGCGGGGTACTTTAGCGCGGCAAACGGTGCGGTGACAGGAGGCCCTCCTCCCTCGAGATTGCCCGAATATGACATCAAAGTTTACAACAACAGCCTCTACGTGGGCAACGCCATCATAAATTAGAACTTTCACGGGCCTTGAGCAGAATACGCTGTGGTGTCTACGTTACAATTCAGAATGGAAATCAATCTGTACGTTAGATGAATCCTTCCAGGCGACGCCCATCAGCACTTGGCGGTTGAGTTCGCTCTGGCTGATCAGTGGGAAAAGTGCAAAATCATCAGATATCTTTCGCGCGAAATCAATCATCTCCTCATGCGTGGGAGCATACTCCAACGCTGCTTTTAGCAGTCCGGGGTCTTTGTACCCGACAGTTGTTCTACCAAGCCGCTCCGAGATCCGCGGGGCGTTGCCAGTGATTGAAAATCCCTTTACTTCGAGAAAGCTCGGTGACGCGTTCTGGACAATCTGTCTGTAAAGCTGCGGCTTGATCATGTTGACGCCTCTCACGGAAGTAATCCGTATGACTGTTCTGCAGTCAAGCGTTGACAGGATTCGGAGAGTCTTGTTCAGCCTCTCCCAATGGTCTGGGTTCACGGGGAAGAACGGTCTGGCGCTTGAACACACTTTGAGATACGTTTCCTTGTCAGGCGCCGCGAGCGTCACGTACAGCTGCGTGGGAAGGTTCCCGGTATCTTTCAGCCTGATTATTCGCTCAGGAAAGGTTCCGTTGGTCACAACAAAAGTGGAAAGTCCGCGCTGGCGAAATTCTCCTATGAGCTCTCCAATTCTCTCGTACATTGTCGGCTCACCATCGTAGGAGATTGCAACATGTTTTGGGTTTGCGGCCTCGAGATGGACGTCGATTATGTCCTTCTTTGATGCAACTAGTCGCTCGACTATACCTTGAGAGGATTCATGGGAAGTAGAAGCTTCACCGACCAGATCCTTGCGAAGAAGGAATTTTGTCGGCGCTCCGGCTTCTCTCACTTCGAGAACGACATCCGCATTCTTCAGGTCGTTTAGCGAGTTTTTGACGCGCATTCTCGAAATGCTGGCGCGTTCAGAGATCTCAGGAATCGATAGCGCCCGAGCCTCGCGACCGAGAGCAAAAATCACTCGGATCATGTTCTCGTAATTGTCAAGGGCAAATGGAAGATGCTGCTCGATCAACCTCTGTTGCGTCGTCACAAGCTGCTCCGCGATCTCGTCAGGGTCGTCTGTCTTCTGGAAGCTGTACTGCCTTTCCTCGATGTCACGCCAGCAAAAAGTACATGCAATGTTGCATCCTCTGAATGAAGTTGATTGGATGCACTGATGGCTCTTGATGCCAAAGTTGTGCTTGTAACATTGCCGGCGGCCGCCCGTCCTAAGGCTCTGCTCAGTCCAGTAACAGGCCTTGTACGCGGCGTGCTTGTAACTACCAATCAAAATCTCTCGCTCGGAGAGGTGCATGGCACAATTGCCTCTCTAGTGTTCTCGTTCCGGTGGAGGAAAGATGATCGATGGCTAAAAATGCGTTTCCGTTATGAGAACATTAGAGGAGGCGGGCATCATGAAATCAAAAGTCGGCCGCAGCACATCTCTCAGATTTGTTATTTGCTTCAAGCTTCGTGCTACTCAGCCTTAACTCCTCTTCGTCAATCGCTCTCTTTCGCATGTGGTCTGCAACTGAGCTTTCTGATATCGCCTAGAATTGTGGCGATTCTACAATTCCAGATTCTATAGCAATCTGCAACATCATTTGCCGCAACCAAGAAGTTCCAAAATTTATCCCTTGATTCAGCAAGCATGCTGAAGCTAAAGGCAATGAGACCCAAGAGTAGATCTTTTTACCATCACGTAAGATACTACGATCAAAGCAAAAGTGCTTTTCCAATTTTTAGAATAGTTTTCTATGTAAGCATAAGTAGCTGGAGCACAGCCGGCAAATTCTCGCAATTCGTGAGCTCATTAACTAGGGCGCAGAGCACTAATTCTATAGAGGTGCAGCAAGTAGAAACCGGCAGAGGCGATATCACCGTTAGCGAAAGCTCCAAAACAAAACCAATAGAGAGTAATCGTGACACGCTGGCGAGAAATGCGTGCCTCACTCAGTTTGAAAAATCAACAGATAAAGCGAGTGAACAATACTCTAAGCAAAGGAAGACTGAGCTCCTTCAAGACCCGGAAAAGGTGGTGCAAAGGATAAAGGAAGCGAGCGAAGCTTCAAGATCCGGCCTCTCGATGTTCTCCAATATGGAGGCTCTGCAGTTTGCTTATGACAACCTGCTGCCTTCGTACAAGAAGGCCCTTCAAAACTATAACGACAATGCCAGCGCGACTGGCTTGAGATACCTCGTAACAATGGAAAAAAAAGACTTGGTGCTGGTCCAAGTTTTGAGAGGCCTCCTTGAGCTCGGAATACAGATACGTCACTGCCCTAACGTTCCTCCAATCAACTTTACAATCGTCGATTCTACCTCGCTCTACTTCACCCTCGCGAGGACCGAGGAAAGCCACACTCCCTCTCAGCTGGTAGTGTGCGGGGAGCAGGGTTTTGTAAAGCGCTATGAGACATTGTTCGAAAATCTTTGGATCAACTCTGTTGACGTTGAAAGGAGGATCAAGGACATAGAGGAGGGCAGATCAGAGGACGAAGGTCAAATTGAGGTCATACACAATCCGAAAGAGATACGAAGAAAACTCGTCGAACTTGTTGAGACAACATCTCGCGAAATACTCCTGATGCTTCCGACCCAGCGGGCCTTCCACAGTTGTGAAAAGATTGACGTCGTAGACGCGATATTGCAAGCCTCGATGAGGAAATGCATCAGTGCTAAAATCCTAGCTCCCTTCGATCAACAAATTCGAAATACAGTCAAGTTAATTGAAGAAACAACATGGCTCAATCGAGACGAAGAGTCACAGGATTCCTCCGTCTTGCTTTTTCGAGAAATAGACAGATCGTCCACGGAGACTCAACTCATCATTCTAGTGGTTGACGGAGGGGCATCACTCGTGATCGAGCTCAAGAACGGCTCGAGCGAAGAGTTCGAGGACGCAGTGGGCTCTGCGATTTATTCGAGGAGCAGGCCCACGGTCAGCTCCTATGTTACTTTCTTTGAAAAGCTCTGGCATGAGAGCGAACTGCGGTGTGCAGAGCAGAGTGCGAAGAGCGACCTGCAACTCTCTTTGGAAAAGGAGGAAAAGATGCGAAGGAGGGCAGAGCTCCTTCAGGATATCATGACTCATGACATCCGAAACTACAATCAGATTGGACTTTTGAGTGCGGAGATGCTGCGCGAGGAGCTCAAAGACAGAGAAGATCTGCGATTGATGGTAGATTCGCTTCTTGCTTCGATGCGCTATTCGATAGATCTCTTGGAGAGGGCAAGGAGGCTGGGGCTGGTACTGTCAGAGCACGAGGTCGAGCTTGAGCCCGTGCCGATTTTGGATCGGCTGGACAAGGCAATGTCTGTTATACGAAGTGCGAGCCCTGACAAGAGGATACACGAATCAAGAGCAGTTTCACCAAGCCTGCAATTAGACCGAGTGGAGGTCCTTGCCGACGATTTCCTTACTGAAGTCTTTGTCAACCTCTACTCCAACTTTGTAAAGTTCACAAGTGGAAGCGAGGTCTATCTTGAGACATGCGTCGAGCAGGTGGTCTCTGACGGATTGGCTTATCTCAAGATTACGATAAGCGATCACGGCAGGGGCGTGCCAGACGAGTTGAAAAAGAAGATATTCACACGGTACCTGGGTGGGGAGAAGGGCATCGGTCTTGGAATGTCGATAATTTATGCACTGGTCGTGGAGAGATACCATGGCCGGCTACTCTTGAGGGATCGCGTAGAAGGTGATCATACCCAGGGAGCCACAGTTGAGGTCTTGCTTCGCGAAAAGATTCGCTCGCTAGGCGCTTCTGAATGAGGTCGAAAGGGCACACGAAGACGAATGAATTAAACGATCCTCAAATTCCACATTTCAATCCTTTCAGCCTGTAGAGTGGGTCTGCAAGTACCTGTTATAAGTGAACGACTTTACGAGCTTCCCTAATTGAGCGTCTGCATCTTTTCCAGCGTCTTCTGATTCTTTGCTAGCGAGAGAGATTTTTAGTTCGTCCATCGTAGAATATTCGTAGATTGCTATCGACTGAGGATTCGATTTCTTCGAGTAATAACGCCTGATCGATTTGAGGTGGGGCATCTTACTCGAGAAGGACGGAATGTGGTGCTCGTCGTACCAACTGTTGAACTCATCATCCTTTCCCGGAATGACTTCGGCCGAAACAACCAAGACGGCGTGTTGTGTGTCCATGTTAGACAGCTTACACGGTTTAGTAAAGGACGCCAGCGGGCGATTTAAGTTTACAAAATGCGATGAGTCAGTTATTCGGGCGCGCGCAAGAAAAATTGATTTTGCTAGCTACTTAGATCCGCCGCTGATTGGAGGAAGTATAACAAATTCTCTAATTGAACCGCACTTTATCTTCTTAAGTTGGGACTCGTCTACGGTGTCTCCGTTGACCGCGAAAGCAAGGCCTGCCCTGGGCTTTCCCTTCGAATCAAACACGAAGTCTTTGAAACTCTTCCCGTGAAGATCTGATATCATCTCGATGAGATCGCTTGCTGACCTTGCATCCTCCACTTTGACCCTATCCTGCCTCTTGCCCACAATTTCCTTCAGCCTGCCAAAGTAGAGTACTGAAATTTCACTCATTTTGGATGCCTGATCATTCACATTGCTAGTCTCAATTTAATCCTTTGGAACCGAGAGGAGGAGGAGGCGGAGCTCGACCGCTTCCTAGTTTGTTGCTTGCGACACGCCGGATCTTATGAATAGGGCTCACAACAGTTTGGAGTCTTGGGCAGAAACATACTATCTGTTTCCTTCTTCCGCAGATTCATCAAAACAACCCGGTAATTTCTCCAGAGTCTGTAATGTCGATTCTTTCAGCAACTGGATGTTTCGGCAACCCGGGCATCGTCATGATCTCACCCATGTAGGGAATGACGAAACCCGCGCCAGCTGAAATTCCTATGTGGTGGAGTTGCACGGAGAATGCGTCCGGGCGACCCACAACCTTTGGGTCGTCAGAAAGCGAAAGTGGAGTCTTTGCCATGCAAATGGGAAGTTTCTCAAATCCGAGCTTCTGAATCCTATCAAGGTCTTGCAGTGCCGCGGGGGTATAAGCGAAGCCGCTCCCGCCATAGATCTTTTTGACCACCTTCTCAACTTTTTCTTCAAACGAGTCGTCAGACTCATAGATCCTTAAGTTTGAGTGAGAGTTCGTTTGAGCTGCTTCAGCAACAAGCTGCGCGAGAGCCAGTCCTCCTTGAGCGCCTTGGCTGAATACGTTTGAAACTTCAAACTGAACCCCCATGTACAGACATGCCTCACGTACAAGATTGACTTCTGCGTCAGTGTCGGAGGCAAAGCGGTTTAGGGCAACCACGGGAGCAAGGCCGAATGATTTTACGTTTTCAACATGCTTTTCCAAGTTCTGTATGCCTCCATTCAGCGGACTTCCCGGCAATGAGCTTTGAAGCTGACTCTTTTCCTCCCGTCTCACATTCGCATTATAGCTCTTCTCTGAACTTTGACTGTGATACTTTAGAGCCCTGATCGATACCACTATCACAGCCGCATCCACTCGAAATCCTCCGACCCTTGCCACGATGTCAAAGAACTTTTCGGCGCCGAGATCGCTCCCAAACCCGGCTTCGACAACGCAGTAATCAGCATAAGCAAGGCCCATTTGAATCGAAACCAAGCTCGATGTTCCTGTTGCAATGTTTCCAAAGGGACCGCCATGAACTAACGCGGGGGATCCGTCGCTGGACTGCACGAGGTTTGGCTCCATCGCATTTTTCAAGACCGCCGCCATCGCGCCGGATACTCCGAGGTCACCTGCCCTAACCGGCAGACCCGAGCGATTGAACCCAACTATCATCTTGCCTAAACGCTCTTTGAGATCACGATAGGTTTGGGCGAGGCACAGAATCGCCATCGCTTCGGAGGCCGCTGTGATGACGAAGGCGTCATCCCTTGACAGAGGAGCACCGTTCTTCGACCTCTGGTCTAGGCCAACGACAATGTGCCTTAACGCACGATCATTCATGTCCACTGTCCTCCGCCAAGTGATGGACTTTGGGTCTATCTCAAGCTCGTTGCCATGAAAGATGTGATTGTCCACGACCGCTGAAAGCAGGTTATGAGCCGACGCTACGGCATCTATGTCTCCAGTGAAGCGCATGTTTATTTCATTCATCGGTTCGACCGTTGATTTTCCACCGCCTGCCGCACCGCCTTTGATCCCGAACAGCGGACCGAGCGAGGGTTGCCTGATGCAGACGACAGATCTTAAGCCCAGTCGGTGTAATGCTGAAGCGAGCCCAATCGCGATCACCGTCTTCCCTTCGCCGAAAGGGGTCGGGGTCATGGAGGTGACCAGCACAAGTTTTGATCGCTGGTTTCCCTCAGCTTTCTTTCCTAGGAGCGCCTGCAAGCCTATCTTTGCTTTGTAATTTCCGTACGGGTGAACCAGCTCGTTTGGTATTCCCAGGTAACTAGCAATCTCAGATATTTTCTCCAAATCTCAAAGGCACCACTTGCTGCATTTTTGACTAATTCTCCTTGATCCGCTTAATCAACCACAAGAGAGCAAGAATTCTTCCTAACTCGATGGAATAAAAATAGAGCGTACGATTCTCAGATCTGAATTCGACCACCCACAGCTGATCATAAGGCTCCCCTTTTCTTCTATGGAAGATTGCTTGCAGCGATTCTTTCCTGTAAACCACCTCGTTTGCATAGATTTGAGCGATGTGGTGATTTTCGGATACAAATTATTACAAAAGATACGCGGGCTATAAGTAGAGTTTCCGCACCATTTGGAGTAAACACTCCAGTTCAAGAATTGTATGGGGAGCGTGGTCGTAATATCGTCGCACATGAATAAGAGGAGCGGGACGCTCATATTGAGGCTGGACGCTGGCAATGAAGACCGCGTCAGAGATTACGCAAAGATCGAGGACTCGCTATGCTGTTTGGATGGAATCATGAACGTGAAGGTCAATTATTCGACCGACATGATACGGATCGAGTTTGACCCGAAGAAACTGACCTTTGAGGAAATACGAAATGCATTGGACAAAGCGCAGGAGCGTAACAGCAAGTTTCGATCCAAAGAAGTTTAAGTTCAGGACAGAGCGCTTGGGTCCGTTATTCACCTGTTTTTCTCGAAATTCTGCTCGTTATTCAATGAAAGGGAACAAGAGCGTTTGCGCGACCAGCATAGAAAGGGATTAATGAATGGAGGAGGCTACTCGGAACACGGTACCGTTCTCAATTGCCGAGGCATACAAAGAATGACCGTACAGTAACTAGGTCATTCAGGATGAGCGAGCGTGCTCTGAAGGCACTCGAGGACGAGGCAAAAAGGCAGAACATGAGCATTAGCACAATTCTAAACCAGCAGCTTCTTGCTTATGCGGACTTTGAGAGGTTCTTCAGGAGGCTTGGGCTCATCAAAATATCCTCAGCTACTTTTCAAAGATTGCTTCAGGCGGGATCCGAAAAGGAAGTGGCTCGCGCAGGGATGGAGGCGGGGGCAGATACCCCCAGGTCGATCGTCCTGGCGAAACACGGCGCGTTGACTTTGGACACTGTCCTGGACTATCTTGAAATGCTATCAGAATATGCGGGCCAATTTGAGTTCGGCGAGGCGGACACAGATGGCAAGAGAATCATCACATTGCTCCACAGGCTTGGTCCTCTTGGTTCGGTCTTTTACGTGAACTACATGAGAGCGCTCTTTGAAGGTGTAGGCTTGAGTCCGAAGATATCATCTAGCGAACACTCGGTCACAATCGAGGTTCTGCCACAAAGAGAACAGACTGCGACGGTTTAGCACGTTTTCATCCGATCGATTGCGAAAAATACGCCATTTTGATATTCGGGGCTCTCTTTCGTGAACCTCGATAGCCCCAACTTGATAGTCGAACAGATAAACAAACAGGTCGCAATCCTAGAGGCGTTGTCTGATGATTACGCGAGAAAGATTCTGATCTCAACGTTGTCAGATGCAAAATCAATAGAAGAGATCAGCCACGAGAATGGCATCCCGATAAGCACGTGCTACAGACGCGTGCGCGAGTTGCTCGACATGCAAATTCTACGAGTCGATCGGACCATAATAACAGGAACAGGAAAGAAGTATGAAACTTACAGAAGTGCGTTCGACGGTGCAAGCATAGTTCTATCTTCCGAAGGAGTCTCTGTAGATGTGACATTCATTCATCGTGAGCCTGCAAGGCCCCTACAGGACATGTTGCAGGTCATGGGAGGAGAGTAATCGTCATGAAAGGTAAATCGCAGGTTTTGCTTTCAACAAGGAAACTAGATTATAGGCCATGCATTACTTGTAAGAGGCATCCCGACTACCCGGAGATACCTGCGGTAACGCTTCACAGTGGAGATCTCTGCCTAGTGTGTGGAGAAAAGGGAAATCGAAAACCAGAGGATTTGCGCCACTCTGTAAATGTAAGATTTCCATGTTGACGGAGTGACTGACTGAGGATTAACTTGGTCGCCAGGCGAAGTTTTACGAGCTCAACCATTCAGTAAGAAAGAGCTTGCATCAACAATTTATTTTGTCTCTATCCGCGTCCGTGCTTGTTTGCCTATGCTATACGAAGATAAAATGCTTGTGACTTCGGGCGCAGAGGGAGCCCTAAATAGCTCCCGTAATCTTATCTTCTCAAGATTGAATATCTATCCTGCTCCTTGATTTCTGGATAAAGGCACGCTACAAAATTGGAACCTGAACACGGCTTTCGCAATTCATGCATCGAATTACTCTGATATTGATTGCAACAGCTCGCTTCGGTGGCTATCAATACCGATAATCGTCCGCTCGGTTTAAAGCGTATTACCTCCCAACTATCTCTTGTGCTTGGATGCACTCATCAAGAGCAGGGAGAAAGGCATCTTGAATTAACTTGCAGAGATAGGAGTTAGATATCAGATATGCAGGCACGCGATTATAGGGTAAACGATGAAGAGCCACTCGAGAACCAGCTTGCAATCTACTTGCATGAACTATCTATAGTCAAGCAAGAGCTTCAGGAAAAAGACACAGACGAAGATTCGAGGACGAGATTATTGCGTTTGCAAGAGGATTTGGAACATAAGATTAGCCACATAAAAGAACGAATCAAGGAGAACAAGTAGAACACAATTTTTGGTTCTTGCCTCGAGTACTCCGGAGCTATTCCAAGACTCAGCAATCAGTCAAGTTGGAGATCATCGACGAACCTTTCCGTTACTGGCTATCAAATCCTTGGAATCGGATTCTTCCTGGTCCTGCAGCCCTTCTTTAATTCAGCAGATGGATCGCTTTTAATGAATGGCGGCTTTCGACAAACAAAAATGAACCTCAAGTTTGAAAACGAATTTTTACGAAACGGACTCAACTCAATTCCAAAAAACATTGGAGTGAAAAATCTGATTCAAACAAGGTCAGATCGAGACAAGCTCACGAGTGCTATTTGATTATTGATCAGGGCGACTTGCTAAGAGGACATATATCACGAGGAGCATCTCGAACGCTAGGTTTCCAATCGAAAAGAGAAAATATGAACCCAGGCTGACAGACACAACATAGAAGGCGAGAAGCGCGAAGAGAAACCATACAAAAGCAAAGTCTCTCAGCAATCGAAACTTACGTCCCTCGTTGGCACGCGGTTTCTTGTGCCGGTACAAATAGATGCTTACGACTATCGGAAAAGCAATGCTCCAGCTGATGGTGGCTATCCACCAATCAAACAACGCCGAATAGGGCATTTTCTAACTCCTCTAGAAGCCGCACACTTTGTAGAAGAAGACCTTCCCTGCATCAACAAGGAAGAGATATGTCAAGGTCATTAGTATATTGAGAACCCAGAAACTCACAGGGAGCGGAACAAAGCCCATAAACGTCCCGACCGATGTAAAGGGCAGCACGGTCCCAAAGGCTACTGCCCCAAGCGTTAGAGCAACAAGCCACTTTCCTGGACGACTGGTGAAAAATGGTAGTCGTCTTGTCCGTATCACAAAAATTATCAACACCTCGGTCCAAAATGATTCGACGAACCAGGCGCTCTGAAACAGCGAGGCTGAGGCGCCAAAAATGAAGAGCATGATTCCATAAGTCAAGAAATCGTAGACAGAGCTGAATGGGCCAAAGAAGAGTGTAAAGTTCCTCACAAACCCAATGTCCCAGCGCTTTGGCCACTTTGAATATTCCGGATCGACGTTATCGGTTGGGAGTGTGAGGTTGGATACATTGTAAAGTAAGTTCATGAATAGTATCTGCATTGGAAGCATAGGAAGAAAAGGAAGGAAAACGGACGCGGCGGAGGCACTGAACATGTTGCCAAAATTGGAGCTCGTCCCCATCAACACATACTTGATTGTGTTTCCGAAAGTCCTTCGGCCCTCCTCGATTCCACTGGCAAGGACTCCAAGTTCCTTCTTGAGAAGAACGATGTCGGCAGCTTCTTTCGAAACGTCGACAGCCGAATCAACGGATATTCCAGCATCGGCTTCGTACAGCGCTGGAGCGTCGTTGACGCCGTCTCCCATGTAACCCACCACGTGACCATTCTCCTTGAGTGCCTTGATAATGTCGAGCTTCTGTTCTGGAGTGACCCTTGCAAATATGGTCGTCTCTTCTGTCATGGTCTTGAATTCAGCCCAGCTCATTGATGTAAGATCGCGTCCTGTCACAATTCTCTTTACGAGTACGCCCAGACTTTCACAGGTCTTCTTTGCGACCAGTTCGTTATCACCGGTCAAAATCTTCATGTCCACGCCGAGCTCTCGAAGCTTCTCGATTGCTTGCGCCGCGTCCTTTTTCGGCGGATCGGTGAATACGAGTAAGCCGAGAAGGGTCAAGTTGGATTCGTCGTTGATGCTATACTTACTCTTAGCGTCTACGTATCGTTGCGATATTGCGAGGACCCGAAGCCCTTGGGACGAAAGTTCGGAGACATAGGCTTCTATACTGTTTAAGAGTTCCTGCGTCATCACTTGGACTCTGCCTCTCCATACTAGTTGGCTGCAACGCTGAATAATCGATTCGGGTGCACCCTTTGTTATCAGAACGAGTGCACCTTCGCTCCTTGCGATTATGGACATCATTCTTCTCTCATAATCAAACGGAATCTCGTTTACCTTTTTGTACCCTGAGACAGAATTTGCAAGGTGATGCTGAACCGCATACTCCCAAGTCGCTACATCCATCGGATTACCTACCACTGTTTCTCCCAATACTGCAGCGCTGCAAGCGAGCGCCGGCGGCAAAAGTTTGGGCTCGGGTATTTGATCAGGACTCGCGAGTTGGGAGAGGACAATTTTTCCCTCGGTCAGGGTCCCTGTCTTGTCAGTGCATAGAACATCGATGTTTCCGAGATTTTCCATAGAGGCAAGTCGTTTGACAACGACGTCCTCCTTCGCCATCTTGTGTGCCCCTCGCGAAAGAGCAATGGTCACTATTCCCGGCATCAGCTCAGGAACTATACCAATTGCGACAGCCAAAGCAAAAAGGAGAGAGTTTAGCAGTGAGTGCCCCACTAACGCATTAAACCCGAAAATTCCGACGGCAAGGAAAAAAGTCAGATACAGCAGGAGATTTCCATAGCGCTTCGTGCCCTTTTGGAACTCAGTTTCGGGATGCGCTCGTGCGAGCGTCTTCGATATGGACCCAAAGGCTGTGTTTTTGCCTGTTGAGACCACCACTCCACGCGCGCTTCCCCTGACCACTACCGTGCCCATGAACATCATGTCGGTCGCTTGGCTTGGCGTTTCCGGCCTCGACGCTGGCGTCTGGGGACTTTTCTCAATGGGAAACGATTCACCAGTGAGAACCGATTCGTTCAGTTCCAGATCCGTCGAGTCGATAATCCGACTGTCTGCTGCGACAATATCACCAATGTACACATTTAGAATGTCTCCTGGAACCACGGAAGAGGAATCGATCTCAGTTTGCCTGCCATTGCGAATTACCACGGCCCTGATAGAAGTACTCCTCTGCAGCTCCTCAACCAATCGCTCTGCCCTAAATTCGTTGTAGAATCCCAGGACAATGCTCAGACCCATTATCACAAGGATTACCAGAGACTGTTCGGGCTGTCCGAGGAAGCCCGATACGAAGGCTACAGCGAGCAAGATCAAGAACATCGGGTTTCGGAATTGATTCTGAAGAATCCTGAACCAACTTACTCTCTCTCGTGGCAGTTCGTTTGGACCGTAAGCATCAAGTCTCTTGACGGCCTCCTCGTTTGTTAAACCGCCGTCGCTTGTTCCAAGATCGCGGTAGAGTTCTGAGAGCGCAACGGATGAGTAGACCAGGCTGGAAACGCTCCGATCTGGAAGGCGAGTTTTTGTTTGTGTTTTCAACAAGGAGACGAGACCTGATAATTACCAAGAAATTCTCAATGAGCAGGCGCGAGAGTGATGTCTACCCGCGAGACCGCTGGATACCCATGTTTGATTGCCGCGTCTAAACTAGAAGTAATTTCGGTTGCCCTTTCCATTTTCGTTCCTGGCATGAAGGCCACTTTGAGTATGACGTGAAATCGGTTCCCGATCTGCCTGATTGTTGGCGGCCGCGTCAGCTTGAGGTCAGGAAATCTCTTTACAACATGCTCGACATACCATCTAATCTCAGTTCCGTGACCCGAACGCTCACTCGAAATGAGCTCAGAAACAGACTCTTCATGGATCACAACTTCTGAGATTCCGAGGTTGGCTTCCTTTAGCTTCTTCTCTATTCGCTTGGAGACTTCATGAGCTTGCTCTACCGTCATTCCAGCGCTCACTTCAAGGTGGAAGTCCACGCCTAGCCTTCCGCCTATATTCTGAAAGTGTATGTTGTGGGCTCCTCTTGATCCCGATTCCTCTTCAGCAATACTCTTTATGAGCGACCAAATGTCCCTAGGGTGAAGTATGCCGCTTGGCCCGGACCGGATGCCGATCCTAGCGTTCGGGACTATGCTTCTCACCTCGTCTTCGATGGTAGAACAGATTTTGTGCGTTTCTTCGTAGCTAGGGTTTCCCTTGAGCCGGACATCAAGATGTACGTGAGGTTTCTTTCTGGTGAAGGACATGCGCACGCCTAGGCATTGTTTCACCTCCTTGAGGGATTCGACGCGGCGCTTGATCTGCCTTAACGCTTCCCTCTCAGAGGGTTCAACTATTGGAATTGGCAAACGGTTTGTTTTCAACTCCTATCTACGAAAAGAATTTGGCGAAAGATTTTCCAGGCCTCCATCTCGTTCACCATGCAAGGATTGAATGCGTGCGGCATAGTTCCACTCGGTTCCATCTTAGCAAATCCTGATCTAGTGTGTTCGAAACACTCCTTACTCGACCTCGGTGGGTTGTCATTTCATCAGAAAAGTTAATTCAGCTTTCACCTTTCTCATTTCAAAACTCGTTGTAGTCTTTTCTCCCGCTGTGGTCTTTCTAGAATGCCGATGGTGAAATCTCCAGCTCCAGATTTTCAGATTGAATCTCCATTAATCCGTCTTTGTCATCCTCACCCTGAAACTTTGAGTGTCAATCAATAAACTGGTTGCAAAGAATTGAGCACTGGAAAAGCGTGCGAACGGCATTTTCACACCTCGCAGCATTGCGCCTACTAACGGCAAGAGACGAGTGCATGAAAGGCATCCTACAAAGTTGTCATTCTGGCCTGCGAATTACTTCGCAGAATGATTTCAGGTGTTAGATGCGATTTAAACACCGAAGATGATCTTCACAGATGGTAATGATCGCCCTACCTGCCTTGCAATTGCCATGAGGCACGGAAGGTCAAATCAGCGTGATGAATGAGTGGAACCTCGAACTAGCGAGAGCCTGTTGCCCGAACCATACATCGTCAGAATCAACGTCAACTTGCGCAGCCCGGGAGTTACTTCTGTGTGGCCCTTTGTTACTGTGATGTCTAGGTTATCAGCGGCTTTGCTTACCTTCAAGAGCACGGCCCTTACCTGTTTTGCTTTTGAACCGGGTGGAAAGAGTATTACCGGACAAAGCACGTCCGGCTTGACGCCTTGTCTCGTGATCCTTTTTGCTAGTGAGTGTACCAGGTCCTTCTCCAGATCCGCTTCTTCCGGGTTCCCTACTGCAATACCTGAGGAAAAGACGAGATACTTCCCGTGGGATTTCGTGATTCCCGCATCCATTCCAATCCTCGTCGACACCATCATCTCTCGCTTAGAGATGAGTCTGAGAATTGGGGCAAGTGTCTCTGTAGGAATTTTGCCTTCAGGCAACCTACTTGAGCCCATATTTTTGATCTTCAAGCTTCTCCCGAAGGGTATCCCTTATTCAATTAGAGCAAAAAGCAATAGCCGACGTACTTCCAAGCAGCTCGAAGCAAATCTAGATTTCGCGGTCTACCTCGTGACAAGCACCGAGCAGTGTGCGTAGTTGAGGACGCCGCTTGCGACGCTTCCCAATACGAGCTTCTTGAAGCCGCCGAGTCCCCTTGTCCCAAGAACTATCAGGTCAACGTCGTTCTTTCTTGCGTAGGTCGTGATTGCTGGGACGGGAGGTTGAGTGTCCGCGAGGATCTTCCGGGTTGTCTTGACGCCCACGTCCTCTGCAAGAGTCGCAGCTTCTTTGACCGCTTTCTCCCCTTCCCTTCGTGCTTCCTCCTCAATTTCATCGATCGGGGCATCGACCGCGGAATAAATGAAAGGAGAAAGGTGGACAACGTGAAGTGCAGTCAGGTCCGCTGCAAGTGTCTTTGCAAGGTTCGCAGATATAGCAACAGCCCTTGTCGCACTCTTCGAGCCGTCCGTAGCTACCAGAATGTGTCTTATCGTAGGGTTCCAGGACTTTCCTTCTTTTTGCCTGACGACTAGCACAGGAGACGGAGCGCGGGAAACGAGGCCGCTTGAGACACTTCCGACAAGCATCTTGCGAAATCCTCCCAGTCCCCTTGTCCCAGCGACAATCAGGTCGCATCCATTATCAGTTGCGCAATCTGCGATCGATGATACAATAGAGGTTCGCGCGTGCAACACAGCGCTCTTTGCATCCACTCCTAGCTTTGAACACAGAGCAAGCCCCTTTTGGACCTCCTTGGCTGCGCTCGAATCCATTGTGGAGTAGTACTCGCTCCTCAGCGGCGCGGAATAGATATTGATTGGAGGAATGGCATACGTCACGACTAGCTTTGAACCATACTCTTTAGCAAGCATGGCTGCAACCTCGCAGGCCTGAACGGAATTCTGAGAGCCGTCAAATGCAGCGAGGATTGAGCGAAAGCCTTCGAAACTCAAGAATGATCGGTCATCTCAAGAAAATGCTAAGACATTCTGCGAAAGTCAAAGAAATACGTCTTTTCCCGCACGGCTGACCAAGAGAGGGCGTGTAAGAGACATTATCGCTGTGGTTTGTTCCGCTCATTTTGTTTGTTCGAGGGCGGGTGTGCGCAGATATAGCCCTCCCTCTCTCTCCGTCGGCGGTGTTATCACTTTTGAGAATCGCCTTACAGGATTAAATTCACCCTCGATGCATAAAATGAGCGACACAAGATGCAAACTGAGTGCCAGCGAAGGAAGAGCAAAGCGAGAATTAAAAGTAGATCAAACAACAAGAAGGAAAAGACGTGCTCTAGGCACCCGGGTGTGAATATAACGTATAACCCCTCGCAGTACGAGGATTGTCCACTCTGCATTGCAGAAGACAAACTGGCAGACTACGAGATAATTGATTGAACCCAGATAAGCGAGTGCAAAGTCAAACGGAATAATGAATGTTGACGACCGAAAGACTGAGGACTTTGGGACGCGAAGTCTGTGTAGTGTGAAAAAGAAAAAGTGGCGGGCCCACATCTTTCCTCTTCGATTCGGGAAAGAGCGGGTTTGCCTTGTGAACTGTTGTTCGTGCTACTTAATCCTATGCAATGCTCCAATTTGACTTGACCTCAGTGAACTGGCAAGCCGGTACTTGGATCCAGAAAGATCGGGTGCGTTCGCGGACCTTCGGCGAAGTTGAACATATTTATCAAGGTCCCAGCGCTGGCGTCGAAGGAAGTCCCACCAATTCTTCCGAGCCCCCAGTTGCCCTCAATAAACCGCGTAATCGATGTCTGGTCGGTGAGAGTGTTGTCGACGAAGTTTGACTTTGCCCACGGTGAGATTACAAGCAAGGGAAGTCTTGGTCCGAGTCCGCATCGATCGTTTGGCACGCCTTGCGCAGGTACGCCGCAAAGTGCTGCTCCGAAAACGGCATCGTTGGATGGGTCGTTAGAGTTACTCAGGATCGGAGGCATCACGTGGTCGTACCAGCCGTCTGAATCGTCGTAGGATATGACTATGGCTGTGCTCTGCCAGTATTCCGATTTCTCGATCGCGTTTATTGTGTTCACGAGGAATGTCTGCTCATCCAGCGGGGCGGAGTAGCCAGCGTGTCCATCCTGGTATTTTGGAACTTTGAGGAAGCTCACGGCGGGCATGTTACCGGCGTTGAGAGCCTGCCAGAAGTTTGAGAGGTCGTACTGGTGATTTGCCCGATCGGTGTGTCCAATCATCGCTATGGAGGTAGGAGGAAGGTGGTGAGGGTTGGCAGTGGAAGCATAGTACTGGAACGGTTCATGGTGAGCGCTGTAGTCGCTTACGGTGGCTCCGCCGACATTTACGTGCGAGGAGCCGCATACTGCAGCACCGGTTGAGGTTCTGCTCGTAGGAGCAAATCCGCCTTCAAACCAGCCCCAGGTGATGTCTTTTGCATTGAGAAGATCTCCGATGTTTGTACCGCTCATGGAGAGTGTCGAGCCCGCTGAGCAATCATCGTAAGCTGGATCTGTGTCGCTTATCACTACGCCATTGACTACGACGCCTGGAAGGTTGTACGGTGTTGCCCCACTAGTTTGGCCTGCTGCCAGATTGAGAGCTCCTGGAGTCGAAGGACCGAAAGTTGTGCCGTAAGAGTTGTCGCTCATTGCAAAGTTCTGCGCGTACTCCCAGAGTGCGGTGACCGTATTGCCGTCGTAGTAACCCATTACTTGATTTGGATTGCAACTGCCGTAGGTTGCCCCCGTGGATTGCACGAACTTGTCGAGAGCGCCGCTGTCGTAGGCCTGCTGCTCGGCAAGGTACTCATGATCCTGGTCGCAAGTGATTGCTTGTGTTCTGTCCAATCGGAATGGATTGACCAAATTTGGGTTGTTTGTCAGGAGACTTCCGGTAAGTCCGTTCACTGTTGGAGTGTTCTTTGCTGCAATGAATTGAGGCTCGCCGGGTGGATTAGTTGCAATTGGGTAGGTTGCGAAGTAGTGGTCGAATGAGACATTTTCTTGGAAGATGACGACGACGTGCTGTATTGGTGCCATTGTGGCGTCTTCGGATGTCGATGCTGCTGTGGATATGCTGAATATCACTGTGAATGTTAGAACAAGTGCAAGTGCCGTTATGGATAGATATTTCTTGTTTAACATGGTTTGCAGCGAGAAAACGTTTCTGATTAGTAGCTTTCCAGTATAGAATATATTGGAAGATATAGGGTTCTAGTGACCTAATTATTGCACCGTGTCACCCGACTCCTCGAGAAGCGGTTTTGAATAGGCAAGTACGATGTTGCGTTTCGTTCTATGATTAGACATCGATTGAGTGCGGAGAGAGAGTGTTGCAGCGCTTTGTCGATCAAACGAGAATTGAGAGGGACATCTCTTGGCTATGCCCAAGTAATCAAGATTTGAATGACCGGAAAGAACGAGAGAAAGAATCTACCTCTTTCCAATGGCTGCCCCTAAAATTAGGGCAATATGACTCATGCGCGCACGAGTTCTTGGCTGAGTCTTAGCCGCATTGTGAGCGTAATGTGTGTCAGCTCCTCTACGGCAGATTCGAACAGTCTTATGCCATCGCAGGTCGCACAATAAAGCTCAGAGACTTGGCTTCCTGTTCCCGATTCGCCTGCGCCATTCAATCTTTGAATCAAACCACCAGATTCCATTCCGACAAGAAGGGTGTGCAATTCTTCAGGGCTGATGGAACAACCGAAAACCATCCTCAGATCGCAAAGCAGTTTGCCCGCATCCTTTGGCCCAAAGTTAAGCAGGTGAAGCACTTCCGCTTCAGCTAGCCGGTTGGAAAGTCCAATTCGACGATGATGTGGGTGTGCAGGTCTGCTTAATCCGATTGAATGTTCGTTCACTTACGACCACCCTATCTGTTTAGCCCGTGATACTCAGCAAGATGAACCTCATACTCTTCGAGGCAAGCATCGCTCTCTCTAAGGTATCTGACAAAATGCAAACAGGTCTCACATCTCTTGAGTTGGACTCGTTGTTCCACTTTGAAAATCCTCCTATTGGAGGGTTCGCAAGAATCCTGCATCCGGAGGCGAGAATGGTGGATCGATTCGGTCGGCGCAGAGTCCATTCTCGGTATTTTGAGTGCCGTATGGAAGTGTGTTCATTCCCTCGAGCGCTGTTGTGAAGAAAATGCGCTCCTAACAGATAAGTCCTTTCACAATATAACGTGGCGACGCTATAGAACTATATTGTTGACAATATTCTATTGACAGTGCAGTTAAGCGTCGGAACTTCCTCCCAACCCCCTTGAGAGTTGTGACGAGGAGGCAGTCTTTCAATCGACGCTGAGAGCATGACGTCCTCCAATGCAAAGCTTGTCCGTAATTACGACCTCTACAGAGAGGCGATTAAGGAACTCATTCGCAAAGTATCATCCTTGTATGTAGGAGAGGCTGAGCTCGCAAAAAGTGCAAAGTCACTTGGGATTCCGGTAAGGGCGGGAAACGACCCCGTCTCGCTGGCTGAAGCATACAAGTAGCTGAACGCACCCGTTGGACGATTCGGACTCGCGACTTTGAACATCTCGACCACGGCGCTTGAGAGCAGCAGCCAAGGGGACCAGACATACTCTCAACTTAACAGTCAGCTAGCTTGCTTTGCCTCCCCGAGGAATCACCTCGCGTCACAAATGATCGGTCTTCTCGAGGGAGCGGAGTTCGATGGCCAGAGAATCAGTCCACAGCAGACGCAGTACCTTGTCTCGCAGGCAAACTCGCTCATTCAGGCAGCGATCAGCCTGGCAAGCGGGGGTTCGAGCGTTTCCTGCCCTTAAGGGTGGGAGTTGGTATCTCGAACCCATCGACCTCAAATGTGGCAGATCTTGTCAAGAGTAACCCACAAGGAATTGCCGTTGTAAACAGACAGCGGAGTTCCTGCTTTCTGTACGAAGGACACGTTTAGCTCCTAATATAATCAGAAGTTTAGAGCGGACTCTTGCCGGGGCCGAGAGAGTCGGCCGAGAGCATTGCTGCTCTGGTAACTGTGTCTCAACGTTTTAAGAAATCATTAGCGATTTAATCAAAAGACCAATCAGTCTCTTCAGCTTGAGTTGCAGCTCTAATCCAAAGAGCCTTCCGCACTTTTCAGGCCAATTCGCCACCATTCTGGCCTAACGCCTCCGCTGAGTTTGTTCTTCGAAGTGTTGCTCAATAACTTTTGAGTTAAGAGCAAATCCAAGGGAACGCTTCTCGTTATGATCAGTAACACGATTCGAAAATTCCCTATCCAAAATTTTTTGGATAATAATATGCCCGATGCTTATGCGAATATCATAGGAGGGATGCGACGTGATCAAAGTCATCTCAGGAGATGAACGGATGAATCTATATACCTATATATTCTATTGTCGCAATACATATGAAGCCGGCTCCCGGGCAGAATAATTTGTGAATAACCATTGAAGTCTCGTTATAGAGTACTCGATTCCCGAAGCGTCGCCGTCAGCACTGTTGCGGTTGCAATCATCATTGTGGTGATCGTGATAGTGGCGGGAATAGGCGCTTATCTGACGCTTGGCCAAACGTCAAATACCACAACTCCAAGTACCAGCAGCCAATCTTCAACGACCACATCTCAAACACCAATATCAACATCCAGTTCTACCTCCACAACATCATCGTCATCGCAGTCAACAACCTCTTCAAGCTCACAGTCGTCGACGACAACAAGTACATCCACAAGCTCCCCTAGCTCCTCCTTCACACTGCCGAGTTCATTACCTTCGGTCACAATGTCAGAAACTGGTTCGTCATTGCTATATCCGTTGTTCAATTTGTGGGTGGCCAACTTTACAAAGCTGTATCCCAATGTTCAGATAAACACCGCGTCAACCGGAAGCGGTGCAGGTCAGGCGGGCGCTGAAAAGGGAACGGTACAATTCGGATCTTCGGATGCCTATCTTTCAAGTAGCGTCCAAGCAGCATACCCATACGTTCTCAACATTCCTGTGGCCATATCAGCGCAGCAAATCAATTACAATGTTCCAGAAGTTCCCTCGACGATCCACCTGAACTTTTCAGGGCCTGTTCTCTCGGGAATATACAATGGTTCGATAACCTACTGGGACGATGTAAATATCAAAGTAATCAACCCGGGAGCTGCGAGTCTCCTACCACACCAGGCGATCATCCCCATCCACCGAGCTGACGGAAGCGGAGACACATTCATCTTTACTCAATATCTGTCAAAGTCAACTCCATCATGGAACTCTACGGTGGGGTTTGGTACGACCGTAAGCTGGCCTTCGGTGCCTAGCGCACAATCCGCAAACGGGAACGGAGGAATGGTCACGGCATGCGAAGGGAACAAGTACTCAATCGCATACATAGGTGTGAGCTATCTGAAGCAAGCCACTTCGGGAGGACTTGGGTACGCATACCTCAAGAATCAGGCGGGGAACTTTGTCGATATAACTCAATCAAACATCCAAGCGGCCGCGAACTCGCTCGTATCGCAGACTCCCAACGATGAAAGGATCTCCTTGATATTCGCGCCAGGAGCTAACTCATACCCGATCATCAACTACGAATACGTGATGGTCTCAAAGAACCAGAACGCGACGGGAATGGCGCTCGCAATGAGGACATTCTTGACGTGGGCTATCCAACCAAACTACGGCAACTCCGGCAATTTCCTAAACCAGGTGAGTTTCATTCCGCTGCCACCGAGCGTAGCTGAACTGAGCGAGAGTCAAATCGCACAGATTCAGGGACCGTAGTCTCTCGGGACGTGAGGGGCTCATCCATCAAATTAAAGGGTGGATGCGACCTCTCTGCACTTTTTCTTTTGCACTTCTTCCCACCTCTTTTCTAGCGACGATTCTTAAGATTCTGGAATTTAGACAGTAGAATTCGAGTCACGTTAGAAGCGAAAGAGAGCAAGACCAATGAATCAGCGTCGAGCCCTTTTTCCGCAGCGAGAAGCAATTGCAGATCTACTTGATTTGCCTGAGAAACAAACTCGTTGCGGTGTACCAGACAAAGGCGAATTATCAATAGGCTATATATGCCTATATATTCTATTGTGGTAGAATATTAAAGCACCGCGCGAGAGAGATCCTCTCCGATAGAGAGGAAGATATACGCTCATGGAAAGCCGACGGGCCACAAAAGAAGAACTTGCTCGTAGGAGGCATAACCTTTCGGTTATAGAAGAAGTGATCTCGAAAGATGAAAATCCGGACTCGAAGCTCATCGAGGTTCGAGATTTTCTCATTCGCCGCATCAAGCAGATCGAGAGCGATCTAGGGCAAGAGCCGCTAGCCGCAACAGCATAAGGAATTGTTCGTTTTCAAGAAGCGAAGGCAGTCATCGGCTCTGGGAGTTCCCCAAAATACGGGGATTCCGGGGTAAATTGGACAATAAGTAGAGGGAAGAGGAGAAGTCATTACCTAGTTGGTAAAGTCCGCTCGCGGGATACGAGATACCGCATACAAATATGCTACTGCACTTCTGGGCTCCAGCGCCTTCGTTTTCATATTTGTCATTGCTGCAGTTCTGATCATTTTCAGCTATCCTTCGATCGTAGTGTATGGCCGCTCCTTTCTTACGACGATCGTCTGGAACCCGGCGCTGAGCAGCAATCTAATTCAAGTGCACGGATTTCCTGCAATGTCAGGAGCCTCATATGGAGTTCTGGTGTTCCTCGCTGGAACTTTGATCTCTTCGGTCCTCGCTCTCTTAATCGGAGTTCCTGCTGGATTGGGAATCTCCATCTTCCTTGCCCAAGTTGCTCCGAAAAAGGTAGCGGGACCAGTCTCGTTTCTGACAGAACTGCTCGCTGGCATACCCAGCGTCATTTACGGATTTTGGGGGATACTGGTTCTCGGCCCATTTCTTCTTTATACACTCGAGCCCGCACTGGCACACTATCTTTCATTCATGCCATGGTTTTCCGGCCCCGTCTATAGCTCTGGCATGCTAGCTTCCGGAGTAATATTAGCGTTAATGATTGTACCGATTATAGCATCAATCAGTAGGGATGCTATGCTCCAAACACCAGAGTCCTTGAAGGATGGAGGTCGAGCCTTAGGGCTGACTGACTGGGAGATTATGAGGAAGATTATCATCCCTTACTCGAAATCGGGCATCGTTGGTTCGATCGTGCTGGGCTTGGGTCGGGCACTCGGTGAAACAATGGCGGTTGCAATGGTCTCAGGGGCTTCGGTGAACATTCTTCCAAAGACTTTCTTCTACCCCATAAACACGATGGCCGCCTTTATGGTACTGAATATGGACAGTGCTTTCACCGACCCGAGCGCAATGTTCGTACACGCGCTGGTAGAAATGGCTGCAATTCTTCTGTTGATAACTATGGCCGTCAATATCATCGCTAGGGCGAGGGTAAGGCACGGTTTCGTTTCTAGCTCTGAAGGTCTCGTGCGAGTGTAGAAGAGGAGATAGGATTATCGCATGAGTCAGACAAAGCAAATCGAAGATTCGGCAGAAGAAGATAGAGTTTCTGGAAGACGGGCAGGACCATCGTGGGACTCTCTTCGCAAATCCCCAAGTTACCGGAACAGAAGAATCAAGGACAAGGTCATCAAGATACTTGTGATCGCTTGTCCCATGCTCGTACTCGTACCGCTGCTCGACATGCTCTACATGTTTGTTTACCGAGGCGCACAGGCAATGACAATCGAACGACTGACCACCATGACAGTCGGAGGAGCTGCACTCGGAGGTGGCGGCCTCGCGAATGCCATAGTCGGCACACTTCTCATCATCGCGCTTTCCACTTTATTCGCGGTTCCAATCGGGGTGTTTGCTGGTGTGTACATAGCGGAGTTTTCGGGGAACAACAGGTTTTCTCAAATGATACGTTTCACGGCCGATGTCCTAGCTGGAGTCCCTTCAATTGTCTTAGGCTATGTGGGCTTTCTTCTCTTGGTTCTTGAGTTTGGGTGGGGTTACTCTGCGCTAGCAGCAGCGTTGACTCTGACTGTCTTGATGTTCCCCTACATTCTCAGGACTACAGAACTTTCAATCAGGAGAGTTCCCGATTCCATCAGAGAAGGGGCGATTGCGCTTGGTAGCACAAAGACTGACATGATAAACAGGCTCACGCTGAGATTTGCCATTCCCGGGATATTGACGGGCATACTGCTCGCCATTAGCATCTCGGTGGGCGAGACCGCACCTTTGATCTACACCGCAGGCTTTGGGAACTACATCCCATCGGCATTGCTTCACCAGCAGGTTGGCTATCTCACCGGTATAGTGTGGTCCTTCTCGCAGATACCATCTGCGGAGGCGCACGACCTATCCTATCTTTCGTCATTCCTTCTAATCACAATAGTAATCATAATCAATATCGTTGCAAGGGTCGGCCTACGGAAATTCACAAAAATTTAGCTCGATCATTAGAGTGCCTTTAGCCGCCATCTAGAGAGATATGATAGGTATATTGTCAGGACAGCAAGAACAAGCAGAAGCAGAGGAAGAAACCACTGCACCTGAGGTTTCAGATTTATCATTTGGACAAGACAACGACGGTAGCTTCATCCAGTTCTCGAAGGTGAATGTCTTCTACGGAGACATGCACGTCCTAAAGGATATCACGCTCGGGATTAACGAGCAGGAAATAACCGTAATAATGGGGCCGTCAGGTTGCGGCAAGAGTACTTTCATTCGCACTCTGAACAGGATGAACGATACGATCCCAAATTTCAGACATACCGGGAAGATCTCAATCAAGGGAGTCGATATCTACTCGAGTGAGGTCGACCCTGTTTTACTCAAAGTTCGCGTCGGAATGGTTTTTCAAAAACCAAATCCTTTTCCCATCTCGATTTACGACAACGTTGCCTTCGGTCCAAAGATTCATCGAATGGTAAAAAAGAAAAATGAAATGGATGAGATTGTCGAGGAAGCTCTACGAAGGGCGGCTCTGTGGGAGGAAGTCAAGGACAGGCTGAGGGACAACGCGATGAAGCTTTCTGGAGGACAACAGCAACGACTGTGCATCGCAAGAGCACTCTCGGTAAGGCCGGAGATACTTCTCCTTGACGAGCCTGCATCAGCGCTCGACCCAGGCTCGACTTCCAAGATCGAAGAGCTCATGGTGGACTTGAAGAGGAATTACACCGTGATTCTTGTGACGCACAACATGCAGCAGGCTGCGAGGGTGGCAAACAAAGTGGCGTTTCTATACGGCGGCGCATTGGTAGAGGTCGGGAAATCGCCTAGGATTTTCGAGAATCCAGCAAATGAACTTACGGAGAGATACATCAGCGGCAGACTTGTCTAGGATTTGCGAGATGAGAATTTGATTTGGCTAGACTCATGGATATCGGCCTTGATAAACTCACGAAGATGTTGATGGAGATGGCAGACCTCTCCGAGAAATCCGTCGCAACATCGATTGAAGCATACACACAGGGCAGAAACATGTCTGCGAGGATACGCGATTGGTCTGAGCAGCTGAGAGTACTTCAGGACGAGGTCAGCGAACTTTCAATTGAACTCATCGCAAGGTACCAGCCTGTGGCGTCTGACCTTCGTTTCATTAAGGCTTGCATGGAGATCGCCTACGGTTTCTCAAGGTACGGAAGGTACGCCTACGACATCGCCGAAGTACTTGAGATGTACGGCGACATCTCGAAATGTGACCACTCTTACGTCGAGACTACGGCGAAAACAACGCAGGAGATGATAAGGATGAGCATAGATGCATTCGCAAAGAGAGATGTGGAGCTGGCTAGAAGCATAGAGAAGATGGATGATTTCGTTGATGAAAGGTACAGGCAGCACGTAAAGAGGACTATACAGTCGCAGGATCACGACTTTGCGTGCTTGATGTCCGCTACACTGATTTTGAGATATCTTGAAAGAATCTCGGACCATTCATCCTACATTGGCGACTCGGTCGTCTATATCGTCACTGGGCAAAGATCTCCAAGAAAGTAGTCGCATACTGAGCCCGTGCTGAAACTGTATAGACATACTGAAAATTTCCTCACGATTAGGCGGTCTCAATCCAGCCCACATTTTGTTTTTTCCATATCATGCCTCGCTTCAGCCGCGAGTATGTGGTTTGTGTACTTGGGGTTTTGTTTAACTGAAGACCGCAAAACGGACTATCTGTTTCCTGTAGTCGTAATTGGAAGCTCCGTCTGCTTCTCCTCTCCACCGAAGTATCTCTTGGATAGTGCAATATCGAGCAAGGAGACGACGAGCAGCGAAACAGCAAACCAGATGATGAAATCAAACACTGCATTTGTCCAGTTAAACTGTGATAGCGTAGGCGGAGGGCAGTAGGTTATACGTATATTTACGGGGCAGTCAGCAGGCCTGTAAACGTATTGGAAGGCGAGTGGGAAACCTCTCTCGGTGGCGGAAAGCGGCACTTGGGCGCTTGGAAATTGATACGTTGTCGTGCTCCAGGAGGCGAAGAAAAGAACCACTGTCAACAGCAAGGCAACAGGGATTGATATTAGCAGGTTTCTCCAAAAGTCCATGTGTATAGGATAGGGCTATTCCCGAATATAAACTCGGGATACGATTCTCATGACTGATAACGTCCGCTGATCCTGCTTGACAACTGGTCTAATTTGCAGAAAGATTGAATCTGAAGAAGACCTCTACGAACTCACGTAAGTGTAGTCACTTTTGATTATGCTAATGCTACGTGCCCTCATTTGATTCAATGAGAAAATGTCCTCAGGGGTTACTACGGCTATGCCAGCCTGGTTGCCCACTATCTCCACCCAGACTACTTTGCGTGGCTTCTCAAGGTCAACCTTTTCATCGATTAAAGATGCGAGCTCCTTGATTACCTCGACCTTATGATGTGCAGTGTATCTTCTTTTCTCGATCTGCATCATCCACCTTTCTCCTGGATGTATCTCCGTCTGTAAGGTGGAGAGTGTCTCTTTCATTGCCTCAATTGTTGACTCGCACCATCGGTCAATGGGGACCCATTTCAACGTGAACTGGAATGATGAAGGTGCAATAGTGAACTTGGCTATGAGTGATTTTATCACAATCCTGTTGTTCAGCTCTGTCTTCACTCCCAAAAGCCCTTTCGCGATTGTTCTGCCGATGAACGGATGCTCATCTCCAAATTCCCTGAGAAGCGAGAGGATCTCTTGTCTTGCTGGAAAAGAGTTCCCCCATTCATGGGAAACAAGCAGGTTAAAGTTGTATGTCATACTGTTACCTGAACTCAACCGCTTCTACGACGCAAGTGAGAGGACCCATTTCTCTCCCGACGCTTGCTCAGCTGCAATCTTCTTGCCGCGCTCTTTTCAACAGGAGAGCGGGACTTCGCTGATTCCCGAGGGCCCTGTTTTCTACTCCAGACCAAGGAGGGAACCGGCTCACTTGTTCTCCATTGAATCATCGTATTGAACTCCTCGCACAGTTTCTTCATCGTTTTTGCTATCGCCTCGCTTTCCTTAGGACCTGCAAGTCTTGCCTGAAAGGTGTCTATGATGGTCGGGTAGAGGCCAAGGCGGAGTATTCTCCCATCGCTTGTTTCAGCCATGAAAATGCAGGATCGATCATTGCGTTCCACGGCGTCGACGGCATAATCGTCAATGAAATTTCCGGCAGAGTAGATTATCACTGCGTCGTGGTATGTCTCTATTCCTCTTACCACGTGGGAGGAGTGGCCGAAGACTATACCCGCGCCGGCGTCGATCAACGCATGCGCAAACGGAATATGCTCCATCGGTGGATCATATCCCCAGTTGGGGCCCCAGTGAGCTGAGACGATGAGTAAATCGACCTTCTTGCTGGCTCTCTTTATGTGCTCTAACAAGTGGATTGCGCGTGAGTCCTTCAGGTCGGTGGGAACATAGAAGACTCCAGGCCTTTCTTTTGTAGCTTCCCACTCTGGTTCGTTGTCCGTGAATGCAAGCACTCCAATACTAGACCCGTGTACGTTCATTGTTGCTGTGGATTCAGCTTCCTGCAAATTTCTCCCCGCGCCAGCATGAGCAATCCCAGCTTCATCGAGGATTTCAAGCGTGTCTGACAGAGCGGCATACCCAAAATCAAGTGCGTGATTGTTGGCGAGCGAGACGAGATTGATGCCCCCAGCACGAAGTACACTTACGTTCTTACTATCGGTTCGAAAATGAAACTCTTTGGTCGTGAACGACCAAGGTTCTCCTCTATCTGAGATTGCACACTCTAGGTTGCAAAGACGAACGTCAGCCTTGTTGAGCACCTTAAGCGTATCTCCCCATGGGTACTCTTTTTTCGTATGCTGTAAGGTCTCGTTGACTAGACGACCAAGCATAACGTCTCCGACCATTGCAATCTTCATAACTTGTGGTCAGTACTCGCGAATTCGAGGGAGTTTTCGATGTTTTGTCGCAAGTCGGAATGAAAGTGGGATAGCATTGGGGGTAGAAGATAGGCGGCCTTAGTAGACCTCCTCTTCCTGCACTTCTTCGAAGAGGCGTGCGTCTCTCTTTTTTGATGCGCCCTGCTTTGGTCTAGGATTGGGCCAGCACAACCGAGGCCCTTGCCATCGCAGCGAGCATCGCATCGTGCCCCGCCAGTTTGTTCAGGTGCTTTGCAAAATCTGTTACTGTGACTATGCCAACAACGTCGGTGCCTTCCGTGACTGGCAGTCTCCTTATTTTGTTCTCAGTCATTATCCTTGCCGCATCGGTAAGGAGCCCCTCCGGTCCAATTGTGATTACAGGCCTCGACATTATCTCAGAGACCTGAGTTTTCTCAGGTGATTTCTTCTCGGCTATCACTCTCTGGACAAGATCTCTTTCTGTGATTATTCCTGCAAGTCTGCCATTGTCTATAACGAGGAGTGACCCTCTCTGGAACTCTTTCATCCTCTGCGCGGCATTTTCTACGCTAATGCTCGGTCGAACGAATTGGATCTGCGTTTTGGTCATTACTTGAGACACTCTGGTCATGTCCCGAGGCATGCTATACTCTGCTCACCAAAGTGTAGAGAACTGCCTGCTTGTGTATAAACAGAGCAGTCGATTATCAATAGCAAGAAGAGCGCATGTTCTGGGAAGGCTTCTATCGTAATGATATTCAATCGTACGCAAGGAAAGGACATTCCACCACAGGCAATCAAGAAATCACTTGCCACACGCGCCCTCTTTATTGCTTATCTGGAGCTCTTGACGGTTGCATCTCGTAGAATGGCCTTTTTTTCTCCGCCTGATTATGTTGTACGTCAAGAATCCAAGAGCCACGAAGGACAAAAAGAGATCCAAAGGGCATGGAGAATTGTCGGGTTACAAGCCCACCACTGAATCTACAAAGGGAGTAAAGAATGAATGGGGAATGTAAATGAGTAACACTGAATTCTCCTTATCACTTACTCTCGTAATTCGGTGGGTGAAGGTCCTAGCTTTGCTTGAGCGTTAGGAACCTTCTTTTCACCGCCGGACCGTTCTTCTCTGTCTACCTTAGCGTAGCTCTTGTCCGCCCTTTAGCTCTGCCTCTCGATGATGGGGCTTGTTGAATTTCTGGGGCGAACCCCGAATCTGAGCGAACACGCGAGTATCTTACCTGGTATCTTGAGATCAGCTTCTTTGCCCAGTTTTCGATATAGTCGAAAGCATCAGGCAGTTCGTATCCGAAAACGCTGTAGCTGTGGTGCCAGTATGGAGACATGATGAATAATTGGACGCGATACTTCTTCCTTGCGGCTTTGGTCTCGCCGGCTTTGATTACAGCGCGGGCTTCCGTCATCATAGGAAACCCGCGTCTCAGAAGCTGGACCACGCGCTGGAATTTCTGCCTAGCTGCTTCAGCTTCAAAGGGATCCTCAGGCAGCCCGATGATGTACATCATGGGCAGCTGCTCTTCTTCTCTAGCCTTCAGCAGCAACCTCATAAAGTCGCGGTATGTTACTATCCCTTGCACCTCGCCAAAATTCTCGATTATTGAATAGTTCGCTGACCCCTTGCGCATGTTGTCGAATACGGTTCGTAGATCATCGCTTGCGTCGTTCGTCACGATATCAGGATTTGCGAAATCCTCTACCGGTACGTCAAACCTTCCTGCCCTCCAATCGCCCTTGATCGTGCGATCAACTGGCGGCAAAATGTTAGACACGATTGCCTCAGATGTTACGACGCTGTCGAGTTTCCCTTCTCTTAGGACGGGGAGCTGATCTATCTTCCTTCGGATCATGGTCTGCCTTGCCTTGGATACGTTATCGTGGGCGTCTAGGCAGATTGGGTTTGATGTCATGATTGCAGAGGCTTTGAGGCCGATCTTCGGTTCAAGCAGTTTCTCTACGATTGACTGCGATGTTATCTGACCGATCAGTTTTGGCCCGCGGTAGATCGGCAGAGACCTTATCCTATGCTCGAACATCAAGGTGGCCGCGTCACCCACCCTGTTGTTGGGATTGAGCCTCGGCACGTAATACATCAGGGTGTAGAGTTTAGTCGTCGCAATATTTCTTACATTGAGAACGTCGCGTATTGTGACTATCGCTGTTCTGTCCGGCTCCTCGATGAAGACCTCGTAGAGCTTTGATCTAACCATCTGCCCCACAACTCTGGACGTGGTGTCCATAGGGCTCATGGTTGTAGCGGGAGTCATCAGGTCAGTCACTGGAAGAACCTTGAGTTCACTGGCTTTCATTTTGCACTACTCTCTCCTTCATTTCCAAGAGAGCAATTGGCACGCGCGTTATTTAACAGGGTAGCACGATTTTCAATGTTGGTAATGATGAGGGAAAAGTAGCGGGGGGGCCGACACCTAAATTGCATGCTTGGGGGCGCAAAAGAAAAGGGGTTTCTTCCCTTCATTCTAAGAACTTGCGGGAGAAAGCAATCTTCGATTTGCTTCTATTGCATCTGTTCGGAAATAATCTCTCTTAAATCTACGTTTTGCTTTAGAGACATGTTGCACAAAGTCTCTCGCTCTCTTTCTGAGAGGCTCTCCCAGAACTTTTCAACTTCGGCGGAGACCTCGTATTCGATATAGTCATCTTTCATAGAGATGCCGCCGTGACTGAGGGCCGGCTTCATTACATGAGGAACTCTGATCACGGGCAACCCTATCTAACTCAACTGATGCAAGACAAAAGCAAAGAAGGAGTTACATGTTGTGCAAGTTTCATACGTAACTTTCCATGACTTGAGCGGAAGCAGGGACATTTTGATTGTTTCTTTCAAATTGAAACCCTTGCCTAGCCGCTTCGAGATTGAGCGGAATGTAGATTGACTTCCTATCTTTAAGAAAGTGTCCGAACACAGTCTTGACATCTTCCTCGTTGAATTCGTGGTGAACGAGAGAGAGGTACGCGCCAAACATTACAGAATTTGCAACTATCCTTGTATCTTGAATCCCTTCGAAGGTCTGCTGTTTCAATCGATCCGCGATTTCCGTTGCGGGCACCTTGAAAGTGATAACGTCACCCCGTTCAGGGCTCCCAGAAATGAGTGAACTGTTCATGAAGAGAATTCCGCCGCTCTTCAATAGAGGCACAAAGTCCATCGAGGGATTGTTCATCACAATCAGACAATCCGGCTCCTCAACTACTGGTGAGTCGATATCTTCATCGGAAGCGACAACGTAGCATTTCACCTTCCCTCCTCTGCTCTCCGGACCATAGGATGGCGTGTACGCGACATGCCGCCCCTTCTGCAGTTCGTAATATGCAATATAGTTGGCGAGCTCAAGTACTCCCTGTCCGCCGTGGCCCGAAAGTATGAGTTGAATCTTCATTTGAGCGCCTTCTTTCCCTCTACCCCAAATTTGTCCTTGTATACCCCTGGCGGATACAGTTTCGCGAGCACCTCTGACGCGTACTTTTTTGAATCTAGTATGGACATTTTCCAGTTCACGCTGCACGTGCTCAGGACTTCCACGAAGGAGAACCCTCCCATGAGCTGCACTCTGAAAGCGTTCTCCACGACCCTTGCTCCTTCGATTGATCCGCGCGCGCTGTACATCGAGGATCTCGGAAGCGGTGTAATCGGCAGGAGAATCCTTCTCACGTAAGCAGTCCTTTCAAGACCCGCGAGGAGCTTCGATGCGTCAATCGCCGGGCCAGTATACTTCGCGTCTCTGCCAAAGGGTGATGTTGTGGTGACCATCCCCTCTGGTGTGGTGGGCGCCATCTGTCCGCCTGTCATTCCGTAAATCGCATTATTCACCAGGAAAACGGTTAAGGGCTCTCCCCTGTTTGCGGCATACATTAGCTCAAGTAGACCTATTGAAACGGCGTCTCCGTCTCCCTGCACGGAGAATACGACTAGGTCGGGTCTGACTCTCTTTATTCCGCTCATAACAGCTGGCGCTCTTCCGTGAGGAGCTTGAATCGCGTCGACATTGATGTAATCATGGGCAAACACGCTGCAGCCCACTGAGTCTACCATGACGCATTTTTCTCTGAGCTGGAGATTATTTAGAGCATTCGCCATTAAGCGTGTCAGCGTTCCGTGTTCGCAACCAGCACAATAGTGGGTGGGCTTATCCGTAAGAATGGGTAGTTTTCCCAGTTTGGTCTCGTATTCATAATTTTCCTGCTGTTCCACTTGTTTAAGCATAGATCAACGCCTCCGCCTTCCTTGCGATTTGGCTCGAGCTAGGGAGCAGCCCGCCAAGGCTGTACAGAAAGTCAATATTCACCGAAGAGTCCTCGATAGCAAGCCTGACGTCTTGAAGCATTTGGCCTGTGTTCAGCTCAACTACCAGGAAGCGTCTGCTCTTGTCGGATGATGCTAATGCAGACAACTCTCTGTTGGGAAACGGAAACAGGGTCAGCGGCCTGAACAGCCCTGCTCTGACTCCACCGCTTCGCAGTAGATTGACCACCTGTTTGCAGAGCCGTGAGACGATGCCGTAGGCAACAAGCACAATCTCGGCATCCTCCGTAAGATAAGATTCTGATCGCTGCTCTAATCTCTCTATTTCCTCATACTTGCTCTTTAGATGTTCAGCATGCTTGCTTTGATTTTCAAATTCAAGGTTAAGCGACAGCAGTAAGTGCCTCCCTTCCTTTGTTGCTCCAGTAGCGGCCCAAGACGTTTCATAAACGCTGGGAGTTATTTCGGGGAAAACGACATCCTCTTTGAGTTGCCCAAGGAAAGCATCGGCGAGAACAACGACGGGGTTCCTGTACTTGAAAGCTAGGTCAAATCCCAGCGCAGGGAAAGATGCCATTTCCTGAACGGAGTTCGGCGCAAGAACGATGTTTCGATGCCCGCCGTGTCCGCCTCCTCTCGTAGCTTGGAAGTAGTCACTTTGCTCCGGACCGAGGTTGCCTAGACCCGGCCCGGCCCTGTTCACATTGACAACCAGAAATGGCACCTCCATTCCGGCCGCATACGAGAGACCTTCCTGTTTCAGACTGAAGCCCGGGCCAGATGTGGCGGTCATGACTTTCGCACCGGTTGACGCGGCGCCTATCACCATATTGATCGCTTCGAGCTCGCTAGCTGCTTGCAGAAAAGTCCTGAACTCACTGTACTCCTTGCTTCCAAATTCCTTGGCCAGTGTTTCGGGGATCTCGCTTGAGGGAGTAATGGGATACGCGAAATACGCATTCATTCCAGACTTTAAAGCACCATAAGCAATCGCTTCATTTCCCTTGATGAATTCTCTTGCAGCCATCGCGATCAACCCACTTCGCCTTTGCGGATTCGTACTTCAGAGATTGCAAAATCAGGACACACCCAGTAACAAATCCCGCAACCAGTACACTCTCCTTTTTCACCGTAATAGCTGAAAATGACTGGGTGGTACCCGTTGCGGTTAAGCTCAGATGAAGAGATCTTCAGATTTCCCTCGGGGCAAGACACAACGCAAAGCTAACAGCCTTTGCACCTTTCTGCATCAACCAGTACAACTGCTTTGGGCTTTTTTGTGGTACCTTGTGCGTTTGGATCCTTATTGGAGGATACCAACAAAGTTGAACAAAACATACTCCAGTGCAGCTGAAGCTTAGCGTCTTCCGCATAATTAAGGACGAGAGACGTTTCTCAATTTTGATAATGAAATATCAGTGTGCGTAGGAGCAAGAGGAAATTGCACCTGCCATTATTATCACCTTTGATTTTCGTCTTACTGATTTAAAAGAAGGAACTGCGCAGAAAATCAAATGTTACTATAGCTCGCGGAGAGTGCATGGGAAAGAATTGGCAACAAGAGAGGGAAATATCTTGGAGGGAAAGGTCGCTTTGATAACTGGCGCAGGGTCCGGCGTTGGAAGAGCGATGGCAAATCTGTTCGCAAACAATGGAGCCAAGGTGATTGTAGTTGACGTCGTGCCGGAGAGAGTGAAGGAGGTTGTGGAAGAAATCGGGAACAAAAGAGCCACAGGCATGGTCAAAGATCTTTCGTCGAAAACCGAGCCTGAGAAAATGATAGATGATGCCTTGAGCTCTGAAAGGAGAATTGACATACTCTGCAACAACGCCGGGATAATGGACGGGGTCAAGCCTGTTGCTGAAGTTGACGATGGACTATGGGAGCGGGTAATCAACATAAATCTCAACGCCCCATTTAGGGCAAGCCGTAGGGTCATCCCTGCAATGCTAAAGCAGGACGGTGGCAAGGGAGTGATAATCAACACGGCATCGATTGCGGGAATGTTCGGTGGCGTTGCTGGCGCGCCCTACACGGTTTCCAAGCACGGACTCATCGGCCTCACGAAAAGCATCGCAGCGTCTTATGGCGACAAGGGCATCAGGTGCAACGCGATGGTGTTAGGAGCTGTGAAAACGCAGATAGGCCTCGGAGGCGGCAACCCAAGCCAGCTCGGCCTAGCAATGATGCAGAAGAAAAGCGCTTCGATGCCTCGGCTCGCCGAGCCAATAGAGATAGCAAAACTGGCATTGTTTCTAGCTTCCGAAGACTCGGGTTACATCAACGGTTCCTGCATCGTGATAGACAACGGCTGGACTGTGTATTAGATCATTGCTCTAATGTACATATGAACTGCGAGCCGTCGTCTGGAGTGTCATCTGCCGGCTCATTTAGGATCCAAAATGCCATGACAAACGGAAAAAGTTAGGTTTCCATTGTAAGAAGGCACGTCGGATAAATCAAGTGTCTTGCGCGGATTCATGATCTAGCCAAGAGCAGGTCTGACTGCATCACGCTCTTCCACTGCAATCGCCAATTCACTACGCTCGACAAACCACATTCCCAAACTTGAGAATCGTGTCATCTCTTTTTAACAAACGCAACGCCTTTTCTCTGAATTGAGAAGGATTTGCCAACCGTAGCCGATATCATGTCTGCAAAACCCTTGACTCTTGTGCCACAAGCATCTCTCAAGGATGCAGTTGACATAATGGTCGAGAAAAATGTGGGTAGCCTTTACGTTGTAAATGCAAAAAATGTGCCGCTTGGTGTGCTCACCGAGAGAGAGCTCCTTCAAGATCTTGTAATCAACAAAGAACTGAGTAAAGACCTTGAAGTTGGCAAGGTAATGTCACGCGGTGTCGTGTCCATTCCGCCAGAAGCGTCTGTTATCGAAGCGGCAAGAACTATGCTGAAAGCCAAGGGAAGGCTTGCCGTTACTAGGAATGATGAAATTATTGGGGTTGTAACCGCATCCGACTTTGTTCGAGTCTTCTCGACGGGTCCTGAAAACAGGTCTATCTCCAGCAATGCAACTCAAAAGGTCAAAACGTTGGACGTAGAGAATACTACCTTTGACGCTATTAGGTTGATGTATGAAAGGAGGATAGGCAGCGTCGTAGTAACTGAAGATGGGAGACCATATGGCATATTCACCGAGAGAGACATCCTACGAATTTTGGCGGGGCGACGGGAAAAGATGATGATGGAGACGAAACTTGGGCAAGTCGCATCTAGGCCGCTTGTAACCGCCAACCTCGGTGTGACCGCAATGGAGGCTGCTTCTATAATGAAATCAAACAAGATCAAGAGACTGCCGCTGGTGAAGGGAGATAATCTTGTAGCGATTATCACTGCGAGAGATCTGGTAGAAATCTACGTCACTACAGGATTACCCGCTGTAACGATTAGAGGATGAGCATTTGGAGAGAAGGGATCTGAAAATAAGAGAATGTCTGCGACATTAGTACCCGCAAAAACCTCTACCGGTCAGCCAGTTCTAATTTTGAAGGAAGGCACAGCCGAGACAAAGGGCAGAGATGCTCAGCGCAACAACATCTTCGCAGCAAAGTTGATCGCAGAGATTGTCAAGAGTTCTCTCGGTCCGCGAGGCATGGACAAGATGCTTGTTGACTCGCTCGGAGATGT
>JAJPHP010000081.1 GCA_021325255.1 Nitrososphaerota archaeon | reverse complement strand
TTTCTCGGAGTTAGACTATTATCTCGACAATTGTCGAGTTTTCAATGGGGTACCCCCCAGAGGGGGGTACGTAACGGTGCTAATTTGGTATTTAAAGCGGGAAACCGAAGCAAACCTCAATCCAGCATTTTTGGGATTAGGGCAGCAGGTCTCGAATTTTCGGATTTTCGAGGATGATTTGCGAATTCCGCCGACCGCATAACACGCTGTCGGAAGAATCACCGGTGAGGAATTCAATGGAACAGCGGAAAAGTCCACAATTATTGCATCGTCTTCCAGTGTTATCGGACGTTCATCAGCGTAATCCTCCACCGACATGCAGATTCCCGATTCTATTTATAGTCCCACTCAAACGCTTTCACACAGGCGTCCAGAAGAAGAATAACGCGCTAATGCGCGTCCCTGCGTCCGCGTGTCCTAAGCTGTTCGGAGTAGTAGGATGTTCAAGTTGCTCTGCGTATCCTTGGACTTCTAAACACTCGTCGAGAGACACAAAAAGGGATTCAGTGGCATGAATATTGCATTTAAAGCCGGAAACGGACAAGTGGAAGTTGCTTGGGCTATATGGACGAAGCAGAGCGAATTTCCGCTTTTCGAGCCATTATGTGCTTACAAGAAATCTTTTACGCACATTTACTCTCAAATGAGGAATGAATCAATGACTGACCCTCTAACTGGAAAGCAGCTCGTAGAAAAGTCCTACGAGTACATCGACAGGCTCACACGCGAGTGCGCCAAGACGATCCTTGAGGATTACAACAAGGCTCATAGAAAGTTTTCACCCGATAGTGTTGGAACAGACACTTCGGCGGACATTGCAAGATGGTTTGAAAAGCGGGACAAGTTCGTCCACGTTGCTTTCGAGCCCGCTTCGGTGATGCGCCCACAACCGAACCAGTACCATTCCAGGTTCAGGGGAAACACAAAGGATGCAGATTTCGAGCTCTGTGCTCTCGTCTCGGCTTTTGTTGTCCCGGGAAGCGAGTACTCGGGGCAGCCGATATCATTTGTAAAGTCAATCCAGATTACCGCTGACAAGACCAAGTTCACTCGAAGAAAGGTGTAAGGTGAATGCCTGTCGCAAGAGAGGAGAAAGACAACTCTCTGCGTTCGCAATGCCGAAGGAAATGATACGACCGTCGATGCTCTGAATGAAAGCCGCAACTTCCAATCAAGAAACGAAGCTACGTGCAAAGTGGTAAAAAGCGGATTAGTTGAGGAAAACAGAAAGAGAGTCGCGATTGTACAAGGAGCAAAAGGGGAAGTAAATCTTCAGATGGAAACCCAGGAAACAAAGACCGGCGTCGATGAAATCGCTTGGCTAAGAAAAGCGCAGAACGAGTACAGGAGGAAGACGAGAAAGTCGAGGGAGACCTTCTCGGACGCGAAGAGGATAATGCCCGGCGGGCACAGCCACAACGCGCGCTCCTTCGAACCCTACCCCTTCTACGCAAAGAGGGCGAGGGGCAAGTACATCTGGGACATTGACGGAAACAGATACACCGATTACTGGATGGGGCACACTTCCCTGATACTCGGCCACTCGCCGAGGCCGGTGGTAGACGCAATAGAAAAGCAGGCTGGGAATGGGCTGCTCTTCGGCTCCCCCAACAAGTTCGCGTACGAACTAGCACAGCTCGTGAACAAGACAGTTCCGTGCGCAGAGTCGATTAGGTTCTGCACGACAGGTGCCGAGGCAACGATGTACGCCGTAAGGCTTGCCAGATCCTTTACGAGGAAGAAAATCATCGTAAAGATGACAGGTGGCTGGCATGGTTACAACTCGGCTCTTACTGTAGGTGTAAGCGCTCCTTACAACGTTCCAGAGAGCTCGGGTTTGATTCCTGAAGAGGAAAAGTACGCAAGGCTCGCAGAGTTCAACGATATCGAGGCGACGCGAGCAGTACTCGCAGAGTGCGCTGACCAACTGGCCGGAGTAATCGTAGAGCCGGTCATGGGGGCGGGCGGAGTGCTTGCTGCGAACAAGGAGTACCTAAAGTTCCTTAGAGAGGAGTGCACAAGACTGGGGTGCCCTCTCATCCTCGACGAAATAATCACCGGTTTCAGGCTCTCGCTCGGAGGGGCGCAGGAACACTACGGAATAACCCCTGACCTTTGCACTCTTGGAAAGATACTGGGCGGGGGCCTGCCTGTCTCGGCGGTAGCAGGGAGGAAGGAGATTCTCTCGCTTGCAGACACTACCGGCAAATCCAAGGCGGAGCGCTGCTGGATTGGCGGAGGGACATTTTCTGAGAACGCACTTTGCATGAACGCAGGGATTGCGACACTGAAGCATTTGATCAAGAACAAGAGCACACTTTACCCTCAGATAAGCTCACTCGGTGATGAAATCAGGGAATCTGTTGACGAAACGTTCGGCGAGTTCGGAATTAGGACAAAGACGACCGGCCTCGGGTCGCTGTTTGTTACTCACTTTCTCTCCGATGGCCAGGAGGACATTGTAGGTCCTAGGGACGTCAATGCGTCAAACAGGGAGCTCGAGTCGCGCTACTACTTTAGCATGATTTCGCGCTATGGGATCTACTTCATTCCGGGGCACATCGGCGCGATCTCAACCGAGCATTCGCAAGCTGACGTGACAAGGTTCCTGGTCGCAACGACCTCGATTGCAAAGGAAATCGCCGCAGGAAAGAAAAAGTGACCAACCCACCTCTCTCGTCTCAAAAGGCCAGCCTTGAAAGGCTGTTCAACCCGGAATCCATCGCTATAGTTGGCGCCTCGCCCGTGGAGGGAAAACTAGGGAGGGCGGTCGTCGACAGCATGATCGCGCACGGATATTCCTCAGAACGCCTCTTCCTCGTGAATCCTTCTTGTGTGGAGAATGAGAAAGAAGAGACTGGAAAGAGATACTACAGAAACGTGGCCGATATCCCCGAGATTCCGGATCTTAGTGTCATACTCATTCCAGCGCAACGAGTCCTCGAGGCAACCAAGGAGTGCTTTGAGAAGGGAATAAGAAAACTCATAGTGATGAGCGCCGGCTTTTCCGAGACGGGAAGCGAAAGCGGAAGGGAGATCGAGAAAGAGCTTCTGAGTCTGGCTAAAGAATACGATGCGCGAATCGTCGGCCCTAACTGCCTTGGAATATTTGACAACGTCTCGCGAGTTGACACATTCTTTGTACCGCCATCGCTCATACACAGGCCACAACGCGGAGCGGTCTCGATAGCATCGCAGAGCGGTTCATTTGTCGGTCACTTTCTCGACATCTGTTACTCGGAGAAGCTTGGTATTGCAAGAGCGATTACATACGGCAACAGGGTCGATGTCGACGAGTCAGACGTACTGGAGTACTTTGCCCAGGATGGCGCAACGCGCGTCATAGGATTGTATGTCGAGGGAGTCTCAAGCGGCCCTAAATTCTTAAAAGCGCTTGAGAAATGCTCGGAGAGCAGGAAGCAAGTCGTTGCCCTAAAGACGGGTAAGTACGCCTCTCTCGAAGGGGCCGTGACCTCCCACACTGGAGCTCTCGCTGGCAGCTACCAGGCCTATCGCGCAGTTTTCAAAAAGTTCGGCGTACTCGAAGTTGATGGAATTGAAAAGTTCATCGACGCTTGCAAGGCGCTCACAATGCTTCCAAGAGCAAAGGGCAAAAGAATCCTTATTCTAGGCCACGCGGGGGGTCTGGGGCTAACGCTAGCCGATAATTGCATTTCGCTCGGGCTTTTGGTCCCCCAGATTCCCCTTGATCTGAAAGAAATTCTTGGACCTGACCTTCTGAGTTTTGCATCGCTTTCAAACCCTGTTGACCTGACGGCGAGCGGAACGGACGAGCAGGCAGAACTTGTACTAGGGAAATGCCTTACAGAGCCTTTCTTTGACATGGCGATTTACCTTGCATTGTGGGGCCTGCCGCAAAACACCGAAAAGATAGGCGGGATTGTCGCCCGAACTATCGCAAAATCCTCAAAGCCTGTGATCGTCGCCTCGCTCGCCACGCAATCCTGCATAGAAAGGGGACACGTATTCGAGGATCTGGGCGTGCCGGTCTTTTTCTCTCTTGAACGTGCAGCATTCGCAGCTCACTGCCTCGCTAGGCCCAAGGACAGCGATCAGAAGCTGGAATGCAAGTAGCAACGGCTTTGCAACGAGAAACGAGTCATGATATAAGATGCATTACGAAAAACGAGATTCACAACGTAAATGCTGATGTCGAGAAAACTCATAGCTGACGACAAAGATAATTAGTGCAGTCGAGAACTTGATTAATCTCACATTAGCCTAAGTGCAAAGCAGACACGAGCTACTAGCGTGCTCGTAGCCAAGAAAGAAACCGTGTTATAGTAAAGGAAAAGAACAGACAGGAAAATTGACAACAAAAGGAGCCTCCCAGGACAATGCCACGGAAATTGAAAGGTTCGGAATAGAGCACATTCCGCTGGAGGAGAGGCACGGGACTGCAGGCAGGACTTTCACCCTGTGGTTTGCCGCAAACCTGACGATAGCGGATTACGTCATCGGCGTCCTGACCACAGAGGTCTTTGGGCTCAACCTGATGCAATCGATTCCGGTGCTCCTGTTAGGAAATCTCCTGGGCGGCCTCGTGCTCGGACTTTCGACGGCGATGGGACCAAAGCTCGGATACCCTCAGATGTTCACCTCGAGGAGCTCCTTCGGCAGGAAGGGGAACTACCTTCCCGGCGGACTGAACTGGATCAGTACAGTCGGCTGGTTCACCGTGAACACCATACTAGGTGCGCTCGCAATACAAGCAATATTCCCGGGCTCTAACTACTTCGCCGCAGCCACACTGCTAGTGGTAGTGCAGGTGCTGATTGCGATTTACGGTCATGACTTTATCCACGTCTTTGAAAAGTGGATGTCGGTGGTCTTGGGGGTGATATTTTTAGTAGTATTCATCCTCGCACTCCCTCAGCTAGGACACGCGGTGAGTATTCCTGCGAGCGCATCAGGGTCTTCCATTTTGGGAGCGGTAGGGACGGTGCTCGCAGTCGCGTTTTCATACATCATGAGCTGGTCTCCTTACGCGTCTGACTATTCCAGGTACCTGCCGGAGCAGACGTCAAGAGCCAAGGTCGCGATCTACTCTCTCGCCGGAGGCGCAATCGCCTCCTTTGCAATCGAGGTAATTGGAGCAATCGTCGGTCTGCTAACCGGCAGCGCTGATTACTTTGTCGCTCTCCGCAACTTTTCAGGGAGCATAGGTTACGTGATTCTCGTAGCTTTGGTACTGGGCGCAATTGCTGCGAACGCTTTGAACATCTACACGAATTCGCTGTCCGCTCTAGTTCTCGATGTAAAGGCCAGAAGGTGGATTACGGTGAGTTTCGGGGGCGCCGTGGGCTTGATCCTTGCAGCTCTTCTTGGCGGTAGTTTCGAGCAGTTCTTTGAGAACTTTTTGCTTATTCTTGATTACTGGATAACTCCGTGGCTTGCGATTATATTGGTTGATAATTACGTCCTTAGACGCACGAGCAGCGCTAGTTGCAGGGAATCAAGGTCCGTGGAGTGGGGCACTCTCGGCGTGTACCTTTTCTCTATTCTAGCCTCGGTCCCATTCATGAGCCCGCCGACTTCTCTTGGTCCGTCGGTCGGCTTCCTCAACGGCTGGTTTGGCGGAGCCGATTTCAGTTACTTTATCTCGTTTGGCATCGCAGCTGTGCTTTACTTCGCCCTGCGGCGCGGAACAGCAAAGAAGAGCGTAAGTGTCTCACAAGGCTAGAAAGAGAACACACTAGTAGCTGGCCTCAAGTCACGAACGGTGTATAGGCCTGGGCTTGCCTCAACAACTCTATCAATAGAGTTGACCACGAGCGCTGCGGTCGCAGGGTCGCCAGGGGTTCCGCCGGGAATCTTCAGCATGATGTTCGAAGGCTTTGCAATCAACTCGATTTCATCCCGCGGTTCCTGAGCTCCAGCATACATCTCGATATGGTACTCGGCAAGTAGTTTACCTCCCAAACCAAAAGCGCGACCGTCCTGAACCAGCCCGAGCACATTTCCCGCGGGGACTCTTCCAAAGTTGCTGGTTAAGGTCTCTCTCACTGCCACTTTTGGTGAGATCTTCTGCTCTATTTTTTCAACTTTGATGCCGAGCGCGGAGCAGACCATCGCCATCGATTCTGGAAGACCAATGTGTCCGAACCTTCCGGTTCTCACACTTTCTTCAAACTCTGACACGGAGAGCCCTATCCCAACCTTCTTTTGGAAAGGGAGCCTGCGCTTCTCTGCGTCGAGGATTCTCGTAACCTTCACCTGCGAGACGCTATGGCAGGCGCCGCTCAGGGTGATCGGGAGCGCGTCCATCACAAATCCAGGATTGACCCCTGTTCCGAGAAGCGTGGCGTTGTTTTTCTTTGCAATAGCATCCAATTCACTGGCGAGTTTTTCTCGAGAGTGCCAAGGATAGGAGAGCTCTTCGCAAGTACTTACGACATCGACCCCATTTTCGCAAAATTCGGAGAGTTGGGGAAACGCATCGTTGAGGAATGATGTTGTTGCATGTAGCACGACGTCGGCGTCAGCATAGAGGCTTCGGCCACTCTTATTCACAAGGATGCCAGTATTCGTACCGCTGCCCAAAACCTCGCCGAGATCCTTCCCCTCGAGGGAGGGGTTGATGTCTATCGCGCCAATCACTTTGAGAGTTTCCTTTCTCTCTAGCGCCAGCCTTGCGATTGAGGCTCCTATGGGTCCGAGGCCGAATAGGATCACTTTGTACTTTTTTCTTTCTTTATTGGTCGATTCTGAAGGAGGCATGGAGTTAGAAAATCAACGGCCTCTTGAAGCAAGGAGTGAGAATAGTTTTCTCTGCCTCTTCGGCCTTTTTATGTGATGTGAGAACAAAAGGGAAAACCATCTTTGCTCGAGGTGCAGCATATATTGGCGGCTCAGTATCTCGGGTGTAGGCGGTAGTAAATGACACGTTTGATTTTGATGAGGAAGGGAAGCTCCCCCGAAGAAGTCGAGATTGCCCGAGCCGATGACAAATCCGTCCTTGAAGCCCTGCAGAAGGTGTGGCGTGGTGAGATCGACGGCATAATGGTTATGCGCTCGGCGGGCGAGTGAGATCTCGCCCTCCTCATATTGTATCACTGGCGCGTTCTGCGCATGATCAGTACTGGCTGAGTCGCTTTTGAATTTGTGAAAATGATGATTTTTGTTGAGCACTTTAGCAACTTTTCTTTGGCTTGATTTTGTAATATCATTCGAGCTTCAACCTAACTGAGCTTTGCAGATGCACTAAAGGGGATGAGTCAACCTGACCATTCCTTTGTCTTAGTACACGCGCGAGAATGAGACATTAGAAGACGGGAAAGAATTCATGAGCGAAAATTACAACCTCAATAGAACAAGCATTGAAACGAACACGCTCAACAACCTGGCCGAGACTATCACGGACGTGACTACCGGCCTTGATCCTGAAGTGCTCTCGAGGTGGTACGGTATCGTAGAGTCGGAGGCCCGCTCTCTCTGCCCGACCGAGGAACTACGCGAGAGCATCAGGGTGATTCAGGATCCGGTGCTCCTGATGAAGTTTGAATTAAAGGCCTCGAAGAGGGCGATTCCCTACGTGGTCGAAGCTATTGAGGATAACCTAGCAAAAATGCCCTTTGCTACGAGGCTCTACTTCCAAAAGTTCGAAGAAATAATGAACAAGGAACTCGAAAAGTACCTTAGAACGACTTACAGGTAGAAAATATCTCATCTGTTTCTCTGCAAAGCGGGCAATTCTTTTTTCACGCGAGAAGCGGAGAGTACTCTATCAGTCATTGTAGCTACTACAACTAGTCGGAAATAGGAATGACGCAGAGGCGCGCATAAAGTGGAGCTCGCCTTTGCTCTGTTGGTTGAGTTTTGGTGTTGTGTGAAACTCGAGATCCTAGTGGCCACAACCACAGCCGCACCCGCAAGACTCGCCCTCTGCCTCTCCATGTGAGTGAGCGCCCTCTTCTGTTTCGAAAGAGTTGCCACATCCGCATGAAGAGACGGCGTTGGGGTTGTCGATCTTGAAACCGGAGCCCTGGACAGTTTCGACGAAATCAATGTTGGAACCCTGAAGGAGCCTCGCGGATTGGTTGTCAATGTAAACGTTAATCCCGGATTCAGTCCAGGAAATGTCATCGCTCTTTACAGTGTTTTCGAGTACCATTCCATACTGATAGCCTGAGCACCCTCCCTGGGCAACAAATATGCGTAGTCCGTTTGCCTTGTTCTTGTCCTTTGCCATGAACTCCTTTACTCTCTCTATGGCAAGAGGCGAGAGCTTAACCACGCGATCAGAGATTGTTTGCATGGAGGTTATGTTTCCAGCCCGATCTATTAGAGTTTTATGCTATTCCCGTACCACTCAGGGAGCGCGATGCTTCGGTCCCGCTTTTTCTCCTACTTCCCTTCCTGTTACTTTTTCCCCGCGGACGCTCTTCCTCCTCCCATAACCCGGAGAGGCTTTGCATTCAGGTCGATGAGGCATAGTGGCATCCCCTCCCACACCGGAATCTCCTGCTGAAGCTTTGCAACCCTTGCGGCGGGTTGACTCTCGGCTGTTGAGACGTGTGCAACGAGAAGCTCTCCGTTCGCCTGAAGGTGGACATCACGATCCACGGTAATTTGTTTGTAGTACTTTGACTGGGAGAATTCAAAGGAGATGCTGTTTGATAACTCAAATGAACCGTCATCGAGCCATGACACCTTTTCGAGGTCTTTCAGCTCGACACCTCTGAGCGAGAGCCCCACTCTGATTCCGCGGCCCACGGATTCTTGATCCTCATCGTTGACTTGTATCCCCTTGACCTCGGCGAACTTGTTGCCTGATGATTGAGGCACAAGTCGCAGTTTGTCATGGACAGAAACCTTCCCGCAGAGGGCAAATCCAAGTACGACAAGCCCGACACCTTTCACGTTGAAAGCCCTGTCGACGTATACCAGAGTCCTGTCCTTGGGCCATGTTTCCCTCTCCTTTATCTGGGAGAGCGAGATGACCGAGGATTTCGAGCTCCTCTGCTCCAGAGGGAATCTTGAGAGGCTTACGTCCTTGAATATCGATTTCAACAAATCCTGAAACGCAGAGGCCTCCGAGTCGATGACCTCTACGGTCCCCGGGAGTCCGAGCGAGTCGATCAGGACGGCGAGCTCTCCGTCTGCTGCGCTGAGCTTGCCGGCGTTTGGGAAGATGTAGAATGCATGGTCGCTGATTGATGCAATCTGAGCATACCCTTGTATCTTCTCTGGGAAGGATCCATCGTCGAGAAAGGAGTATTTCGTCCCTGATTCGGTGCGAAGGTAAATGGTAATGCCTTCTGCCTCGTTCTTCTTCGCGATTGAAGTTTCGAGGGAAGACTTGAGCTCGGGGACTGCGCCGAAGACTCCGATTAGATATCCGTTCAGCATGGAATGAAAGACGACACTGGCTCCTCTTTTCTGTCTGGACGCTTACCTTGAGTCTAGGACATATTAGAAATTGATTTTCCCTGATGCCTTTCTTGACATTCGTCCGCGCTGATTCTTGGTAAGTGGCTAGATTTTCTGGAGGAGAGGTGTCACTTTGCCTAGAATTTTCTGAACATACTCCTGATCTGTGTCCTTCATGCTCTCGAGGTTCAGCTTTATGTTGCTCCACGCCCCTCGCACTGCGGCCCTCGATAGCTCAAGTGCGGTCTCCGCATCGGATCGAGCGTTCTTGTTGCCGATCGAGACCACCTCCTTAGCAAGATCAAACACTTTCGAAGAGTGCTCGAGAGTAATCGAAGGGACCTCAGTCGCTTCCTTCAGAGCTTCTTGCAATCGCTTCTTTCTTTCTTCTTTCTCCGCGTCGCTGGTCCTGGGAAGCCGCATCGCGCTCGACACCAGAGTATAAGCCTCAGCATCGCGGTTGACAAGATTCAGGAGCTTTGACTGGTAGCCAAGTGATAAAGCGAGTATCTCTTCGATCCTCCTCTGAACTTGCTCGTAACCTCTCTTTTCAAGAGTGAGTCTGCACACCATCGCCACGAGCGCAGCAGCGAGCGCGCCAGCATATGCAGAGACACTACCACCTCCCGGAACAGGATTTTCGGAGGAAACTGTTCCCACAAAATCGCTCAACGGCAGGCCTAGGAAATCTGCGCCACCCTTGATTGTCGAGGTTTCAGCAACGACTTCGAAGAGCTTGCTTTCGATTACCTGGTCCGTACGAAAGTTGGGCATCTTCAGATAGTGTCTGAACGCAAGTACTAGTGCTTCGAGAGGTACAAGTCCAACAATCTCGCTCTCCGCCACTTTTATCCCTGACTCTAAAGCAAGGCGAGAAACAGTTTCGAATGCAGTGTGAACTGAAGTTAAGTTATAGTCAGTCAGGTTCATGGACACTTGGACCATGTTACGATCCTTGAGATCAAAACCTAGAGCCTTTACTCTCGGGAGGCCGCCGTCCCTTTCTCTGACCTGCCGCGCAATCTTCTTCGCAGCAGAGAGATCTTGAGTTCCGAGATCCACATTATACGCGATTAGTATGGGGCGGGCTCCTATGGCTGTGGCCCCAGCGCTTGGGTGGATCCTGTTCGGGCCGTAGTCCGGCTCCTTCGAAGGATCTTTCCCTATCAAGTCGCGTAGTCCCTCGAACTCACCCTCCCTTACCTTGGCGAGGTTCCTTCTCTCTTCTCGTCTTGCAGATGATTCGTAGAGAAAGACAGGCACGTCGAACTTTGAGGCAAACTCTTTTGCGAACGAGTCGGCAATATCGACGCACTCTTGCATCGTGACATCCTTCAATGGCACGAAGGGGACGACATCGACTGCCCCCATCCTCGGATGCTCTCCCCTGTGATTTCTCAGGTCGATCAGCTCAATTGCCTTGGTGCTTGAAGCAAGAGCCGCCGCCTTTACCGCTTCGGGAGAGCCTACAAAAGTCAGCACCATACGATTGTGGTTTTGGTCGCTCTCGCAATCGAGAAGAGTAACACCAGGGACTCCCTGCGCGGCATCCCTTATTGCGCCTATTACCTCCTTCCTTCTTCCCTCGCTAAAGTTAGGCACGCATTCGACTATTTTTACCAAATCTTGCTTAGAGCACACTCCCTATTTCATTTCAACACGAAAGAATTGCGCCACATGCTCTAAAGGTTGACAACAGGTCAGAGAAAGCTTTCAACTTTCCTCCTTCACGTCATAGATTGTATCCTCTTATTTTGCTTAAAGAGGTAGCGACAGAGTAATTCAGGAAAGGAGGGGGGAGGCCTTATCACATCAGAGGAAAAAAGCGCCGCATCGGGAGTATTCTGGGGCGAAGGATGAACGAAGATGATTTCTACCGCATAAACTATTCTGAGCCTATGGTCAGATCCTGCTTGCCGCTTCCAGCTCGTGCCTGATTGCGAATCTAGTTGTCAGGAAGTTTTCGGTCATCTCAAACTCTGCTTTCACACCGTAGATCTCACCCAATGTCGCGCTCATCATTCCTTTCAAAAAATGGGACCATTTTACACCTAGAGAGTGGGACATTATCACCTGATAAGTACCGTGCTTTGTTGATATCTCCGTCGTGAAGGCGCGGACGTATTTTTCCATGCGCTTTATTGTTTCCAGAAAACCTTCAAGGTCGCTCCTCCCTACGAGCATATTTGCGAACTGCTTTGCATTGTGACCAGAAAACCCACTCACAGCCCCGAGCGTCTCGGCTTCTGCGTTTGATATCAGGTTGAGAAAGTTCTTGAGACTAGAGGGTGCAAAGCCGATGAATCCGAGCTTCTCAGCTACGCGGTCAAACTCTGTGTACTTTGTCAGTATCTGGTTGACGAGCAGGTTGAAGCTCAAGCCCTTCTTGTTGGCTGCCTCTGTAATTGACTTGTCGAGAGAGGAGTCTATTCTGATCGCTCTGACAACGGTGTTTCGATTGCTCAAAGTTGCATTAGAAATAGGAAACGTCTCGGAACTGCTTTTAGCGCTTTTGCACAAAAGCTCTATGAGGACTCGAGCCAAGAAAACAAAATCTTTCAGTAACCGTGAGTGGCCCACTTTTCAAGTCAGTATGATAGAGCACTTGCCCTAACGTCATGCTGGATTGTATGTACAAAAGACTCCTATTTTTTCGTTTCCGGGCGTCCACAATGCAAGGTGCGAAATGACAAAGAGCTTGATTAGTGTAAGACTCACGAAGTTTCATTTGGACTGAATCTTGAGATATACGTCTGTCGTGGCTCGGCGTTTGAAATGGCGTGACTCGGACTGCCCTAAGCTCTGGGGACATTCGGTTTCCCGCTTTAAATAGCAAATTAGCTCAGTTACGTACCCCCTCTAGGGGGGGGTACCCCCTCGCTTTCTCGACAATTGTCGAGAAGTCCAATGGTGATTAGAGTGGTATTTCCTCCTCTCAATAATGGAACTTCGTTGTACCTGCCATATTGTATTTAGGGCATGAACAGTGAGAATCAAGCTGTTTTTGCCAAAATGCGAATTTTGAAAATCAAGGCCGGTCTGTGCACAGAATGTTATCTTTCCTATCTTTCGAAAGGGTAACGCGTGGAGAAGGACGCTTGAACAACTGCAATGAGTTTGGATACGCTATGGTAGCTGGGGTTTCCACAAGGCTTCTGAGGCCAGTTTTCATTCTTGTTCCATCTGGTATCGGACAGGGCGACAGCTCAGGTGCGATACTTCGAGCAAGTCGACCTTGACTGAGTCTTAGCATATTCGAATAAGATTGATACTGACTTTGGGGCATCCGATTCTCATTCGGTTCGCGAAGGGGGATCGGGGGGAGCAACACGTAACATTCTCAATAGCTACTCAGTACCATTTATCCACCCATTGATCGCTAATGAACGACCATGTCACAAACGAATACGGAGGTCAAGTTACACATAGCGACCCTGGATACACGGCAAGTCATCTGCGGAGTTACTGGCGGTTCGAGCAGGGCAAAAAGTGACTCCTTCCGAGCTGAAAGATTTTCAAAGTGAGTTTGATTCTTTAAAAGTTAAATCAGCTGTCGATTCTACTAAAGTCGATCCAGTCATTACCAAGTTTGGGCGACCTGCGCGGTTGCTGAATGCTGTTCCCTTTAATTTTCTGTATCGAGAATATATGCGTGTTCTGCGAGTGCGATAAGAGTAATATTGAGCGGACAAATCGAGCAACGTGGCGAGACGGTTCTCGCGGATCAGAAGAACACTCTGAAAGGGTCCATCGTGGTGATTGTCCGTAACGGTGAGTCGAGCATCAGAGCCTGCCTCGAATCACTCTTGAGGCAGACAGTACAGTGCGAAATTATTGTGGTTGACGGTAACTCTACTGACCGTACTCAGGAAATTGTTCGCGAGTTTCCGGTGAAACTTGTAGTCGCTCCTCGGCTTGACTCATATGGCATTTCGAGGAACATCGGTGTCCAGAGTTCGACTGGTGATGTGATTCTTTTCATGGATGCTGATGATTACTGCGACGAGTCCTGGGCCGAAAACCTCGTGAATAACTTTCAGAACGATCCTCAGGTCGGAATCGTCACGGTACCAAGAGAGCCGATCGAGACGACTGGCTGGTTCATGAAGGTCTTGGAGTACGAGTATGACGCAGCCGCACGTAGGGGGAAAGCCAAAAGTGATCTTCCTGCACAAAAGAAGCAGAGGGATTGGACGAGCGTTACGACGAAGGGCACGGCCTGGCTCAAAAAAGCAATAACGGATGCTGGAGGATTCGACGGGGCGATGTTCTTCGGGACGGAGGATAAAGACCTAGCTTTCCGCATCAACAAGGCAGGATACAAGGTCGTTGAGGACCCATCGGCCAAGATTAGAGTTGCCCCCGTTGGGAGCGCCTCGAATTTCATCAAGGACAAGTACTGGCGGGCCGGCGTTGGTCACGGTTACATGAGGCGTAAGTATGGAGTCTATCGCCCTCCGCTCGGCGCCGTCGCAACAATTCTGTTCGCTGGCGCGGCGGCCTTTCTCTTGATAATTGGTCAACCGTGGTTGAGTCTCACCAGCATTGGCCTATCGTGTTTGACCCTCAGTTCGCTGGCTAAAGAAGGTGTGAGGTTAAGGTCGGTTGGGGCGCCGGCAGGGCCCACGATAAAATTCCTCTTCGTAAAGTGGTTGAGCAGACTCGCAGAGTTTGCCGGGTTTTTCAGAGGTTATCTGAAATTCAAAAGGCGATGAGATGACAGAGAAGCGCCGGGGAAAAAGAAGGAAAACATTCGAAGTGATTTGGGGCAATGCTCTCAAGCAACCTGACTGAGGCTCGGGGGCCATCTACCGCTCCGCTCGTTTCGGTGATTCTCCCCGTTTATAACGATGAAGATACGATAGAAAGGAGCCTCGGATCTCTGCTCGAACAGACTTATGAGAACTGCGAATTTATCGTGGTCAACGATGGCTCAACGGACTCTACGCCAAAAGTGGTCAGAGGACTAGCATCAGCTGAAAGGCGGATCAGATTTGTTGACATCGTACACTCTGGCACGAGCAGTGCAAAGAATGCAGGATATGCCCTTTCGAGTGGTCCGATAATTTTCTTCGCCGAGGGCGACGCGATATACGAGAAGGATTACGTGGAAAAGGCAGTAAATTGCCTCGAGTCAAGCACGAAGTTTGGAGGCGTATGCGTCCTCGGCGGCATCTGGGAGATCCGCAGGACCTTTGTCACACGGTCAATTGAAGCTGAAAATGCAATAAAACACACCTTGCTTCACGAGGGTAGGATGAAGCCCTACTTTGCCTGGGTTTTCAAGCGAGAGGCTCTTGACAAAGTCGGATTATACGATACTTCGTTGAAGCAGGCCGAGGACAGAGACCTCTTTTCCCGTGTGACGCAAGCCGGTTATCAGATTGGTCTAGTCGAAGGAGTCCACTGGAGACACAGGCGGTATGAGACAGCCTGGCAATTTGCGAAGAAGAGTTTCCGAAAGGGGGCTAACAGGATTGCCTTCGTCTCGAAGGGAGCTCGGGTGGCAGATTTCGCAAGAGCAGTAGCAGGCCTATGGATCCTGATCGCTCTCTTCTTGCTATCCCTTACTGTCTCTTGGATGTTTGCGATTGTTCTGACTGTTGGAGTGGTCGCAATTCTCCTATTCCTATACTTGCGAATATTGAGACTGCGCCTGATAGCGAGCGTTCCGAAAGTTAGCCTTGCAATACTTCCATTTTACCAGCTCTTGAGATACTTCTCGAACGGTCTCGGGTACACCTTTGGCCTAGTAATGTTGTTGATTCGCAAAGCAAGGCGATCAGACGAGCCTTGACAATTTCACGCTTGGGTGAATCTTTCAAGACTCAACTATATAGCCTTCAAATTTTTCCCCATATTGTTACGCTTTCTCAGAAGTGTTAGAGAAAGGTTTGGTTTCGATTTCTTTGAAGTTACTCGCTTCATGGATTCGGCCAGATATCGGAATGTGCAATTACATTCAATTCTCAGAATAACAGATGTGGCGGCTGAAATTAAGGAATGCAGCGGATTCAGCGAAGGCTGGGAGAAAGATCTAAGGTAGCAGGAGCGTCGTTTGCTGTAATCAGCATATTCTTTCTTATATTATCATATTTTTCCAATTTCATTGTATTCGAAATCGATTCGCTTGTTGCATTTATTGCCGCCATAATATTACTCACGCGCGAGCCCTCGAACTCAATACAATCAAGGCTCGTCAACAGGATACTCGATTCGCTCTCGACTCTGAATGATCAGTTGGCTCAAGGATTGAGCTTTAGAGATGTGGTCTATGTAGCAACAGGTCCGAAGGTCTCCGACGTTGTCTTGGGGACTTCCGACCCCGTAAGAGAAGCACTAGAGCCTCCTGGAAAGTCTCTAGCACAGTTATTCTGCAGGCAAATGAATGCAGATCACGTTACATTGTCCGACCTTGACGTTCAGCTCCCAAGGATTCTGACACAGGACTTTAGATTAGCTAGTGACGTCGTTGTAAACAGAGATGGTGACAGTAAGGTTGATGTTCGTATATTGAACCCTGCTCTCAACTGCTCGAATAGGGCAGTGGCACCTGGTAACAATACCGGAATGATTGGTTGTGCACTGGGCAGCTTGGTGGCAATTCTTTATGCCAATGCGACAACAAAGGTCGTACGGCTGGTTGACTGCTCCACCTCAAAGGGCCGAAATATGCTTGACGTAAGGCTTTCACTTACGGAGAAAGCAGGCGGTGTTCACTGATGAGTTCCAAGCAAGATGACAATGCCCTCGTTCCTTTGCTCAAGTCGCTTACCGTTATCCCATTGATTATTTTCTTCTACTACTACGATTTCTTCCTCTTTAGGCGATGGTTCCTAGCATACCCTCTGTCTTCTTTTTTCATTGCCGCCACGGTTCTTGTTTGCCTTGGTATCTTGATGAGATGGAAGGTGATAAGCACTCTCGCTCAGGTGTCTGCAGGAAGCACAACTTGGGGATTCTTTTTCCTCATGGCGTCGGTTGTATTCTACTTGTACGGATCAAACTTTTCATCGTCAACTCTTCTCTTTCATTACGAATCGCTAGTCCTGATGGTGTACGCCTACGTGCTTTTCATGTTTGGAGCTCGTCTGGCTTGGGTTGCACTCCCCTTGGTAGTCGTGGAGGCTTTGGTGCCTCTCTTTGGGGAAATAGAAGTTCTTCTTGGGAATACCTTGGCATTAGTTGTAGTCGCAGGTGCAATCTTCATTCTCTTCGCTTCCTTCGTCAGATTCAGACCTTACAGTCTTGCTCTGCCCGCTGCAGTCATTGCACTGTTACTAGCGGCCGTATCTTTTCCCGCACTTGAAATCCTTCAACTCGGAGCACCGCTGTGCCTAGTTTTGCTGATCCCCACAAAGACAAGAGAACTGTTCAGTGGGTCTCGGCCGGCTGTAAAGAGTGCCTGCCAAAATCACGTGGTCGAAAATGGATTCTGCCTGATTTGCGGTTCAAGAATCCCATCTGAGTCTACAGTCTCGCCCTCAATGTTCGCATCACTTTTGCTGATTGTATTAATCGTTGTTGCCACGGTACTTGTCCAGGTTCCACTATTGGCCTTTTATGGAGCGCCCGCGCAATCTTACATCACATATCGCGGATACGTCGCGAATCCGATTCCCGGCCCGCCTACTGGTTGGTTGGTAAACCAGAGCACGATTCAGTCGTACAACTCGGATGTCTACGCGATAAAACAGGTTTACGTTCCTATAACATATCCGGAACGTTCCAACTATACCCTGTATTACGAACTCTCTAGAGGCAGTCCATACGTTGTGAACTCGTTCGGGAACATCCCGGGCTATAACCGAATTTCCAACCTGACTCAAGTTGGCAATCTCAGAGGTTATGTCACTGTCTACAATTCCTCCTACAATTTGATGGTGGTGTTTCCAGCAACAACGCAGCTAACATTCTGGAATGGATCAGGTTTCATCACTCTAAACAATGGAATTACGATTCTGCGCAACTTCACGGGGACGAATATCACTGCAGCAGAGAACTATTTCGTCGGAGACCTGAATTCTCTATTTCTCCCGGAAATACAGAGTCAATCCTTCTTTACGAGTTGGACGAGCTACTATTCCACTTTGAACAGTATCTCCAATAGCCTCTTGCTCATGGTGGAGGCGCTTTGCTCTTCCGCAGCGATCTTCGGAGTGGCAGTAGTTGCATCTAGGTTGGATGGATCAGTTGAGGACTCCTGGACAAAGGCTTCTGCACTGTCTGAGAAAGATTGGCGAGTTCTCAATGCTTTTTTGGAGTCGCGCGGCACTTTGACCACGGAAGAAATCTACTCGAAGTTGATGCCAGCTGAGGAAGCTGGGACAGAACTCACCTTAAATACCGTTTTAGAATCAGTGAAAGGGCTCGAGACAAAAGGTCTAGTTCGACGAAACTTTGTGCAAAGAGACGGCTCTGTTCAGTTGTCGTGGAAGGTATCATTCTGATTGAGAACTAAGCTCGAAAGCTACAAAGCTGCGCTTATTCTCTTCATATTTTTACCCATTCTTCTGTCTGGGACGACGATTCCACACACTTCTGCCCAGAGTTCACCATCGAGAAATGGTACTTCGACAGTTCAGGTTTCCATAGTTGGCACGATAGATCCGTCATACGACGTTTTCGATCTCAATTTGCCTTTGCTTGTCAACATCAGCATCCACTCTACCTCGGCGCCGCTTGCGACTAATCAGACTATACTATTCGTTCTTTCTTTCGTTCCAAACAGCGCGGGAGCCATTGTTCACTTTGCTAACGGCTCGTCCACCCCAACTGTTATTCTAGCCTCGAGTGGAGTAGGGGGCTCTTCAAAGGCATTTCAATTCAACTTGCCTGCGGGTTCGACTGGCTTTGACGCGAATATACAAGGGATCCAGTTCGGCGCGGCTTTGCTCTTTCGCGATGCGATTCGAATGCCTACATTCGGCATAGAAAATTTCCAGAATGCCACGGTTTCCCAAAATACTACGATTGTCACACGCCCGGGGAACTTAATCACAGAGTCATTCGATTTTGTGGGCCACAGTACCCCACTTCCTTCCATAGTCCAAAAGGGAGCGTCGAACGTCACCTTCAGCGTTCCCTCCGGCGTTTACTTTATCGTAATGCAGTCTCATCTATTTTTTCCTGCGAGCGTAGCCGTAACACTCGTCGCGGCGATTTTCCTCATACTCCTTGCGCTGGGGTTGTTTGCAAGAAGCAGGAAGGTGTTCGATCCTCTTTGGAATAGATTCGTGGGAGTTCTATCTTCGTTGCGTCCACTTGCCAGCAAAATGTCCATTCAGGACAAGGTGAGGCAGCCACACAGAGCGTCGCTCGCCCGAACCATGCTGATCATGTTCATCACTTGTGCAATTCTGATGATAGCAATCGCGGCGATAGCTGGACCGGATCCTCAGACGAAAGTCTATGTTATTGCAACTCCATCGCAAGCAAACTTGATCCACAAGAACCTCTTGCCGATTAGGAGCAACCTGCAAATGATTACACCGGCTCAGGACTTTTCGGATTTCGCCGTAATGTCTAGTGTTGGGGATTTCAATATCGCGGTGATCTCCAGCTTTCCGACCGTAAATTTACCAGAAGTCAGTTATTTTGTCCTCCCGAATTTGGGAAACGTCCCGGTAATCGTGGTGGACAATACTTCAGATCCATTATTCGCAACCCAGGTCAGTGCCCTGTACACAAATAGGGTGATTCACGTGGCCAACGCGGCTAACCTTTCAAGTTCAGACGTCCGAAGAATCTCAATTGCTCTGAACGCCGCGACCGGGCAGAAAAATCCTTTCGGCGTCCAGATAGGGGGCACATCTTTCAAACTGGTTGTGGTCATTGAAGCTGGTTTTTCATTCTTGTTGGTATTCCTCGGATGGAGTGCACTTGGTCTTTATGCGGCGGAAGCGAACAATGAAAACAGTCTTCAACGGTTGGCCCTCATGATAGCTCTCGGCGTCTTCGTTTTCTATTTTTCCGAGACTACCTATGTCCTGACAAGCTCTCTTCTTCGTTTCCCGCTTTCGCTTCATGCAGTGATATCTGGGGCCAAGAGTATAACTGCGGTAGGTTATCTCGGGTTCGGTGGAGGAAGCACGCCCAGGCTTCTAGCCGGAGCTGTAGGAATCCTCTTCGGGAGTTTCATCGGGGGCTGGAACTCCAGATTCAGCAAGCGTGGCTTTGGCATAATGATCGCTATTATCGTCTTGATAATAGCAAATCCTTTCTTATTGGGTCAACTGGCTTTTCAAGGGATTTTGTTGTATGCTGGAGGAATGACAATAGGTACCGCCTATTCGAGCGCCCTTACTTTCAAGCAGTTTCTTTACACCATCGGGTCGGGAGTAGGCGGGAATGTCAGCCCCGTTTACCTTATGTCGGCTGGAAAGATACTTGCCTTCGCGGGGCTCGTTCCCTTGGCGTTCCTTAACAAGATGCCCAAGATAACCGCCAGTTTCACAGTTCTCTTCTGCGCTATCGCCGTAGGCGTAGGGGGAATCCGAGTTGGAGAAATGACGCCAACAAAGACAGTTATCGCCGTAGTTCCAGGACTAATGAGCGGATTGATCTTCGCTCTCATTTTGCTCTTAATTGCTCTATTGGAAAAATATCTTGTGTCGTCGCGAGTGGTGAGTGTCCAATAGAATGAGACGTTTTCCAGTGGCAGAGCTTGTTTCGATAGTAATCGCGCTGCTCGGCTTGTATACAATGGTTACGACCTCTCCCTTGCCGCTATCTCTTTCTGATCTGCCGGTGATTATTTTCCTGCTATTCGGGCCCGGCTACTCTGTCCTGCGCTTGTTTTCGGAGAGCTATGGTCCACTGCAGATGGCACTGTTTTCTGTGTTCGTAAGTCTAGCACTACTATTGGGAGTGGTTGCAGTCGGCCACGTTACAACGGGAATTCTCATTCTCCCGATTAGGATCGTGCTGCCGGTCTTGGCATTCATATTTCTTGGTCTTGATTACATTCGCACTCGTTCGAGAAAGGAGAGAATTGGTGTTTTGCTAACTTCAGGATGACAGGCAAACACTTGATGATTCGCAGAATTTGACCGCTCGGTCCAGTCCTTCGTCATTGCGTAGCTGCTAGAGCAGAAAGTGTTACTTACAGCACGACAAATGAATAGTTCTGTCTGTTTGAAATTAAGCTGACTACACAAAGTGTTCCTAAGAAAAAATGAATCGCTCGGAGAAAAGGAATCCAGAGAGGAAAGATATCTGTTACATAGCGGCGGATGTTGTTATTCCCTCTCCTACCGGTTCTTCCGTTCATACTATGGAACTTGCCAGCAACTTTGCGGCGCGGGGGCTTGAAGTTCACGTTGTCTGCAGGAGAGCTGGGCGGCGCGAACCTCCAGCAGAAGTGATCTCTGGTTTCAAAGTTCATAGGCTGTACAGGTTTATCATAGCTCCTGGAAGACGAAGGGATACGTCTGCAGGATCTGGTTCCAAGAAAAGAGCGGGAATCGTCAATAGGATATACTACTGGTATCTCTTGACCATTTTTCGCATATACGTTGGTATCAAGTCTGCCCTGTTAATCTCAAGATTCGACATAGATCTGATCATTGAACGAGAGACTTCGTTTGGTGCCGGTGGACTGGCTTCGTTGTTGACTGGCAGGCCGCTCATTTTGGAAATCATTGGACCTCGTTACAGTCGCTTCAGTGCGATGAGAAGCAAGAAGATCTTGTATTATACAGAAAGTATGCTGAGAAGCTGGGTGGACCGGACAAAAACCATCCCAGTATCCGCCGGTGTAAATCTCAATCTCTTCAAAAAGGATTCAAACGGTCGTGCAGCGATGAGGGAAAGATTAGGGGTGGGACCGGAAGGGGTGTTGGTTGGATATATTGGGACGTTTCAAATCTGGCACGGCGTCGACACGATAATCGCGTGTTTAAAATTGCTCCAAGATGATTTTCCCGGAGTGAAATTCTTGTTTGTTGGCCCCGGATTTGACTCTTTCAAATCTCTTGCAGAAAAGCTAGACGTAGCGCATCTTTGTATCTTTACAGGTCCTGTCAAATATGATGATGTGCCGTTATACATCAACGCATGTGACGTGCTGCTTGCCCCCTACAACCCATCTGCGGACTCTATGAGACAAAAATTTGGGGTTGGCTTTCCTCTCAAGGTTCTCGAGTACATGGCGTGTGGCGTTCCCGTGGTGTCAACAAGAATACAGCCGGTAGACCTGATAATCAAGCACAAGGAGACCGGAATTCTAATTGAGCCAGGCGATGCGGAACAGCTCGCGGACGCGATAAAATACCTGATTCAAAATCCGGGAGAAGCAGAAAGGTTAAGTGAAAATGGGAGGGCCTTGGTCCAAAACAACTATTCGTGGGACAAGATTGCCAGCCTTTTCTTGTCCTGAGGCTGGTACTGTCCACGACTCCTAAAGCGTATTCATTTAGTCATTCCGACCGTGGCAAAGACTTATGTTGCCGAAATTCTGGTGAATAATTCTGAATTGACGCCTGCAAGACAACTGAATCTTCGCATCACTGACGAGATGTACCAAGAGCTAGACAAAAGAAGGCAGGCTCTTAAGTTCAACTCTGTCGAAGAATATGTTGTCTCGATCCTTCAAAGAGAAGTTAATCGCTCGGAAACTCAGGCTCCCTTCAGCAAAGAAGATGAAGACAAGATTAAGCAGAACCTCCAAGCATTGGGTTATCTGTGAAAAATCGAAAATGGTAGCACGACCCTTCGGTCTAAAGCACTAGAAACTAAACGAATTTCACCATACTCTGACGGAAATTCCCAATCGGACTGATGAGATTTGGAGCGCGTTCTGGTGATCGGGCTGGACGCCGCCACCTGGGATGTCATGCGACCTGCGATAGATTACAATAAGCTTCCTGCGTTAAACTCGCTGATACGAAACGGATCTTCTCACGTCCTTGTTAGTACCCTTCCAGCCCACTCCGCGCCCGGATGGACCTCAGCTTTTACTGGTGTCAATCCAGGAAAACATGGCGTCTTTGATTTCTTCCGCTGGGAAGGGTACGAGCGGAAAATCGTCCACTCGGGCGATGTCAGTGCTAGGTATGTTTGGGAAATTGCATCCGATTGCAATGTCAAGAGCATTGTAGTTAACGTTCCGATGACGTTTCCGCCGAGACCGCTGAATGGGGTGATGGTCTCTGGTATCCCGTTTGTCGAAGGAACTAAGAATTTCACCTTCCCTGCCACTATCCAACCAAAACTGCAGGAATTGGGTTATGAGGTAGACCCGAAACCAAGTTCACCAGATAAGTATGACACACTCTTGCTAGAGTCGGAAACTGTCAGGCTAGACGCCACCATCCAACTGATGGAGGAGCACGAGTGGGATCTGGCGGTCGTTGTGTTTACCGCGCTCGATAGAATTCAGCATCGTTATTGGAAATATTTCAAGAATGAAGGAAACTTGATCGAAGAGAGATTGCGCGGGGCGATCCCAAATGCTTATGACAAAATCGACACGCTCGTAGCTAGACTTCTGCGAGCAGCCGGGCCGTCGAAGGTCCTCGTGATGTCCGATCATGGATTTACAAGTTGCAAGCACATTTTCTTCGCGAATGAATGGTTGAGACGAGAGAATTATCTCGTCAGCAAGACGACCGCCTCAAAAAAAGCCATGAGATCTTTTGGAATAACTCGGGAGGGACTAAAGAAGAAAGCGCCAAGATCTTTTAGAAAGATAATGCCTCGCAAGTTTGCTAGGGCGATCCCGACTGCAAGGGCCTCTCGCGAGGACTTGAATTGGGACGAAACGAAAGCTTGGCTTTCATCGCCCGGGAGCCAAGGAATAATTGTCAAGAAATCCATTGAACCGATACAGTCGCGGGACGAGGTCAGAAAGAAGCTGGTGGAGTCGCTCTCTAGCCTGGCAATTCAGTCCGCGGAGGGTGGAATTGTGAAAAGAGCCATGCCTCGAGAAATGCTGTACTGGGGGGACGAAGTCGGCAAAGCTCCAGATGTGATGCTTGCGTTAGAGGACGGATGGCGTCTTTCCGAAAACATAGGAGGTCACTTAGTTGAAACGACTGAGGAGGGGTGGCATCACAGGGAGGGGATTCTAATCTTGAGCGGGGATCTTCCAAGTCAGGGGAGGAATGGTTTGAGAGCAAATATCATGGATGTCGCGCCAACTCTGCTCGATATGATGGGTCTTCCCATACCTGCTCACTTCGACGGCAAATCATTACTCAAACATAAATAAAGTCAGCTTTACGTCCTCTATTTTACCCAAATCTGACTTGAATGATTCATAATTCTAACCCAACTCACTGAGAACGCAAGCATCCCTGCAGGATAAGCAAATGTGCCGTGGACGCGCATCGGAAATGACTTCAATCTCCAAAATCGCAGTGTGCAGGATCGCGAAGGATTATCCTGTTGGTGGAGATCCATCTTATGGCCTGCAGCCAGTTTACTACTACCTATCCAAGGAGCAAGCCAGGCTGGGTCATGATGTCCACGTTGTCACTAACCGGAAAACTGGACAACCAAAGTCAGAGAATTATGGCAGAGTAACTATTCATAGAGTGGACAGCCCATTTGATCTGAATGCCTACCAGATAGCCAGAAGTGTAATCTATGGGCACAGGGACACAATATTACACACTCACGCTACTGCCGGATTCTTTACTGTGCCAATGAAGGGGGCCCTCGGTGTCCCGGTCGTGTCGCATGTCCACGGGACAACGCGATCCCACCACATGCCCGTTCGCTTGCTCTTTGGAGACGTAGTTCATGATTACTCGCCAATCAAAGTAACATACTATTTCCTACGAGAAAAGATACTCTGGTCTTGTGCTGATAGAGTGCTAACAGTGAGCTCCGTGATTAAGAGGGATCTATCAGAGCACTACCGTATTTCGCAAAAGAAGATACGGGTCGTCTTCAACGGTGTAGACGAGCAGATTTTCAAGCCTCAGCCCGATGAAACTTTTCCGGAGGCGCTTAAGAAATTCGAGGGAAAGAAGACAATCCTTTACGTCGGCCACTTTGGCCTCAGAAAGGGAGTAGTCTATCTGATTAGGGCAATGAAGAAGATCTCTAAAGAATGTCCTGATGCGGTTCTTGTTTGCGTCGGGGGCGTCCCAAGTTGGTTAGGAGGAACTGATTATTGGTCTTACCTGCAGAAGGAAATAGAAAGAGACGACCTTGTGGACAGGGTCCTGTTGCTTGATCGTGTGCCCAACGTTCAGCTTCCCGCTTTCTACTCTGCAGCTAGTGTATTTGTCCTGCCTTCTTACTATGAGGCGTTCGGAAAGGTAGTGGTCGAGGCAATGGCATGCGGAACCCCTGTAGTTGCTACAAAGCGGGGTGGTCTTTCAGAGGTAGTGGACGATGGCAAGTCGGGTTTCCTAATCGACTACGGCTCGGCCGACGCTATTGCAAATGCAGTGCTCGCTATACTTTCGAATGAGGCACTCGCTTCAAAAATGGGTGAATTCGGAAGACAGCGGGTCGAAAGAGATTTCACTTGGAACTCGGTCGCTACGCGAATAGACTCAGTCTATTCGGAATTGTTGGACTAGCTAGCGAGTTTATCAATAATCTCAGGTTCTCTGGGAGCATTACCCATGTTCGGTTTTTCTCGAAATCGAGAATATGTACAGCCGATTGGGGAATTTCATGCGGATTCGGACTTCGGAGGCTAGCTACATAATTCTATAATTGATATCAGAGATAGATACCTCCAGCTGCATGATATATGGCGGCCGACCCATCTCAATCGAGCGTTGAATACTTTCCTCGCACCATAGGTCTGGCAAAGGCTGGATCAGTTACAACCTTTTCATTTCTAATCTCAGGCAAGGAGGAAAAGGGTGCACAGACACGCGTGCTCAACACTTTCTTTGTCCACGGCGCCAAAATTCTATTCCAGAGTGGCTACTTGGACGAGAAATACAACGAATTTACGTTATGCGTCTACTGCGATCTCAAAACGGCAGACATTTCGTCAGATGACCTAATTATTGAATTGCGTCGATTCAAATTCGTTGTCAATGCAGTTTCTTCAAGTATGAAGGGCAGGTTCTTCGACCGATATTTGTTTCCTCTGACGATGATGGACAGCGTCCGCGTCGTTGCAGTCGATTCTGATTTTATCTCGCAGCTTGGCGAGCGTCTCAGAGGAAACCCGCAAGGCAAGTCTGCGCTCTTTGAACTGGCGCGCAGTTATGCGCTTGATCTAGTGAAGAGGATCAGGCTTACGATGGGAAAGAAAACCTCTCTAAGCAACATCCAGGAAAACTCTGCGGCGTACCTTCGTACTATTGGTCTGGGAACATTCAGATCGCAGTCGGATAACGGCGCCGAGTGTGTGATCATTCAAGATCCGCCGACGTCAAAATCAGGCGAGGCATCCGGGAACACTTTCATTCAAGGGATAGCATCGGGTCTCGTCGAGGCGCTAAAGGGAAGACGAATGGAAATTGTCAGGGAATCTTACGAAGTTGGTGGGCGCATGCTCACGGTGACCTTGGCAGAAAAACCCACAGGAATCCCATCAGAGCTTTCCGCCAACAGTAATCTCATTCCAGATCAGACCGAACCACCCATACTGCAGACGTCGAGCAAGCAAACAGAACCCGCGATAACGGAGGCCGTGGGTATGAGCCACCGGTCTTTAATGAACTTTCATACCACGACATCGAATAACCCCCCATAAAGCAGCCGGCAAGCTCGAACCAAAAAGACGAGCTGCCCTTGGAATCTGCACCGCCAGATCTCTTCGTTGATTCTTAATGCACAGATGCATTGAGAATCTCTCGTACACTACTTGAGCGAATGATATCCTATCTTCGGCATGCCAATTTATCGACGTGGTTTTGGAATGGATTCGAATTCAGGAGTCTGACGAAGTTTTCCTTTTACCGTCGATTCGTAAATGCGAAAGAGCTCCGAGGCGAGAGTTGAGTATCTGAAGGCCTTTACCTTCTCCTTCGCGCTGTTTCCTAGTTTCGAGGCAAAATCGCGATCTTCCACTAGACGTTCAATAGAACGGAGGAGTTGGCTGTTGTCGCCATAAGGCAGGAGGATTCCCTCTTTTCCATCCTCAATCTGAAATGGGATACCGCCTGTATTTGTAGATATTATGGGCCTCGCCTGGGACATCGCCTCAAAGATTGCCTGGCTCGTTCCTTCATAACTAGTAGGTAACGCGAATACATCACATGAAGCGTATGCCTTCATCTTCTCAACATATTCGTAAATCGGTCCGAGAAGATAGACATTTTTCTCAACGCCAAGCTTCCTGCTGAGTTCCTTCAGATAATCGGCGTACCCAGATTGATCTGCACCAACAAAGATGAATGCGATGTTCGGATATTTCTTGATGAGAGTCGGAGCTACCGAAATCAGGTGCTGCGGCCCCTTCAGTGGGTTTAACCGGCCGAGAAACAGTATAACCGGAGAGCCATTGATACCGTGCTCTCGGAGGAAAGCCTTGCCATCGAAAGTTCCCAGTGACTCATCATTTATTCCGGAAGGGGTGACAATTATCTTCTCGTTGTCAATTCCAAGTTTCGTCAAAGGTTTCACGAGCGTCGGTGCTCTAACCAATATGCTGTCCGCCGAGTCAAGAATGCCCTTTGCAAAAAATCGCTCAAAAATTCTCATCGGAACCTGTTTGAACCAGGTTCTCGGAATCATCGAGTGAATATCAAAGACAGTAAGCGCCGAATGTATACCAAGTCTCTTTGACACACTCAGGGCGCTACTAGTGTGTGTCTGAGCATAGTCATAGGTGTGTATGATATCAAACGAGCCAGAAGACAGGGACTGCTTTAATCCGTCCCAGACCTTCAGCCTATAGGTCCAGTCTATCTTGAAAGGAAACCGGTGGACGTGTATCCCGTCGATTATCTCTTCGGACTTTTCCTCCTGGCCCCCGTACTTCTTTGCAGTGTATACATGAACCTCGTGGCCCATCTTGACGAGCTGCTTTGAAATGTTGTAGACGTACCACTCTGCTCCCCCAACCATGAAGGGTTTGAAGTAGACGTTGACCTGTGCGATTTTCAAACTCCTTTATCCTCATCCACGCAGTCTCAGACAAAACTCGCTCTAAGGAGCAAAGGCACCTTCCAACCCGAAGGTCGGCAGATGAATTCGGAGAATATGTATCGAATCAATGGTCAGGACTTAACTCTTCAGATCGAGTCATCAGTGATGCTTGAATTGTAAATGGAGAGAACGAAACCAAACCGAGCAGAGAATTCTCAAGCCACGCTTCTACCTCGCAACTTTGCGCGTCACTCTCTCACTGGATGTATACCACTTGAGGAAGTGCTTCAGACCGACTTCAAGCGGTACTTTGGGGACCCACCCAAGCACGCTCCGCGCCTTCGCGCTGTTTGCCTCGGTGTGCATGAAATCGCCCTTGGAACGCTCTGCGTAGATAGGCGATATCCTTCCTTCCTGTCCCATCTCAATTATAACCAAGCGCGCTAGATCATTCATCGAAATCTTCGAACCGTGCCCTAAGTTGAAGACCTCGCCGCTCGCGCGCTCGCTGACCTTCTCGGCGGCGAGAATTGTGGCGTCAACAATGTCGGAGACGTAGGTAAAGTCGCGAGTCTGTTCTCCGTCGCCGTAAATCACGGGTCGCTCTCCCCTTGCTATCTTCTCGGCGAAGGCGTAGATAACCTGGTCGGGTCTTCCTCGTGGACCGTAGACAGAAAAGTATCTTAGGCATGATACGTCAATCCCATAGACCTTTCCAAATGCAAGGCAGTACAACTCGCCCGCGAGCTTCGAAACACCATACGGTGAGTTGGGGCGCGTTGGATGTTCCTCATCCATGGGGATGTACTTCGGGTCACCGAAAACCGAGGACGAGGAAGCGTACACCATCTCCTTGATACCAACTTCTCGTGCGCTCATTAGGACGTTCAACGTGCCCTCCACGTTAACTCTATTTGCCTTCATCGGCTTTTCGTTGCAGTACCTAACTCCAGCTTGACCGGCCTCATGGAGTATGATGTCTGAGCCCCTCATGGCATCTCTAAGACTGGGGTAGTCGAGGATGTCCTTGCGGATAAGATGAAAATTCGAGTTGGCTGAAAGTAATCCCACGTTCTCCTCTTTGCCAGGATAGAAATCATCATCCAAGATATCGTAGCAGACCACCTTGCAGTCTCTCTTAAGCAGTTCCTGGACGATGTGAGAGCCTATGAATCCGGCACCACCTGTCACAAAGATTTTCCTGCTCGCTAGATTCATGGCCTTTTTTTCCTAGACTCCAGAGTTGTGTTTTCCTTGGTATCATTAAGATTGAGATCTGCTGATATGGCCGCTACCGCACCCTTCTTACTTCAGCATCAACAAATGGCCAAGAATGAAGCTAAAAAAGCTGTAGCGCATTCTCCGCCAGTTAGCTATTGCCCACGTAAACAGTAGTGAACGCTGCTATTAAACTGCCCTCAAGTCGTCGGATTTCTCGGCCTTCTCTTTTGTTTTTCACTGCTATGGTACTACTCACCACAATGAACTGCCCTCAGGTATCGGCGACTAGCTTCCTCCAACGAGGAAATTATGCACACCGAGCGAAGAGTCTTGATTACTTCTTACTATTCCCCAGGCACTACCATAAGAGGTGGCCCTGCTTACGTTGACCCAGGCCCCGTATATGTTCTGCACCTGCATTCCATTTCTGAAATCCACCTGCTCAAAAGGGAATGGAGAATGGCAATACCCTTCCTCGGAAAGAGCGTAGACTTCAGAGCTTGGCATGGATTGGTAAGTGAGAGTGTCAAAGGTTCCGATCATTCGCGAGTCGACATAGAAGCTCCACCTTGTCCCATTGCTAGCTAACATTGAAAACAAATAAACCCCATTTGATACTGTGTATTCGCCCGAACCAATTTCCGTTCGAGTGCTAAGATTCCAGACTTGATAGAACGCCATTGGACCTTGACTGTGAAAGATATAGTACCCAACCTGAGCCCACAAGTCATTGCTCAATGTATCGCTCACCCAGAAAGAAAGGAATGCACTTACTTCGGGTTGTGCCTTGACCTCAATCGAACCGCGCACACCATGATTTGGCATCGCTTGAAAAGATGCTGCTCCTACGTACCAGTACTTCTTCGATTGCTCAGCAACAAGATTGAGCGGCGAAGCGCGGAGCTCTAGAAAATGCAATTCCGTGGGAATTGTGCTTAACCCTGCGTCGAAGAAAGCAGTAGTAGCTACTCCTCTTGCGGTACTGGCGAGTGAAAGGGTGAGGACTAGGACTAAGATCGCGGCTGTGAGAACTGATATTCCGGACTTTCTTTCACCGCGCCATTGCATATCTCAATGGCGGCTGATGGCATAGTTAATCGCTGAGAACACCGGGATAGGATTTCGGATCCAAACTGGAGTTACGAGAGCGTTGCGATCAAGGGACAAAGTCGGACGAATTCTTGGATTTTGTAGCACTATTCAAAAATCTGTTAAATGGAAGTTCACTTTCTCCACTGCCAGGGTTTCATCAGTTCGGATGTGGAGTACAAGAAAAAGGAACGAGAGGAGAGCCTCCCATGCCACTGGGCCTCTAGCCACTCGATTCTTAGATCGAAGAGAAATTCTTCCCCCTTGCTCGCAGGAGTAATGCAAGGGAGAGAAAGGCAACTGCTACGACAGAGATTCCTGGCAACGGAAATTCTGGAACTCCTATTCCTTTCTGAGAGGATGACGAGGACGAGTACACGTTGCTTGAACTTTGCCAAGTTGTCGTTGTACCCGCGACGTTCAGACTAGTTGAGGTAGTTTGAGAATTTGTCCCGAAGGTGTAGCTATGTGCCTGCCTTGTAGTAGTGTAGGAAACGGAGGAAGACGAACTTGCAGAGTTTGACGTAGTGGTGCTAATAAGCGATGCAGACGAAGTTGAAGCAATCGTGCTGGTTGATGCTGAAGAAGAACTGGGCACTGACATTGTACTTACAACAGATTCAGTCGATGATCCACCCGAAGATTCTGTACTGGAACCTGACACTACCGGATTATTGGCGGCTTGAGTTGACTGACTATTCGAGCCATCTGTCGATGTAGTTATAACGATGTTCTGAATAGCGATCGAACTCGTTGTGGAAGTAATTGGCGGTGCACCCTGTGGCCCAGAATTTGTTGGCAAGCTCAAGAAAAACGCAGTAAGCAAAGCCGCTCCTGCAAATATCAGGACTAGTAGCAGGATCCAGTGTTTATTCATAGAATAAGGTTCTATAAGTGCATTTAAAGCGCTTGCGAATGCCAGTATCACAGATATGAATTTGAAGTTCATCTCGCAGTTTCTGATAGATATCAAGCTTCGAGATCGAGGCCAACTCCACAATTTTTGACAATTCTTCTCTAGGTTCTTGCTTATCTCATCAGCCACCTTGAGAACAAATTCTTGTCAATTTTGTTTAGCCAATGTAAGACTTGGGCCCTCAATTTTTCTCCTAGCGTCGGGTTTGAAGAAAGGATTTCTTGGGCATTCCCTACTATGCCGCCGGACTCCACCACAAATCTTGCATCGCTGAACGTGATCGGTCCTCTCGACCAACTTTGCTGCTTTCTGGCTTGTGACCATCAGCCGGCACGCAACACATTCTTGGATTATGTTGTAAATTAACTCACACGATTCGAGCTCCTGTTTCGGGGATCATGTTTTTCGCAAGTTTTGAGAGAAAAAAGTCGTGTTGTAAGGGACGTTCGGATCGTAAGCTAAAAAGCAAAACCAGGTCAGCGACGAATTGGGGTTGTGGCAGCTAAGACCAAAGTCGCTTTGCTCGTCCCAGTTGTTCCGAAGTCGGAATTCATCAAAATTTTCGATGATGCCTAAATTACACTGGAAGGCGATGTGCCTGCATGCGTGTTAGGTACAATTCCTCTCATATTTCGATATATTCCACAATTCCTATCGGGCCGTTTGTCGATTCCTATTCTCTGTGAGAGATCCAAAGCATCAGGTTATGCATGAAATTGGTCAAAATGAGTGTCTAGTACGTACCTGAGATTCACAAACAATATCCTTCAAGAAGCCAAGCTCATATCTCAGCAGGAGCGATTGGCAAAGAGAAATGTTGAGTTTAGATGAAATGTACTCGTGCCGTTTCTGCAAATTCGTTCAAGAAACACTCGGATTCGATAACCTAGAACGTGCCGACGAAGACGAGTACCTCGCTCATGTCAATGCTGTCCACGGTCTAGCTCGCTGATCATTAGTTACGGCTCTCAAGGAAACCTGCAATTGCTCCCATCGTCAAGACTGAAAGCTTTCCCGAATCGCGAAGTTCTTTGATGTGCTGGAATACTGGCGCGAGAAGGTTTTCCGACATAGCCCGAGCACTGTCTCCCTGAACGATGCTCCAAGGGTGCGACCACAGGTGAAAGACCGAGTGGCTTGAAACGCATAGATCAATGTATTTGCAAATCAATTTTGCAGAACTGATTGAATTTGTATCTACGTAGTATACTGGCGAAAAATCCCACATTCTGTCCTTTTTTAATGGTGTGCGAATTGCCCTACGTTGACTCCGGAAGGCTTTGAAACCCATCTCCTCAAGGAGATCAAAGTTGCCCATTCTGTTCCATGGGAAGACGAAGGTTGTCGGCTTCATCTTTAGATTTAATATTGCGAGACACTTTTGAAGATCGGATAGGAGCTCCTCTTCGCTGGAGGAAGATACATCGATGTGGGCATACGTGTGCACTCCCACCTCGTGATGTATAGACGATTTGAGTATCGATTCATAGCTCACAAAGTCTGCCTCGGCCGTGCTTCCGGCAATTGCCCACATCATCGGGATGTCGTATCTTTCGCAAAGATCAATTAGGGCACGTGTACCGATCCTGTTTTGAGTCAGCCTGTCTTCCCGAGCCAGGGGGAACCAATGCTCGTCTGTGGAATTTGGAGATTTTGTAATGTGGTCGAAGTCGATCGAGATTGTACAGAGGGACTTTGCTCCACCCGGATAGAGGTCAGTAGGTTCTCTCGGCGGATCGTATTCAATGCGCAGCAACTCGAGAAGAGTAGACCTGACTGCACGAGAGGAAAAGGGCCAAGGAAGGCGCAGTATATCCAACACGAGGGCCTTTGCAGACTGCTTTGTGTTATTTGGCAACTCAACTTACACTGAAATGTCCTTTTGCGGGTATTTCCATTCAGAAATATCGGCTGTGGGTTAGAGGAGCGCGAGGAAAAAGGAGAGAAAAGGGGGTATTTGAAATGAACTAGCTTTGTAATCTCGGATAGGAGAAAAGGGTGTAGCTCGTTCTTCCTTGAGAGCGACGAGAAAGATAAGTTCCTAACCTAGGCGGTATTGATGAAAGGGGAAGACGCGAGGGTTCGCCACTGGCGAACCCCGCCTTTCATCCCTGTGCTCTTATTCTAAAGGCTCTGAAGCTTGCGCGCGGGCAGCCCTCTTCTCAAGAAGAGCAGGATAGGAATCGCAGCACCAAGGATCGCGACGAGACCGAGAGCTCCAACCGGAAACTCTGGGACGCCTGTTGGTGTCGTAGTGTTTGTGCACGTCGAGATCGTTCCTGTAGACTGAACTGTGACGGTGCCCTGCACCGTGGTGCTCCCGTAGTTTGTCGCGGTAGTCGTTGCGGTCGAAGGTACCGTGACGGTCGAGGTCACAGTGTCAGTAGCCGTGCTGGTCACCGGGACAATGCTTGTTGCTGTGTCAGTCACTGTTTGTGTTGAAGTAGTCGGAATTGTGACTGTCGTGGTGTCAGTCTCAGTCGCAGTCGATGTCGGTCGCACTGTCGTTGTCGTGGTAACGGTACTTGGCACCGTGACAGTAGTGGTAACCGTCGTTGTTCCGACACCTGATGGAGCGGTTTGAGGTAAATTGTTTCGGATCAAGGGGTTCAGATTGGAGTTAACCTGCGGTAGCGAGCCAGGATTACTTGTTGCTGTGCACACGCCGGTGTTCGTTGTAAAGGTTGTCAACGTAGTAGTCGTGGGGACGGTTACAGTTGTATCGGTAGATGTCGTCACCGTCGAGGTTGTAGGCGTTGAAATAGTCGTTAGTTGAGTGTTGGTTGTTGTCGTGGTCAATGTTGTCGTACTCGAGGTCGTCGTAGACAGAGAAGTTGTTGTGGGAATGGTGGTTGTTGTAGACGTGCTTACAGTCTTTGTGCTAGTAGTTGTGGATGGGATTGTCGTCGTAACTGTCTTCGTGGTGAGACTGGTGCTTGTGACCGTCGTTGTTGTCGTTATTGTGCCTGAACAAACACCACCAACTCCAGCTTCCAAAATTAGTACGGGGTGTCCCGATGTTCCCGAGTCCTTCACAGGTGCAGTGTCGCACGTTTGCCCTGCCTGGACGGTTGCATCAATCGTGAAAGTCCACGGACCCGCTGATGAACAAGCTGGTTGTATGCCTCCACAGACAATTTGATTGCTAGCCCATCCTTGAATTATGATTTCACTGGGAGGACAATTACTTCCGCTGCAATTGCTGAGGGTCACCGTGTAGGGGTTCTGAGGTGAACCCGTCGATAGGAGGTAGTGTGTTATTCCAGATTGACTGTAGGTTGTAGGACAGGATCCATCTGCTCCCGTTATGACCACGTTGTAGGTGTCTCCGTTGCCCGTTGTCGAATTGACGGGACATGAAACAGCACCTGCATAACCCATCGGCAAAACAGAAACTGCAAGCAGACCGATTACACATGAGAAGATAACTATGATCAGAGTAAGATTGCGCGTCTTCACGTCCAAAATTTACCTTATAGAGCCAGAAACAGTATTCACGATATTAATTCAATATGAACCCCAAATGTATTAGCGTAGATTTCGGATTCAGGAAATTTACTTTCATTCCACTGAACCATCAACTGATCTTCGTGAAATGAATCGAAAGCTTCTACAAAACTGCATTCCCGGCGATGCGAGGGTGCAACAGCAAGGCCCTGGAACAATCTGGGTATTCGGCCTTTTCTACCGAAGGAATTCCATACCGCGTGTGTCAATCGTTTCAAAATTACGCCCATTTTTGTAAGGCGAAAAATAATCGGAGAAAAAAATGCGAAATTCGAAGTAGTGTGTTCGTCATTAGGGCATTGGAGGAGGACTCGGCGGGGCCGCTCTTGCACCATTGATTGGTGTTGAGCTGGGGAGGAGATACTTGAACGCAAGGCTCCAGAATATCATCACCCAGACTATGAACAGCAGGTACCCTAGATAGACGTGGACACTGCTGCCTATTCCCGTCCCTAGATACTCAAAAGAAAGAAAGACTCCAAACAGCCTCACGATATTTATGAGGAAAGCTCCGACGAACCCAATCACAAACAGCGGGATTATCTTCGATGCCCTTGCCTTTATGTCAAGCACAGCCATCGTGGAAAGCATTCCAAATGCAAGGATTCCTTGCACGCCAGTACAGTCTCCTTCAACATTGAGGAACAGTGTACCGGCCGAAGAGTCCATGGTAACAACGTGACCTGAAACGCTTGCGTTGATGCCAAGCACCTGCATAGACGAAGCCATTATCGAAGCCATCCAGTTCTGCAATGTCACAAAGTTAGGCGCAATGTAATCTATTTGATATCCTAGCAGGAGGACGACGCCGTATGCTACTGGAACCCAGAAGAGTCTGAAAGAACCAATTCCATAGAAAGCAACAACGACGGCGGAGAAAACCAAAATCATGTCTGTCAGACCCAGCGTCGAATGGCTCACAAAATTCTGAACATAATCCGCGATGACGACCCCAACGCCTAAAAGTACTTCCCACCATTTCCCCTTCTTGGTGAGAGACTGGACACTTTTTCCTTTAATCGTAAACCAGGCCATCAGTACAAGGCTCATGATGAAAAAGTACGGATAATCCAGGCCTACTCGTGGGATCGCTAGGGGAAGCAAAAAAGCAGCACCGATGCAAATGACGAAGGCCTTCGCCCTATCCAGTCGCAACTGACTATTGTTCGCCTTGTAACTATCTTTTTTATGCATAAAAAGATCAAGTCAAGAACGAACATGTTACGATATACGATACAATCAGTAAGAGAGGAAGATTATGCTTGGAAAATTATTATCAGTGGTTAAGACACGAAAATTCGGCTTCTCCTTACATTGTACGAAGAACTAAATGAGAGACAGTTCATACACTTCGATGGCCCTGGTTAATTTGCTGAAGGATGGAATAGAGAGCATTTGTTGTCTTTTCCCAAGTAAATTCATCAAGCACTCTGAACTTCCCGTTCTCGCCAAGACGCTTTGCGAGTTCGTTATCGCTTAAAATTCTCTCGATTGCACTGCTGAGTGCTTCATCGTCGTTCTCCGGAACTAACAGCCCCGTCTTGTGGTTCAAGATAGCTTCGGGTATTCCACCAGAGAATGTCCCGATGCAGGGCTTTCCGAATAGGCCCGCCTCCAGGAAGACAGTGCCAAATCCTTCGACGTCCCTGTCGGTAGTAGTTGAGGGCATGACGAAAACCTCACACTGAGAGTACTCGGTGTATAGCTGTTCACCGGTGAGCTGTCCGCGAAATATCACCTCATCTACCAGTCCTAGTTCCTTGGCCATTTTCTTGAGATTATCAAACTCGGGACCGTCGCCCACTATCTCAAGTTTCAGATTGGGAAATTGGGTCAGGCACTTCTTAAAAGCGAGAAGCAAAACATCGACCCCTTTCCTCTTCACCAGCCTTCCCACGAACAACACCGTCCTCCTGTTCTCTTGCTCGAGTCTGGAGAGCATTTTCTGACCATGTTGGAGAGAGTGGGGGTCAATGGCAGGGTGGAGTATTTCGATCTTCCACTGGTAGCTTCTAGGAAGCAAACTCGCTGTAAAGTGAGAATTTGCGATTACCCGATTTGCAAGCGACAATCCGAAATAAAGAGTTGAAATTGAAGCGATACTCGCCCTGGCGGACAGGATATCCTTTCCGTACAGAAAGACGGCGGTAGCGATTCTCTTCATGCGAGCGTAACACAAGAGAACATTACCGATGAGCGATGTTCCCCCGCTTAGAAAGAAAATGCAATCAATCCTGTTGGCGTTGATTTCGTCGAGCACAACACGAAATGAGAAAGGTAGCGACTTTGCAGAGGACGGCAGCCGCAATAGAGGCGCTCCATAGGCACTTGTCTTAGTGAACTTGTAGGAGGGAGAAAAGGAGATCACTCCAATCAAGATACCCTTTCTTGCGAGAATCGCAGTGTAATTCCTCGCCCGACCTTCAACCCCGCCGACATTCTCAGGCGGGTCGAAAGTTATCATCAGCAATCTCAAAATGAGGCGGATTTCTCCTTGGAAACTTTCGGTGCGGTCCCATGCCTTCTGATTTGACTCCCTTGAATCTTTCTCTCGTCGTTCTGGATTTTTCCTTCATCGTAAGAGGATGCTGGTCGCGATCTATAACTGATGTCGTTTCGCGTTATACAGTCGTATCTTGACGATCCTCAAATTCCCAGTTCTGTCTTATTCAAAACACGTCTCTCACCTATGATACTGACTTGACTGTGAGAGCCCCTGATGAAAAGTTCCAGCTCGATGTTGATCCCTGAGTCAAATCATGAGTCCTAGATACCAAGTGGATGAATTTCGAAGAAATTCTTGGCCTCGAGCCATGGTAGGGGCGTCGCACAGCGAAATAGGCGAAAATCGTCGGACTAAATCTTGTAATTCTTGGATTGAATTCATGGAATAGTTCAATTAGAACGCCGCATCTAGAATTCGAGTTCTAGATGCTATGACTATGAAGATAAGTTCCAATTGCCTTAAGAATTCCAGATCTATGGAACTAGATCTGAAAACTAGTTTTGAAATCAATATTATCGACCCACCTCGGTGCGTTCGCGCTTCGTTCTGAAATTCAAACTTTCCACCAACAGTGGAGGTGCTCGTGATGCAGGCGGTCATTCTCGCTGGAGGAGCAGGTACGAGACTTCGCCCCCTTACTTACGTCGTGCCCAAGAGTCTGCTACCAGTTGGAGGAAAACCACTCCTTGAGCGGACGATGCAGTATCTCAAATCTTACGGTGTAAAGGATTTCGTGATTTGCGTTGCCTATCTCAAGAAGCAGATAATGACTACAATTGGAGATGGTTCTTCTCTTGGCGTCAACGTGTCGTATGCAGAGTCGGACGTTCCGCTCGGAACTGGAGGACAGCTGAAAACCGCCGAACCTTTCCTAAATGACGCTTTTCTCGCCATGAATGGCGACATTGTGACTTCGCTGAACATCGCAAAGTTTGTCACGACGCACCAGATTTCCAGGGGAATTGGAACGATTGCGCTGAAAAAATTTGAGATCAAGGTTCCTTACGGGTACATCACCCTGAATAAGAATTCTACAATTCAGAGATTCGAAGAAAAGCCCACGCTTGCCTTCATGGCTAATGCCGGAATTTACGTATTCGAAAAGAGGATTTTTGACTACATACCCGCGCACAAGCAGTGCAGTCTCGAGACAGAGACCTTCCCGGCCTTACTTTCTCATGGCGAGTCAATCAATTCGTATTACGAGAATGCGTACTGGGCTGATGTTGGCTCGATGGTAGACTTTGAGAGAGTCAACGACGAAGTTCTTACCAACAGCCAGCTGAATCAGATCAGTTAAGCGGGAAGAAATAGAGAGAAGGTGTGTGGAGGCGCAGGTGGTCTTATTGCAAGAAAGGAAGACGTCGCCGATGCTAAAGACTGTTCTGATCACGTCGCTCAGCCTCAACGTGTTCACTCTTTCTGCCCTCGCTATGTACGGAACCTGGCTGGTCACCAGCGAAGTTGCGCTTTTTGAACGAGGGATCGCATCGCTTCTGGTTTTCGTTGCCACATTTGTCGTGGGAACACTACTTTTCTGGAAAGTCATTAGCATGCTCGCAGGGGCTGAAAACTGATGTCGCTAGTTACGTTCTCTTTAGATCTTGCCGCACTTTCTATAGTTGCTTGCATCGTCGCCTTCCTGCTTGCAAGTTTGTTTGCTTCAAAGTTCAAGCAGTTTGGCTTGACGGGGCTGGATGTCCACAAGCCCGACCGACCCGAGGTCGCGGAAATGGGTGGGCTTGCGGTACTCGCCGGCGTGTTTGCCGCGCTACCTCTGGCATTCATTTTCTATGGATCGTCGATCCCTCCCGTATTCGTTGCCGGTTTCGTGACTGTGGTCGCCGTCGGAGTCATTGGTATACTTGATGACATGTTGAATCTGAGACAGCGCTACAAACCATTCCTTGTCGCCGCTGCGAGTTTTCCTCTGGCATTCGTTCTCTTGGGGAGAACCAGCGTGATGTTTCCGCTGATCGGTCCTGTTCCATTTGGTCTGCTCTACCCTCTGCTGGTGGTCCCGCTTGCCATAACGACTTCGGCGAATTTCAGCAACATGCTCGCGGGGTTCAACGGGCTTGAAGTCGGGTGCGCGGTTATTTCCATAGCTACTCTGACTTTGCTTGCAAGCATAAGAGGATCCTTGGCTGGCGCTATGCTTGGCGTCCTGTTCCTGGGAGGTTTTCTCGGTCTCCTCGCGTTGAACTGGTATCCTTCCAGGATATTTCCTGGAGATACGGGTACGCTCACCGCAGGAGCTGCGATCGCTTCAATCGGATTGATGTCCCAACTAGAGTTTGCAGCAGTCATGGTGAGCATACCAGCTGGTCTAGATTTCGCCCTGAAGATGTTGAGCAAAAATCGCTTTTCCGCGAGATCTGTACTCGGCAACACCCAGGTTACAGCCGACGGTATTCTTCAACCTCCGAACTATCCCGCACTCTCACACGCGTTCATGAGACTCTCTAACCTTACCGAAAAGGGGTTGGTCGATTCGCTCCTTGTTATGCAGTGCGCGTATGCTGCACTTGCATTCGTTTTCACCGTGGGGTTACTATGACACAATTCTGATGAAAACTTGAGCCTGAGATGAACAAAATAGATTGAGCAACGAACAAAAGAAGATAAACAAAATCTGGATAGCAGTCGGCACTCCTTTCCAGGCGAACTTTTTTGCGCCGGTGATTAACGAGCTGAGCAGGGACTACGAGTTCTTGATCACCGCACGCGAACACGACGGCATATTTTCCATCCTCGACGCGAAGGGGATCAACTATATCCCCGTGGGACGGCATGGTGGAAAAGACCTAGGAAGGAAACTCGAGGCATACGCGCGCACAATCCAGGAGATGGTGCCTATTGTGGAGAGGGAAAAGCCCGACATTTTGCTCACCGAGAGATGGCCCGAAGCTGTTCGGGTTGCATTCGGCCTCGACATTCCGTCCTGGACAATATTCTACGACGAGCGGGAAACTCACGTCAACCAGATGGTATTTCCACTATCAAGCAGAATATTCTGCCCGCGCTTCTACACCCTTCACGAGCTCTACCAAAGCGGTGTAACGGACCCAGAAAAAATTAGCTGGTTCAATGGTTTTCACACGTGCTACCTGAAGGACGAACCCAGAAGTACTTTCAACCCATACCACGGCAAGAACGCAAAGGACCCGCTGGTCTTCGTGCGACCTGAACCAGATTTTGCGAGCTTCTTTCCGATGCACAAGCCTGTACTCGAGACGGCTGTGGAGCTTCTGGCAAAGACGGGCAACTCGAACATTATGGTGCTTCCGAGAACTGAGGAACAGCGAAAGCGTTACGAGGAGATGGATGTCACCGTCCTGGATCAATCGATAAGCGATTGCCCAGTCGCGCACGCGGACATCGCGCTTGGCGCGGCTGAAACGATGTTGATGGAAGCTTTCGTTCTTAGCAAGCCCTGTGTCAGTGCAATTTATTGGCAGCAATCAAAGCCTGTCCAGGAACTACACAGATACATTCCTCACTCGACCGAGCCCGAGCAGATTGCGGCGTACGTGGACAAGTTGCTCGACGACGAGGAGAGAAGGGCTTTCATACAGAGGTCCTCGCTCTTGGTGAAGAACATGGACAACCCGGCGAAACTCATGATAAACGAAATTCGCAGGCTTAACGGGGTCTCGAAGGAACCCGGCATCTTTGCGAGAAGATCCAAGCTTGAGATTTGCCTAGATATCATCCAGAGCACCTCCCTTCGTCCAATGAGACTGACCCACGTGATGAGGGAAGCTAACATCTCCCACAACGAGTTGAAGCGCATCCTCACAAACCTCGAGAGCAACGGGTTGGTTTCGTCGGAAGAAACCGTTGGCGGGAAGCTGTATCAGGCCACAAGCGAAGGCTTGAGGGTACTTGAAGACTACCGCGGGATAAGGCAGAAACTTTTCGTGGAGTAACGAACCTCATTCTCTACTTTTGAAGAGTGCATCAACTGAACGGCGAGACATTCCATATTCGAACGAGAGAAGGAGAAGGTAAGTCATTTGACTCGACATTCAAAGTCGTATTCATCACTACCAAGTATCTCAATCGTAGGAATGGGATACGTGGGCCTTTCTACAGCGGTTTGTTTTGCGAAGAGAGGGTTCAGAGTATACGGAGTGGAGGTCGACGAGGAGAAGCGCAAGAAGATCAGCAAGGGGATTTCACCAATCCACGAACCTGGTCTTGACGCCCTGCTCAAGACAACTCTAAAGTCTGGAAAGCTATCCTGCCACTCCGATTACTCTGACGCCGTCTCCCAGAGCGATGTCACGTTTGTGACAGTGGGTACACCGAGCAGGGATTCGGGAGAAATAGATCTTCGATTCATTGAATCTGCCGCAGCGGAAATCGGTCGTGTCCTCCGTGCAAAGGGAGATTATCACATCGTCGCAATGAAGAGTACGGTTGTTCCCGGAACCACCGAGGGCACGGTTAAAAGAATTGTCGAGACCAGTTCGTACCGCAAAATTCCGTCCGAAATCGGGCTATGTGTCAACCCGGAGTTTCTACGCGAGGGAACTGCAATTGAGGACACTATGAGCCCTGATGCCGTGGTTATTGGGTCTTCCGATAAGAAGACCTTGAAAGTCATGTCGAGTTTGTACCGCATGTTCTACGGGCGCAGGTTGCCTCAGTTGATTATGCTCTCGACTTCGAGTGCCGAATTTGTAAAGTACTCCGTTAACACTTTCAGGGCGACTCAACTGAGTTTTCTAAACACGCTTGCCAATCTGTGTGAGAAGGTACCCTCAGCTGATATTGACCAGGTCGTCATGGGTCTAAGCACTGTGACTGGGCTCGATCGAAGATACCTTAGGTCTGGATTGGGCTTTGGCGGGAGCTGCCTTCCGAAGGACGTGAGAGCGCTGAAAGCGCTTTGCAAAACATCCGGAGTCAATCCTTCGATCTTGGAGGCCGCCCTAGATATCAACGAAAGGCAACCACTCAAAGTGCTGGATCTTTCCCGAGCGCTATTGGGGGATATTACTGGAAAGAAAATTGCACTCCTAGGACTGGCATTCAAAGCGGGCACGGATGACATCAGAGAATCGGTCGCTATCAAGATTGCAAACGCACTGAGCCTCGCAGGGGCAGAGGTTAGGGCATACGACCCGAAGGCGATGCCTAATTCAAAGCGCGAGCTACACCCGAATGTTTCCCTTTTGACAGATGTTGCTACCTGTCTTGCTGGTTCAGACCTCTGCGTGATAGCAACCGAATGGGAAGAGTTCAGGCGCATTTCACCTTCCTTGGTCGTGAAACACATGAAGAGCCCAGTCATGATTGACGGGAAGCGTTTGCTTGATGCGGCAAAGTTTGCCACATTTGGCATCGAGGTGATTGAACTGGGACGATATATCGAGGAGAAGATGCCGAGTTTTGAAGGAAAAGCAGAGTTCTCCCAGGAGATTCTGAGCGTGTACCAATCTAGATCGGGAGGAATGCAGGTACCCTAGTGAGTCTCATACGTGGGTGGCTGAAGCAGGTTGTACCGCCGATTGCCATTTTCCTCATGATTGATCTGCTCTTAACACTGGTTTTCTTCTCGACTAGCAGTCCGAACGTTCACATCGGAACTCTGCGCCCAGCGGATGCGATTCCCCCAAAACTGGGGGAGCTTGCTGTAGTAGGCGCGGGTCTCGGAATTCTTTCTACTCTGGCATACAAACACATCGATCTTAGTTTGATTACTCTCTTTACAGCATTCGTCGTCCTGCTCGATCTTGATCACCTCCCGTCGGTACTCGGGGTGGCGCAACCGATCAGGCCTGCTCACTCGCTTGCGTTCTTGGGAGTCACATTGGTGGTTTTATCGGTTGTACTGAGAAATCGGCAGCCTGAGGTTGGCTCTATATTCGTCTCTTCATTTCTTGGTCATCTGGCTGCAGATACCGGGATCTTTGCTTTGTTCGCGCCGTTTACATTTCAGTATTTTAGCATCGACGCCGTAAGAATTCCTCTTATGGCGGGGGCAGTTGCTTTTGCGTTGCTCGCGGGCTACATCAAAAACAAGAGAAGAACTAGAATTGTGATTCCGAGGAAAGTTGCGATTATCAGAGTGTGAATAGAAAAAAGAAAATGATGAGCAAAGAAGGAGTTTTCCAACAAACTACAGAACAAGTAAAGTCACTGTACAAGAACAGAAGCGTAACGATATGCGCGGTGGGTCTGGGAAGAATCGGCCTTCCAACAGCTGCAATGTTTGCTAGTTCCGGCGCACAGGTGATCGGTGTCGACATCAATCCCGAAGTTGTCGTCACGATCAATGAGGGAAGGAGCCGCTTCCTTGACGAGCCAGGACTCGACAAGATGATTGAAGAGTCGGTCAAGAGCGGCAAGCTACGCGCCACAACTGACGTAGAGTCGGCAATACCTGCGGCAGATTTTGTCATAATCTGTGTTCCCACCCCCGTCGATCCCGCAAAGACTCCGGATTATTCGGCTGTTACGGGCGCGTGCAGAACGGTTGGAAAACTGATCAAGCCAGGGTGCGTTGTCATAATCGAGAGCACCGTTGGACCAGGGACAGTTGAAAATTTGATTGCGCCAATTCTGGAGGAAGAGTCCGGGATGAAAGCGGGATCGGATTTCGGTCTGGCAAGCTGTCCCGAGCGATCAGATCCAGGTAACATCATCGGAAACATGAAGACTGTCCCGCGTGTCGTCGGTGGCATAAACCCCCACTGCAGCCAGATTGTGGCGGACCTCTACGAATCTCTCTTGAATGTCAAGGTCTTCCGAGCAAGCGACCCCAAGACCGCCAACGCGATTAAGTTGACGGAGAACCTCTTCCGGGATGTCAACATTGCACTTGCAAACGAGTTTGCACTGCTCTATGAAAAGCTCGGCATTGACACTGTGGAAGTGATCACGGGGTGCGCGAGCAAGTACAACTTCATGCCTCACTACCCCGGTGCGGGCGTTGGCGGGCCGTGTCTTCCATCAAACTCCTATTACCTTATCTCTGAAGGTGTAAAGGCTGGTAACATCCCCTATCTTGTAAGGATGGCGAGGGAGATCAACGACCGCATGCCCGAGCACGTCATCGAGCTTACGTCCGAGGCGCTAAACGAAGTCGGAAAAACGATCAGGGGCTCGAAGATCGCGATATTAGGAGTCGCTTACAAGCCCGAGATCAAAGACCTGCAGCTAACACCGATGGAGCGCGTCTGCTCCGGACTAACCAAGCTAGGTGCTATGCTCAACATCTACGATCCAATGTTCGCCGGAGACACTGTCTTCGGTCTAGGTGTTCGAAGGAGCCTTACACAAGCGATCAACGGTGCCGATTGCATTGTCATCGGGACCGCCCACGCAGAGTTCAAGAGACTTGACCTCAAACTCCTCGAGCAACTCACCGATAGCCCCGCTGCATTGGTCGATGCACGAAACATCGTGAATCCACACGAAGCTACGAAAGCCGGATTCGCATTCCGAGGAGTGGGCAGACGGAACTTGAACCCTGAACAGTAAAAAATGCAAAAAGGGAGGACATGTAAAGAATTAGGCGGCCTCTATCCTCTATTTTCTTTCTTTATTTGGGGTCCCACCTTTCATTCAGAACGAGGCAAAAGCGCGTTCCCTCTATAGGCGCTCTTGTAATCAATTCCTGAATTTCTTTCGACTTGCGATTTTCACCTGCTCTATCGAGTTCCGTGATATCTGGTTTAAGTAGCAAGTGTCTCAGAACCGTACCTCGAATTCAGGTCTGGGATCGACAAATCTTCATGAGCAAAACGAGCAGTGACTGCTGGAAGGGGATCTTTTCGCTTGGAGATTGCTGCGATTACTGCGCGGCGTTCAGGGAGGAGTTTTCTCATTCTCAAGAGATCAGCAAGCTGGACATGAAGGAATACGCGAAGCACCTATACGACTGCCATCTCCAAGGGGGCCTTTTCCGGAGACCAAGGTAAAAGCGATCTAAGGAACGCTTCATCTCACACGTCCTATTACCCAAAATTTCACCGACGTTGCATCATTTACATAATGTAAGATCACGACCTGATAGCTCGTCTCCTCTTATTCCTTTTTTGAAGGAGAATGGCGATCCTCCGATTCAAGATGTGTGGCTTTTGCCTAGGATGTTTCCCTCACGACAAGAAATCTGCTACGCATAATTCAAGGGGGCGTAGATGATACATACAACAAGGCGTAATCATAATTAGAGGAGTGTAGCACCCCTTTAGAGACGTCGCAAGTAATCCGATCTGTTCCGAACAGAATATGCGGTGATGCGTCTCTTTTTATGGTTACCACTCAGCCTAGGACCCAATCAAGTCGCCAGCTGATCGAGCTAATGGCAATATTTGCAATCGCTTGGCTTCTGGTTCTCTTGGGCGCGATAATCATATTCAAGGTAATTGTGCCCTTTCAGGACTGCGTTTGCTTTACCGACAACATACTGAAGGGAGTCTTTGCCTCAATTCTGGGAGTCGTCTGGCTCCTTGCGCTGATATTCATGCGCAACGTGATTGTCCGAAGGCAGATTTACAACAGAAAACTAGAGGAAGAGGCTGCCCGCTGACCGATCGTCCGTCCAACTAAGAAAATAGCAAGCCTCCTTGAATCGATTCCTTTGGTTGCATTTTTCCTAGATTATCGAGTCGGCCAACTGTACGGTCTGTCACTCATAAAGGAGAGCCAGTGCAACTTTTTCAAAGAGTGCATGAGGAACTCTGAGGAAATACTGTATGCCCCTGCATCTAGCTATTTCTTCAAGATCTTACATTTAGCTTAAAGACGAAAGATATGAGCAAAAGTCCAGAATTGGTCGTGAAAGATAATCCGGTTTGCCAGAATGCGGCTTATAATCTTGCTGTGAAATAATTTTGAAAATAACAGCAATCATAATGCTGGCGAGACAGAAACTGACCAGAACTCTGCTTCTTGTGGTTGTTGTCGTCAGTTAGCGCGGACACTACTTGCCGGAAAGGGTGAGTCTCCATTGAGGAAGAGGACAATCGCCCTAATAGTTGTATTAGTGATCATACTAATTATCGGAATAGTGGCAGTTCAGCTTTACCTAGAATACTCTGCAGCTAAGAATCTCTCTATCTCCGTAGTCAAAGTCGGGGCTCAAAACGTAAAGGTTGACAGCGCCACGGTCACGTTGACTCTTCTCGAACCCCAGATCGACCTCCCTTCCTCCCGTTCAGGTTAATTTCTCGACTTATCTGACAGGAAAGTATATTGGAAACGGAACTTTGCCTCAAACCCACATCGTAGGCAATAACAACGTGACGCAAACGCTTTCCTTCAACGTAACCTACGCGACAGTAGCGGGCTCTGTTATTCGCTCGTTGATCAACGGAGATTACAATATCACGATAATTGGAAACGCACGCGTGTTTCTCTTCTTTTCCCTGATCCCAGTCAACGCTGGGTTCACTGTGGTCGTGATATGTCCCGGTAGGACTTCGGTTCAGAACTGTACGCAGACCGCCCGACTTTCATAGCTCGAAATTCTGCAGACCGCCATTTCATCTTCAATTTTGGTTAACGATCTGCGGGTTGTTCGCACGACGTAAACGAACGTAGATCAAACTGCAATGAAATTGATTGCAATCGGATGATTCACTGCTTATCTTGTAGCATGCTAACAAGGCCTATGTGTGACCCTTACATGGTCTAAAGTTCATATCGGAAATTGCTAGGCGCCTCTTCGAACCGTACAAGGCGTACAGAACCGCATTTCTTGGATCTTAAATAATGGGAAGAGCATGACGTGATCAGCAGGCTCTGCGCTGAGAGTGATCATGATGATTCCTGAGCTCCTAAATGTCGATGACGAAGCAAGTTTTCACCGCATAATATCAAAGCGCGATCACTCGCAGCTCTCGTCCGATTTTGAAATGCTGATGCGCTTGAAGACTGAGCTCGACAACTACTATTCTTCCACTAACGATCCGCGCGCGCTACGAGTTGGCAAGAAGGTTCTCTGGAAGCTTGACGCGATAGAACTCGAAATAGAGTTACGTAAGAAAATGTCGTTGGAACGAAAGAAACAGTGAGCAGAGAAACGACTGACAGTCAGTGACCTGAGGCAGAAAGAGTGGATATGCTAGGATCTCGGAGTTTGGTGCGAGAATGCAAAGCGACTTAATTCGATTTTGAACGCATTCCACACATCATGCATACATCGCCGCGATGCAGAGTGACCGGCGGTATCTCGGGGTACCACGGATGCTTCTCGCAATTGGTACAAGGGCTGTAGTTCAAAGCGGACGAGGCTGGTTTGGTTCTTGATTCTAGCGTGCTTGCCAATTGCGAACGGACCTCTTTGCTCGATCCATATGGTGCGTAATTTCTTTGAGTACGGACCTGACATTACTCTGATGATATTTAGTAATGATGAATCGATGATACTTATCTCGCATCCATATGGGTGGAAGAACATGCCCTTGTACTACCTAGCGAAGGCCTACGAGGAAGTGCAAGCCTTTCGGTCATCACCAATACTCGCACACCTCCTCCATACACCTGCAGCGTCAAAAAAATGTCCGCATCCGAGTAGCCCTTTTTCGAAGAACTCATTTCTTCCCAGCACTTGACCATATTATTCAAACCAACATCCCTCGGTACAGCCCTTTTTGAAGTTTCCACGATCAAGCGATATTCGTTTTAATTCCTCGTTGGCAGGGGTTGGCTAGAATGTCGAGTTTGGCCGATTCAAAGTTCCCTGGAATCTTGATCCTCGTGGGAGTTTTCTTCTTCCTAGGGGCAATAGTCTACTATGTCAGTCAGGTACTGCCGGGAACTTCGGAGACATCTTCTCTGCAATCGACCGTCGAGATCACAGCCGTCATAGGGCTGGCTCTGATCGCTGTTGGAATCATAAGCTGGCAGTTGAACAGGAGTGGGACTGAAACAGTAACACAATGATCGAATTACAGTAAACAGTTTCGTACCGGTTTCTCATCGTGGGCTTGAACGACCGCCGATGGGGGCGATCTTTGGCGGAGGGATCGTGCGAAGTGCATATTTCTTGCTCTGTCGGAATCTATTCCAAGCCTTTACTCCGACACTAACTAGTAGTATTGCGAGGGAGGCATCGAAGACATTCGCATTCGTGATGTCCCGTAGCCCGAGCAGCCCCTGATAGTATGTTACGTGCTGCGGGAACCAGTAATACTGGAATGCGTAGATTCCGGACTCGAAGATTAATACGACCGAAGAAGCGGCAATGAGCGTGTCTACAATTGCGCTTCGAAGGCCGTTCTTCGACCTGAAAACTCCAAATGAAATCATCGCGAGGGCAAAGGCTACGAGAGCAAGCACGTTTCCCTGCAACGGAATGTTCGGGCTGCCGCTAACCATGCTCTGCAAGGGGCAAAAATACTGCGAAAAGCCGTACCTGCCTGGCACCAGATGACAAGCATAATTCGATTTGTAGTAACTCATGAAAGAGGATGATCTGACAATTTCAAAGTAGAACGAAGCAAAGAAAGCTCCTGTCGCGGGCACCATTGCCCAGTACTTCCTGAACGCGAAAAGCGCTCCCACGGCGCCGAGCGCCAGAAACCCTAGTGGGAAGAACCTGACTAGGTCGGGAAGTGTCACGTACACGTAGTAACTTACTGAAAACGCGGTTCCGGACACCATCAATCTGGTCGGGTTTATGTCCAGAAATGCTTCCAGTGCAAATATCCCAATCCAGAAGACGAAACTCGCCTTTGAAATTGCTACGAGTGTGGCTGATTCAACTTTCACGATCACAGGATTGTGTACAGAAGCATTTTTCAGCGAAATGTATGTTGAGTACTGATCAAATTTCAGTACTTAAGTCAAGTACACTGGCCAATAGCTTTAGCGAAGAAATGCGAAAATTGTCAGTAGAAATTTGAAGTTATACATGCTCTTTCGTATATTCTTAACGCTTCGAAGCAAAGAAAAGGCTTGCGTATTAGTGGCCAACGTGGAACTTTTCCTTGTACTCTGAATCTTCAACCCCGAGTTCCTTCATTATCAGCTGAGCAGTCGCCAGAGTTTCTCTGCCGCGCGGAGTGAGTACGTAACCGAACATGCCCATTTCAGCGTTCACAACTTTGAGCAGATTTTTCTTTATGCAATGCTCCGACATCCTCGTGAACTGGTCTCTATCTATATCGCAAAACGACATTATCTGGGAGGGGAGTCTGGGCTCCGTACAGTAGTACAGCATTCTGATGATGATGTCTGTTTCGCTGCGTTCGTCGCTCTGATTTCTTGGCAACCCAGTTCCATCCTCCTCGGCTCTCTCCTTCGCAAGGGCAGGGAAACTGCTCCAGTTGGTTCAAGATCAAAAAGAAAGGGGAGAGAGTATACCATTAATAGGATAGTCTCTAAGCTTTGATAGATTTTATCCCCCGATGGCCTCTAGTTTCCGATATCGCTTCTCTCGAGTGCCGTAGCTTATTCTTCCAGGCCAATCAATGCAGGTTGGCCTGCCTAGAAATCAACGAAAAAGGAAAGAAGCGACACTAAGCGGCCGGAAGCCAGATCTCCACCATTGTGCCCTTTGTGTAGTCGTTCTCCACTCTGTCCTGGACCTTGATGCGCCCATTGTATCTTCCGACGACAAGCGCGTGGACGATCGACATACCAAGACCACTGCCCTTGGCCCCATCGAGGTATCGGGAGAATATTGAGACTTTCAACTCATCAGGTATTCCCTTTCCGAGGTCGGAGATGGATATCTTCCAGCACTTGCGCTTCAACTGCTTGTCGTGCCCCTGATTGAGCTCAATCGCGATGAAGACTTGAGCTCCGTCAGTGTACTTTACCGAATTGGAAAACAGGTTTGAAAAGACCTCGTCCAACAGGTCGTCAGCCAGCACCGAGACTTCGTTGCGCTTCAGGTCGACCGCTCCGAGCGGAACCGAGGGTGAAGAGCCAAGCTTCACAACCGCTGATATCGTCTTTTCAGGATTCGCCGAGCTCACGAGTTGCATCGATCTGTTTATGCACCTTAGGAGGTTCATTGGAGAATAAAGTAAGTCTTGATCTGAAATCACACGGCCGAGCATCTTGGCTCTTTCAACGAGCTGCGTAGAGCCAGCAATGGAGTTTAGGAGATTTGCTACGAGCCCTTCGGTTCCGGCAACGTCTCTCGTCTCTTCGGCGATCAGCTCGGCACTGAGTCTCGACACCTGGTTGTAGTTGCGGATATCGTGGGTCAGTACATCCTGCAGGAGTTGAGCCTCACGCGTGGACTTTTGGGCTCTAAGGCGGAGCTCCCTCTCGTACCTTATGGCCTTGAAGACGAATCTGTTCAGAAAGAATGGACTGGCGACCAGCATCAATCCGATCGCAGCTAGAATGTATCGCTCCTCCTGGGCCGTGATTATTCCAGCCAAGAGATCACGCGAAGTTTCAGCGATGGCGCCGAGCGATATCAACATAAAGACGAGCCCACTGACTATCAGCAGTCCTGAAAAGCCGATCACGAGGCCAACATGGTGAGCAGTGATGAAATTCTCGAAATTGTTCTTTTGCTTTTTTCTCTTCTGAGCGCGCAGTTTATTCGCTGCCCCTTCTCCCTCCTGGCTCCGAGCCTTAGGTTCATTTTTCGCTGGGGAGTTTGATGAATCGCCTGCTCGCCCTCCGACTGATATCTGTGCCATGTCAATTGGCTCGCGGGCAATTTGACGTTTTAAGACATATAGAGTAAAGTTCTATGTATGCAGTACGATCGAGTACGAAGAAAGTACAGAGCCATCTCCACACTGAAAAAATGTACACAAGTTTGACTGCTTTCCATTTCCACTTCAACTAGCACCTGGGAAGGGATTGACGTTTCAAAGTTCTCCGACACGGAAGAACGACAAAGGGTAGACTTGTGGTCTAAACAGTTTTACTTTGGTGGAAGGTCTCTCTCTTTTTTTCGAAAGATCCTCAGCTTTTTCTGCCCGCATTCAGTTTCAGGGTTTCAATCATCTTTTTAAGCTCCGTTGGATAGGCAACATTCGGGAAGACTAGCATTTCTTTACCATCCTTGACAAAGTGCAAGTCCCCTGCGGACCCCGACGAAGATCCAGCATTGCCTGAAACAGTAATGAATATGTCCACGCCGGCTATGGGAACTTCGCTTGAAATTCTCTTTGCGCTCACATCGACTCGGAAACATCGCTTGTCAGTGATGACCTCCTGTTCGACCACTTTCCTGAAGAAAGTTCCGCGCTTGATCTCCCTCACCCAGTGAAAAGTCTCGCCCGGCTGGAGCACTCGCCAGTCGAGGTAGTATTGATCCTTTCCGGAGCGAACCGAACCGCCCTCCGTCTTGTAGGCAGCGAGTGTCAGTGGAACCTCGCTCTTCGGGCCGTCGAGCCTGTCAATGTCCGCAAGCGACAACTTTTTACCGTTCTTTGACTCCAAGACTTCGTTTGCCCTAAACATTATTGCCTGATGACACACTTCATGGAGATTGCGGATGGCGTACCCTGAAGGTGTCACGTGGCAGAGGGATTCGTTGACCGGCTGACCGCAGTAGATGCAGTTTGGTTCGTTGCGGCTTCTGGTCTCAGCGATCTTTTGCTCCTCGTCCATTCCTCGGATGGGGTTCTGTATCGCGACAGTCTTGTTTGCTCCACCTCCTGAAGATGAAATTGCAGGTGAAGCATTGACGAGCGGGGGTGCTGACTCGATTCTTGCGCTTGATTCGCTCTCGGCGGTAACTGCGCGGCTCTCTGTTTTTCTTCTCGGGCCTTCAAGCTGAGGTGAAATTTCATTCTGGTGGTGATGAGTGCCGCTATCTGCGGTGTCATTGTCGATGAATCTGATTTGACTGCCACAATTTGAACAGAAGATCTCGTGTTGATGCCGAATCTCCCACTCGCAGGCAGGGCAGAACATTTCTTGCTTTACTTTTTGCAGGTCTAGTTTTGTTTGCTAGAAAAGAATTTCTTTTCAATCTTCTGTTACTAGAAAGAGAACAGTCTAGGCTGCTGTTGCTTTTTTTGCTACTATATGCCAAAAGCATGAACGTATGCGAGTTTCTTTGACTAGTAAAAGGCACCCGGATCCAGTTGCCAATACTAATTCCTCGGAAAAGTTCTATTCGAAGGCATAGAGCGAACCCTTTTGCTATTGGTATTGAGGACCAGCTGTGACCACTTCGGAGCAGAGTTTGATTTTGGTCGTCGGAGCTTTTCCGCGAGTGCCCGGCTATTTCTATTCTCATTGTGCATAAAGTGAGAGGAATCGAGACTAGGGATGATCGTGAGGTTCTGGTTGGCAGAGGAGCTTCACAATGCCTATCTAGATAGGACGAAAGTCAGCGACCACATTAAGCCCGAATATCTACTGCGGAACGATAAGAAAGTGCTGTCACTCATTGCTGCCGGTACTCTTGACAGGATTTAACGCGCTGCGCTCGCGCGGAAGCACAGTAGCGAGAGTTGCACTGTGAAATTCAAGCTAAACGAAACGTACAACTTGGGAAGAAGACTTGGAGCACATCCAAGAAGATCTAGATACTGCTGAGCAGGTCTTCAATGTCGTCGTAGTCGGCTTCATCTCGCGGTTTCGGAGCTGCCTTAAAGGAAGCAATCTTTTTCTTTACTTCTTGAATCGCCCTGACTGTGTCGATTACGGCTTCCATGGTCTTGGGATCACTCACAAAGTCGTCACGAAATTCTTCGCCGCTTACTGTAGGTGTCTTCGTAGGTAGTTCCACCACGTCTTCCACCGGAGCCGAATGCAATTCCTCTGGGCTATCTGTTTCTTTTGTCTCTTGCTCTTCTTCATATACGAATCTGAGAGTCAGCACTCGCTTCTCGCCATCGTACGTCTGCCCGCCTGTCTGCATCTTTTTCTTCGTGAAGTATTCGAGCATCCCTGCGACCATACCCTGTATGAAGTCAGTATTCTCAGAAGCCTTCGGGACGGCCGTGTTCTCGGGGTCTGAGATTGTGGCTGTAATCGGAGCAGAGGACATTCTAAAATCCACGGTTCCATAACCAGACGCCTTCATGCATTCTATCAAGGTCTTCAGCAAGTATTCCTTTGAATTCGCCTCGCCAGCAGGCGAAGACTCGACGATGTTACGAACCAGATCCAGTCCATAGGACCTCGCAACGTCAAAGAGACCCATCGGATTCGCGGAACCAGTGAGCAATCTTGTCTGTTTCTCAAACTGGGCAACGGAATCTGCGCTGAGCATAACGAAGCGTAGTTTGCTCTCAGTTGTGGGAGGGGCAATTGACTCTTTAGGATCATCTCCTTCTGAATGGGCAAGAGGTGAGGGCTCTTCCTCCTCTTCTTGAGCGCTCTGTACTCTAGGTATTTCGAATTCAGGGTCCAGCGGCTTTGACTTGTCGGGAGCTTCTATGGTGATCTGCTTCGCGCTGCGCATCTCTTCCATGCGTTTAGTCATGTATATCAGCGCACGACTCTGAAGCTTTATTTCGTTCTCGGCGTCGCAGACGGGACACGTAGCAGAATCGGAGGGGTTCCAGGCGACCTCTCCGTACTGTGCGCTGTGTTTAAGGCACCGACCAGATTTAGAAGATGCTCCGCCCTGCCTTAGCGCGCCTGCGTCAATTCGTGGCGCTGGAGATGTGAATGGAGGCTCGCGCATTTCTGCGGGTTGTTGCTGCTTGTGTATCAACGAAGCGGAGAATTTGCTCGAAAAGAATTCAGTGACCATGCAAAAGAGCTCCTGGCCCGCCTTGCCGCTATCTTAGTTCCCTGGGGTATATTTCCTAATGGGATTTGAAGCACGTATCGGAAGTAGAGATATCACTTCGGTCAAGGGCAATTATCGATTTCATACCATGAGACAAATGGCATTTAATGGAAACAAGATGCGCGGTGAACTATCCATTTACCAGATGGTGGCCGCCACATTTGTCTGTATCTGTGACGAACAAATTGCGGGATTGACGAGCGTTTGCTTCCAGAGTGATTAATCGAGTGGACGCTACCGGCCCTTCGCTGAATAGTTGGCTTGAGGGGGCGAGCGTGAATACAAGGAAAGGAAAAATCATTGCAGCCTTGGCCAGAGGAAAACAGCCTCCCAAATCCTGCTGCTAATTGAGTGCTTGAAGACCAAACCTACGCCTTTATTATTACCTTCGGTTATTGTGCCAATTGTGACTTGAATACAGAAGAGAAGCTCATCGGCGGCAAGAATACTCTGGAAGTGAAGCAAGCTTTCGGAGGATTGGTCGACGCTATGAGGTTTACAATGAACAAGGCAGAACTTGACACGCGCTATCAGGAACTGGAAGACATCAAACACCAGAAACTGAATGGTCTGGAGGCTGTGGAAAAGGGAATCGTCCGAGTGATACAGTCCAGCGCGACTGATGTTGGAGAAGAGTACACCTCCGAACTTTCAAGACAGATCTCAGGATTTACCACAATCGCGACTGAACAAACTAGGAGGAGAATCGAGGAGCGGTTTGCAGCCGAATCGGGCGAAATCAAGATCTCGATCGATCGAGAGAGGATAAAGATTTTCAAATCGCTCGAGTCTCTCCTCGCAGTTTCGCCCTTTCCAGTGCTGGAAAAGACTGTGACAGTCAAGTACGTCGACGGAGTTTATGCTTCGAGGTTAGTATCAAAGTGCACAGAAGGAATACAATACGAATTCTCACTCGACACCAAAAGGAGCACGTATTTCAAGGACGAGTTGCACTTTTCTGCCTTCGAGAAGGAGATCAAGCTCCCCGTTTCACTGGGTAAGAGCTGGCTGAGGAAGGATCCGGTCCCCGATTTTGACAAGCTCGACCAGTACACTCTTACCAGTGCGGAAATTACGGATACGAGTTTGCTTGCCGTATTTTCAAGGGCCGAGAGGAACGCCGAGGTAAGAATAGCATTCACAGCAAAGGAGGGACACCGCTTTCCCACTGTGACGTACTCCGATTCCGAGAGAACGATAAACTTCGCATCGGAACCTTCACTGAACAAGTATCTCGACAACGAAGCAATCGAGCGAGCGATGGAAAGATTGTGGCGGGCCGTTGTCGAGCTAGAGATTTACAAGGTCGGACTCAGTCGACTCATCTGCGGCAGTGAGGAAGTTCTCTCAAAATTGGACTGCCTCCCATTCTTGGCAATTTCTCTCAGATATGTGGCCCCGATGGTCGTAAATGTTCTGGAATCGCAAAAAGGAGCAGAGGAAAAACAGGACGCTGCAACTCATGGCGGGCTCGACGAAGCATACGTAAGGGAGAAAGTTGCTTCGCTCGGTGAAAATGGTGCAGCAATACTCCACGCGCTTGGAATCAAGAGCTAGTGAACTTTCTTTTCAGATCTGACTGCTAAGCTCCTCTCGAGCGTATGACCGTGTCGTCGAATTACAAACTGGAGTTTCACCGACACAAGAAGGTGGCACAGTGATATTTTCGCTGTTGAATTGTAAAACCCTGTAGCATCAGTGTATCGTGGACCAGCATAAACAGTTTATTTAGTACTAGATTCCCAATCCATATCAGCGATCCGAATTTGGCGTTTTACAATACCAATATCGATGCCATTGCACTTCCATGTCCGATCTGCGAGGACGCAAACGACAGGTTTGACAGCTTTTCGCCAGAAGATACAGAGAAGTATGAAAGGCACCTGCAAACTTGCCACGGGCTTTCGAAGTGAGATTGCACTAGATCATTTTCAGCCCGCCATATCGACGTTATCTAGTAGATCGTATCGCAGTTCTACACAAAGCGGCCAGATGATTACACTTTCTAACTAGAGTCAATTATACTTTCTTCAAAAGTTATGACCATGACCTGCATTAATTTCTGCAGTGTGCCCTAATTTCTCATACCGTGAGCAGAACTAGCGATTGCCTTCTGTATTGTCGGTAGAAGGCAGAGAAAGAGGAATTCAAGATCCTATGGGCTCTCTGTGGCGGGGAACACAGCAAATTCTAAGCTAAGAGTCATGATTTGTTTATGGTGTTGGCTTTTATCGCAACGCCTGGAGTTCTTGATGGAAGAGGCAAAGGGGGGAGGGAAGGAAGCTGCGCTGGTCTTTCCATTGCCATGTTTTTGACCGCGTAGTGACTGTTCTCCTCTCTTTACCTCTACCCTTGTAAAATACTGCATGTTGGCGATCCTAATCGAAGAAGAGCGGGTTCGAGAGTTTAGAGATCCTGCGTGAAGGGATTCCGAGCCTTGCGCTGATCCTTCGCCTCGCCGCAATCTCCCGGCACTTGTCCGAGCAGTATTTCCTTTTCATCAAAAGGCCGGAGGATTGGTTCAGAGGCGAACCGCAAAACTCACAGTAGCGTTCTTCATTTCGCGATTGCTGTTGTTGCTTCAAGTCTGCGTTCGATGCGGAAGCCTAACGCCGCTATATACTTGCTTTCGCAATAGTGAGAGGCTCCGAGATAAGGATGAAAAAGTTCTATTCCCCTTCTAATTCGGTCAGCACAAAGGAGGAGGTCCAGTTGTACAAGTTGTCGTAGCCGTAGTCGTGGTTGTGGTTGTGGCTGTTTGTGTGACAGTTGCGGTCTGAGTCACCGTGGAATTTGAGATCAGTGTCGTGGTCGATATTATTGTAGAATTACTTGTTGTGGTGACCGGAAAGCTTGTAGTTTGAGTGATTGTTGTAGTTACTCCTGGATCTGTAATTGTATCCGTCGCAGTGATAGTACTATTCGCGGTCGTAAGTGTAGTACTGCTAGTATCCGTCGCAGTAGTCGTCGTTATCTGAGTGACTGTCGCGCTTCCGGGAAGCGTGGTTGTGAACGTGACGTTTGAGCCAGAGGCAGTAGCCGTGACAGTTTTAGTGTTGGTGATCCAAATCGTGGTGGATGCGCTCACTCTCAATCTCGTCGAGATAACGGACGTGATTACTGTCGTATGGTACGTGAAAGTACCGTTGATTGTTTGATTCGTCACAATCGTATAGTATTGGAAATATTCTATCGTCACCGTGCCAAGCTGAAGTGTCTGCGTTGTCAATGTTTGAGTGAGTGTGTTCGAAATAGTCACGGGGACTTCAGTTGTGATCACCTTAGTCGTTGGAAGCGTCGTCGTTCTCACGTTTTCCGTGCTGGTGGTCGGGGCAAGTGGTAATCCGACGAGATATGTGAGGCCCGTCAAGAATGCGATGGAGATGAGAACAACTACGATGAGAGCAAACAATTTTCCAACGGAATTTGCGGGCAAGCGCAGCTTCGCCCCCCTTTTCTATTGGATTTCATACTTATTTAAGCCAAGAAAAGGCTTTGGGAGCAAAGCTTCATTTGGCCAGCGAATTAAGGCCAGAAAAGAGGAAAACTGCTTTAGCTTTTGTTTTAGCACATTTCCTTTGGACTTTGTGAGTCCCTATCACGAATCCATTCCGCTTTTATCGTTGGCAACATGACAAATGGGACAGAGTCATGCTCTCAGTAGTCGGTATATCCCGCCCTTGTCTAGTCTCTGGTGAAGATACAACCGCCATTACGTACACTGAGAATCCGAATTTGAGAGGGACAGTGCCTTTTGCGGCCTTCGGACATGAGGCCTGAGAAATCGAGATCCGTGATTTGCAAGGGATAGCAGCAGAGAGAGGAGAGATTGACCTAGTGGCTCAGAAGAATTTTGGTCCCGCGCTGAAATCCTATTTTGAGGCCGAAAGAAGGAGAAGATCTCATCTAGAAATGAAGATAGAGATCTTACAGGCTATTTCGAAGAGTGGTTCGGCCGCCGTCCGCTCTCGCATAAATCATGAAACAATGCTGCCGTGGAAAGTTGTGGAGAGGGAGCTCTCGCTTCTCCAGAAGCAAGGTCTCGTGAAGACGGACATCGATGTGAATAGCCAAACACACGGCGATTACTATTCGGAAATGAGCACTGATGTCGCGAGAACTGTGACTTTGGAAAGGAAAAAGCGAAAGAGACGCTATCTCCTTACGGAAAGAGGCGAAACGGTGCTTCGCAACTACACGGCCCTGCAGCAATCTTTTGCTTCCATACTGCTACAGGAGATTGTCTCAGATGCGCAACTACCAGAAGAAGCTGCTGCGACTGAACAAACACTCGTCGTTTCACGCAAGTTGAAGAGCTAATCTGCCGGGACTCTCAGTTCGCATCCAAATGGAGTGAGTCGTAGACCCTTAGTACAGCGCAGAAAACTGTCTTCCCAGACGTACTCGTGGTTTTCAACGAATACGGAGGGAACTAGGAAGGGCTAAACGAGATCCGCCGTTGCAGTGGCTTGTTCTTCGCCATACCTTTGTCCGGGCAGTGGTTTTGCGGATAGCGAAGTCAATTCCCTGTTACATTTAGAACATTGGAATCGAACAATCATCCCTCGACCCTCGAGGAAATCCAGGAAGGCTATATTCCAATCGTGGCTGGAAAACATTCTCACAAAATCCGCACCGTTCCTCATGTTCTCCTTGGTGGGCTCTACGCATGGCATTTGAGATGGCTACTTTTCGCTTCTGAGTCTTACTTAACCTTATTGAATCAAGGAGAGTTGTGAATTTGCCGACAATGCACTTTACAAATCCACACTCTGGCAGGCGATTCGAGAAATAAAGACAGAACTAGGCGAGAGAGATGTAGCGTAAATAGGTACGCTTACTCGTCTCATCAAATATGTGAAGATAAACGACCGCATATTGTGTCCAAAATTGGATGAGTATCACTCGTGAGGCGAAGACCTGATTTTCCGCATCTCGCGAAGATTTGCCAGAAGTGCATCCTCTCGGGAATCTCTAAGAATATCTTCATAGAGCCACATCAATTTCTGCGCAAGTAGCGAATTCTCAAAGTAGAAGGCGAGAAAAAATGTATCCGGCTGATTTGGATTTATCACTTCGATCTCTACGAATTGCCGATCAATGACAACGAAGCTAAAGGGAACCTCTCCCTCTCGCATATTTATTTTTGGATTGCTTGCTAATTCTTCGTAGGCACCGAGCGCCCTGGGATTAGACATCAGATTCGCCAAGAGTTGTAATTTTGTAGAATTGTTGGCGGTCCCACTAGTGTGCAGAATGTTGATTTTTCGCCCTTGCTTTGCCGAATTTGCGGCAATCTCTGCCGTCCTAAAATCCATGTACCTGGTCGCAACGTAGAGCTCCTCTTTCATGTTTCCAATTAGGAGGGCAGTCTGCATGCTCAGATTCAGCCAGTCGCTGAAGACCTGAACATAAGTCAAATCAGATATTTTAGTAATGGATCTGATGACTTCCAGTAATTCGCTGGCTAGTTTCTGCGAATTCACAACATTTCTAGGAATATCGCTGCTTCCATTGGTGCAAAATTCTAGTAGACATTCACCAGTTCTCTTAATGAGTATCTCACGAAGGGATTGGATTTCTTCCCGGCGTTCCTTACCACGGGCGTCAGGAGCGGGGTACGTCGGAGATCATCTCTTGAGTCAAAACGGGTAGTAGCGGTCTGTGCGCCTTTTGATTCATCATAAATTTGTATTCCGTCTGACGACGTATAGGTCTGATCTATCTTGCATTCGGCGGATGTAGGAACATATCGGACTCTGCTACTGCGGGCTATATACTTGCTCTTTGTAGCGAACTCATTCACTTCCCGTCTTCATTTCCGATGGCGAGCAGGGCGTGATCTGCTTTCGGTGGGATCGCGGCTCTGAGAGGATCGTAATTCATGCATTCTGCAATTCGGCAATTTTCCATAAATAATCGAAGAAAGTCACTCATAGCGGTAATTATTTTGACGCTAGAACAGAGTCGCCGATCAACGCTAGAAATGTCGAGCGAGCCGTTAAGTTTAGTCAACAGTAGCATCAATTTAGACGATATTGTAAAGACGCTGGAAGCTCTCGGATTCAGGTGTACTGTTGGAGGCACGTTGAGAGGAATTAGCGGGGCTTCTCACAAGTTCGATATTGTGTGTAAAGGTATCGGAACAAGGATCACGATTCAATTCTTGGCAAACCAGACCCAAGAAGGTTGCGAAGTCGCGCTCGTGAGTTCGAGGGCGAAATTTTACGATTGCTCCCCTGACCTAGGAATCATAATTTGCAGGAACGCTATGAATCCGACGCTAAAGGGGCTTTCAACGTTCTTTAGGCTTAGCGTGATCGAAGCCATTGATACTCGCGATGTCTGCGAAAAGCTATCTGACTTGTTGAGTGAAAACTCATTAACATCGTGCGGGCCACCAATCTCGTCGGAGTCCAGATCAGATAGCGCTTCCAGTTAGCGAATAGGCGGGAATTGACCTTAGTTACTACACCCTCTAGATAGCAAGTATGCCCAGTAAGAATATGAATTGCATAAGGAAATGAGCAATTCTCATTCTCGACTTTACTCTGCGGCAAACCTCTGGTTCCTCGTACCTTGAGAGTAGCGGCCTCATCGTGATCGAGGAATACGCGCAAAAACAAATTAATAAGATCGGGAATGCGATGTTCAGTTGGGCTAGTTGGAAAAATGCAACGCCTAGTCCTCCAATTATAATTGGAATCGTCATCACAAACAGCACGGAATTCTTCGGCCCTATTACGATCGGAAAAGAGCGAACTCCCGTCCGGGAATCGCCTTTGAGGTCTGCGATGTCTCCTAACAGAAGCGTGACAAGAGCGAAGAGTGCGAACGCTATTGCGATAAAGAAGACCACAGGTCTCAGTCCTTGAGCAGCCAATCCTCCGGCAAGCGTAATCACAGCGGCTCCCGAGGAGGGTACAACTGCTTTCAAGGGGAATATTCTTTTCACATTGGCTCTAGGAATAGAGTATGAAAGGCCAAGGAGAAGAAAAACTACGAACAAACTCAGGGTCGCTGCGTTAACCATGGAAACTGCCAATAATGAAGCGGAAATCAAGGAGACAGCGATGATCTCTGCGTGTCGGGTTTTCACCCTTCCCGATGCTAAGGGACGATTCGGTGAGTTTATCCGATCATATTCTATGTCCGCAATGTCACTGAGAAAGTATATGCCTAGCACGAGGAAATACCCCGATATCACGAGCAAGGCTAAAGTTTCGTAGTTCGGCTCCAGCTTGGAGGCTACTAAGTAGGCCACCGCTAGCGCCCAGACGAAAATCAAAACGCGGATTTCTGAGCGCACAAGTAAGTTTAGCGATTGAGCGAAGTCTGAAAGGCTCCCCCTCCACACATTCGAACTTCTAGTGGTTTTTGCTTTCCTATTCGAGGATTGAGCTATAGAGTTTGCACTTGGAGGCATCTCGGGCACTAGCTTTGGCAATACATTCTTCCTTTTGTATCTTACTGTAAGCATTTAGTCAAATGCTTACTTTGACCTTAGCAAATCATCCTCGCCGTCGTCACGACGAAAACTTGATCGTGCCCCAGAAGTAGCGTGAGACCAGTGTGACCCCCATTCGTGAGCGGACAGACATAGCCGAAAGACCCGTTACATGCTCGAGATTGCTCGTTATCAATGGAGTCTGGCGAGAAAATACCCTGCTTTGATCCTCGATCTCGCAATCACCTGAAGGCTCGAGAATGTACCCTCGAATTGATTTTTCCGGATACCCAGTTTAAGCCTCGGGTTTCCTTGGGATATGGAAAAAATGGATAAGAATCTTAGGTGAGAGGAAGGAATGGAGCAGTAGGCGAATCCGCGTTGTTAAAGCCCGAACAAATGCTGAGGGATTACGACAGGATAAAGGAATGCGTTTCAAAAGGGCTCGAGCGCACCTTTGGCGAGGACGTAAAGTAGATCATACTCTACCGATTCAAGCTCCCGACCAAACTCTAATACGAATGAATCGATCCTTGATCATCAAGCCCTCAAGTCATTTCTGGAGAGATTTTTTGGAGTACGTGGATCGAAAGTAGTAGAAGGCAAAGTTGTTGAAGAGATAAAGCGGGAGTTCGATCTCGCGGGATACAGGTACATTAGCCTAGAATCAGCAGTACTAGCTGCCAGGCTGATCATCGAATGACTGCATCGGGGTTCACCATATTCTCAGGAAGATGCAAGGACGCGGGGAGGAACAAAAACGTCTCACTAGATGAGTAAAAATTCCTTGCATTCATGTTTGATAGTAATATGTCTATGGATACCAGATACCTTCTTGGAATCCACGAAACAAAAATAGGAATCCGACGTCCAGATCTAGTAATATTCGGTTTTTCATTTGGTCGCTGGAGAACATATAGCAGGTGGCAGGATTGGCTAGCATTCTCGAACAGAATTCGCAGCTTCAGGATGCGATCGTTGATTGCATCGAAAAGACAATCACGAGGCACTTTGGTGAAAGCGTGCTCCGAGTCTTGGAATACAATTTCAGGAGAGACACCGGCCTGGCGATACAAGAAGTAGTCCAAGGGTACGACTACGCTCGGGCCTTTTCGGAATTTCTGTCTCGCTTCTTTGGAAGTGGCGGCATGATCATTGAAAGGATCATCTTCGAAGAGCTCGGAAAGACATTCCCGAACACTGAAATAGCTTTCAAAGGTCGAAATATCGATTTGGCAAAGCTTATCGCAGAGATAAAGAGACTTCAGAAGTAAAAATACGGCACGGGCATCCGCAAGCCAATTTTGCACGCTTTCCGGTTCTTCTGGGATTGTACAGAATGTACCTTACCGGTCTGTTTCTTGTCGTTGGTCAAGGGGAAACTGTAAGCAAAACTTTCGATTTTCGTGCCGGGGTTTTAGTAGACTCGTCCCAGTCTATCCTCGTCCGTTAGTTGCACAAACAATAAACGATAGCGAACCAATTCACCACGTCAATCGTGCTTGCATCGCAATCTTTTATTCAAGTACTTGCCGTAGTTGCAACTTCTGCTCAGGTTTCCTTCCTGCTTGACATCCTCGTCCTCGCCATGGCCGCTCTTGTTTTCAGTTTGATTTTTGCAAGGCTGGGTCTCAGCGTCGTTGCTGGCCAGATTCTAGCCGGGATGATCGTCGGCCCGTACGTGCTGGGTTGGGTAACCGATCCACTTGTCCTAAATGAGATATCAGGGATAGGGGTCGTTCTTTTATTCTTCATTATTGGGCTAGAGCTTGACCCCACGGAACTTCGGAGGCTGGCTGGGAAGGTTACACTCCTCACAGTTCTTGAGATAGTGATCGCATTTTCCTTTGGGCTGCTCGCATCATACCTGCTGAAACTCGGTTTCTTAGAAGCGGTTATCTTTTCGATGACAGCAAGCATCACGAGTACGGCCATTGTCGGCAGAATTTTCCTATCAAGAAAGCTTCTACAGACTCCGGAATCGAGCTTTCTGCTCGGGCTTCTAGTAATCGAGGATATCGTGGCGGTTGTCTTTTTGATAGTGCTTTCATCGATCACCTCGACAAACATTGGAAACTTTCCATACTTTGTGGTTGGTACCACCCCGTCCTCGAAGGGCTTCTTCGCAGCTACGGAAGCAGTCCTAAGCGGGCTTGCCCTAATCGGACTCGGGTACGTCGTGGCTCGATACTTGGCCACTCGAATAATCAATTACCTTAGCTACTACGAAGAGGAGTTTGAGGAGATACCATTTCTCTTTGCGCTTGGACTAGCCCTCGTATTCGCAGTCGTTTCCTCACTGCTCGGATATTCTCCTGCAATAGGCGCGTTCATAATTGGCCTCTCCATTCGGGGGAAGCACTCCAAGTTTCTTGAGCGCAGGGTCACCCCGATCAAAGACTTGTTTCTCGTGCTCTTCTTCGTATCAATAGGCAGTCTAATCGATCCTTTTCCTTCGCTCGAGATTGGCCTGCCAATAATCGCAGTTTTTGCGCTTCTCATCGCGGGCAAGTTTTGCGGCGGGTATACGATCGGGAGAATCTTCCTATCGGGGATGAAGCTGAATGGGGCAAGTGGAAAGGCAAGTACGGCGGACCCGAAGAAGAGTCACGCCAATCGCTTGCCGTCGGCAACAGCATTCGGAGCGTGGCTGATTCCCAGGGGTGAATTCTCTCTTGTCATAGGGCAACTTGCACTTGCCTTGGGCCTAGTCGGCGAACCCTTCTTTTCACTCATTGGGATGTCAGTCCTGGTAACGGCGATTGTCGCATCAATTCTCCAAAGAGTCGTCGAGCCGCGAAGAGCACCTTCGGCGTACCCTATCAAGGGAGAAAGCGACGGCGAGAGTTGATTTCCTTAATCAGCATCAGGGATATCATTCATTCAGTCAAATCGAAGTGCATGAGGGATATCACGCTCTGATGGTTTGATCTCCGCCACGTGTTTGACGGCTTCGGCTACTAGGTCATCGTTTTTCATGCCAAGTCATATGTAATGAGTTCATATAGTAAAATCCGAGCATCTTTTTCACACAGGCGCTCTTTTTCTATCGGTTCTTCAACTACGTTGAAGATGCGCAATTCTTGTAGCTTTCAGCAATGAAAATATCAAATTCTTTGTGGTTTGGGACAGTACACGACGATTGACAATGCACAAGGCAAGAGCGTTTCCTGCAAAGTTGCAATCCTGTTCAAAAGTTCGAACATATACCAAACCCGCTTGCGTTCAAAGTTGCCAACAAAGTGTTGTTACGACATTGATCAATTTGATTTCTGCTCTTGAAGAGGCTTTTAGACATCTAACGGCTGGGGCCACTTTTGTTACGCATCAGGAGGGAAACGAGAATTATCACAAGACCAACGATACCAAAGCCCAACGGAATCAAAGTGAACTCACATGAGACGGCGCCGGGACGCGCGATGCATACTCTCAGATCGGCTATTTCAAGAACGGTGATCAGCAGGCTGGAGGCAAGTATCAGTACTCCAAGAGCGAAAACGTGCATCTTCAAGAGTTGACAGATACTCCAGTCTTCTCCCAACACATCGTCTTCGCTGGGCTACTAACCCCCTTGTAGCCCCTGAGCTCCCTGCCTCAATTGGGGGATCTCCGAGCATTTGCGTCTCGGAGCTTTAGACACATTGTGAGATGGCTACTTGTTCAATCCCCATCTGGTTGCAACCTTTACGACGAGAAAGATCACGAATGCAACGATGATGAAGGTGATTACGGCGTTTGCAAAGTCGCCAACACCGAACGGACCTACCATGTACGTATTGATGTTGCTTCCAGGAGGCATTGCAAGAGCCACAATTGGCAATATCAAGTCCGTGACCAGTGCCTTCACAACAGCCCCAAGGTATACGCCCATGATGAAGGCTACCGCGAGACCAAGAACCTTATACTGCGACAGGAATGTCATGAATTCGTTTTTCATTCCTTTTGGAGGGGGCGCTGGCGGAGCGGGTGTCAGAAGCTGTCTGATCTTCCTCAACTCTTCAAGCACCTCATCACTATTCGTCTTTGCTGCAGGTGATACGACTGAAGACATGTCAAATTCGGCTACTCGAGAATAGAACGGAGCTATTTATGCAGTATCGAGCAATCGTGGGAAAGCAATCATGGCCCAAAAGAACTGGCCAGGTTCATTTTCCTGTCTTCACCCTGTGACGAATGGAAAGCTCCTCTTCAATCGCCCTGATTCTCTCCATCAGAATTGCTATGGACTTTCGCCCTCTTTCGATCGACGGAAGAGAGTCACGATCAGGTTGTATTGGCGCCAGCTGATCTCTTACGAATTGAACTTCAAAGCGCAACTCAGCCAAGTCTCGCACTAGATATGATTCAGGAATTTGCTTTAGCCACTCGACAAATCCTTGGATGCCAATTTCTTCCTCTCTGCTTGCTGCCGTTTTGCTCCTCCTATCCTTCGAAACGGGCAATTCAGACGACCCCCATGAATGAAATCTTTGAATGAAGAGATCGCGATAGCTCTCCAGATGAGACAGAAAATCTTGATCTGATTTCACCCAACTGTGTTCTTTTTAGTGCTTGCCAGCACAATAATGAAGTGGAGAAGGAAAAACGAATAAACATCGTTTGAATTTTTTACGCAAAGCGCAGGACTCATTTTGCGATAACCACGGTCTTAGGTCTCTTAAAATGGATCCGCTGACGCAAGAAGATGAAGATAGGCTGATCCTTGGTAGCGGCGCTTAACAGCTGACAAGCATCCAGAAGATTACTGACGCAGGGAAAAAATCCAAGAGGATTCCAGAATAAACAGTCATCCGACATCAGGCAACCAAGAATTGATTCAATAGGTTGGAAAGTTCTGTAGCACACAAGTTTTGAGCGAGTAAGAAAAGAGGAATCCTGATCTTTGTCGCCCTCACGATTCGCGGAAACACATATCTCTTTCAACTACAAAATGAGTTGATCCATCATCATTCAAAAACGACTCCCCTGCGAATGTTGATACAAATCAAGAAGAGGCTGGCCATCGAGCATGAGCTCTGATATAGCGATTGAAAGCAGAAATCTTTCAAAGACGTATCGAAAATCTCTGCGCCCCGCCCTATCTGATGTGAGCCTTGCGATTCCAAAATACCGAATATTCACGCTCCTTGGCAAGAATGGAGCAGGGAAGACAACCTTTCTGAGAATTGCCGCGACCCAGTTGATGCCATCTTCCGGTACGATTAGCGTTCTTGGCTTTGACGCGGTGAGTCAGCCCAAGCACATCAGAAAAAGGATTGCTGCCGTGCCGCAAGAGATGCGTCCGTTCCAATCGCTCACTCCTTACGACCACGTGATGATGAGTCTTGCCTCGAGAGGGTGGAGAATTGGGGCCGCAAGAAGCAGGGCGAGGGAAACACTTGAGAAACTCGGGCTCTCGCAATACTCCAAGACATCTACCGACGATCTGAGCGGTGGTTTAAGGCAGAGGACTCTTGTGGCGATGGCCCTGGCAACCGAAGCCGAGCTTCTATTTCTGGACGAACCAACGATAGGTCTCGACCCTGTGGCAAGGCGCGAAGTATGGCGTGAGATTGTTGGGCTAAAAAGGGAGGGAAAAACAATAGTCCTCACCACTCACTACCTGGACGAGGCAGAGGCAATTTCGGATTCCATCGCTATAATCTCTGAAGGGAGTTTGCTTAAGGTGGGCAGCGTTCCGGAGCTCAAGTCCTCAATCAGTGAGACGATGAGGGTTGACGTTGCGTCAGGCTTTTCGGAACAGGAGCTGGCGCCATATGGAAAAGTTTCGAGAATCGGGGACGTCCTAAGAGTTCTTACCGACGAACAGAGGGCGAACGAGATTACCTCTCTCGCGATCCAGAGAAAGACCAGGGCGAACGTCTCTCCAATCAGCCTCGACGATGTGTTCATCGATCTTGTGGGCGCGGAGGCTGAAGACAAAGTCCGAGCCGAAAATCAACAAAAAAATGAGGACACGTAAAAGGGGGCACAGACTTAGCATGGAGGATTTGAAGGAAGAAAGAGAAAGAGAACGCCTACAGCAAGCTGAGCTAAAGCAACCGCAGTTCGAATCGCACCAAAAGACGGAGGAGCTATCACTTGGTATGGGGGCAAGGATTAGGGCAGTAACGTCTCTCTCATATTATACGGGGATTCTTGTCGTAATCAGATCTCCCGGCTTCATAGTTTTCAGCTCGACGACTCCATTCACTGTCCTCTTCTTTCTATTCGTGATCGGAGGAGGCCGATATCTGCCATATGGCCTCATAGGAGCCACGATCTCCATCCTCGTCCAGGCTGGGCTATTCCTCGGTGCCGATGCAACCTTCAACCGCGTTCAGTTCAAGTTTCAAGATTTCTGTGTCGCCTCGCCCCTCAGCGCAGTGGATTATATGATCGGCCTATCGCTGGGAGAAGTAACCTTTGTTGCCCCGTCGCTCGCGGTCCTCATCGGCCTCTTCGCATACCTTGGCCTGATTACATGGAGCTTTCCGCTGGTGGTGGTTGTGATGATCCTTGCTTGGGTCTCTTCCTCTGCTCTAGGGTTCTTTCTTTCAACTTTCATTCTCCAGAGCAGGAGCGCATTCTCGATCACGTCGCTCGTTGCGACACTCTTGACGGTACTGCCACCGGTGTTCTATCCAATCGAGGTAATCCCTCAGGCTTACAGGTTCCTTGCGTACTTGGTACCAACGACTCACCTTTCGATACTCATGCAGTCGATATTCGGGTTGCAGGCCTACTCTTTGGGCCAGCTTGAGGTGAGCTGGGGTGTGCTTCTAGGCTACACTGCATTCTTCCTAGTACTCGCAGCTTTCAAGGCTAGGTGGCGCCAGCCCTAGATCTTAGAAATTAGTCTAAGTGCAGAAGTGTGCTAGGGCATTGGGGAACTTTTGTTGCCAGCCTCAGAAACTCTCACTTGACGCTGCCACATCACTCCGATTTTCGACAGTACATATTCCAACGCTTGCCGGTGTGGAGAGTGCAAGCGCTGCCACATTCATCATTTCAATTACGAATTTGAGTATCGCGCTGCGATGCGCAGAGCATTTGACTTGGCTCACAACTCGAAAAGAATGCTTCAAAAACAATCTGGAGAAAGGATTACTCTGGAGGTCCCTAAGATTGAGCCCTGTGCCACCAAAGTTTAGCCCCTCGATTCGTCATTCATCTAGGGTTCTGCCACTCGAACTTCGGAAGAGATCGAGAATCGATCTCCACTGCGGTTCATAAGTCACCTTTGTCTCTCCACAGTTACAAAGACCGTGTATATTCTCATAGTGAAGAAAGGTGGAAAGACCAAGTCTTGCCAGTGTGTCCAAATTGTGGAAGGAATGTTGAAGAAGGAGCAAGGTTTTGTCCAGCGTGCGGCCAGACTCTTCTGGTGGCACCTCGGGCTGTAGCACCACCGAGAGCGAGTGCTTTCTCAGAAACAGATCGAAGCGCGCTTGCGAAGATAAGGCTGTTCGCGATTGTAGGTATATTATGGATCATACTTGGAGTCATCGTGCCAATATTCGGCGGAGACACTTCGCTGATTACAGCCGGCCTCTTTGGTGGAAATGCTGGAGCCGCATCGATTGCTTCGAGTGTCGCTTTCGCGGTCGTGGGGATAATTGGTTTCGTACTTGGAATATATGCCATACTCAAGGCACGTTCTGCTTTCCGCGACCTCTCTACGCTTGACACAGCCTTTAGAACCCCTGCAAGGCTGATGACTTCACTTTTTGTTGGTCTGGGACTTTTCGTTCTCGCGTTCATTCTGATCATCGCGGGAGTGGCGGTAGGATCGCTCGGAGCGGTTTCAAGTTCATCTACATCTTCATTTACAGCTGGCCCAGCACTTGGACTATTCATCGGAGGAGGAGTGCTCTTCGTGGTCGCCGGAATTGCCCTCCTAATCGGAGTGATTGGGATGATAATCGGTCTATGGAGAACAGGCGAAAGGTACGACAACACTCTGATCAAGGTCGGAGGAATACTCTACATCATACCAGTCGTGGACATTGTAGCACCCATTCTTGTCTACTTGGGCATTTCAGATGTGCAAAAGAGAATGCCTGTACCTGGAGCTTCGGCTACATCCCGCCCAGCAGGCGTTGGAAGTGGCTCTCCGCCTCCACCACCACCTTCGTCATCGTCGACTCAACCTCCTTCTTCCACTCCTCAGAGTTGAAGGATCGTTTTGAGAACGACGTAGAGGTTCAGCTCATCTCTCCAACTCCTGTGCTTCACTCTTTCTACCTTATCCAGTAAGTTGGCAACTTTCTTCGTTGTAGTCGACGACTAATTGGGAAAGAAAGAAATCACAAAAAAAAAATCACTTTTGTTATTTTTGTTCCGCTTTCATTATTAGTGCCCACCCAAAATTCAAGTGTATGACGTTAACTGATTGTGGATGGCTTAACACAAATCATGGACGTTATTGAATGTATAGCATCAAAGATTGAAGTACGTCAACTCGAAGATAGACACCAGTGCCCCCAGATGTCAAGTCCAAGGTGCTCGAGCCAGCAAGGCTTACCGGAAGTTCTAGCAATACTCAGCACTGGTGCTTCATCCTGATTCAGGACAAAAAGAACATTAGGCGACTTGCGGAAGAAAGCACGACCGGCAGGTGGGTCGGAGGAGATGACTTTGCCATCATCGTCATGACGAATCCGAAGATAAGCGGTTACATGATAGACGCGTGCAGGGCAGTCCAGGACAGGCAGCTCGTCGCGTGGGACCTCGGAGTCGGCTCATGCATATTCACGGGTGCTAACAAAGAGAAAGTGAGGAAGGATTTTGGAATTCCACCAGAGTTAGAGCCTGCCGCGTTTCTAGGGTTTGGTTATCCTGCCCGAAAGATTACGGGAAAGGAGAAGAAAAATCGTAGCCCACTACAGGAAATAGCGCTCATCGAGCGCTACGGCAACAGGCTTTCGGACCCTTCAAGGAGTCTAAAGTAACTTGTCGCGAGAGCAGTTCATCCAGTCTAGTGGACTAACTGCTCGGCCCTGAAAACTCTTCTTTTGCCCTCTTGCCCATGACTTCATGCGCAAAGAGTGAAGCGATCAGGGAAAAGACGAACGTGATCGCTGCGATGTAGTATGTATACTGGAAAGCCGCCTGTGTCGGAAGTGCAATTGTGAACCTGCCCAGGACCGCTTGAAAAGTGAACGTCGAGAGTATGGAACCGGCTATGGGTGCGCCGAGGCTGCTTCCGACATTACGAAATACGGTGTTCATGGATGTCGCGAGCCCCATTTCGCTAGGCTTGACCGTTAGAACTAGGAGATTCTGCATAGAAACCATGAGCATCGCAAGCCCTACGGAAGCGACCGAAAGATACTCTGGAATTTGAGCCGCGGTTGTCGCTGTGGATATTAGTACAAATCCGATCGACCCAATTACACTGCCAGCAATCAGGAACGGCTTGACTCCGATCCTAGAGATTAGGACACCGACGGGATAAGTGACGATCAGCATGACTATCGCAAGTGGAAGCAGGTAGAGTCCCGCTGTGAAGATATCAAACCCGTATCCGGCTGGCTTGATGTCTTCGAGCTGGAACACGATCGACTGGAAAGACAGAAGCATCCCCATTCCGACTATAACGCCGATGATGTTTGATACGAGAACGTTCCTTATGCTGAGCTGCCGGAAATTCAAAACTGCATTCTCCTTCATTCTGCGCTCGAATGGAAACAGAGGGACTAGCAAGGCAACGCCCACTACGATCATTCCCAGAACCGGCGCGGAGGTCCAGCCCCAGGCGGATCCCTCTGAGAGCGCAAGCACAATTAGGGCAAGCGAGACTCCCAGCACTCCTGCCCCTACGTAGTCCATCCTTGCTTTGATGTTCCTGTAGACGGATTCTCTAACAGTTATTACGATCAGAACAGTAAGAGCTATCACAAATGGAGTTGCAATGTGATAGTTTGTCTGCCAGCCGTAGTCGTTCGCAACAAAAGCTCCGAGCGGAAGCCCAAGGGCCAGTCCGGCACCGAACATCGCACTCAGGAGACCCTGCGCCTTTGGGACGAGTTCCCTTGGAAATTGTTCCCTAACGAGGCTGAATGCCAGCGGGAATATACCAAGACCGATGCCCTGGAACGTCCTTGACACGAGAAGGACATTGAAATTGGGCGCAAAAGAGGTGAGCGTCACCATAACCGAGTAGCAGACCAAAATAATCGTCAGAATCTTCTTCTTCCCATAGATGTCTCCCAACTTTCCGACAATCGGATTGATAGCCGTCCCAAAGACGGTGTACAGTGCGAGCACAAGACTGACTTGAGCACTAGTTACCCCGTACTGTTGCTGTATTTCAGGGAGAGACGGCGTGAGCATTATCTCGATGTACATTACTGAAGCCGCAAGTAGAGCAAAGAGAACTAGGATGCGATTTGCGTAAGACAGGTCAAATTGGGGCTTTGCATTCACTTCGCCTCCGGGGAGAGACGTCGTCGGCGGAGTTGTTGCATCAGCGGGATTCTTTGACGTAGAGACCGAGTCCTTCGGATTCAATTTTAGACTGCACACCGTATGCTGAATGTGATTCTCGACTTGCTCTCCCTTCTTTCAGAGTTCGACAAAGGCATTCAAAGCCTCATCCTCTCTGCAATTTGAGGGAGAAGCTAGTCATTGATTCAACTCCAACCCGAAGGCCTTCGTTCGAAGGAGGGCATAAGTGAGAGTGATAACGTTCAGTTGAGCTTTCTACATGATATAAGGATATGTTGACGGCTCTGAAGAGATGCAGGGAGCGGGAATATGTAGAAATCATGCCATGCTTACTCAATGAATAGAGCGGGATGGAAGAGGTAGCTACCGAAATCTAATCTTCGCGTTTGTTCATCTCTAGAATTGGAAAGAAGTTGCAGGAAGAACAATTCGCACCGTTGTGGAAAGCTGTTGGCAAGTCTCCTTGGATTTGACTAGATCCACACCTCGCACTTCACGAGGCTCACGGAACTTTCGTGTTTTACCCTCACATTAGAAGCTCGCAGCAATATGCGAACACTTTAATCTTAGCCTGCTTAATGGGCCCTTTACGAAAACTTTGAGCGAGGAAGGTCCAAGAAAACTCAGCGCAGTTGCATTCACTGATATGACGGGGTACTCTGCGCTGGCTCAGAGGGACGAATCCCTGGCGCTAAGGGTACTTGAAGAACACAACGCGCTAGTTAGATCTGTCCTTCGACAGTACAGGGGGAGGGAAGTAAAGACGATGGGAGACGCCTTCCTGCTCGAGTTTGAGAGTGCCCTTGAGGCTGTCCTATGTGCCATCGAAATTCAGTCTCACCTTTGCCAGCGAAATAGGAGCTCAGCGGACCTGGAGAGATTCAAAATAAGAATCGGCATTCATCTCGGGGACGTCGTACATAGAGAGAACGACATCCTTGGTGATACCGTGAATATTGCATCCCGAATAGTGAATCAAGCACTGCCCGGCAGAATTTGTGTCTCAGAACAAGCGTATTACCAGATTAGGAACAAAATAAATTACCCTCTTGTGAAGATGCCTGCGCAGAAACTGAAAAACATAGATCTGGAGACGGATCTCTACCAAATTCTACTTCCGTGGCAGGATGAAAGGGATAACAGACGGGACGACGTGGACGCCCCGCTTGGTTCAGGCACTTCCTCGCTACCTACTTCTTTTAAGAATCGTATCGCAATAATCCCATTCGTCAACATCAGCCCCGATCCTAGTGAAAGCTACTTTGCAGACGGCATGACTGAAGAATTGATCACTGCGCTTTCTGAAATAAAGGGCCTCAGAGTGATTGCTAAAACTTCGGTAAACCGCTACAAGGGAAGCTCGAAATCTGCGAAGGAGATCGGGAGCGAGTTGCAGGTTCCTTACGTTATAGAGGGAAGCATCAGAAAGGCTGGGAACAAGATAAGAATAGCAGCCCAACTGATCGACGTGGAGTCTCAGGAGACAACTTGGTCCGGTCGGTATGACAGGGAGCTCGATGACGTCTTCGCTATCCAGAGTGACATCGCAAGACGCGTTGCAGATTCTTTGAGAGTGACACTGATGGCGGGGGAGAGCGCACGCATTGAAAGGAAGGACACGAAGAGTCTGACAGCTTACGCGGCATACCTCAAGGGTCGATCGCTTTTGCAGAGCAGAACTGAAAGGGCAATCAAAGACGCCAAGGCACAATTTGAATTTGCAATCAGTCATGATCCCGCTTTTGCGAGAGCGTACTCAGGAATGGCGGACATTCACATTCTTCTGGGAGACTATCTTTTTGCGCCGGCCCCGTCCTCGCTTGAAGAGGCAAAGACATACATCAAGAAGGCTCTGGAGCTTGACCCGAGTCTCGCAGAGGCTCACGTTTCGCTCGCAGAATCGCTGCTGTATGATTTTAAGTTCCTCGAGTCTGAGGAAGAATTCAAGCGAGCCATTGCTCTAAATCCAAGTTACGCCACAGCGCATCACTGGTATGCAAACTGCCTCGAACAGTTTGGCCGTGAGCAGGACGCCTTCGCGGAACTGATTCTCGCGGAAGAGCTGGATCCTCTTTCTTCCGCGATCACAATGTCGATGATCTATGCTTGCCTCGATCTCGGCAAGTATGATGAGGCGCTCCAGAAAGTGCAAAAGCTCTCCGAAATAGACCCAGAAAGCCCTTTCGTGGACGAAGCCTACATGGTGCATCACTTTGCCCGAGGAGAGTGGGAAGAGTCCATGAAGTACTTGAACAAAATGAGGAATCTTGATCCTACTGACCCATATCTCCAGGCGGATGAAGCCTACATCCATGCGGTCACCGGGGATACTCGGGAATCGATGAGAATAGTCGAAGACGAGCTGAAGAATGCTCCTGAAACGAGCGGGGTAAAGTGCACGCTCATGGCGTTTGTTTTCGCGGGTTTGGACAACTTAGATCAGTGCTTTTACTGGCTTGAAAAGGCAGTGGACAATCGGGAGGTATTCTTCGGTTGGTTTAGACTTTACAAGCGCTTGGCTAACGTTCGAAGTGATCCAAGGTTCGACGAGCTCCTCAGACGGGCGGGACTTTCCGCTGCCCTGCCTAGCCAAGAAATCGTCGAGCAGGATTGAACCGTCTCCTGCTTAATTATTCAAGTATGGAATTCACGACGTTCGTAGACCACGGATTTAGACCTGACTTCACCACGATTAGTATCTTGTTGCTTGGCATCAGTTACGGCAATACGCTAGCTTCAAAGCATTGACAGAGTGTTCCTGCTTGAAGAAACGAAGAACACGCAGTCATGAGGATCAAGCATTGACCTTGTCCAGCCCCTGTGCAACTCCATTCTGCTGTTCCCGACAAAATGATTGCAGAGCATCGAACCGGGAAAGTTGTTTGAAAATGCATGGTGTATATTTCTCTCGAATTCGGCGTGAGCCGAAATCTCATCCTCTGTGCGAAATTCGTATTTTACATGCAACACCATCCGGATCGGAGATTTCACGCCTTCGACTAATTGTTCAAGTATTTTGCTCGCACCGTGCTGGAAACCGCGTGAATCTTTTGAAGGGTCTCCAATCTTCCTGAACTCAAGGCGTCCTGCCTTGAGGTGAGCAGAAGTTTTGATTCCGTCTTCTTCCATTTGCCGCGTGATCGATTCCGAGGACTCTACATCGTCTTTCGCAATAATGTACTGGCATAGCTCCCCTTTCGCGATCCCGTTTTTCACATAATGAAATTCGATGGATCTTGCGAGCTTCGGATCATCGTAGAGCATCACGAGGTGGTCACCCTTCTTTACCGAGTCAACGTATCTCGTAATGGCTTCCATTCCCACCCTCTGGTTGACCCTAGGGCTGGTACCAGACACTCTATACGTTAGGATAGGATCTCCATCTCGGACGAGCACTAGTTGCTCCTGGGACGTGCTCAGTACAGGCACATACTTGGTACCTTCAATAACTGAAGCAAATTGAGGGCCGATATTGCGAGTCTTTGTATTCCACCAACATCTGGAACCAAGACCATGTGCAATTCATTTCACCTAACTAATACCTGAAATCAAATGAATAATGCCGCTCGATTGTTCTCATCACCAGCATTCGCTAGTGCCAGGAACTTCAATCCGCGATTGCGGATGCAGCTAGCCTGCCGTCAGTGCCATTTTTGGAAATTTTTCATGACGAGTAAATAAGTTACTTAGAATAATCCTCTACGAGGCACGATCCGTAAAGGACTGATATTCAGAATTGCTTTTTTCCGTTTCGCTCCTAGCCGCAAAAGGCGCAGCGGCGGGATCAGCAAAAACTGGGGTGATAGCAGATTCAAAGACGGCAAAAGAATGGTAATCGACGATATTTTGGCGCAAGATCCATTTGCTGAGAAAGAATAGACCTCCGTGCTAAGACTATTCAGCATGCTCAAAGGGGAAAAACGAATGGCGGAGGGATCTGGATGTATCCCACACCATGTGGGACCATCTCCTTTCGCTCCGCCTATCTTGCTTATCCAGATTACGACTTAGTTACGGAGCTGGAGTACTCTCAATCGTCGCGCTGTTAATTGAAATATAGCGGACTTGAAAGGCGCGATACTTGAGAACGCCTGGGAGAGATACCCAGCCTTGCGCTTGTCTTTCTCCTCGTAGCCACTTTTGAGCATCTGTCAGAGCAGTACTTCCGTCTGCGAAGAGCCGCCGATCCAGTTATCGCGCTTCCACAGAAATCGCAGTGCTGAACAGTTACTTCCTTTGTCCTCTGAGCCAAGTTAAATCATCGCTTTCAAAAATTTTTGCATTTTCAGGAGTAAATAGACTTTAAGGTTGAATCCAAATTATTGAAGACACCAATAGCTCCCTACGTACTCAAAATTCGAAGAGAGAATTCATCGGATATATGATTTATTCCTGCTTTGTTTTTCCTTCTTTTGACCTAATGTTTTCCACTCCCCAAATGCTTTTGCCGTAACTCATATCCCTAGAAATATCAATATTCCATGAGGGCTTCCTTGTGAAAACGAAGAGAAGGTGAAAGCTACAATGACAGGCCGATACCCGCGGACGAAGGGAATCAGTCTTGCCGCATTATTTGCCGCACTTCTTTCAATTTCTTCGATTGTTTCGATTCCCATCCCGTTCTCTCCTGTTCCTGTCACACTCCAGGTTTTGGTTGTGTTTCTGATACTGGCTCTATTGGGGCCGCTCTACGGATCACTTTCCTGCCTTGTGTATCTCGCCCTTGGTGTGATGGGTCTACCTGTATTTGCTGGCGCGAGTGCCGGCCCCGGTGTTTTGGTCGGGCCTTTGGGGGGCTATCTAGTCTCGTTTCCTGTCGCAGTATTCGTCGGTGGTTTCATCTCAAGAACAAGATTGGGAACGAAGAAAGCAGATTCTCTTCGAGTCTCATTGGCTGTGCTGACGTCATTGGCAACAATCTATGCGATTGGTGTGCTTTGGCTAGCATTATTTCTGGGGATTGGCATTGTTAGCGCTTTGATCGTAGGTGCGATACCCTTCATACCCATTGACACGCTCAAAGCAATCATGGCCATCCCGATAGCGCTACGCTTTAGGTGGTCGCGGATGTATCTCCCAGTCCACTCTCCTGTCGCATCGGTCTTGCGGGACTCGGATTCTATAACCGGACCTTCTGCCGATGAGAGAGATTCTGGTACCGAAACTCGTCGAACACGCTTCCTTTTCCGACATAAACGCTTGGAACGGAGCTTTGAGAGGCTCCACGCTCTCATTATTTCATTTGCGTGATAATTCAGATGGCCATCAGCACCGGGATTGGCACTACTCGTTGTTTCTTAACGAGGTTGCGATTTCCTTCAAAGACGTATATTTTGGCGAGGGTTACCCGTGCTTAACCGCTTGAGAGGAGATCCTCTTCGACTATTTCATCGACATTGACGAATTCGTTGTTCTCGACGTTGATCTTTCCCTTTATCGAATTGATTGCCGTCTCCAACGACTCGAGTGCCTCCTGATCAGGAGCGGTATCTGCCGGAGCCGATGTCGATACGCTCACCGGTGCGGTTTTTTCATCTACTTTCTCTTTTTTTTGTGGATAGATCTTCTGGGAATTCATTTTGTGTTCTTCATCTTTTTCTGTTGATTTCGCCGCGGGCGGGGGAGAAACAAGGTTCGTTTCTTCCTGTGCCGTCTTCATGTTAATTGCGTCTTCTTCTACTTGTTGAACTAGCCGCGATTCGATAGCGGTCTCCTGAGGAACTTCAGCGAGCGTCAGAGTTAGAATTCGAGAGATCGAATCATAAGATTCCTGCACCACTATGCAGCTGTGGTTGGAGAAGACCTTCACGAGTCCGGAAGCGATACCATAAAGGAAGTGGTTCCCTCGCGCATCCTCGCCTGCCGAGGCGGGCGGGTGTTGTACCATTACCTGATCCACGCTCTTTGCAGACTGCATCGTGAACACTCCCCAACCGGTCGCCTTGAGGCATGCGAGCGTATTTTCTCGGAGTACTTGTTCGGAAACTGTCAGTTTATTCTGATTCTGTTGTTTGTGTGGCGACTCGATTGTCAGGGCAGATTTTACTCTTCTTACAATGTCGAGTACAAACTCCCAACCGGCGCTGATTAACGCATCCTCAGGGGTTATCTTTCCGCCGCTCAGGTTGTCCTCAAGCTCAAGAAGAATGCTTGGGCTGAGAGCAACGACGCGTCCAGTATTCACCAGATTCATTGGGAATAGCTGTCTGTCAAAGAGCCAATTCTTCATGCTGGTCACCGTGGCGTCCTCGATGAACTTTAGCTTGCGAAGCTCAACGAGCAGGCTATCTGGAGTGGCCCGGGACTCTCTCAAGTCGCACGTAAGAGAGATTGTGAAACTGTTGTCTTCTGGATTCACATAATGGCTGAGGGAAATCACTCTCGCTTCGCGATCGAAAAATGTGTTAAGAACGCGAACCTCTTTGCTACCCTTGGAGTCACCTTTTCCGCGTATGAGAAAAGAATAGGTTGTATTAGTACCAGCTTTCAAGTTACCAATGACGTTTGGACAGTACTGATGGTCCTGAATTCCCTGGACATATCGCAGCTGCTCGGACGCGCTATCCTGTCCCAATTCGGTCATCATGGTCAATGGAACTTGCCTACTTCTTCCTGCCAGTGTCTTTTACGATACCTAGAGCAATTATAGTGTTAGGGAGCCGAAATCCCAAACGCGGTTACGTGAATCTTTGGAATCCGGAATGTCTGCCTTGGACCGTTTGTTCGGTCCTTCAGACTTCGAATTCATACTCCAGTTTTGGATTCGGTTTTCATGTCCTAAAGAAATGCGCGATTCTTCGTCTTTGGCATTCAGTGAACAATCAGCAGGAACAGTAGCTCGAAAGATGGATTTGCTCTTTCTTTGCTTTTCGGCTCCGAAAAATGCGGGATTGATCCGGGAAAAGTAAAAGCCTTATTCGTCTCAATCACTAACTTAGCGGACAGCTCAGAAGAGGTCGAGCTCGCCGTGATTAGTCTTCTTTGCCCTCTCGAAATTCTATTGCCTCTTTAAGTGAACTAATTCTTCTCCGAAGGACATCGCTCTGCTTCTTCAGTGCCTTCCTATTCTCCTCAGAATCAGCCTGAATCTTGCTTTGAACTAGTTCCAATTTCCGCTCGCTTTTGAACAGGTCGGCTCGTAGCGCCCACGTTGGCATACCGTCCATGCTCTTTTCGTTGTTAGAGACCCACGGCTTCTTCCTTTTCATGAAAAGATTGAACTTTTGGTAAAGAAGGGTATAAGAAAAGGATTTCCGATTGTGAATCAAAACTCCTTGAGGTTAAGCGAAAGCTACTTGCGCGGTTAGTAGCAGATTGGCCTCGAGGACCTTCGGAATCTATCAGAATATTTGCACAACTCTGCACCTGTACAAACTCAAAGGAAATTCCGAGTGCTTCTTCTCCGCCTTCCACTAGCTCGCGATCATCGTCCACAATCATGCTTTTTTCCTGCACTTCTCCTTGCAGAATTTGTTGTGTGAAAACAGAAAAGAGGAAATTTGAAGGAATCTTCGAGCATAGACGATTGTCGGCGTCTTCGTGAGTGCCAAAGAATCAGGAATCAAAGAAAAATTAGTAGGGAGCAGGCCACGAATAGGTCGGTCGATTTCTGGACTAGTCCGACATCACTAGTGTCGATGCTGTTTCAGCCCAATAGATCGACTTGAAAAGGACCGTGTTCCTGCTCGTCTGGAAAGTTGTCTTGCTTTAGAAGTTACTGTCTTCTTCTTCTTCCTTTTCCATCTTCTTCCCGACTTTTTCCTCGGCTTTCCCGTACTCCTTGTCAGCCTTTCCTTGGATCTTCATATCAGGATTGTCCAAGTCCTTTCCAATTTTTTCCTCGGCTTTTCCGTACTCCTTGCGTGCTTTTCCTTCTTCTTTTTCTGCTGACATCTTTTCTTTTCCTTCACCTTCGAAGGTACACGCAGGGCCAATGGCTTGTTAAGGTAGTGAAGAGGTAATATTGAGAAAGGCGACTATTCAATGTGATAGGTAGGAGGCCTCTAGACAAATTAGGGCGCATGATGAACACCAACAGAAAGCTTTCCGACTACGTTTTCTCTGTCTTGGTCTCATAGAGCCATTCTTAATGACGGGAAAAGGAATGATCGTAAAGGAATCTGCCAGAAGCTATGTCTACACTTGCAGCCGTGACGAAGAGTTAGGGCAGCGCATCTTTGAGAAAGTGATGCAAAGCTATCTTTCAAAGTGGCGAAATTAGCTCCTTAATAGCCACCAATTGAATCTGCTCACTTGCCATGGATACTCTGGCTTCATCTTAGCTTAATTTTCCTCATTGTTCCATTTAATGCCCCCTTCGGTGTTGCCGAGTCGTTGGGATTGTATTTGTGATTGACGCGAGAGGCTTCTTATTATCTCTAGTAACTGGCTGATCGAGAAGGGCTTTTGGATTGCTCTGTCAAAGTAGGAGATCGCGTCCGGCGCCAGCTCGAAAGCTGATACTAGCACAGTTTGAATCTTAGGGTTCAGGGACTTGAGCGCTTTCGCCGTTTCAACCCCATTCAGAGTTGGCATCCTATAGTCAATTAGGGCGATATCCGGCCAGGTTACTGAATTGTTAGCAAAGTAAGATACGGCCTGCTTGCCGTCTGTAAACGTCTTCAAGACCGAACATCCCGCTTTAGCAAGCACGGCCGTGTAGAGCCTTAACAAGATATCTTCGTCGTCGATGATGACTACTTTGAGTTCGCGCTCTCTGACCTTCAACGCGATCTCTTTGTTGTTTTCCTTTCGATCCGGCACGGTGTTTCTCTTAGACGCCGATCGCTCAGATGCACAGTAGCCGTCATCCTCCGAGAAGTGAGATGGATCGTTGAGTGCCTTGCACTTTGTAAGAACAACTCTATCACTTAGGTTATCTACTTCTTGATTTGACTTGAGAAAGGATGATGCCGAATCTACGATCATGGGAGACTCTTTCGATCCCAATTTGACTTCTTATAGTAGCGAGACTAGAAACAGAGATAAGCCGATGGCTTGCAAAGTTTACTCTGGTCGGCCAGGTTTTCAAGAACTGAATGGGTTTACCTCGTAAACCATCTTCTTAATAGCGCCATACGGTCTTCGGGCACATGATATAGAATGCTGCGAGAAAGCTCCAACGCGGGGGAAAAGCAATACGAGCAAAGCGGGACGCATGATATACGAGTACCCACTGGAGTTGCCGGCCTTGATAGTCTGATTCATGGAGGCCTCCCTGCTCGAAGCTTGGTAATTTTGGCGGGTAGACCAGGGACTGGAAAGACTTTGCTTGCTGCTAGATTCCTTTACGAGGGAGCTATCAACGGCGAGCCGTCGATTTACATTTCATTCGCAGAGACGTTGCCCCAATTTCTCTCGAACATGCGAAAGTTTGGTCTTGATTTCCAGAGGCTAATTGACGAGGAAACGTTCCGGTTCGTCGACCTCACCACGGTGACGGGCGAGGCTGTTTCTGATGCGCTAGACCTTGTTGTCGACCAGGTTTCCTCGATGGGGGCAAAGAGGCTCGTTATAGATTCGTTCACCGCAATCGCACAGGCTTTCGAGAGGATGATCGACGCCAGGATCGCACTCCATGCCATTCTGGGCAGGCTTGTCCGCGAAGAAGGATGCACGACGCTGCTCTTGGTCGAAATGCCGTATGGAACGGACAAGATTGGATTGGGCATAGAGGAGTTTGTCGCGGATGGCATCATAGTCCTTGACATGGTCAACCACAAGGGGGGACCGCTTCGCACCATCAACATAAAGAAGATGAGAGGGACCCAGATCGATCTGGATACAAGCACTTACGAAATCACGCAAGAGAATGGTTTGACTGTGTTTCAGGCAATCAAGCCAGCCGTTGTGGGTGGTCTCGGAAGCAATAGAATTACAACTCACATTCCCGGCTTTGACGAACTCATCGAAGGAGGTTTCCTCGAGAGGAGCGTAACCACTCTGGTTGGGGCGGCGGGCACTGGCAAGACCACCTTCGCTCTAGAGTGCATATTCAATGGAGCAAACATCGATGGCGAGCGGGGACTCTTCATCTCCTACGGAGAATCAACCGATCAGCTCAAAGTCATCGCAAAAGTGCTCGGGATGACAGGGTTGCCAGATTTAGCCAATCGGGGGCTGGTCACAATAGTGGGTATTCTCCCTGAGACGAAGTCAATTGAAGCACATGTCTTGGAGGTGGAGCGACTGCTTTCGGAGACTCAGGCGAAGACAGTCGTCTTCGACGATGTTACCGGATTACAGGCAATTTGCAGCGACGACGAGTTCTATCAGCTGCTTAAGAAACTAACTCAAATTGTCAAGTCGCACGGTGCCACCACGCTGATCACCCTAACGTCGAGTGAGATCGCTGGGACGTCAATCACGGGCATGGGCCTTTCAACCGTCATGGACAGTATAATCCTGATGCGATACGTGGAGGTTGAGGGTAAGATGGATCGGTCGATGATCTTACTCAAGATGCGAGGTACGAGGCACGATAATGCCATAAAGAAATTCCGAATAGGTACAGGGGGCGTAGTCATGGAAGGGAGTTTTGCAGGCTATGTCGGGGTGCTCTCTGGCTCCGCCAGAAGGGCCACTGAGGAGTTCGAGGCCTCCGAAAGGGCGATCGCAAGACAGGAGCAGGAAGCCAGGACTCAGAGGAGAGCCGAATTCGACAGGAAGATGAGCAAGAAGAAGACAGGATAAGAAGAAGAGGGCCATTTCTCTCCTCCAATTGCAAAAGCAGAGTCGTTGACCACTCTTCGCGACGCTGAAAGCAAATCTAGTCTAGCTTAGGATTACCTCGAAAACCTCTAAAGAATGTCTGCGGTCCATCTCCCGATTAGTGGTGTTTCTGCTTTAGACGACTTTAGGCAGGTGTATGCGGAAGCACTAAACTACGGCTTTTCCGCGCTCGGCAGGCACATCGGAAACGTCGTCGCAAACTACCTCGCAAGGAAGTACAGGATTGCTCCCGTCGACACCTACAGTGACCCCAAACTCCTCTTTGAGGCACTGGAGAAGAGCCTGGGGTACGGCTCGATAGTCGTCGAGACGAGAATCATAAAGTCCCTATACTCCCAACTCTCCGTCCCCCTCTCCACTCAGCCCGTAATCCGCATGGGCCACCCGGAGGACTTCGAAAAGTACGTCTAGGAAGTTCAAGCTAGAGTTAGGGATGCACGAGCCTCCTCCTCCCAGAAGTAGCTCGTCGGCCATTCTCGCCCCAGTTGACTGGGCAGTCTTTCGACGGTTAGGGAAGAGTCGTACTCATTTCTCTTCATACAGGAATAGGTTACGCTCTAACTGCGATTACCGAGCATCCGAGCGGCGAAAGTTCCTCTGTTGTGGTCTGCATCTCCAAGAACGAAGAGAGTATTCCAGAAATATACTCTGATAGAAAGATCGACCACTTCATCCCAAGTGAGTGCCTCGCGTTAATCTCATACCTGCCACTGTGTTCCGTATCTTCGTCCTCCATTATGCGTACCTCGCCCACGTTCGAGTGGGCCGAAAGCGACCCGAGAAAATCTCTGATTGTGTCAAAATTGATTCTTTGATACCTGAACTTGAGAAAGTTGTGGGTTGAGACTAGTGCAGAGCTTCTGGCAATTTCAACGATCCTGTCCTCGCTTAACTCATCGAGGAAAGCAGCGAATACCTCCTTGTCTATTGTCACAAAATTAGTACCGACGCCCGTAAATTGGCCCCATTCTACGTATCTGCGGAGAATCTGGCTCACGAGGCTGCTTGGAGTGATACCTGTCTTCTCCGCCTGACCAGCTATGGTCCTGTCTAGATTATCGTCGATTTTGAACGCTCGGGTTACCTTCTTGCGTGCCTTATTGATCCCTTGTTGTCGCGATACCATTGGCTTCAGAGAGCAGCACGCGTTGGAGATTTATGCATCTCTACTGACACACTTCACACGCAATTGTGATAGAAGTATGAGCCTCAAACCGATTGGGCTGCTTTCGACGCCCGAATCCCATCGAATTTCTCGGCCACCGGTAATTAGTATACTCTCAAAGAAGAAGCGGGAGGAATCCATCGTATTCCAAAAAGCCAAATTGATCGCTTCAGAAAGTGCAAACGCTCTTCTTTTCATTCTGCATGAGCGCTTTTTCATATCGACGCCCCTTCGCAAGAATCTACTATGGATCGGACGGCAATGCTCATAGAGATCTGGGATTTGTTTGGCCTGGCTGCGCCCGAGAATTTTTTCATGCTTTGTAAATTTGCCGAGAAAGCTCATGGCACTCATGGGGTTGCACTTCCCATTCTTCGCAACTAGCTTTGACGTATCGGAGACGCTCTAAATTCAAAATTCGAAAGTCTAACCACTTGTTCCTTACAGAAAATTGTATTCAGAAAAAGTTGCAGAATCGTTCGCAACAAGGTGTAACAATTTGTAATCGGACTGCATTATGTGCTTCAGGCCGAAATTCTCAGACCTGGTAGGAATGAAGAGGAAAGGATACCCGGAAAAAATTGAAGGAGCTATTTGCGAGCGAAGAATGAAAAATCCCAGTCCTCAAGTGTCCTTGAACAAGCGGACAATCTAGAAGGGGTAGGGGAGGAAACAGTAAAGACGGCATTAACCATTGGGGGAGAATGACGCGGTCCAAAGAGTAACACGCAGCTTTGCTCCTCCGCTCTTTCAAACTACTATGTGTCTCATAAGAGAGCAAAAGAGCTCTGAGACACATCAAGCTCTCACCTGTGCCGTTTATCTATCTCCAAGTTCCTCAACAAGTGGTTCTGGCTCACCCACGGGAGAAGCCATAGGCAACAAAACCACGAGCATTGCGAGAGCGTCTCTGACGCGAGATACATCTCCCAACCTCGGAACTTTTTTGCGAGTTCTCTTTACGTATGCGTCACAATCACACAAGCTCTCCTTTTCTTAACTTCTCATCACGCAGGATCGTCATCAATTTTCATATTGACTACTCCAAGATAATAGGAATGTGCAGTGTTTCTTGTTGGATTCTGGAGGAGCTCTTAACAAAAAGATGTCAATACAGCGAGTTGCTAAGCTGACCAATTCTTGAAACACACGTGCAGAGCACTCACATTATGGTATTGAAGTAAGAAATTGCGTGGGAGCTCGTGAAAGGATAAATTTTTAGGAGAGCCCAAAGTTGTTGTATGGCAATGAGTACGTCTTCAAGAGAACTCTCTCACAAGTTACTTCGTATTCTCACCTGTCAAGGCTAGCCCTTAGAACGTGGCTCAGCCTTCACCGATTGAATGTCTCGGGAAATTTCTAGTGCTCTCCGCCTTTCCTTCCCGCTTCCCTTAAACTCTCCTTATCCTTTGCCCTCTCCTCGCCGCCCTTCCTTCCAATCTCGCTCATATGCTCCCGGTCTTGAGAGACGGCCTCTCCACCTACGTGGGCAACTCTTTCTCTAGTCTCTTCACTTGCCGAGGCTAGGCCTCGCTTACTGTCTCTCTCTGCTACCTGTCATATCTTCTGTCCTTTTCGGAGGCCGGAACACGCGGCCGAACGTTTAGCACTTCTGAGACTGTAGTACAATACCGTTGTCTATGGTTTGAACACATCACCACGTATGAGGAACTATCATGACGCCTTTGACTAACGCGAGCAATTTATGCTCTCAAGCAAGAAACAAAAAGAGTGGGATAAGGCAAATTTGGAAGCTTTGATGCCATTGCCTAATTCAGAGGTGTTTGCGTTCCACAGCTGAACGGTCGGGGATAGATTCCAGGGAGAGTAGCAACAATGTGCAGATCATAATGCCAAGAAGAAGATTTCTTGAAAGCCAGAAAAGAGAAGCGAAAGCAGATTAGCAAATCTACCTATGCACGATTAGTATGGATTCCGTTACGACCCATCCCTAGTAGTTAACAGCTGCGGCAACCTCGACAAATTTATCCAAGTTGCCTCATTTCGCCATAACCGATCTGGACCTTTCAAGGACCAAATGTCAGTTAAAGCAGTCTGCCTTAGTGTTATAGCATTATGCAAAGGAATTTCATTCTCGAACTAAGAATCTCGCTCACCTAACTAAATGTTCCAAAAGGGGAAATGCTTAGTAACGCATTCATGATTCGAGACAGGGGATTCAATAGCTGCGCATCCGAAATTTCTAGGGCATATCCAAGCGCTTAAATCAAAGCACGATAAATCTGACCAACTCGAAAATTTGAGGTATCCGTCAACAAATTGTCAAAGACTGTTCAGGTAGAGAACGCAAGCAACGTAATTCCGAATTGGCAGCTGACGCTAGATTACGTCGAGACTTGTAACTGCGATTTTGGCTGTCCCTGCAACTTTAACGGGTTTCCGACCTACGGCTTCTGCCGAGCCTTGGTCTTCTACAGACTGAAAGAGGGGAGTACGTACGGAGAGACTAAGCTGGATGGGCTCGATGTAGTGTTTGCAGGACTATAGCCGAGAGCCATTCACGAGGGCGACGGTACCCAACAGATCTTCGTTTCAAAACACGCAAGCTAAGTTCAGAGAGAAGCTATAGAGAAGATATGGTATGGCAGGGCGAAGGGGAACGGCCACTTTGCGATCTTTGCCAGAGCAACGAAGTATTTCCTCGAGCCACAGTTTGTGGACATCATCGCCAAGGTCGACGGTAAGAAGAGTTCATTTTCAGTGCCGGAGATTTTGAACGTGGAAATCGAACCCTTCAGGAACCCTGTAACAGGAGTGGAAGGCGACACCAGAATTGTACTTCCAAAGGGGTTCATTTGGCAGGAGGCTCAGGCTTGCAAGACGAGCAAGATGAGAATCGTTACTCCGAGCATCACCTTCGATGATTCGGGGAAGAATGCTTTCTTCGCGGAGAATCTCAACTTCAAAGGACCTTAGTTTGAGATAGACACTGCCAATTGCAGTTTGAGAAGGAGGACCGTAGTCGGACTTGCCTTTCCAATCGAGCGATCTCGGTTCCAAAGAACCGATCTTCGTAAGAGACCGGACCGCGGTTGTTCTATCAGCGTGCATCTTCGGAGCTGCGACTCTTGCGTGGATAGCTTCCTACTACCTCATGCCAACAATGAGCATGATGGCAGGGGAAGCCTCGATGTCAATGTCTGGGATACAGGGTATAATCGGAGGCGGCTCCTTCTCTTTCGTCGCATTAGCTTTCTTCCTGTTCGTGTGGAGCGTCGGAATGATAGCGATGATGTTCCCAGCGATATTGCCAATTACACTATTTTACAGCAAAATTGTAACTCGCATTGACCCCCGCCCCGCACGTTTGAGACTGATGGGTACGCCACTTCTACTCTTGGGCTATCTTTGTGCATACGCCGCTCTGGGCCTCGGTTCTTATCTCCTTGTGTACGCGGCAGTGAGCGCCGCGATGGAAGTCCCCGAACTTTCAGCCCTGTCAGTGTTTGCCCCCTCGATGGTCATGCTTGCAGCCGCATTGTTTCAAATCTCGCCCCTGAAGACAAAGATGCTTTCACAATGCATTTCTCCTATCACATTCTTCGCAGTAAACTCGCACAAGGGGCTCGCGGGCAGCTTCAGGATGGGAACGATTCACGGCGCGTACTGCGTCGGTTGTTGCTGGGCGTACATGCTCATTATGCTCATCGTCGGCGCGATGAGCATCCCGGTGATGGCGATACTCGCAGGAGTCATTGCGCTGGAGAAAGTTCTCGTAAGAGGATCAGTCTGGTTTACACGAGTGATTGCGCTTGCTCTGTTCATCTCGGGCCTGGCACTCCTAGTCTACCCGAGTGCTCTAATGCTTATTTGATTTCACTGAATCGCCGCGGCTTTTGGGAGGCCCTATCACAAAGATTCTACTAGTGCGTAGAAGAGAGCTACTTTACCTGAGACTGGGCAAGAGAACAAGGTACTTCACTTCAGAGCCAGCTCCTCCATTGAAAGGCTCAGACCAAAAAGAAATTTGGAGTATTCGGAAAAGTTGATTTTTTGCTTGCTAGCGCCGCAATCAGTTGAGGTTTCCTTCGACATGATTGATCCAGTACCTTGCGATTTCTTCCCTAGTAGCCACCCAGACATCCTTCTTATGTTCGCCTACGTATTCGAGGAATCTTGTCAGTGCCACAATGCGTCCCGGTCTCCCGATAACTCTGCAGTGCAAGCCAACAGACATCATCTTCGGCGTTACTTGTGATTCCGCTCTTAATACGTCGAAAGTGTCTTTCAAATAAACAAGGAAATCATGGGAGTTAGAGAACCTGTGCATCGGTGATTGAAAATGTAAGTCGTTCACATCAGGAGAGTAAGGTAATATCAGGATACCATCCTTACCCCCATATCTGTAAGGAAGATCATCGTTGTATTCGTCTGAGTCATAGAGAAAGTTCTTCATGCTCTGCAGTATGCCCAGCGTGAACTGGCTCGGTTCTCTAGCGTAAAATCCAACCGGCTTTTTGCCGATTATCCGGTTGATAATCTCGACAGATCTTCTTATCGCTCTCTTTTCCTGCTCGCGAGTGAGCCTGAAATGTTCTGTCCATCGAAGACCATGATCGCAAATTTCGTGTCCCAGCTCAACGATTGCCTTGGCAGCGAGCTCGTTAAATTGTAGGGCAGTTGCTGTAGCGAAGAAAGTCGCTTTAACGTTGTATCGCTTCAGAGTGTCTAGGATTCTCCAAATGGCAACTCTTGGGCCGTATTCGTAGCTGCTTTCGTTTCCAACGTCACGAATTGGGATATCGACAGGTAGGAACTCTCCCAACCCTTCGACTGTTGTGTCAACAGGATAAGAATGCTCTGATCCTTCTTCATAGTTGACGACGATTGAAAGCGCGAGCCGCTTCCCGTCCGGCCAGCTGAAGTTAAACTTCCGATTAGCGTATCCCACGAAGTCGCGTTTTCTAATTCGTTCGCGGTTCTTCCCGACTTTCTTACTTCCACTTTCCTTTTGTTTCAATAGAAATTCTATTCGAGAAATTGGGGAGACGACTCTAGGCTAAGTGCGATGGACACACGGGATGGGTTTGTAGAACAGACCGGTTGAATTTCCCGAGGATACAGCGTTTGTAGAGAAGTGGTAGTACAAACCGTGCCAGTAAACAACAACCGTCGTACCTGCCCCAGGTGCGGAATTTGTTTCCACCGTTCCATAGTATGACGGCAGATAAAGAGAAAGTGCAAGCGTCACAAAGAAGATAACGATTACTATTGCCAAGACAGCTTTTGGATGGTCACTAATTTCTCTCAAGGGTGATTGCCTTCAGGAGTTCTCGGATTTGAGGTAGAATAATTTGTTTTCCAATAGATAAACTACTCGCCGAGATCCCGCTTAACAATCCGCCTCGTTGAACGCCGCAATACGAAGGTGAAGTAGAAACGAGAGAGGCAGAAAAGTAGAGAAAGTCTAGGGAGTAATTTGGGAATCTTTTCGGAAAGAGGATAATAATGGGGAAGGAAAAAAAGTGAATGAACGATTGAAAAAAGAAGTTGAAAGGGGAAAGGGGAGTAGAGAGAAAAAAAAGTCGGAGACCATCTTTCTCCGTTCGACAGCGAATTGTTTTCCGGTGCCTGCCGAGCCGATTTTCTTCCGCCGCACCATTATTGACAACCTGAGCTCGTTCGCTTCGTGCAACTCTAGAGCCCGCAATGTTGTTATTGCTCAACGACTAAGTCGAGCATCTAATTCATGGATGCATTCGAGCGCCTACTTTGGTGGCTCTTTGTTGGAAGCACCGGGGCGAGGACGAGGGTTCAAGTCCTGAGGGCGATAAGAGAACAACCAAGAAATGCGCAGCAACTGTCACAGCTGTTGCAGATGGATTACACGACCATACGTCATCATCTCGGTGTACTCGAGAAGAACAGAATTGTCCTTACGGAGGGAGAGAAGTATGGCAAGTTGTATTTCATCTCCGAGACGATGGAGGCAAGCTGGGCAAAGCTCGAAGAGATCCTGAAGAAAAGCGGGAATTAGGGGAAAAATAGGAAAGAATTCCAGGGAGCAGCTGAGGACATATCTCTTTGAGCGAAGATAAAAAGGCCGGGCAAGTCAATGGCGACGACGAGAAGAAAACTAGGAAACATGCTAGCAAGCTATGGGTGCCTTTCGTACTCCTGCTTGGGGCGGTTATTGGTATTGCCACCTACCTTTACCTCTTTTACACAAGTCCGCTAGTCATAATTGTAGGATCTCAGACTTCATTAAGAGGAGCCTTCCTGCTCGGAAGATTTGAGTTCCTGGAATTTCATATCATACTGTCCACGATCAGCATTGCACTGCTGGTGGCGCTGCTAGTTCTATACGGTAGGACATACGTGGCGACAAAGGCGAACTTTATCCTCGGGCTTATCATCGTCCTATTCGCCTTGCTCTTGCAAAATCTTACGCAGTATCCACTACTACACGCGTTTGTTGATAACACCGCCCTCAAGGCGGTGACATTTTCATCACCGGTGTCGGATGTATTCACCATAGTTGCGTACACCGTATTCCTATATCTCAGCCTTGAATAAATTCAAGCGTTTAACGGAAATAGAACTGGTGTTGAAGCTCTCTAAAGAACGATTACAGTAAAACGTTAAGATCTCTACGACCCGGAAAATAGGCAAGAAAGGCAGCTTAGAGGCCTCACACGAGGCCGCCGCTCAGCGGGCTTGAAGTTTCCCGTTCAGCCGGGAGCGGACACATTTGCGGGCAAACGTAGTCGAGATTAAGATGTTAGCTCGCTTCCGCTTTCTGTTTACATGTACGGGTTATCCGGTCGTCGGGCTGCAGGAAGTTCCCGTCAAGCCCTTCATCCTTGGACAGTGATGCGGTGATCCACTTGCTGACCCGCTGCTGCTGGTACTTGCCGTGCCTGTCGTCGCAGTGCTCGTCGTGGGCGTCCCGGCGAATGACGCAAAACCGTACGAGAGAAACACTCCCACCGCAAAGACAGCTGCTACGGCAATGATGATCAATGCTCGCTTGCTGGGGAACTTGCGAAGACTGGGACTCCCTGCTCCCGTCGGTGAACTGTTTCCGAATTCCATGTCGCTTTCCTTGTCAGCCCCCGAAGGATAAAATCCGGGGGTCTCCGACGGCTAATATCCAATTTCCAAGAACATTCCCAAATTGATAGCAGATCGACCCTGAAACCATGCCAGGTCTTCTTTTCACGTCAAAAACAGATACAAAGAGATACTCTTCATCTTCCTTGAGCATGGCGGGGTGGGTTTGCAACACCCCAATTTTCCTCTCGCCACAGATGTAAGCAATCATGGGGTTCGGAGCGAAAGTAGTTGCCCTAAGACTAGCATGTATTGTTCACAAATAGTGCTCGAGTTGAGGAGAAGGGATATTGGCCCAGTATATGAAAAAAGTGAGGAAAGTGGAGCCGAAAGCTTAGGCTACCACACAGGGGTCTGGGTTCTTATTCTGTCCATAATCCAATCCATAGAGCTGGCCATGTAGAACTCAAAGTCGTTCCACTGCTGCAGGGCTCCGTCATAGACCATGTCCCTGACGGCTTCTGACGAGGGGGCTTCAAGCACCCAGAGCACCTTATGGCCTGGGTCCAAGTGGACTACAACTTCGGGCTTTATTCCGTGCCTTTGCATAAGCGTTGGAATGTCAGATCCCAGCTTTTCTCCTCTTTCTCTTAGCTTCGAGTGCGCTGAAGGACAGCTCTCAGGCGGATGGTTTGAGATTAATACATACTTGGGCATTTTGATTCCTTACGGTGTCAAAATTCCAAAGCTCCGTCTTATCTGTTTCTGTCCTAAAACCAGAAAGACATAGGAAGATTTTGTTGTTAAAGTGAAATGATCCAGATAAAAGGCATCCAGGATGAACTATCCTCGGAGTCATTCAAATTTCGCACATTATGATCTTTTTTATCGACCAGGAAGGTAAGGTCAAATTAGATCGTTGGCTGGAACTTGGCCTTCTAGAAATGCTATTTCTCCGAGAGATTCTTACTTACTTTTCAATTTGTCAAATGCACTCCAAGTAAAATCAATACAGCATAGCAGTCGAGCGGAAACAGAAACCCGAATAAAAAATCGAGGACTCTTGCTTCCAATACAAAGTATCTCGATTCCAAGAGCTCGCCTACTGTAATAATCAGCGTGACGAGAAGGGAGGCTCCATAGAATACGTTTGCTACGTCAACGGGCAAGTAGAAGATGAACTTGATGATCACTATTACCGTGCCTGCGAGCATTCCCCTGAAGAATTGGTGACGGTGCTCAATCGACCCTGATTTCCTCATGGAGAAGAGTTCAAACCGGGACTTTACAATACCGCCCTCCGACCCCTTTAGGCTTTCTTCACTTTTCATTTATCTCCTTTGCCGAGTCTTCGTCCAACTTTCTCCTCCAAGGGGGAGCCCACGAGCTTGGGAACAAGAAGCACAATAAGAGCGGCGCTGATTATCGAAAACTCTCTCTAAGAAATACATCGTGCGATTTGCCAATCCAAAATCTTCGTAAGACTCTGATGAAAGACAGGAAGTCCCTCAACCTTTTCTTCTTTCTCTTCCCCGAATGCGACGGCGGGGTCTCGATTCGAGTGCTATATGGTACGGTGCAAGCCTGTAGCGATAAAAATAGAGGGTTATCCTCTTCCACTTTCTTCGGTAGTATATTGTGCGTTTGGTTATTTCGCAGGCAAACCAAAGATTTGTCGTTAGCTTCGTTCTTTTGCGGATTCGTGGTCGAAGTGGGCGATGGAATAACAGCATGCAAAAGCAGAAAGGCAGACCACAGCCGAACAAGGCTTTTGATACTAAAGATGCCGAAGAGGCATCCGAGGGCCTTCCTTAGCCTCGTCAGCTTCGAGGTTCTCCGTCACACCGGAGCTTTCGGGCCGACGGCATACGCTGTAAGTCATGGTCTTGCAAAGGGGGGAAGTCCGGTATACTACCTACTTTCCAATAGGATAGTTTTCATGTTGCAGGTGTATGGCATGCTCGTTATATTGAGTCTGGTAGTGTGGATTGTTCAAAAGAGATCACGCATAAGGTTGTTTCATACGGTGCTCATCTCATTTGTGTCCGCGTTTGATTTCGCTCACGGCGCTAACCTTCTCTACTACCATCCGTATATCTTCGAGATGTGGAAAAACTGGCGAGGGGTCATAGTCTTCGCTCTTTAGAGAATTAGACCACTTTTGATAAGCGAAGAACTCCAAGCGCAAAATTGAAACGCGATTACTGAAAATTGAACAGTGCTGGCAGTGGCAACGTAGTTTTGGATAATCTCTTTATAGTAATGTTCTTGCATGCTATGACCTCCGCAGAAATTTGCCTACATATTCTACATGCGTGAACCCGCGTCAAGTCGACACGAGAAATTTCTTCGAGCTCAACCGATCTCTTCGTTCGCACGATTTTCGAATGGCTTACCACGAAACTAACGAGTTCGGAATCATTGCTACCTTCAAGTGCACACGTTGCGGAATGGAATGTGCACACGTGGTCTCTCCGGCAACAATAAGGCAGAGAGAAAAATCGCAGGTTATTATCGCAGATTATGTAGGTGCAGAAAAGGAAAAAGCCAAATTCTAGAACCAATGCAGAGTGCATTCAGTTGTAAAATTCGATTTTTAGCGGCCACGTTATTTTCGAAGCATCCGTATTTCCGCATGCTGCGGCCTCAGATACTTGACAAATTTCTCGAAAACTCGCTGTCCTCTCATAAGCCGGAAGAACACATTTCAAAATGACTAGGGCACACAGTATGCCGAAACAAGTAAGTGGTTTAGACTAGGTTGTACAAGACTTCACGAAAAGTGTCAGGAACTCAATTGGATGACCTCGAATAGAAGAAAGGATGAAGGTTTGAATATCATAAAGTGGGACAACGCGACACCATAAACGTAGGGCGCATCCCGTATTCAAAGTTCCAGCGTTACGACGAGCACATGCCTAGATTCGAATCTCTGTAACGTAGAATTTTCGGCTCCAGACCAAATCTTTGGATCGAAAAAATGGAAATTAGGATCTGACAGGCAAAAAATAGCCTGTCAGAGTCCCCCGACTAGTGCTTCTTTTCTCTCTCGTTTTCAGGAGGCGAGGACAGGAGCTGCCTTCACGAACTTGGACGTCGCCTTTGAGACTATTCCCATCTCGATCGGCGAATCCTGTTCATTTGTCGCGCTCCGGATTGCCTCCGTTGCGAGAGCGGTCAGTCCCTCAAGCGACATTCTTGGATCATATTTCCTCTGTATCAGCTCAATCGCCTGATCAGAGCTGTGACCTATCGCGAAGGCAGAGCCCCGGAAGAAAGTCCCGGAAGGATCCACCTGGTAGAGCTGGAGACCGGTGGGGTCGATTCCCGTCATTATCACTGACGCTCCGAGAGGCCTCACCGCGTATATGGTGTACTGGTGCAGGTAGGAACTCAGGCCCTCGGCTGACGTCTTCACGTCTATGGGAGAGCCGAAGGTCAGGTTGTGCCTTTGGGCTTCGACCCTCAGCTCCTGGACGAGTTTCAGCACGTCGCCGATGTATCCTGCGCCTGTCGCGCCAAGGTGGTCGTCAATCTGGAACACCTTTTCCGAAGGATCAATCAAGGGCCTCGTCGGTTTGAGCTGGCTTGCCAGCACCGCGTGCTCCTGCGTCTTTATCCCAACGGTTGTCGAGCCGCGATTTACAGCCTCAAGGGCGAAATCAACCTGGACGAGCGTTCCCTCAGGCCCGTAGAAGTACGGAGCTCTACCGCTGAGCTGCTGCTGTGTCTGCTGCTGTGGAGATTCCATTTTCTTTGTTTTCACCTCTCTTCAAGTTAGTTGGTCCTGGCAGCCACCGACAACTGCAGCGCCGACGTGGGAATTGTTACCACATCTATACCATTACCTGATCCTGGATCTCTTTCCATCGCTGCCCTAACCGCAGAGGAAGCAACTTCCTTTCCCTCCTCTAGGCTGAGGCCCTCTTTGTATGTGCTCTCGAGCACGCCGTAGGCTATCGGACTCCCGGAGCCCGTCGAAACAAAGTTCTCTGCAGAGACGGCGCCGCTCATATCTGAAATGAGTACGTGGGGGCCTGTCAGGTCAACGCCTGCCACGATAAACTCAGCTAGATACGGCTGGTAGTTCTTCATGCCGTTGTAGGCAATGTTCGCGATGAGTTTGGCGGTCTCCTTCACCGTCAGGGGGTAGCCTCGCTGAAGAGTCACAAGCTTCCTCTCAGCCCGGACCGCGTTCACCAGATACTCTGCGTCAGAGACCTGCCCCGCGATCGCAACGCCGATTGTGTCGTCTATCTGTAGTATCTTTTGCGTGATCTTTGAGCCTATGAAAAAACCCTTGCTCGCCCTCCTGTCGGACGAGAGCACCACGCCGTCCATGCAGCTTATTCCAACTATTGTAGTCAACTATTGTGTCACCATTCATTTCTCTTTTTGAATACAGTGACAGAAGTATAGGAATCGCACATTAGTTATTGACTAACTAGGAGCAGAATCGAGTCACTCCGGAAAGAATGAGGGTGTGACTCGCAACGAGCTCTAGTTACGTTGACTGTGGCTCATGCAGCTCGGGCATAAGCCTTGGCGGAATTCAGGTGAGTCTTTGCGAGGTCTCCCCTGAAAGCTCTCGTCACGTGATCAAAGAGATCGTAAGCGGACCTGACCGCCTGCGAAAAAGAGTCCGGGCTCTCGGCGTAGGATTCTATGGTGAGTGAATCGTCTTTTATCTTCACCGTGAGTTTAAGGTCACTTTCATTCGTGATCCAGCTCATGGTCATTGCGCCATTTGATTCGCCGAACCCGAGCCACCTGAGGTTTCCGAACCATCTGTAACTCAGGCTGCTGACGATGTCCTGCGCGTTTGCATCTTCAGGTAGCCTGGCCGTCAAGATAGATACGGGATAGTGCTGCTGCTCGTCACCCCGGACGTGCAGCGTTGTCGAAGGATTTCTATCGCCCAGTATGACAAGGCGGCCCTTGTTGCTTATTCTGTAGCCTTGGTGATCTAGTCTCTCTATGAAGCCGTCTCGCTGGAGTCTGTGAAGTGCCCTAGAGAGCGTCTCCTGATGAAGCCCGAGCTTCCTCTTTATTCCCTGGAAGGAAATGTTCTGGGCATCGCTATCGCCCCCAATCGCCTCTAGGATTATCAAATCATTCTGGCTAGGGAGGTCGAGCTCGGAGCCAAGATCAATGTGCTCCTTTTCGCCCTCTTGGATTCTTGGACTCTCGGAGGGTAGCAGCGGCATATGGTGAATTAGTTCCTTTTTTTCTGGGTGCTTTTCGGAAATTCTGAACACATATCTGGGAGTAATCCCAAATATATACTTTGACCAGACCCGCAGAATCTAGAGCTTCAGGTAGATCGGCGTTCCGGTTGAGCTGCTGGCGATAGCCGCTTCAGCTATAATTGTGTTGTTCAGGCCGTCTTTTGGCTTCACCAGCGGCGGCCTTCCGTTTCTCAGCGCATCCGTGAAGGCCTCCATCTCAGCAAGGAGCGGTTCCTTGAAATCCCTTCTTGGTATCACCGTCCCCTTGGCGTCGTCAAACCTGATCTCCTGTGTGATAAAGTCCAGTGTTATCACCCCCTGAGTGCAGACTATAGAAAGCTGCCTGAGCCGCTTCGGTGTTACCCAGTTTGAAACCAGAAATGCTGTCTTCTTTCCCTCAAATCCAAGTGTGATTGCTGCGAAATCCTCTCTAATTTCGCTCAGCACGTTGCCTACTCTGGCAAAGACTACCCGCGGCTCTTCATCGAACAACCACCTTGCAGTATCTATGTCGTGCACGCTCGTGTCCGCGACAATCCCGACGTCGGTGATTCTTCCCGCCCACTTGTTCTCTCTATGAAACTCGAGAAGTAGCGGATCGCCTAAAGCTCTGCTCTTGATTGCGGTCTTCGCCTCGCTCACAGCGGAGTTGAATCGCTCAATAAAGCCGACTGTCAAGAACTTGCCCGAGTCCTTTGCAAGCTCTACCAGTCTTTCGCCTTCCGAGGACGACGCGGTCATGGGCTTTTCGACGAAAACGTTGACGCCGCTTTTCAGTACCTTCGACGCGATCTCGAAATGGGTGGTCGTAGGAGTGCAGACTGTTACCGCATCCAATTTTTCCGATTCGAGCATCTTGTCGACTTCGAGGTATCCCTTGCACCCGTACTTTGCCGTCCACTGCGACGTTCTCGAGGGATCGGCATCGCAAAGGCAAGCAAGCACTTCCATCTCATTAAAGACTCTGAGGTGATTCTTTCCCCAGCCGCCGGTTCCAACAACACCAATCCTCAAGGACTGATTTGCCATTTTTGATTTTCACTTCGGCCTGCTACTTTCTTACCTTATGAACTCCACCGGAAGGTTCGCCCTGACAATGTGGGTCTTCGTCATCGATATTTGCTCTTCGTACAGTTGCAAAAGCCTCTGTTCGCAGCTACCTGAGAGGAAGATCATGAGGTTTGTTTTGTCCATCCCCATCGGCAGAGTAAAGCCTTCCTTCATTATGTTCAAGTATTCAATGTCCGAATAATAGTCCCTCAGCCGCTCTAGGATAGTATTTGCAAGACCCATCTTGTCTCCACGCATTTCCAGCTGGTCGTTGTCCGAGAAGAGCAGTATCTTCAACCTAGCCGCCTTGAGCTCCTTGAGCCGGACAAATTCCCTTATCCTGTCAACGAGAAACCTCGTGTACCCATCGACACTCTTTAGCGAGCCCGAGACAAGGTACAGTAGCGGATCACCGCTAGCAAGCGACTCGAAAACGATGCGTAGGTCGCATATGGACGCGCTGAGGTCGTCGGCGAAAATTTGCTTGTACTCCCTCGGGGAGTCGTGTCCCATCTGGGTGAGGCGTTTTGCTGATTCAAATGTAGATGCGAGCGAGGAGTACCTTGCTATCAGCCTCTGGGCGTGCATGAGCTCCGCTTTTTCTACTGCGAGGACCTCAGTAGAGAAACCCGCAGCCTCGATGATTGCTGCGTGGTCGGCGAGCGGTGAATCGCACCCAAACACAAGCGGCCTTCCGAGCTCGGTCGGGGAGTAGCAGAAGGAAAAGGTCTTTCCGCTCTGCAGACCAGATGCATGCTCGATCCTGTCAATAATTTCCTTTGACCCGGAGATTCCAAGAGGAAGACAGAAGATTAGGAGCGACCCCTCGCTGAGGTTCTTCGCTAATTCGGAGAGTCTCGACTTTACCTCTGATAGGATGTCTTCGTTGATCCTGCGTATCTTTGGCGCAAAGAACACGACCTTCGAATCAGCTATACAATCTCTCGACGATTTGATCGTCATCAGGACCTCGTCGTTCAGAAGTGCGCGTAACTCCCGGTAATCTCCAGCTATTTCGGGGCGAAGTTCCATCGCTGTCCCGAGCGTCTCGTCTATGATGAAGACCTCATATCCCTTCGAGGCAAGCTTCGCAGAGATGAAGTATCCTTCAGAGCTCAGCCCGTAGACTGAAACAGTGCCGCCGGTCTTGTGCTTTGGCGCAGATTCAGGGCTGGCGTCATTACTCATGAGCTGGCTGACTACCAATGGGCATGTTTTGCCTTTTTCAAATAGTTATACCCAACGTCAATAATTTGACAAGTAAATTGCTATAAAGACGAATATGGGAGAAAGGTAAACACGCAGTAAAACAACTGCCCATGGACCGCAGCCCGGTGGTGTAGAGCTCCCAAGGAAAAGCAGAGGGCGCTGGAACGCAAGAGCGCACGTCGGTCAAGCAAGCTTTCAGGGCATACTGAATGTGGAAGAGCCCGATTGCATTGAGTACTGGCCTTTGGAGCCGGTGACCTCAGTTCGAATCTGAGCCGGGCTACCATCCATTTCTCTGCATAGACCAAGAAGTCTTCCAGCGCAAAGCTGTCCATTCCCGGAGCGAGCTTGGCTCTCTCTATGACGAAGAACACACCCGAGCTAGCAATCAAGCGATTTGTGGCTGTACTTCTCAAAAACACCCCGTCGAATTGAACTCGGGATTTCTAGGTAAGATAATTTCTTTGCGCCTCGGAAAAAGGGCCAAGGCCTCATCTCTGCCCAAGTGGTAGCCGAGCATGTAGTTTTTCCGAGAAGCAGGGTCCGAGCGAAACGTCCTCCATGTGACACTTGACAACAAGATCCGGGTCCGTCCTTGCGAGGGACAGGCCTCTAACCTGAGTGGAGTATGCGCTCGGTAGGATGTGACCAGAGTAGCTGCGTCGGCCACTCGGAAGCCGATACACTGGCGCATGATAGAAAGAATTTGACATTTTCATTGCTGAAAGCTACAAGAAATGCACATCTTCAACGTAGTTGAAGAACGGATCAAAAAAGAGCGCCTGTGTGAAAAAGATGCTCGGATTTTACTACTTAAACTCATTACATATGGGTTACTTTGGGAAACTATGATAACGAAGTGAAAGGGCAAAGTGATGCGCCTATTGGAAAGGAAGACTATCAAAATCCGAGCCAGAAATTTATCTCCTCAGAGGAATCAATCCTGTAGAAATGAATCCACATCACAGGAATTGTATCGCAATGCCAACCAGAGGAATACTTCGTTGGAAATAATTGGCCCTTCAATAGAACGAAAGGATTTTTCCTACTCTCATATTTCGATGGAATCGCTTCGATCGGCGGGTTTCAGATCGTGCCGACATTTCTCCCACTAGCTTCTTCTTTTCTTTGAGCGGCTTCTAGATTTGAATGCTCCTAATGAAGAAGTGAAATGCAATATAACCGGCCCCGGAGCAATTGATACTTTCAGGTATACGAGGTTGGTTTCAGGGGCGAATCAACCACATAATGCGGCTCTGTAGCTCGGTTCTTTCAACTCTAATGTAATATATGCGAGAGTTCACTGGTGTAGATTCACTGTTTGACTTCTTGACCGAACTAGACGAATCGCCATTCGGGTTTCTTTCCCACGAGATTCAGGCTCTAACCAGCGAACTGGGTCTAAAGCAGGAGACAGGGATTCAGTCCAAGGCATTCCCGGCAATACTTAACGGAGAAAATGTACTGTTGATTTCTCCAACTGGTTCGGGTAAGACGGAAGCAGCAATCCTGCCTATCCTGCAGTCCCTGATCGAAAAAAAGGATAGCTCACTAGCCGAAGGGACGAAGTTGGTTTACATCACTCCGCTCCGCGCCCTAAATAGGGACATGCTTGAGAGGCTGTCGCGCTGGGCTGAACGACTGGGCTTGACGGTTGACTTGAGGCACGGAGACACTTCTCAGAGCTCCAGGCGGAAGCAGGCTCTCCATCCCCCGGACTTTCTCATTACGACGCCGGAAACTTTGCAGGCAATTCTCGTAGGAGATCGATTGAGGACTAATCTCGCAGGGTTGCGCTGGGTAATAATTGACGAGATTCACGAACTGGCCTCGGACAGACGCGGTTCTCAACTCTCCATAGCACTCGAACGTCTAGCCGAAGTGACTCGAAAGAAGGATTTTCAGAGGATTGGGCTCTCCGCGACCGTATCAAACAAACTCGATGTCGCAAGCTTCCTCTGCGGAACAAATCGAAGGTGCACGGTAATCGACACGAGCTCCTTGCCAAAGAGCGTCAGTTACAAGGTCGAGTTCATCGAGCCCACGACGGAAGACGAACTGAAATCAAGAGAACTCTATGTGAGTGCCCAGACGATGGCCCGCCTGCACAGAATCGCGGATCTCGTTGACTGCCACGAAAAGACGCTTATCTTCGTCAATAGCCGGACGAATGCCGAGCTCCTGTCTTCGAGATTTGCGATGATGGGCCTGCGCATAGCCGTACACCACGGTTCTCTCCCGCGAGAAGAAAGGGAAAAGGTAGAGCGAGATTTCAAGAACGGAAATATCAGGGCGCTCGTGTGCACCTCCACGCTCGAGCTTGGGATCGACATTGGCGAGGTTGATCTGGTCGTGCAATACATGTCGCCGCGTCAGGTAAATCCCCTCATCCAGAGAGTTGGCAGGTCAGGTCACAGACTCTCGAAGACCTCAGAAGGGATAACTCTCGCGGTAACACCTGAAGACGCGCTCGAATCAATAGTAATTTCTTTAGAAGCTGAAAAGAAGCAACTGGAGCCTGTTACCATCCACAATGCTCCGCTCGACGTACTAGCTCATCAAATTGCAGGAATCCTTCTCGTCGAGAGAGAATTGAACTTGGAGGGCTTGCTGGGAAAGGTAAGCCGAGCTTTTCCTTACAGAAATCTTTCAGAAAATCAATTGCGCTCCGTGGTTGAATTCATGGAAAAGCTTGGATTTGTCGGTGCCTCCGGCAGGAATCTCTTTCCAAAGAGAAAATGCCGAGAGTATTACTTTCAGAATCTCTCAATGATTCCAGACGAGAGGCGATACAACGTAATCGACATCGCCACGAACCAAAAAATCGGAATCCTCGGCGAGGAGTTTATGATGATTCATGCCAAGATCGGGGTGCACTTCATAATCAAGGGGAGGGTGTGGCAGATCGAAGCTATCGAGGGTGAAAACGTCCACGTAACGAGGTTCGATGATCCGACCGCGGCCGTTCCCGGGTGGGATGGAGAGCTAATGCCCATACCAGAGAGCGTTGCATCCAGGGTGGGAAAGGAGAGGAGTCTAATTTCCGCTTCTCTCGCGGAAATGGGCGAAACAAGTGTGGTAGAGGCGACAAAGTCCTGGCCGTCCGACAGGAGCTCCAGGGCATGCATCATTTCAGAGTTAAAATCACAACTGTCATTGGGACCCGTGCCAACTGATCAAAGACTAGTGGTCGAAAAGTTCGATAGATTCCTAATAGTGCACACTTCAGCCGGAGACCGGATCAATCTTACCCTGGGGGAATTCTTTGAGGAGATCCTACTTAGAGAGGGCCTCATACGGCATTGGTGGAACGATGGTTACAGGATACTGATTGAACTAACGACCGGTGAGTTCGATGTTTCGGACATTGCGGCCCGACTTTTGAAATTCGACCAAGGAACGCCGGGCTTTCTCCGAGCTGTGATAAGAAAACACTTTCCTTTTGGTTACTACATGAAATTCATCGCCGAGAGGTTTGGCGCGCTGAAAAGGGGGATGATGCTCTCGGAGGAAGCGCTCAAAGAACTCACAGTAAAGTTCAGGTTCACACCAATCTTCGAGGAAACGCTCCGGGAAGCTGAGCAAACGAAGATAGACATTGAAGGAGCTCTTCGCTTGCTAAAAGGCTGCACTGACGGAACTCTCGAAGTCGCTTGCTTTGAGGCAAAAGGGGCCCCGAGTCCGCTTGCAAAGTATATCATGAGCAGGTACGCAGAGTTTGAAACGAGCTTTGACGACGAAGACAATGCAGAATCTATGCGAAGCGCAATCGAAAATGAAATTATCAGCCTTCTATGCTTTGACTGCTCTAATCTTCAAGAGTACGTGCGGATGGCTTCGCTCGATGTAAAGCCGAGGTGTCCTGAATGTGGCTCAAGTCTCTTGGCTGTGATTTTTTTCGCCGCGAGGTACACGCAGAGCGCCCTGCAGAAGAAGAGGAAAGGCATGGGTGAAAGAGTGTCAGGCGAGGAGGCTGAGCTGCTATCCAAGGCGAGAAGATCTGCCGACCTCGTTCTCGCATACGGAAGAAAAGGGGTAATCGCACAGTGCGTCTACGGGGTAGGACCTCAGACAGCTTCGAAGGTTCTCTCGAAGATGCAGGAGACCGATGAAGAGTTTTACAACGACCTCCTTCAGGCTAAACTAAAGTTCATCCAGACAAAGCCGTACTGGGATTAGGCGCACACGGAGTTTTTCTTTGACTTGTCCGAGCAGTTTGAAATAAGGTTCTGCGAAAGGTGCATGACTAGGACGAAAAACTACATTCTCGATCATGACCGCATCAGGAACCAAAGAGGATACGCGAACTTCAAGTGCGCCAAGTGTGGCCGGGTAAGGCGAATGCGCTTGCTCAGACCGAGCGCGGAATCTTCATACTGAATGTCTTTGAATTTCACCGCCCAGCCTCTGTACTGTAACTCTAAGGGCAGCGGAGACCTTTTCCAGCTTCTTCCTTGCCTCCGCGAAGGACTCGCGAGGGCCGCTTGCGATAACTTGAATCTTCAGGCGGGGTTTGCCTCCTACGCTCCCGGAAGGATGAGACTTCACATAGACCGATTCTGGATATTTGCGGCTGAACCTTGCAAGCGAAGACGCAAGCCTTGATTCGCCGACTCCGACAACTTCAATCCAATCCTGACAAGTTACAAACCTTGCACCCTCCTTTGCAATGATGGGAGCTATCTGCTCAGCGTAAATGGCCTTCATTTCTGAAGGCACGCCGGGAAGTGATACAATGCAAGACCCACGAGAAGAGATCAAGACTCCGGGAGCACTCCCTTTTGAATTCGGAAAGGGTGTCGATCCCTTCGGAAGAGTGACCATCTTCAGAACGGAATTCGTAAGCCTTCCTGGCGCGACTCCGAGCTTCTCCGCCCTCATCCTTTGTCTTGCTTTGAGCATTCTTTTTGCTTCCTCGTCGATGAGCATTGGTGTGCCCAAGGCGACCGCTAGCCCCTCTAGCGTCTTATCATCGTACGTGGGCCCAAGCCCTCCGAGGGCAAAGATCCAGGCACTCCCTCTGCTAATCGCCTGTTCGAACGCAGTCGATATAGTACTAAGCTCATCTCTAATGGTCGTCTTTCTCGAAACGAGTAGGCCCGAGGAAGTAAGCCGTCTTGAGAGCCAATGGGAATTGGTGTCTAGCGTTGTTCCGTTCAGGAGCTCATTCCCTATTACTATGATCTCCGCGCTCTCCTGCTTAGGTTGAGAACTACGGCGCTCAGTCAACCCTTCCAATTTGACAGTCTTCTCGGCAGAGCTTTTCCTTTCACGACTCTTGGAGCTCGAGAAAGATTCATCTCCTTCCATGTCGACCTTAATGGCAGTTGTTGATTTAAGTGCGTGCGTTATTCCTTACAGGAACTGCTGGATCGGGCAAGTCGTCCCTATGCGCATCTCTCCTGCCCTGGTTTTCCGACAAGGGGGCGACCGTGGCGTCGGTCAATCTGGATCCAGGGGCGAGCAATCTGCCCTATGAGCCGGATGTGGATATCAGAGACTACATTGACCTTTCGAGCCTCATGCAGAATTATCAGCTAGGGCCCAATGGTGCTCTGATTCTAGCAGCAGACCTCGTCGCGACAAGAATCAACGACATACAAGAAGCAGTTGATAGCTTGAATCCCGACTACGCAATATTCGATACTCCGGGTCAAATCGAGTTGTTTGCATTCAGGAACAGCGGCCCCTACATTGTGCAGAATCTAGAATGTGAAGGCAAGTCCATTCTGTTCCTTTTTGATTCCACACTCGTCTCAACGCCGAGCAACTTCGTCAGCATCGCGCTTCTCGGTGCCTCAATAGAACTTAGGCTCAAAGCGCCTCAGATATCGATTCTTTCGAGGACTGACTTGCTGGGGCCCAACTTCCGTCGGGTTATGGCCTGGTCTACAAACATGGCAAAGCTCGAGGAAGCAATACGCGAAGAATCAAAGGCCTCATACGTGCTTGACGTATCAGTCTTGCGAGACCTTGCAAGATCAGGGCTTGCGTTTGAATTGTATCCTGTCTCCGCCACGACAAAGGAAGGAATGATGGATTTGAGTGCTGTAATAACCAGACAATTGAACCAGGGCGAGGAAAATGAGGATTGATATACGATGAGAGCTCCATCAGAGTAAGCTCGCTCGATTATCTCTGAAAACGAAGAGGCAACCAGAGACGACCGTGATACCGTTAAGGTTTTAAAGACAATTTGGAGGTTTGTACTGTTACAAACAAAAAACAACCACGTTTGTTTTTGCCTTTTACTTCCTTTTTGTCGAAGAGACAGAAGAAGCAGAATTTGATATCAAGGAAATAGATTAGTGCCCATGCCCTCGATTGATGTTATTGAATCAGACCCCTCTCGCCTCAGGATCAGGTTGAAGGGCGTCGATAGGAGTTATGCCAATGCGATTAGAAGGATTGCGATTTCTCAAGTCCCGACTATGGCGATTGATGATGTCGTAATATTGGAAAACTCGTCAGTTATGTTTGATGAACTCATCGCTCACAGACTGGGTCTGATTCCTCTAAAGACTGACCTCGATAGGTTCAACCTTCCTGAAGATTGTGATTGCAAAATCGCGCTTGGGTGCCCAAAGTGCAGAGTGCTTCTTGTCCTTGACGCCGAAGCGACTGACAAGGTAAAAACCGTAACATCTGGAGACTTGGTCTCGGAAGATCCTGAAATAAAGCCAATCAGCGACACAATTCCAATTGTTAAACTGGCGCCCGGACAAAAGGTGAAGCTAGAGGCATATGCAAGACTCGGGAAGGGTATCGAACACGCAAAGTGGCAGCCAACATCTTCTTCAGTTCTGATTGAAACGGGCAAGCCGGACGAGTATGAACTCTACATAGAGTCTGTCGGCTCTCTCCCAGCCCAAGAAATCTTCACGAGATCAATTGAAAGGCTTCACGTCAGTCTATCGGAATTTGCCTCCCAAGTCCTGAGTAAACGAGAAGGCAAAGAGACGGAAGAGGAAGAAAAGGCGGCGCCATCCCCAACGGCAGCTTGATAAGAACAATACCTGAAATTAACAAGGTCATGTGGCTATCAGCAAATTGAAACGAAATTCGAAGAGAATCAGGGTTGCGGAAGCTCTCGCACGACATGGCAAGAGTGCGAAGCAGCACTTTTGGAAAGACGCTTCTGAAACTTTGCTCGCCCCTCGTCGAAACAGACCCGAAGTGAATCTTCGAACCATTTCGACAAACACGAAGGACGGCTCAAGAGTCTTAATTGCCGGTAAAGTACTTGGCAGCGGTTCTCTTGATCACAAGGTCACTGTAATTGCTCATTCTTTTTCAGCGAGCGCAAAGGCGAAAATCAAAGGAGCAGGCGGCGCTTGCATAAACATAATTGATTACTTGCAGGATTCTAACAAGGACACAAAGGGTGTACTGGTTCTTGGCTAGGACGGAAGCGAAATCAATTCAGACAGGTACGGTCCACGTTGACGCCTCAGGCATGATTGCTGGGAGGCTCTGCTCCGATGTGGCAAAACTCCTCATCGAGGGAAATCGGGTCGTTGTTTTCAACTCGGAAAAGACTCTCCTCTCCGGCAGCAGGAGTAACATCATGGCAGATTGGTTTTCGAGGCTGAAGATTGCCAGCGTCGTCCACCCCAAACATGGTCCCTTTCACCCACGCACGCCAGATGGGATGCTCACACGAATGATAAGGGGAATGATACCCAGGAGGAAGCCTAGCGGACTCGCCGCGTTACGTCGACTGCGTGTTTACGTTGGAGTACCAACTGAATTTTCAAATGTCAAGCCGAGAAATTTCGAGGATGCAAAAGCTACAAAGCCAATCGCCTACTATGTGCCTCTGGGCGAGGTCGCGCAGCGAATAGGTTGGAAAGGAGCGAGCTGAAGTTATTAGAAATTGACAACTAGAAAGACAAAGCTATATTCCGGAGCAAGAAAGGAAGCACGTGCGTCAGCGGCCATAATGCCTGGAACCGGGAAGATAAGAATCAACAACGTCCCCGTTGAAATACTCACCCCAACCGTCGCGAAAAGGAGAATCCTCACTCCGCTTGTCCTGGCTGGAGAGTTGAGGGACAAGGTAGACATTGATGTCCGTGTGGGTGGCGGCGGTTTCATGGGGCAGGCAGAAGCTGCAGCGATGGCCATCTCGAGGGCGCTGGTCGATTGGACGCGAGGACAGGAGCTCAGACGGCGCATAATAGATTATGACGTTCATCTTCTGTCCGGAGATGCTCGACGATCTGAGACCAAGAAATTTGGCGGGCCTGGAGCTCGAAGGCGTAAGCAAAAATCCTATAGGTAGAATTAGGGCATAGGTGTATTGCGTAACTATGATAGTTCCAGTTAGATGTTTCACCTGCGGAAAGCTCGTCGCTGACAAGCACAGCGAATTTGTCCAACGCGTACGCGGAGGGGAAGACCCAAAGAAAGTCTTGGATTCGCTTGGGATGAAGAGGTATTGCTGCCGAAGAATGCTGATTTCGAGTATGGATGTCATCGACCATCTGATGCCCTACAACGAAGCTCAGTGGAAGAGGCATGCGGAATACTCTGTTGACAGAATTTAGGAAATAAACCCGAGACTTTGGGTTTTGCGGTGAAATGCTAAAAAGGAAGCTCGGCATATTATCAGGTAACTTAATGTCCAAAGATAAAGCGCTGATGCGGATAACCGAGGTAAAGAGCCGCATGGGCGCATTTTGTGTTATAGAGATGTGCGGCTACAAGCTTGTCACGCCATGCGATACACGAGTGAAAATCCTTCAATCCTTGGTCGAATCAGACAAGACAGCTGACGATTTGTCGAAAGAGGTAGGCGCCTCCTATTCGACGGTGATGGATCACATGGATCTCTTGGAAAGGATAGGAATAGTCCAAGCTTATCTCAGGAAGACCGAATCAGAGAACGGAAGGCGGAGAATCTGCTTCAAGATCGCAACGGAAACTTGAACCTTGATCAAGACATGGACTAAATTGGGAATAAACACGTAATTACGGGATAGAACCCTTTATATAACCTGAAGGTGAATTGTTCACTCATGAACACAGTTACTGGCACTAGCGCAAATTGGATAGAGGAAGTTGAAAGATCGAGCGTCCCTGTGGTTGTAGATTTCTGGGCGCCTTGGTGCGGACCCTGCAGAATGGTATCTCCGGTGATTGAGAAACTCGCGGAGAAATACAATGGAAAGGTCAAAGTGGTAAAGGTCAACGTAGACGATAATCAGGATCTCGCGATGCGCTTCAACATTATGAGCATCCCGACAATTATGCTGTTCAAGGAAGGCAGGGCAATTGACCAAGCGATAGGTGCGGCCCCATCCGAGTTTTACGAACACCTTCTCGCGAAGAACCGTGTCGTCGCATAAGCGTATTTGGAACAAAAAGGAGCAATAGCATGTCGATAGACAACAGTTACGCCAAGTTCAAGCAAGCTCAGAGACAAGAAACGCGGCGACGGGTCGAAAGGGCCCAAGACTTTGACGAGATCTTTGAGTTGGTGAAGCGCATCGTCGAGCAGGAGCTCGGGAAGCATCGCGCCGGCCTAACATTGATACTCTCAGATATGCCTAACACTGTTGGGGCTTATCACCCTGTCGGCTCAAACAATCTCGTGGTCAACCGCGCACTAGTAGATTCGATGCGCAAGCTCGCGAGAGATCCGAGGGAAATCAACTCCTTCGTATTCATGATATTGTTGCATGAGTACCTTCATAGTCTGGGCTATCTAGATGAAGGACAGGTCAGAAAGGTGTCTCGGGATATTTGCTCTGATGCGTTGGGTCCAGATCACATTACGGTAAAGCTTGCGAATGCTAACTGGCTCGAACTCTACCCGGAGCTCGTCAATTCGTCTAGAACTTCCTTCTCAAAGGGGTTCGAGGTCGTGAAGAAGTTTGACAGCTCCAGCATGTCATACATTGGATGAGCCAGAAATTTAGAGTGAATTCTCCTGAGCAAGCTCTTCCGCCCTTTCATTCAAGGGGCTTGATCTTCTACGACTCCTTACAACTGTGGAGTCGCGCCCGCATCAACGGCAAGTGTTTTATAAATATCAGAGAAAGTTTGGTTTCATAGGTTCTCGATCAAATTGGCCCAAAGCAGCAATAGTGAAGTCGAGGAGGAAGGCTCTGCCGAAGCGACTATCGCGCCTGGATTGACGGAGCGGGCCTTGCTTTCTACAGGCATCAGAATAGGTACGCTTGTAAAGACGAAGAGCATGGCGCAGTTCGTCAGCAGGACGCAGGCAAACGGCCTTCACGTTATTGATGTTACAAAGACAATAAACAGGATAGACATTGCTGCAAAGTTCATCGCTCGTGCAGATCTCAGCAGGGTCGTGGTGTATTCCGCGAGGGAGTACGCAAAAACGCCGGTTGAAAAGTTCTGTGAAGCTACTGGCGCGAAATCACAGACTGGTCGGTTCATGCCGGGCACATTCACAAACCCGCTCTTTCCGAATCATATTGACCCAGAAATTGTGATGGTCGCGGACCCGGCTGTGGATTATCAGGCTCTCGACGAAGCATCGAAACTTGGGATCCCTGTTGTAGCGATATGTGACACAGACAATGTGACCGCAAATGTGGACATTGTGATCCCAGCAAATAATAGAGGACGGAGCGCACTTGCAGCTGTATTTTGGCTACTCGCAAGGTACGTTCTGCTGCACTCGGGTGCCCTGGGTTCTGAACAGCAGATGAAGTACACCGTTGAAGACTTCGAAACAAAGCTGGTTGAGGAAGAAGAAGAGCGGGGCTACGAAAGTTCTTAAAACTTGAGAACATTGCTCTGCACCAGCTGAAACTTCAAATTTGCCTTTCTTTCAGGGAAAGAGACCTCCAGCCGTCGCCGGATACTTTTACCCGGCCCAAAGGGAGCTTCTCCTTGAGGCGATACGCTCTTCTTTCACCAATCGCCTTGGCCCTGGAAAACTTCCAACTGCCCAAAGTTCAACTCGCGAATCTAAGAATTCTGCGAAACTAAAGTGTTTGATCGTGCCTCACGCTGGCTACACATATTCGGGATCTATTGCTGCGCACTCTTACCTTGCGGCGTTCGACTCTATTTCGGGATCGCGTTCCGATTCGGTTACTGCCATAATTTTAGGGCCAAACCACTATGGGTTGGGCAGCGGTATTTCTCTCTCCTCGGCAGAGTCCTGGGAAACCCCTTTGGGGGATGTCCGTGTTGACGCGGATATGGCAGAAAGGATACAGGATAACTCTGAGATCGTGGATATCGAGGGAGAGGCACATGCCAGGGAACACTCAATCGAGGTTCAGGTTCCGTTTCTACAGTTTATTTCATCCACAGCTCGAAAGCAGCTGTCAATCGTCCCGATTTCTATGATGCTGCAAGACAAAGAGACGTGCGAAATGCTTTCTAAAGCAATACTTGCTTCGTTAAAGAGTTTCCAAGATAGTCTGAATCTGATCATCGGATCAAGTGATCTCACTCATTATGAGGCGCAGGAGGACGCATCTCGAAAGGATGCAAAGCTGCTAAGCTCGATAAAAGAGCTAAATGTCTCCGCTTTGTACGGATCAATTGAGAGGATGAATATCAGCGCTTGCGGTTACGGACCGATGGCAGTGACTACTTTGGTCGCTAAAGGGCTTGGATTCCAAGAGGGGCGAGTGCTGAAGCATGCGACCAGCGGTGACGTGACTGGGGATGTCTCTTCCGTTGTTGGTTACTCTGCGGTCGAGTTCAAATGAAGGTAGATGGGGTACGGGCGAGCGCACCGGGTAAAGTCATCATCACCGGTGAACATTTCGTAGTTCATGGGGCGTATGCGGTTGCAGCCGCAATAGATCGGAGAGCTACTGTCACAGTGTCGCAATCTGGTGACGGTGAATCATTCATTGTCGCAAGGGGGCGAGCCTCCAGAGTTGCGAGTGACGACCAATTATTTTCTGCACCGAAGGCAGTCGCAAGGCGATTGTTCTCCGAGTACGGCCTGCGCAGCCCCGGCCTGCGGATTGAGATTGAATCGACAATCCCGGCCGGATCTGGACTAGGATCCTCTGCTGCGGTCTCCGTTGCAACCGCGGCGGCGCTGAGTCGATTTATGCGCTACGAGGCTGACGACGATAGACTCTATGAAATTGCGATGGCTGGCGAGAAAAAGATACACGGCTCTCCTTCGGGAATCGACATTCAGGCAAGTCTGAGGGGTGGCGTCATCTTGTTCAGCAAGAATACGGGCGCAAAACAGATTCCGCTATCCGAGCCAATTCAACTGTTGGTGGCACACTCGGGCAAGCAGAGAAAAACTTCTGACCTGATAAGGAGAGCATCTTTCCGCAAGGACGAATATCCAGACACCTTGGAAAGACTGACGCAATCGGCCTCTCTTTTTAGCTTGGAGGCTGCAACTGCTCTGTCAAAGTGCAATCTACCCTATCTCGGGGCTATCATGAACCTAATGCAATCCGCCCTTTGCTGGATCGGCGTATCAAATCGGCCGCTCGAAGATATGGTGGAGCTGGCGCTTTCCAAGGATTCTTCTTACGGAGCCAAAATCACGGGCGCGGGAGGTGGAGGTTGCATAGTTGTACTGCCGAAACCCGAAAAAGCGGAATTTCTTCTAAGACAAATGCTGAACCACTATAGCGACTCCTTCCTTTGCAAAATTCCACAAAGCGGGGTTTGTTGGGAGAGCGAGTTCGAGAGGCAGTGAGACATTGCGTGTAACCGTACTCAAGCTCGGTGGGAGCTTGATCACAGAAAAAGATAGACCGCTTACCCCCAACACACGGGCTATTAGAGCAGCAGTTAGGGCAATCAGATTATCGCGCCTGCCGAGCGCGTCACACAGACTTTTCCTTGTACACGGAGGAGGGTCTTTCGGCCATTACTATGCGAAAAGATACGACCTCTCGTCGTCTCGTTTCTCTTCCGTAGATCCCAAAGCTGTTTCATTGACCTCCTTTGCAATGCGACAGCTACATTGCATTGTGCTCTCGGAGCTCATTAGGCAAAAAGTCAACTGCAGAACTATCGAAGCACCGGACATGTTGGATCAGCGAGGACATCTCTCAAACCTAGGAAGCTCACTAGTACCCTTGCTTTTTGAGACAAACCTAATTCCAGTATCCTTCGGTGATGTCAGCGTTACCAAAGGCGGCGCAAGAATTATCTCTGGCGACGAGGTTTGCATTGCACTTGCGAGGAAATTCGATGTTTCACGAGTAATATTTGCAATGGACGTCGATGGCATCTATCCAGATTCAAGTCTACGGGGGAGGATACTTTCAAAATTGGACCGCTCCTCGTTAGCCTCTCTTCAGGTCAAGTCAAGCCCGAGAAAGTTCGACGTGACTGGGGGTGTCGGCCACAAACTCGAGCTGGCAATGAAACTCAGTGAACTCGGGTGCGAGGTATTCTTTCTGAACGGAAACAAAACTGAGAGGCTCGAGAGGTGTCTTCTGGGAGAAAGCGAAATCAAGGCGACGAAGCTAGAGCGTGGGAAGTCATTTTAATAGAGCCACGATGTTTGACTTCAAAGGGACGGACATTAACGAAGATCCTACGAAGGAATGCGTGGGATTCTGTATAGAAACGTGAAGCACAGAGCGCAGGACAGAAGGGACACGCGATTTGGGCATGAAAGCAGAACCCGAAATTGAACGTTTGAAGGCCACTCTTGCGGAGAACAAGAAGGAACTCGATGCCTTGGTGCTACAATTTCTTCCAAAGACGCACAAGTCAAAGCAAATCTCAAACCTCTACGAGATGATGCGTGACTACCCTTCAAGAGGCGGTAAGGGTCTGCGTGGCACGCTCTGCATAATGTGGTGCGAATTGTTCGGTGGAAGGAGGGAAGAGGCCCTCGTCACCGCCGCAGCTTTAGAGCTCTTTCAAAATTGGATTCTGATACACGACGACATCGAAGACAAATCCGACATGAGAAGAGGCGCACCCGCACTTCATAAGAAGTATGGGCTGGAACTGGCCATCAATGTCGGGGATGCACTTCACGGTAAGATGTGGGAACTCCTGCTGACAAACAGCGACATCATCGGTAAAGAAGCGACGCTCGAGATCCTTTCAGAATTTGCGAACATGCTTAACGAAACCACTGAAGGCCAGCAGATGGAACTCGCGTGGACTACTCACAACGAGTGGGACATTGATGAGGAAGATTACCTTTTAATGGTAACCAAGAAGGCGGCATGGTATACATGCATCTCTCCTTCACGGATGGGCGCAATTATCGCCGTGCGATCTCTTTCTTCATTGACTCAAGCGACTTCTTTTGGAAAGCCCATCCACGCGATTATCACCAATCAAGGCAAGCGGGATAAACACCCAAATGGCATAATGGAGAGGCTCGTCGGCCTTGGCACGGATCTCGGGATTTCTTTCCAGATTATCGACGATGTTCTCAACCTTACTGCTGAGGAATCAAAGTATGGAAAAGAAATACTTGGAGACCTGTACGAAGGAAAGCGGACTTTGATGGTAATTCATCTTCTCAGAAAGTCGGACGAGTCGACAAGAAGCAAGATCATTGGCTATCTCTCCAAAAGAAGGGAGGAGAAAAGCCGGGAGGAGATGAAGTACGTATTCAACAGGATGAAGGAGTACGGTTCCATTGACTATGCAATTGACTTTGCAAGAAAGCACTCTGAAAAAGCGCTTTCAGAGTTTGATGAACTAACGAGAATCGCCGATGGCGGAATCACCTCGGACAGGTGTCTTGAATTGCGTGGACTGTTAGAGTACCTAACCAATCGAGATTACTAGCGGACCTGAAAATCAAACACTTTTGTTAAACTACCTAGATCCTGTTTTCGTGTCACAGCTTTCGCAGTGTTTTTCTGAAATGAAGTCATTTGTGATATTGAGAGTTGATGTTAGAACGTATTGAGCGATCGAGTTGAGGACGACAAGCAAATTGGCAGGTTGGCAAGAAAGTACGCCCTGCTCAATGCTATTCAGCACAACAGTCGCGCCGACCAAAATTCAGTTATTGGGCGTATACTGTCGGAGAATTCCGAGCTCCGAAAGGAAGCAAAGCGAGTCAGGACAATTGTACTAGAGGAAACGCAGCGGGTCAATTCCCTCTCCCGTGAAGACCAGTCGCGTGCAATCAAAGAAGAATTCCCTGGTTTCCTTGAAGAGGATGCATCCAGGAGAAGGGAAGTATCCAAGCAAGACGCAACCAAGGTGCCGGAGCTACCAGACCTTCCTAATGCTTCGCCCGGACAGGTTGTCACAAGATTTCCGCCGGAGCCGAACGGTTTCATGCACATCGGACACGCCAAGGCCGCAATCATTGGCTCACAGTATGCGAGAAGATACGAGGGCAAGTTCATCTTGAGATTCGATGACACAAATCCTGCGGCAGAAAAGGAAGAGTATTACGGAGCATTCCTCGAAGCGCTAGAGTGGCTTGAAATCAAGCCAGACCTGATCAAGAATGCATCGGATGACATGCCTCGCTTCTACGAGCTTGCCGAGCGAATGATAGCGCGAGGAAAAGCCTTTGTCTGCACCTGCACACAAGAGAAGATGCGAGAAAACAGGAGCCTGATGTTAGAATGCGCCTGTCGATCGCGCTCCGTTGAGGAGAACAAGAACCTCTGGCAGAAGATGATCAAAGGTGGTTTGGGGCCTAACTCCACAACGCTCCGTTTCGTCGGAGACATGAAGAGTGTGAATACGACGTTGCGCGATCCTGTTCTCTTCAGAATCGTCGAGGAGGCACACCCGATGAAAGGTAGGCAATTCAACGTCTGGCCTACCTATGATTTCGATGGACCAATCGAGGACAGCCTTGACGGGGTAACGCACGCGATGAGGAGCAAGGAGTATGAACTGAGGGATGAACTGTATCGAGCCATTTTGAACTCCCTGGATCTTAGGGTTCCTCAGATCATAGAGTTCTCAAGGCTCTCTCTTCGAAATACAACTGTGTCAAAAAGAAATCTGAGGAAACTTATCGAGAGCGGGGATGTGAAGGGCTGGGATGATCCTCGACTTCCGACAATTTCTGGCCTGAGAAGACGAGGAATTCTTCCGCAGACAATCCGAGAATTCATACTTCAGATGGGTGTGAGCAAGGTAGAATCCGAGCCCACTTGGGATATGCTCGAAAGCATTAACAGAAAGTTTCTGGATCCGGTAGCAAAGAGATTCTTCTTTGTTCCCAATCCGGTTCCTCTCATTGTCAGGAATGCGCCGAGCAAAGAAGTGCGCCTGAAATATCACCCTGACAGACCAATGGGCGAGAGGATTGTTGCCACTTCAGGCCAGTTCCTTATACCTCGTGACGACGCCTCGGCTCTAAAGCCCGAGTCGATTTTCAGACTGATCGAAGCATACAATGTGAAGGTCGAGTCCGTGAGCCCACAGGAAGTGATCGGGACCTATGTGCCAGACAGTTCAATCGTTGGAGTTCCAAAATTCCAGTGGGTTCCCCGCGAGGGCAAGGTCGAGCTTAAAGTGCTGGTTCCCGGCGCCTTGCTTATTCACGACACCTTCAATCCAGATAGCCTAACCACCATCGCTGGGGTAAGTGAGCCTGAGGTTGATCGGCTACGGGCGGGAGAAATCGTTCAATTTGTGCGCGTTGGTTTCTGCAGGATAGACGAGAAGGGAATCGCCATCCTGAGCCACAAGTGAGCAATTGGAGCACATCCGTGAATGATACAATTTATAAAAGGGAGAAAAGCCCAATGTTCTGGGCGAATGGAATTGAAAGAGATGAACCCAAACCTAGTGTGCTTTCTGCAGTCTTTTTTATCGCTGAGTATCACGGAGATTGAGATAATACAACATGGCTAGACCGTATTTTGCAAAGTTTGAGACTCCGAAGGAGATCTCAGAGGCTGCCTTCGAGGCGCTGCGACAAGCAAAGCAGACCGGAAAGGTCAGAAAGGGAACGAACGAGACGACGAAGGCAATTGAGCGCGGAGTGGCAAAGCTCGTAATTATAGCTGAGGACGTCGAGCCTCCCGAGGTCGTGGCACACCTGCCGATAATCTGTGAAGAGAGGTCTGTGCCGTATGTTTTTGTTCCGACCAGAGCTAGCATGGGCCCAGCTTTGGGCATGGACGTTGGCTCTGCTTCAGCCTGCATTGTAGAGGCTGGGGATTCACAGCCTTTGGTAGATCAGGTTGTAGCGGCCGTTTCAAAGCTCAAGGTCTCAGCTACTGCGTAGAACTTTGCTACTTGCTGAAACTTTGCTTTACGAACCACAGTGATTTGAGGTAGGAACTGTCAATGAGCGCAAGGTCAGAAGAAAGAGTCACCGCCGCGGAAATTATCCAGGTCGTAGGAAGGACTGGTGTTGCAGGAGAGATTACTCAGGTCCGTGTTAAACTTCTTGAAGGAAGAGATCGCGGTAGAATTCTCACTCGAAACGTAAAGGGGCCAGTGAGAATGGGTGACATTCTTACGCTCCGAGAGACAGAAAGAGAAGCAAGAAAGATAAGATAAGCGAAGAGACTAACGTATTCGCCGGAGAGGGCTACACTGTCTGTGTCCCTTGGTCAGCGAAAGTGTGTCCGCCTAAATAATATGAAATGTAAAAAATCAATGCGTGAAAAGTTGTATTGTCCTACACACCAAAAAGATGCTCGTTTTGCTCTAGATCCGTTCCACTTGGCAACGGAGTCATGTTCATCAGGAACGATGGAGCGACCTTCTGGTTCTGCTCAACAAAATGCAAAAAGAATTCTCTGAAGCTGAAACGGGACCCGAGAAAATTAAAGTGGGCTCGCTCGAAACAACAGACTCCAACGCGCCCAGCAAAGGGAGCAATGGTTGCTCCGCTTGCCGCCGAAAACAGGGGCGCTCGCGCGAGCAAGGCATAGGTTTGTCCTCAGTTGGCATACGAAAGAACGCTTATTATGATCAAGCCCGACGGGGTTTCTCGGTTTCTTGTAGGAGAGATTCTATCGAGGTTTGAAAAGAGGGGTTTCAAATTGCAGAGGCTCGAGATGCTTAGTTTTGACGTTGCCAAGGCGCAGGAATTTTACTCGCCTCATTTGGGGAAGCCTTTCTTTCCTGAACTTGAAAAGTTCATAACTTCGGGGCCCGTTGTCGCGGCAGTTCTTGAGGGTAACAACGCCGTCGAGGTCGTAAGAAGGATGATTGGCGCAACCAAGAGTTTTGAAGCTATGAGTGGGACGATTCGAGGAGACTATGCCTTGGGAATTACGGATAATGTGATCCATGCTTCAGATTCCCAAGAAAGCTTTGTGAGAGAATCCAAGGTAATCTTTCCAGGCAGCGAGTAGAGACACCAAGGCAATCATTTTTTCTGCCTCGCTTAATTCCCAGCTATGCCAATATTCCTAATCCTGATGTGGGGTTAGATTTTTTTCTAACCTGTTTCCCAACGTGATATGAAGGCTGTTGGGCGCTCCTAAAAGTCGAAGAAGCCCCTCATTCTATATGCATGCGAGCGTTGGTTGAGAATTAAATAGAAAAGAAGGTGGGCGCACGAATAGTGGATTATTTCTCTAACCGCTTGCTGCCTTCCGAAACGAGTCAGGTTTGAACCGAAATGTCGCAGAGCGAACAGACGAAACGCATACGCCAGCCAGTGGTTGTCGTGCTTGGGCACGTCGACTCGGGCAAGACCTCCCTGCTAGACAAGATTAGGGGAACGGGGGTCCAGGCGAGAGAGGTCGGCGGAATTACCCAACACATCGGAGCAAGTTTCTTCCCCGCGGATACATTGAAGGAGATCTGTGGTCCACTTCTCAAGTCGCTCGGAGGGGGCGAAGTCCGTGTTCCGGGATTGCTCGTGATCGATACGCCTGGCCATGAGATCTTCACCAATCTCAGGTCGAGGGGAGGGTCAGCCGCAGACATTTCGATCCTAGTCGTTGACGTGCAAAAGGGGCTAGAGCAGCAGACCTATGAGAGCCTTGAGATTTTGAAGCAGAGAAAAGTCCCATTTGTGGTCGCGCTCAACAAGATCGACACGATTTCAGGTTGGAGAAAGGGGACCTCAAACTTTGTCACCCAGTCAATCAAGAATCAGCCGAAGAGCGTCATAGACATTCTCGATGAGAAGATCTATACGGTTGTCGGCTCGCTCTCGAGAGCAGGATTAAACTCAGAGGCACTTTATCGCGTCAAGGACTTTACAAAGGAGGTCGCAATCGTTCCTGTCAGTGCGAGGACAGGCGAGGGGATCCCTGAACTCATTGCTGTGCTCGTTGGGTTGACGCAAGTCTATCTTCAAAAGAGACTTGCAATTTCGTGGGACACGCCGGCAAGAGGAATTGTGCTCGAGGTGAAGCAGGAGCCAGGAATAGGCGAGACCGCGAATATCATCCTGCTTGAGGGCACTCTTCGCACAGGTGACTACGTTGTAGTAGCAAAGAAAGAAGGAGCGATTTCTTCGCGAATCAAGGCTATCTTTCTTCCGAAACCGCTAGACGAGATGCGCGACCCGCGGGACAAGTTTGTCAGCGTAGACCACATCTCAGCAGCAGCCGGAGTAAAGATCGTCACGCCAGACCTCGAGGGAGTGCTCGCTGGCTCGCCGGTGGCGCAGGGGGAAGAATCAAAGCTGGATCAGATCCGGGCGAGCGTCGAATCGGAGATAAGCCAGGTCATGATCGAGTCCGAGGTTAACGGAGTAATTCTAAAGGCCGATGCACTTGGATCGCTCGAAGCACTGATCGAGATGTTGAGGGCAAGGCAGATCCCTGTTAGGCGAGCAGATATTGGCCCGGTGACGAGGAGGGACGTGGTGGAGGCTTCGGCGGTTCGGAAGACAGACCGATACCGCGGGGCGGTGCTCGCATTCAGCGTGAAGGTTCTTCCGGACGCTGAGCAAGAAGCAAGAGATTCCGGGGTCGTCGTATTTTCAGAGCAGATAATCTACAATCTAATTGACAGCTATCTCGACTGGGTAAACAGAGAAAGAGATCAGGAACAGAAAAACGAGCTCCAGTCGATTACACCCCTCTGCAAGTTCCAGTTCCTCAAGGGCTTTTCCTTCAGGAGGAGTGATCCTGCCGTATTTGGAATTGAAGTGCTCTCGGGCAGACTCCGTCAGAAATCTACCGTGATGAATGCTGAAGGCAAGACAACCGGCACAATTCACCAGCTGCAAGCGGAAGGAAAGAGCATCCCAGAGGCCACGAAATCAATGCAGGTCGCCGTGTCAATCATGGGTCCTACAATTGGAAGGCAGATAAACGAGGGGGATATCCTCTACACGCTACCGAGCGATCATGAAGTTAAGACACTGAATCAAAAGTTCTTGAACGTCATCTCGGGTGATGACAGGGACTTGCTGAAGGAGATAGTCGAAACCAGAAGAAAGACGACTCCGCTCTATGGTTACTAGGATTTGATCCTATCAAGATTAGTGCACTATCTTAACAAAAAGTATAACCAAACATCAACAACAGGCTTAATTAGCCTGCTGAAAGGAAATATTTCTTAATGCAAGTGCATTGATTATCAAATGGCATCCTTCAAGATTGTAGTTGCTGATGGCAAGACAAGGAAGACCCAAACGGTCGAGCTCAAAGACCAACAAGCTCAACCTTTGCTAGGCCTCAGGCTGGGCGAGGAAGTTGATGGATCGCTTCTTGGCGTTCAGGGAAGAGTCCGAATCACTGGCGGAAGTGATAGGGCAGGCTTTCCTATGCGGTCAGACATCTCTGGCGGAGTCAAGAAGTACGTTCTCCTAACAGAGGGCGTGGGCTTTCGCAAAGGCTCGGGTAACGGGCAGAAGAAGCGCAAGCTGGTTCGTGGAAATACAATTACGGACGAAATTTATCAACTCAACTGCGTTCTGGTCTGACCTCTTTAGCACACAATCTCTATAATTCTTCTTGCACTCTCTGCATTTCCTTTTCATCATTCGAGAACTATCGGGGAATGCAGTGGGTATGAATGATTCTAACAGGCCTCTTTAAACTGCCTTTGCCTCAGTCAATTTCTAGCATCCCTTCTATGGAGCCTTGGTTTTTCGGCGTTTCAGGCTGGAATCACTTAAATCCAAAGATGCCGGAATTGATTACATTCTAACCTAATGTCAACAACCGTCCTCCAACAACCTGCAGAGTCCGAGCAAAAAGCTAGGCATAAAATCCCCCAGCAGCCCGAGGTCAATATTGGAACTTCGGGTCACGTAGACCATGGAAAGACGACCCTTGTCCAGGCTATCACCGGAATTTGGACAAGCGCCCACAGCGAAGAATTAAGGCGTGGAATCACAATCAAGGTCGGTTACGCTGATGCCGCATTTTACAAATGCACGGAGTGCCCTCCTCCAGACTGCTACACCACGGAGCCAAAGTGCGAAAAGTGTGGGCGGGATGCCATTCTCTTGCGCGCTGTAAGTTTCGTAGACTGTCCCGGACACGAGAGTCTAATGGCTAACATGCTCTCCGGAGCCGCAGTAATGGACGGGTCGATACTCGTAATAGCCGCAAACGAAAAGGTACCTCAACCTCAAACTAGGGAACATCTCCAAGCTCTTCAGATGATGGGGATGAAGCACATCGTTGTAGTTCAAAACAAGGTTGATCTCGTGTCCGACAAACAGGCGCGCGACAACTATGCTGCAATCAAGAACTTTGTGGCTGGGAGCGTCGCAGAAAAGGCTCCCATTGTACCGGTTTCTGCGCAGCACAAGCTGAATATCGATGCGCTGATTGAAGCAATCCAGCAGAACATCCCGACGCCCGAAAGAAATGAGAATGCTCCTCCACTAATGCAGGTTCTCAGATCATTTGACGTAAATCACCCAGGTCTTGATCCTTCAAAGCTCACTGGTGGAGTAATCGGAGGCACTCTTCTTCAGGGCAGGCTTACTGTTGGAGACGAGATAGAGCTCAGACCAGGAATAATCGAAGAGGGCCAGACGAAGGCAGAGCCGGTAGTAACCAAGGTCACCTCTCTAATGTCTGCAGCTGGCAAGACGGACGTTGTGCACCCGGGAGGTCTGATAGCTGTAGGAACAAAGCTCGACCCGTTCTTCACAAGAAGCGATCTTCTTGTTGGGTCGGTGTTAGGCAGGCCGGCAGATTTGCCACCAGTCTACGAGTCCCTATCGATGGAAGTGAAGCTGTTCGACACGGCTGTCGGAACGCAGGAGCTTGTCAAAGTCGACAAGATCAAGATGAGCGAGGTTCTTCGGCTTAACATCGGCACGGGAGTCACGGTCGGTATTGTCTCATCGACAAGAGACCACATTGTCGATTGTAAGTTGAAAAAGCCGATTTGCGCTGTGAAGGCGAGCCGAGTCGCGATTAGCAGGAGGATTGGCGACAGGTGGAGACTCATCGGCGCGGGCTCTGTGCGGTAGAGTATTTTTGCCTCCTACTTGACGTCCTTTAAAGAGATTCTTTCACGTCAAAGGAGTATCTCGTGGTTTAATTCAGGTACCATGAAGTATTCCGGGATTTCAAGAAATGCCGCTCCTTCTGGTTGACACCGATTTCCTGATAAAAATCGCGAACGACCCTCTTCCGAAACTTGACTTTCTGGCACTTGCCAGCGATTTCACGCTGGCGACTACGCCTTCTGTTGTCCGCGAGCTCGAAGGCTTGGCCAAGAGTCAAAACCGAACTGTGATGCGGAGAGCTACCACCGCGCTGGATTTTGTGAAACAAGGGACAAAGAAAGCCAACGTAAAGGTGCTCCCGGGGACGTCAAAACGAAGAGTCGAAGCAGATCTTGAATTGGTCGAAATCGCAAAGGCGGATATCAGAGACAGAGTCGTGATCGCGACGCTTGACCACTCACTGCTTTCAAGATTAGATAAACTGAAGATACCTTATCTTACCTTGCGCAGAGATAGGCCCTTCTTCAGCTTTTCAAGTGGAGCAACGTATTTATCTGCTGGCGAGTAGGAGAAATTTGTAGGATTTTTGCTTTATGTTTCAAATTTCCGAGTTAGAGGATGTCATCAGAGTTCCTCCGGCCAAGTTCGGAGCAAAGCTCGATGAAGTCGCAAGGGAGATCCTGAAGGGCAAATACGAAAGTACGATCAACCCCGAACTGGGATACATTGTCCTGATCACCAATATTGCCGTCGACCCGACTGGCAAGATTATCCCCGGAGACGGGGCGACGTTCCACAAGGTAAACTTTGACGTAATGACTTTCTTCCCTCGCGTGCAAGAGATTGTTGAGGGGGAGATTGTTGAGATTACCGATTTTGGGGCCTTTGTGAGGATAGGTCCGACCGACGCACTTCTCCACCTTTCTCAGATTGCGGACGACTATCTCACAAGTGACGTAAAGCAGGGAATCATCCTCGCAAGCCAATCAAACAGGACGCTTAAGGTTGGCAGCAAGGTGAGGGTAAGGATTACCGCCGTAAGCCTCCCGCGCGGAGCTGCGTTGGGAAAGATAGGAGTGACTTGCAGGCAGCCCTTCCTAGGCGCACTAGAGTGGATCGAGGAGGACGTGCAAAAAGCAGCAAAGGGCGGCGTCACAAAGAAAGGCGGAGCCGCCGAGTCAAAGGAGTCTGAAAAGCCTGCAAAGCTGGAGCGCAGGTCCGGCAAGAAACAATAGCTAGGGAGCGCTCTATGTTTCCTCTTTTTTATGGAGTCTGTGAAGTGATTTTTGCCTAAAGAATATGCATGCAGAAAATGCCAGACGCTTACCACAGGTAAGATATGCCCTAATTGCCACAGTACCGAGCTGACCCCTGATTGGTCTGGGCTGATCGTCGTGGTGAGTCCCGAGAAGTCTGTCGCCGCAAAGACACTCAACATAACAAAGCCCGGAAGATATGCTCTCAAAGTGAGTTAAGAGCACTTTCCTTCAAAGGATCAGCGAAGATTGCGAAATTCCTTATTTCTGATTTGACCAAGGCCTTAATCTCGCGGGTTCATTGCACAACCCCGACGCTCTCAATGGTTGGCTGGATCGCGTAAGAGATACTCTGCCCTTTCCCTTTGAGAAAATCACCATGGACTCGAATTCATCGTCGTCCCCAAACCCGGGCAGTTTTTTCCTCGTCCCTGAACGTATCAGACAGGACCTTAAAGCTCCGCTTGGCGAATTCGTTCCGGATTCCAAGGTAACTCATGATCTTCTCTTGGATCATGCGTTTCGGTTCAAAACCGGAGAGTCTGCAGAGAGCTCTAAGACCCATTTGGGCGGTCTGGTTGCGCCAACTATTGTAGCGACCGTGGGCGATAGGACGACTGAGAGAGTACTTGAACTCGGCCTCTCCCCAAACCTGGAAATCATTGACAGCCGAGAAAGAAGGAAGGATAGGAAAGAAGAGATTTTTTGGAGCGGCTCAAAGGAAAGATCTCTGACGGCGGAAAATCAGGCCGGTGGAATAGGTTCGTCTGCCTTGCTTTCGTTAGAGATGTGCTTCAGCCTTTTACTATCAGATCCATCACAGCGTGTTAGATTGGTGATCAAGGGAGAGGAAGACCTACTTACACTTCCAGTTGTTGCTTTCTATCCGGGAAGATCAATTGTACTCTACGGTCAACCTGGGGAAGGTCTTGTAATCGTCGATTCTCTACAAGCAAGAACTCGCTGCACTAGATATCTAATCGAAATGGGAATTCATTCGTTAAGAGGCTCGTAATTCGCCGACGACGAACTCTAGAGCTCTCAATAGAAATAAAGTCAGAATCCAGGCCTCAAATAGTCAATTTACACCGAAGCACTCTACGCAATTGATTTTAACCCAATCGAAGCACTCATCTGGGCCGACCATTTTCTCTCCCGTCGACTAAGGACAAGGTAAATGCTACCCGCTTCAAATCGATTCAGATAGAAAGAAATGGGGATTTGTTCACATCTATGGGTCAAATTTCGAACTCCGAGGACGGCGCTAAAACTAGTCCTTCGGAAGAGGGCAGACCAAAGAACGAAAAATTGGGACTTTTGGGAATCATAAGATCTCCAGTAGAGGGAATCAGACAAAACTGGACTCTTGCAAAATTCATGATGGTGGGTCTCAGTGGAGTCGTTGTTAACCTCGTTTTGCTTACTTTGTTCGGGTTTGTTCTAGGTAATTCTCAGCTTCTTCTGGCAAACGCCATTGGCGTTGAGGGGAGCATTCTGAACAACTTTGTATGGAATGATCGGTTTACCTTCAGGAACAGGATACACGGCAGCAGCGGAAGTGGAACTTCGGGCAAGCTTGGGCGCCTAGCAAAGTACAACGTACTGAGCCTTGGTAGCTTCGCAGTCAATGAGTTTGTGTTCTACCTTATGACTAGCTTTGTCCTGACCTCCAAGGCGTCGAGTTGGAACTACATTCCGAGCTCCCTCGTTGCAGTCGCGGTGGCTTTCATTGTGAATTATTTTGGAAGCTCAAGATGGGCGTGGAAGCCAGCCCAACACGAATCGGCGAAGCAAGCAAAGACTGCATAGAATCATAGCCTTAGAAATGCAGTAATGGTTTGTGATCTTGTATTCTTCTTTGCTAAATAATTAAATACTCTTAACGAAGTAGAATTATGAACCCTCCCCATTCAGATTGGAATTCACAAGCCGATAGTGAGGAATTGGGAAAAAGAACGATACACACACGGAGAACACGATTGGAAACTTGTCAACATTGGAGTTATCTTCTGATTCGGAAAACACGCTGCTCTCGCGAAGAGAGGTACGTGGTACCTTCACTGGCGGTAGCGGTTTGATCACGAGGCAATCAGCTTGCGACGCAATCGCTTCAAAACTCGGAGTTGACAAATCAAAGGTGCAGGTAATTTCTCTAAGAGGAAAGTTCGGGACTAGAGACCTGATTACCGAGGCTTATGTCTTCAACGATACGAGCAAAGTCAAGGAGCAGCTGCCGCACTACATAACAATCAGGCAGTTGCCAAAAGACGAAAGAAAGAAGGCCAGAGAGGAGCAAAAGAAGGCAAAAGCGTCTACTGCTCCAGCCGCTGGCTCTGAACCGGCGAAAAAGTAGCCCTCCGCGAGTCTGGTTTAGTGAAGCGTAGTTATGTCTGAGACACAAACTCAAGCAAAACAAGAATCAAAGGCTGCTGCTGCAGGCCCTAAGAAGCCGAGAGCGGAAAGCCCAGTTTACAAGTTTTATGAGGTAAAGGGAAACGTCGTCAACCGCCTAAAAAAGGAGTGCCCTAGGTGCGGCCGCGGTGTCTTTTTAGGCGAGCACAAAGACAGGCTCACCTGCGGAAAGTGCGGATACACGAGCTTCAAAAAGCCAAAGCAGTAACTTGAGCCGACCCATTGTCACATAAAATGCCACCTTCACTTTCTTGAATTCGCCTTGAGGTCTTTGAGCACAGCTCCCAGCACATTTGGGGCAATGAAGGCCTGAAAGGGAGCCCTGTATCTAAGGGCGCATGCCTTTTCCACGACCGAGCTATCCTCGCTCTTGTCCACGTAACCGCTTATGAACGCGCTGACGAGCTGCCTCGCCCTCTCTTCCTTCATAGTGAATCTCACAGAGTAGTAGATGAACTCAGCGATGTCCCAAGAGGGATTACCGTTTGGGTGAGACTGCTCCAGGTCGACTAGATAGATCTTTGAATCTGAATCCGAAAGAAGAGCATTGCTCGGCTTTGAATCACCGATGCAGTAATCATTGTTGTGCACTGTGGCCAATATTGACCCAAAGTTCCGAAAAGGAACAGTATCGTCGAGCTCCTCGTTGAGGTACTCCGTTTGCAGTTTTGAAAGGTCCTTTCCTTTTATGAATCTGGTGACCAGCATCTCTTGCAAGAGGAAGACAGCAATGACCTCGGGGGTGTAGAGCCCGAATCTTCTGAACTCCTTAATCGCGTGATACTCGCGATAGAGGCGCATCATCGAGTTGACCGCAAAGTCTGCGTTCTTCAGCGCCCAGATATTCAGTATCCCCCACTTCACCGCCTTTATGTCGCGGAATCGCTTCACTGCGATTTCGTGTCGATGCAGGCTGTCTTCGAGCGTGTAGAAACTCGAAGCCGTGTAGATTTCGCCCATCGGCTTTTGAATAACCTTGGAATCGCCTGATTCGAGACCAAAGTACTCCATTAGATCACCAATCCAATCGTTCCCGGACTCGGCGAAGAGTCTTCCCTCAGGGAGGCTCCATCTCCCTCCATTTCTTGGGCTGCGAATCGCTTCTGGCAGCTTGATGTGCGATCTGGTCCTCGAAAACTTGCTTATTACCTCCTTTCCGACGACTGTCGGGCTGACTCTCCCAGCGTATCCATGGACTGCGTACTGCCGAATGCTCTTTGTAGTATAGGCGGCTGCGACGCTAAGTTTCGCGGAAATCCCGCCCCTGAAGTGCTTGGTCTGAGAGGCAGACGCTAGGCGTACGGAGTCATCAGGCGGGTCGTAGGAGACGATCCCCTCGGAACAAAGAAGTTCCGTAGCACTTCGAAATCCTTCGAGTGAGTTTCGAAGATTGTCCGAGATCAGATTTTCCCCATATGTTTGCGAATAGCTGTAAACGACTGGCGGGTAAATCGAAGCCCTCTTCTTCAGCTTCTCGAAGAGAAAATAGGACAGTTTGAAAATTATCTCTGAGGCAAAATCCTGATAATCGGCATAGGCGTCGGCCAACCCCTCGATGATTACCCTCCTCTTGAAGGCCACCTCGTTTCTTTTGAGGAACTCCTTTCCTACGAGACCTTCGTAGGGATTTAGCAGTCGACCAGCGACAAACTCACCGAGGCTCGACCCGAGGCAATCATTTTCAAAGGACTTGGCCTCTACGACCAGGGCGGAACAATCTACCTCCCCTTTCAAGTAGTAGTACTTGATCCTCTGTCTAAATGGGCTAAGTGCGACAATGACGTCGTAATCGCTGTCCTCTCTTGCGTAGCCTGCAACCTGTGACCCATAGACGCATATGGCGTGAACCTGCTTCCGCGCGGTAAGCGTATCAAGCGTCGAAAGTATCTTTGATTTCTCTTGTTGCTCCAAAGGTCTCATTGAGTCACAATTCGTCTCCGTATTGAATAAACGACCAAATTAGGAGTGATAGACACGAGGAACAGCGTCAATCGCGAAAATAACACTCACGCAAGAGAAATTGTGAATTCATGGGGGCTGATTTCGGTCGGTAACCTTATTTGATCCTATTTTTCTCTCACAATGTTCGCCTGTCAAGGTAGTTTCGAAATCAATTCCATAAGGCCAGCATCAAACTTGGTCCTGATTACAGACTCTACCGAGACGGATGCTTGATTTCTTCCCACGGGAAGCATTGCAGTCGGAAGTCCCTTCTCGATCCACTTTGTCCTGCACTTTTCATTGAGCTTGTCATCTGTGAACCCCTGAATTTCACGTTTCTTCAAAAGGGCAATTAGTCTCTTGTTTTTGTAGATCAGCAAGGGGTCAATAGCACGGGAAGCATCTTCGAATCCCTCTTCGAATACGGAGGACGAGGTGATCTGAGAGACTACATCCATCCTCGAGAAGCGTTTCACAAGCTCCACGTAGTGAAGGAGCTCATGTGCCAAGATTGTCTTTAGCAGAGACTTTGTCGAGTACAGAACTAGCGGAGCAGACAGTTCAACGAGAACACTTACATGGCCATTCACATCAACGGGGATTGTCCTCGCATAGAGCACTCCCAGCCCTCCAATATTGTCTCTCGACTCTACAACCCTCAACAGCGGTTCGACAAAGTATGGTGGGTATCTTACTCCTGGTTGTGCGATCGAGCTCTCGACGAAAGCCACACCCTCTTCAACGTTCTTCATTTTTGATGCGATGCTTTTCTTTATTTTCTGGTTCAGCGAGTTTGAGCTCTCGATGCGGAGCAGAGGGTCCAGGATTCTTCACCGCCAGCCTACGCAGGTCCTGTTTTCGGCCAGCGAAGTACTAAAGTGATTCTGAACTCCCTTCAGGAGCTCTTTCCCCTCTCTCTCTTTCTACGCTTCCGAACAGGGATGTTTCCGGACTGGAACCCGAGAATCAGGGAGGCCAAAGTGAATTCTTGTTCTTTGAGATGGCATATCTCATCCCGCAAAATATTTATGATATCTCGCGCGAATGTGGCTACCTAACGCTATTTCGAATAAGAAAAAAGAAGAGTGTGATTTGTAGAAAGAAATGTCAGCAACAGCCATCCCCGCTACAACATCGAGCGGGCAGCCTGTACTTATACTCAAAGAAGGTTCTTCTCAGGTAAAGGGTAACGAAGCTCAGCGCAACAACATCTTCGCAGCAAAGTTGATCGCAGAGATTGTCAAGAGTTCTCTCGGTCCGCGAGGCATGGACAAGATGCTTGTTGACTCGCTCGGAGATGT
>JAJPHP010000062.1 GCA_021325255.1 Nitrososphaerota archaeon | reverse complement strand
GGAGCTGAGAAAGCTCGCGTCCCAGAGCGATAGGGTAGCATCAGCCATGCGTAACGCAAAGATTCCCCTCCCACCAATATCGCATTGCTAATCCAAAGATGAATAGATGGGTTCTGCCAAACTTCTTCATGGGAAATGTGAGTCGCATCTCTCTTTCTTGCTCGGCGACGGAATTTCAAACGAGCGGCTCAAGCCAATGAGAGTATTTGGAGTCCCTTCCCTTTACTATCTCAAAGAACTTTGACTGTATCTTCTCTGTGATTGGCCCTCGGATGCCACCCCCTATCTTGTTTCCGTCTATGTCTCGAATCGGCGTAACTTCGGCCGCGGTGCCTGTGAAGAATGCTTCATCTGCTAGCAGGAGTTCACTACGACTCACGTTCCTCTCGCCGACGGTGTAACCCATGTCCCTACCTACCTGTATTATTGAATCCCGGGTTATTCCAGGAAGTACTCCAGCACTGTGAGGCGGGGTGAACAAAGCTCCGCCCATGACAATGAAAATGTTCTCGCCAGTACCCTCCGCCACCATTCCGCTCGTGTTAAGTAGTATTGCTTCATTGTAGCCTAACTTCTGAGCCTCCAGTCTTGCTAGAACGCTGTTGGCATAGTTCGCAGAAGCCTTCGCCATCGTTGGCATTGATCTCGGATCAATTCTGGCCCAAGATGAAATCTTGCACGTTACACCATTTTTCAGCCCCTCCTCGCCCAAATAGGGCAACCATGGCCACACTGCGATTGCAAGATGAATTTTGTTTCCTCGAGGATTTACTCCTACCTCGTCCCATCCGTAGAAGACAATCGGCCGAATGTAGCACTCCTTTATCCTGTTTTCAAGAATAGTCTGCTTTATGGCCATTATCGTCTCGGAAGGCTTGTATGGTATTTCCATGCTGTAGATTTTTGCGGAGTTGTAGAGCCTCTTGACATGAGCATCAAGTCGAAATATCATCGAACCGCGATTTGTGTCGTAACATCTGATTCCCTCGAAGATAGCGCTCCCGTAATGGAGGGAATGTGTCATGACGTGGACATTCGCACTTTCCCATGGTACTATTTCGCCATCCATCCAGATCTTGTCGGTTCGCTTCAAACTGAAATTCGTCGTATATTGTTTGGGAGATTTGATCTTAAAAAGGCTCACTGATAGTCGAGTAGTCAATCAAAAATCCGCCAGATTTCAATTTGAATCCATTTTTGATTCGCCAATTCTTTCAGAGTATCTTCTTCCCCATCTAGATTTTGTTTCGCCACTTACTTGATTTCCCTATAGAGAAATGAAAGGAGGGCGTAGCGAGCAGTACTGGTCGAAGAGCGAAAAAGGAGCTTCAATCATCCGAGGGCGGCGGAGGGATGTCAGTCTGTGACTCCTCGGAGTTCTCGTGTTCGCCCTCTAGCATTGTCGCGGCTCCAGTGCCGCCGCGAGGTCGAGGAGATAGAGTATCCTGCTTTGCATTAGTTGAATGTGTGGCCATTCCGTTCGCGGATTGCATGTCCAAGTCACTTGTCTTGGCATCGAACCCTTCAAGGGAATCGCTTGCAGCGAGTTTTTTCATTTCGGCCGGCGTGGCAGAGACATACTTGGCGGTTGCGAGTTCCCTAATCTTGTGCGCGTTCACGTCGCCTATGCCGTCGACCTTCTGCAAATCGAGCTCGCCTGCGGAGAATAGCCTTTCGACAGTCTCAAATTTTGAAAGCAGTCGATCCGCTAGGACGCCGCTTATGCCTGGAATTCCTGAAACGATGTATCGTTGATTTTCAGCCAACGTGAGTGGCTTTCTACCTTCTCTGATTCTAATGTCTCTTTTCTTGTCACTTTGTTCCCTCCTCGCGACATGGAAGATGATCTCGGCAACCTCCTTTTGATTTGAAGCGAAGAAGATTGGAACTCTGAAATCAGAAAGGGCGCTTGCAAGTGCACCATAGAAAGCTGCCTCACTTATGCCGCCTAGTTGAGGCGATCTCTTTTCGCCTTCGATTATTAGTATCGGCCTTGCGTATTTGTCAGTCATGTTTGCAAGCTGTTGGAACAGTCTTCCATCGAAGATTGATTTTACAAAGTCATCTGTCGTCTTCCTTTCGAATACTATGTCACTTGAGACGACGAAATCTCCAAAATCAAGCTGTTTAACCTCGACCCATGCCCCCCTCTGCCTCAGTTTTTCTATCAGCTCGGGGACTTCTCTTGTGTCAGCATAGACCGTAGGCATGTTTTCATCCCTTGTTCCTGCTCGCGATAGGAATGAGTCCAGCGGACCTTTTTTCTTATTCTTGGACTCGACAAGCCCCGACGCGATTTTCCTCGCGTCACCCACCCTTCGCCGACTCAGCCAGTAGTAGGTCTCATCCTTAGTACCCTTTGTGATTAGAACAATGACGCGGCCCTCACTCCGCCTTCCGGTGCGTCCTTTTCTTTGAACGAGGCGGATGGCACTGGGCACATTGTCGTAGAATATCACGAGGTTGCACTCGGCAACATCCAGCCCCTCTTCGCCCACCTGCGTCGCGACCAGAATATCGTAGACTCCTTCCCTGAGTTGCTGTAGAGCTCCGATCTGTTTCTTCTGAGATTGCCCGCCTTCGCCGCTCTTCCCAATTAGATATCCGGCTCTGAACCCATTTCTAGTTAGCTCGCTATGGATCTGGTCGACCGTATCGCGGTAGCTTGCGAATATGATTGCTCTTCCACCCTTAGGCGTCTGACCCGCGAGTTCGAGCACCTTTGCAATTTTCGGGTGCTCAATTCCTGAGACAAGCGCGCCCCGAGCCTGTTCATATGCATCTCTAACGCGCGCGTCGTTAAAAAGGTCTGACATGCCGTACCCCTTCTTCCTTTCAGCAAGTCGATCCATAAAGCTCTTGAAGGTTGAAACGCTTTGTGTCTCAATTAGGTTTAGGGCATGAAACAGCCTAATTCCGCTGAAAAGAGCGCTACGAAGCTGGGAACTTTGAATCTGGTCCACCTTTACTCTCAATCTTAAGAGATCTTTGAGTGAGATTGAACCGTAACTGGTTCGCCTCAGCAGCGAAGCGTCCTCCATCATCTTCAGCCTGCTGTCAAGAGCGTCTCGGATCAATTTCTGGATCGACCTGACTGCTGGCGAGAGCTCGAGTTCAATCCATTCTGTCTCAGTGTTGTAAACAAATGGCTTGACGTCGGCGCTTTTCTCGTCTCTGACCTCCACTTTGGTGATTTTGAGTTTGTTTATGATTTCCTCGATCTTTTCTCTATCTGAAGGGAGAGAGGCGGTCATTCCAACTATTCTTCCATCACGCCTCAACTCGTTGTAAATCGAGGCTATTGCTGAGTATGCATGGTTGCCAATGGCCCTGTGGACCTCGTCAAATATCACGATGGCAAAGTCCTCAATCCTGCAATTTTTCGCTTCCAGCTCGCTCAGAGTAACCTGCGGAGTTGCGCAGACCAGTTTTTTTGACCACGCATCCTTTCGATCTTCCGAACTATCCTCGCCCGTGAGCACACCAATGTCTTCTTCCGGCAAGGACAGGTGCTTTGCAAGAAACGAGTAACGCTGGTGAACTAGAACTCGAGTAGGTGCGAGCATCAGGGCACGAGTATTATTCCCCTTCGACAGGAAGTCTGCGATAATCAGAAGAGCTATGGCAGTCTTGCCTAGGCCGGTCGGGAGAACAGTAAGCGTATTCTCGGCGGTGCAAATTTTGGCGATCTCGTTCTGGTATTGCCGCTCCTCAAGTAGGTTTGGCCTAATGAGCGGATGCTCCACGAAAGCCCGAATCGTGCTGTAGGAAGCCATTGGATTATCTTTCTCACTTTGCAAGGAAGGTTTGCTTTTTCCGTTTTATACTTCCGATTTAGACATCACGCAGAGAGAAGTGTCTGAAGAGTTTGATCGAGTTGTTGACTCTTTTCTTGAGGCAGAAGACGTGGGTATGCACTCTTCTCGTTTCCCAGCCTTCCGCTAATGCAGTTGATCTATTCAAGGTTTTTATTAGAAATCAAGAGGTAACTTGTTCAGCCACGAGAAAGAAGCCCGCACCAAGGCGAAGAACGCATATAGGACAAGGAATTTCGTTTGATAAACGACGCAAGTAGGGATACGATTGGTAAAGCGTACGGCTGGTTGCATTTTAAGTTTCGAAGGCATCGACGCATCTGGCAAGAATACCCAATCGAGGATGCTGTTTGATTTTCTCATGGCAAAAGGTGGGATCGAACCCATCTACCTCAGTTTCCCGGACTATGAAACGAGAATCGGACAAGAGATAAGAAATTTTCTCGCAGGGAAAAAGGAATACAACCAGGAAGCAAGGCACCTACTCTACGCCGCCAACCGGTACGAGAAGAAAGAGGATATAGAAAAGGCACTGGCCGAAGGAAGGGTTGTCGTAGTGAACAGATATTGCGAATCAAATCTGGCTTACGGCGTGGCGAATGGGCTGCCTCTAGAGTGGCTCAGAGAAATCGAAAGCAGGATGCCTCAAGCGGATTTCGTATTCTTACTGAGGGCGAGCCCAGGCCTCTCAGAGCGTAGGAAAAAAATCACACTCAGAGACAGGTACGAGTCAGATATGCGATTTCTCCAACGCGTTTCGGATGTTTACGATGCACTTGCAAAAAGCGGGCAATGGTTTGTAATTGACGCTGACAGCTCAATTCAATCCGTTCACAACGAAGTTTCAAAGCTGGCTCTTTCTGTGATCAAAGAAAAGGTATGAGGCATCAATTTCCGATATCGGGAAACATGAAGGCGACACAAAAAGGCAGAGCAACTAAGCCCGTGAGATAATGGCAGCAAAAAGAGTTAGAAGAAACGCCTTGTATTTCAGGAGTGTGCATCCTCTCCAGATTTGACCGAAACAGTGACCGAAGGCGGAGTGGTTGGAGAACTGTCAGACCAGACGATCTTCTCTACCACTGCTACTCCTCCTTCTACGCCGCCGAAGGAACAACAGCCGCTCCAGCGTCAAGGAGCTCCGCTCCTGGACGAACTCGACAAAAAAATCCTCACTATACTTCAAGATGAGGCACGGACTTCGGCTTCGGAAATCGCCAGAAAGACTGGATTCAATGAGAACACAATAAGATATAGGATCGAGCGCTTGAAGAAGAGCGGAGTAATCAAGGAATTCACTGCGCTCCTCAACCCTAGGATGATTGGGCTGCCCGTTGCCGCAATAATGATGATAACCACCCAGCCTAACTCACTGAAAGATGTCTTTGAAACGCTGGCGAAACTTGAAGAGACGAAGCACATTTTGCAAGCCACGGGAAAGCATGACCTGATCGTTGTCGCCCACTACAAAGACATGAATGCGATGAATGAAGCCTCACAGAAGATCAAATCCATCATAGGTGTAAAGGAAGCCGAGATTCACGTCGCCACAGGTATGATCAAGGTCGACACAAAATTCAATGTCAATCTTCTGTAGGGAAAAGCGAATGATAAAGACGAGGACAATCTGGAGGCAAAAGTATCCATGACCCAGGAAGAAACTGGAAGGAATCTAGTCCTCCATAGGCAGGATGGCTTTCGCCGAAACTTTCCCAAGCTTTCCCTAGTCGTCGGAATGTGCCTGCTCACAGTTATGAACCTCTTCTATGCCGCGAACAGGAGCGAGTTCGTAGTATCGGGCTCGTCGCCCCTCTACTCGTTCGGAACGCTTACGCTCCTCCTCTCAGGAGCGTTCTTTCTCGGGCTTGCCGGGCTCTCTTATCTGTGGTTTGGCGGAAGGCAGTCGAATACGCGGATGCAACGACGGGACGCTTCTGGAAAAGTGAACCTGAGCATCAACAAGATAACGGCAGATGCCTTCTTCAAGAATGGAAGAATCTTGGTTCTAGTTGCCGTGCTTTACGCGGTATTCTTTGCGCTGGTCGATGCAATCATAATTTATCAGCCGACGGTCGATTTCTTTACCATTTACAACGTCTCGGGAGTAACGTTTCGGGTTCTGACATGCTGTGGTGGACCCGCGGATATACCGGTCTTCTTGTTCTACTTTCCGTCGCAGCACCTGGGGCTCCAGCTAGTCCCGCTGTCGGTTTTGCTGATGATCTTGGTCTCGTCGCTTGTCGGACTGAACATTTCACTTCTATACATGGCCACCCGGCTCTCGAGGGGCACTTCGGCAGGAATTGCGCCGCGAAGTGGAGCGGGCGTTAAGCGAACAAAGGGTGGTTCCTTCAGTAGCGTGGTGGGAGCCGCGTTTGGCCTGTTCTCGGGATGCCCGACCTGCGCGGCTGCTTTCTTTCTTTCAATGGTGGCAGGTTCGGGAGCCACGGCCGTGTCGAGCCTCCTCTCGGAGTACCAGCCTGCAATCGTAGCACTGACTATTCCGCTTCTACTGGGTTCCATCTACTGGCAGGCGAAAAGCGTAAGGATATTAATGCAAGGCTGCAGTGTATAGAATCACGATCAAGAGAGTGCGAAATTGCGAGAAACTCTTTCCAATTATGTCCAGCTGATGAAGCCTGGCATAATGGTACTTCTCGTTCTCGAAGCCATAACGGCCATGGTGGTCGCGGCAGGGCGCCAAATCAACCTCGTCTCTCTCTTGTGGCTTACTTTGGCTGGAATCCTTTCCTCTGGAGGGTCGGCCGCGCTCAACCACTACATCGAAAGAAACAAGGACAGGTTGATGTCGAGGACTGACACGAGACCTGTCGCATCTAATAGAATATCCCCTACAAGCGCACTCTACTTCGGAATTGTCACAATTCTGCTTGGCCTTACGATATCGATAGTCTTTCTGAATCTGATGACTACTTTGATGATTCTGTTCGGCTCGCTCTCCTACATTTTCCTCTACACGCTTTTCCTAAAACCGAGAACTCACTGGAACATTGTGATCGGGGGTGTCGCGGGAGTGTTCCCCGCCCTAGCTGGATGGGCGGCAGCGACAGGCTTTGTCCAGTGGCCTGCTATTTTCATCGGCGCACTCGTTTTCCTTTGGACACCGCCACACTTCTGGGGGCTGTCGATGAAGTTCAAGGAGGACTACGAGAGATCTGGATTTCCGATGCTTTCTGTTGTGAAAGATCAAAGGGTCGTCATAAACTGGATCGTGTGGTCCTCGATACCACTACTCCCGTTTTCGCTCCTACCATTGATCATAAGTCAACTTGGAACTTACAATCTTATCTACTATGTGATTGCAGCTGTTATGGGCGGCGCCTTCGTGTTTGTGGATCTCAAGATGTTGAGGAATCCTACGGTCGACAACGGATTCAAAGCGTTTCTGATATCTCTGCCCTATCTTTTCCTGATATTTGGCGCCATGATCGTAAGCGCAATATTGTGAAAACTTTGCGGAGAATAGTTCCGCAGTGCTCAAGTAAGAATTTCTAGATTCGGAGCTTGGGACCGTTACAGCTGTACTTGGACTAGCGTTATTCCGGGCAGTATCCTAATGATATACTCGTTCGAATTTTTCCTGATCCACAATTCATTCCATGCGGATCTACATGGTCGATTAAGAAATCTTTGTACAAGTGCGATCCGGATTCATATTCCCAAAACTATAATACGTGTTCAGAATCAAAAAGAGGGCGCGCAGTCACTACCTACAGAGCGTATCCCAATTTTTGAACGAACCTTGCAGTGCGTCCAGCCTGGTTTCTCTTCCGCAAGATCTTCAGCCTCTGCGGCAACTTGCTTCAAACCTCTACTGGACTTGGAATCGGAAGATAAGAAAGGTGTTCGAGCAGGTGGATGATGCGGCATGGAGAGGCCTAGGGCAAAATCCGATTGCTTTGCTTTCCCAACTGAATGAGTCAAGGGCCCGAGAACTTGCGGCTCAGGCGGAGTTTGTTTCTTTGCTTGAAGAGGCCTATCAGATTCAGCGAAGGTATCTTTCTGAGACCGAAGAGACGTGGTTTCAAAAGACCTACGGAATACTGCACAGGAATTATCTGGTCGCCTACTTTTCCGCAGAGTTTGGACTCGCTTCCTTCCTGAGAACGTATTCCGGTGGGCTGGGAATCCTTGCCGGTGACCACCTGAAGTCAGCATCGGACCTCGGGATCCCTCTTGTTGGGGTTGGATTATTCTACAAGCGGGGCTACTTTTCGCAACTGTTAAGCGATGATGGCTGGCAAGCCGAAAGCTACCCTGAAAACGAACCGGGCATGTTGCCGGTTGAGCCAGTTATGGCTTCGGGCTCCCAAGAGCCTCTCATTGTCTCGGTCCACATTGGAGATAGGCAGGTGCGTATCAGAGCATGGAAGGCGTCTGTAGGGCGGGTGCCGCTCTATCTCCTTGATACAAATCTACCTGGCCTCAACTCCAGAGAAGACTGCGAAATAACAGCCGAACTCTATGGAGGAGATGCTAGAACAAGGATTCAGCAGGAGATGGTTCTCGGGATTGGGGGCGCAAAACTACTTGCCGCACTCAAATTGAGGCCGACACTTTTTCACATGAACGAGGGGCACTCTGCCTTCGTTACTCTTGAGAGAATTCGCGAGTCACAGGCTCTGAAAAAGAGCGGCGAAGAAAGCCTCCCTCGACAAGATAATGAAGATACACCTGCAAGCAAGCCGGAACAAGACAGCTTTACACGCGCCAAAAATGCTGTTAGGGCGACCTGCCTATTTACAACCCATACGCCAGTCCCTGCCGGGATAGACGTTTTCCCGAGGGATCTTTTCATCGAATACCTTGGATCGTATGCTGAGAAACTCGGGTTGCGGCCGATGGAGCTCTTTGCACTTGGTCAGGAAACTCCCTACTCTGAGGGTTTCAACATGGCGGTCCTTGCAATGAGGCTATCGTCGGATGTCAATGCAGTTTCTAAGCTGCACAGGGACGTCGCGCGAAAGATGTGGGAAAGCCTCCTGAAAGAAAGCGGAGAGGGCGGTGAACCGAATGGATCGCCGTTAGCCTCTGTCACAAACGGTGTGCACATACAATCATGGATTTCCGACTCGATGGCGGCGCTCTACGACGATTACTTTGGACGAAATTGGGTGGGTGCGATAACCGATCCCGACACTTGGCATCGAATATTTGAGGTGCCTGACGAGGTGCTCTGGGGAACAAGATCCCAGGAAAGAAAGAAACTGATAGGTTTCATAGCGGACAGGCTGCCTGACGACAAGGGAGTTACCAAGGTTTCTCTAGATCCTCATGTGCTCACGATTGGTTTCGCAAGACGGTTTGCCACCTACAAGCGTGCAAATCTCATCCTAAGGGATGTAGAAAGGTTGGATAGATTGCTCTCTGATGCTTCGAGGCCAATCCAGTTTGTGTTCGCGGGCAAGGCACACCCAAAAGACTACGAAGGAAAAAAGCTGATCAAGGAGATATTTGATTTCACGAAAAACAGTTCGTCCAGCGGACGAGTCGTTTTCCTGCCGGACTATGACATATCGATAGCTCATGCAATGGTGCAGGGCGTCGACCTTTGGCTAAACAATCCACGAAGGCCACTTGAGGCGTGCGGGACAAGCGGTATGAAGGTCGTCGCAAATGGCGGCCTAAACTTGAGCGTTTTAGATGGGTGGTGGGACGAGGCATTCACGGCTTCGGCCGGATGGGCAATTGGTACTGGCAGAGAGTATGGCTACAACGTTGCCGAGCAGGATAGGGTCGACAGCACCTCTCTTTATGAAGTGTTAGAAAATGAAGTAATTCCAGATTTCTATGATCGGAATTCTCCTCAGAGCGTCCCAGCGAGATGGGTTCAGAAGATAAAGTCCTCCATCGCTACCCTCTCCCCTGTGTTCAACACTCACAGGATGGTAATGGAATACTCGCAGAGATTTTACTTCAAAGATGGAGGATTGTTCGCACATAGACTTAACAGAAGCGAGCTAGGCGCGGAGCTTCTCGAAAGAGTTTCCACCGATTGGGAAGATTTTGCTGGAGAAAGGTAGGGAGAAAGGATACTCTTTGCTCGTTTTCAAACGATTTAGTTATAGCTGAATCCCAACCCGCATGATCCTTGAAAATAGGCAAGCGGTCACAACGTGTAGAGTGATAAAAAAAGCAGGGCCGACGAGCTGTTGCGTCTATTTCTTGTTTAGCTTCCAAGCAAGCTCGGAGGCAATCTGCTCCTTCGTCTTCCCCTGAGTGTCGATACCTTCTTTGTGAGCAGCTTGAATTAGTGGATCATCAGCAGCAGTCACGGGTGTGGAGCTTTGCGGAGCCGGCGGGACCTGGGCCTGCATGGCCTGTTCCTGGGTCGCACTAGGAGGCTCGCCTCTCATCCCTTTGTCGAACTCGCGGCGCGCTTCGCCGATTGACCTCGCTAAGCTCGGTATCTTGCTTGCGCCGAACAGGAATACAACAACCGCTATGATGAGAATCCATACTATAGGATCATCTAATGCCAAACGAGTTCTCGACCTACCTTCCTGATCTAACCGTGCAACCCACTCTTTGCCTTTTCGCTTATTTTAATGTTCACGGGGTTCTGTCACGCTTGCGAGGAGACTCTAGCGCCATCGGGATTCTTTTGCTGGATACGAATGAGCTGCCTTTGCCTTATGCTCTCTGTGTGGCAGAGTTACAAAAGGAGGCACAGCTAGCAAAGAATGTGCGAAAAAGTGTAATGCTTTCTACAGGTCATCGGGGCGCAATTGCTTGGCCGAGGCTTGGATTAACGATAGCGTCTGCGTGGCCTGTGGAAATCGGTGCTACCTTTTCTTTGTTGGGGGTTTTGACTCCGATCTTCAGGGCTTCTTCTCTGACTCGAGGAAAAGTTGCTCCCGGGCCGCCCTCTTCCCCTGGGAGGAAAAGAGCGGTTGCGGGAATGCTCGTGATACTGAGATGATGATACGCTCTCAGTAAAACTGAACGATGACGAAGACGTTGGCCGGCCTCCGCTTTCTTCTCTTCGAGCAAACCCAGACCCTTTATTTCGGTCGTATGATCCACGTGAGAATCGCCTCTGCGGATTGCGCGAGAATGATGAGCGAGGATGACTAAACTGCTGTCTTGATTCGCTTGGAGGTGGGGGTCGGTACCCTTCGGGTAAGATGTCAGTGACTCTAGTTATTGGCTTCTCGGTCATCCCAGTAATCCTGGTAAAGTCGGGATACTCTGAGCTTGACACAAGCGTTACCGCCTGACCCGCCTTCCCGGCCCTTGCAGTTCGCCCGATCCTGTGGAAGTAAGTGAGTGGATCCTGGGGCACGTCGTAATTTATCACGTGGCTAACGGCCGGAACGTCGATTCCTCTTGCGGCGACGTCGGTGGCGACGAGGAGTTCAATATGTCCGCTTCTAAAGTTCCGCATCGCGTGCTCTCTTTGGTTCTGGGAGAGGTCTCCATGAATCGGGGCAGCCTTGAATCCTTGAGACTGCAGTCGCTCTGCTAGTTTCTGTGTCTTTATTTTGGTCGAGCAGAACACGATTCCGGAGGAGATGCCGCTCTTCCTTACGTACTCTGTCAGGGCAGCGAACTTGCTCCTTTCGTCCACGAGCGCGTACATTTGGTCGATTTCCTCGACGGACAGTTCGTCACTGTCAATCAATACTTCGACCGGACTACTCATGAACTTGTGCGAAAGTCGCATGATTTCCGGGGGCATCGTGGCCGAGAATAGTGCGGTCTGGCTGCCAGAGGGCAACTGGCGCATAATGTATTCGACGTCGTCAATGAAGCCCATGTCTAGCATCCTGTCTGCCTCGTCAAGTATGACAGTCTGCACGTCCTGCAGGTCTATTGTCTCCCGTTCAATGTGATCTATCAGTCGACCAGGCGTCGCGACCACGACTTGAGGCGTTCTCTTCTGAAGCCTTTCTATCTGTGGGGTGATCGCCTGCCCGCCGTAGATGGGGAAGGCTTTTGCGCCAAGGTGGGCTCCAATCTTGTTGAACTCGTCTGTCACCTGAAGTGCGAGCTCCCTCGTCGGAACAAGTATTAGCGCCTGGACATAATTCCTAGTCGGGTTTATCCTCTGAAGGATCGGCAAGGCGAAGGCCGCTGTCTTTCCCGAGCCAGTGTGAGCTTGCCCGATTACGTCCTTTCCCTCAAGCAGCGGTGGTATTGCAGCTTCTTGGATCGGGAACATGGACTCGTATCCAATTTCCCTCAGAGTCGTCAGGAGCTCCGGGAGAAGCTTTAGTGTTTGAAAGGACTTGCCAGTTGTTTCTTTTGTTACTTCTTTCTGTTGTTGTTCGTTCATTTCCTTTTTCTTCCTTTTTTGCTTATTCTTCTTTTTCTTGTCACACAGTCTGTTTTGGAAAACACGCGCCGAAGACTAATTTTTTGCAAGAAAATGAGGACAAACAGGAAAATGCTAATGGAAGAATCGATTCGATCTTGCGTCGCTCTCTAGAGCGGAGAACGGGAAGAAAGAAGAGTGCGCCAAAATTAGCGCCTCCACATCATTCTCATTCCTTCGCTGGCTTTTGTGTCCCGCGCCGATTCAAATTTGAACTTGCGGAGACTAAGAGAGTGGGAGGAAAGACTTCTAGGAGAAAAAAATGCATGTACACCTCTTTCCCAATGCGAGTTGCATGCAGAAGCCAAGAGCTGCTAAATCTTAAGCGTCCAGCTCCCGCCTCATTTAAACTCGAATTATAATTTTCGCTCTGTATTTTGCGCTACTGTTAGTGTCTTTCCTAAGAACTCGACTTTTCTTCCTCTTTTTCCCCTTCTTCTATTTTCTTCCTACTTGCCTTCCTCTTTCTTCAAATTCTCTTTCTTTTTTGTAGTTGTCTTACTACTGTTGCAAGCAAAGCCCTCTTCAAGCCGAGAAAACAGAGAGGGATGAAAGAAAAGCACGCGCTCGCCGATGATGATTGGCTAAGAGCATTAGAATCGTGTAGTCTTTCGTCAAACTGTGATTCGCTAAAGTGGACTCTGTCTTGTGAACCGTCTTTCACGTGTTCCGAAATTTGTGCTTGAACCTAGAGGATGGCTTCGCCCTATTTAAACCTTCATCGAAAGCCTTCGACTTGGGCTTAGGCAAAGCCCTCACATGCGTTCCCGATATGTGTCTGCGAGGCTACTATGCGAAGGTTGCTTGAATCTCTGTTTTGTCCCCAGATCCTGGTCTACTATCCAGTGATGAAAGAACAAGATACAGGGCGGCTCCAAATCTCTTCCTCCGAAAGAGATCTTTCCCCGCTTAGGCGAACCTTGCCTCAAAACTTGCCAAAATTACTTAAAGCTTAAAGCAGTTCACGACTACAAAATGGGTATCTAGTTCGATTTTTTTCTCGAAAATCGAAATATTCGTTGTCCTGCTCTAGTTATGAATGTATGCCTGAACTGAATGAAGGGAATATTTAGGCGATATATAGAGACACCGCGAGAGCCCGTGTTCGGAATATTACGCTCGGGCGGCTCCTGCATGCCGCCATCGACAGAATGACGCGATTAACAGGATAAACGTTATATTTAAATGCCAGCTGTACGTAGGTTGCCCTAAAATGGTAACAATATGCCCAAAATGCCATAAGAAGGCATGGAAACCATACAAGTTTGTAATAAAGGGAAAGAGCGGAAAGAACTACACCTATCTTGTCTATCGCCACAACGAGAAGAAACGCCACACGCCCAGGAAATGCTACGTTGCTCAGCGCAAGAAACCGACAAGGCCGACTAGTGCGAGAAAGAAGGGTTCCAAGTCCACCAGATCTAAGCGGCGATAGGACACGCAAGCTTTTTCTCTTCTGTGCACGGTGCGCGGATCAGCGCGTCTACTGCACGGAAGAAAGCAAGCAAGCGTGTTGCGGGTTGAAGAGTAGAGACGCATAGCGTTTCGGCCTCTTCTAGAGCCCGCTTTTCCTTCTTTTTTGGCATTTGAAAATTTGAACAGAACTCCCTTTCTTCCAATCTTCTACAATTCTCTCCCATAATTCGTCTTTAATTCTCAGGCTCGACAGGAGAGAGTGGATTCTAACAAGTAGCCGCGTAAGCGTGGCGAGCTTAAACCGACATGGTCTTCGAAAATGGCCAGCCGTGTCCCAACTACTTGCGTTTTCGGACCGGGACTGACCTACGGACTATGTTATCCCTGATCCTCGTCGTGTACGCAAGCAGTGAGCGGAGCTCGGATTTGTTGAGGGCCTGCATGAGCTTTGCAACTTGCTTGCGATGAGCGGAGAAGATTTTCTTGAAGAGCTTCGTGCCTTGGTGGGTGAGCTCAACATTGACGATTCTCCTGTCAGAAGAATCTCGTAATCTTCTGACGAGATTCCTTTTTTCAAGATTGTCCACGATGGTCGTGATATTCGCATAAGTGACCACCATCTCCTTTCCAATTTCGTTCATCGGCAATGATTTCTTCTCCGATGTACCAATTACTCTAAGAACCGCGTATTGAGGAGGCGTGAGTCCGTAACTTCTGAGGTCAGACATTATGTGAAAGTACACGGTGCGATAGGTGTTCGCGAGGCTGCGCCAAGCCGTGTTCTCAATCATCTCGGATGTCTGGGCACTTTGTTTGGGCGACGACGAAGTGTATGAGGAAGAATTTTTGATTGCTCGTCTGACCCTGCGGGCTCTCCTGATTATCGGCTTGCTGCCACTTTCCTTTCCTTCCGCTATCATCATCGTTTTTCAATCGACACCTTTTGAGTGCAATCTCGCCGAGAGCAGCCTTCAATTCTCAACTCTCTTTTTGCTGCGTCTTTCCTACCTAACAATGATCGGATGAGGATTTTAGATGTTTGTCAGTTCCTCTTCTGAACCTTCATCGACAGTCGTCGGGGTCAACCCGTATCTGTGTTCTTTGGCCTTCCTGTAACCGTATAGGGTGGGGAACATTCCGGCAAAGCAAAAGAGCGCTGAAAGATAGTATACGGTGTGAAGCCCAAGCATGAATGAAGCGATATCTATGGCTCCGGCCGAGTTCGCGGGAGGAGGCACACCCCCGAAGACAGAGACAATGACCGAGTGAGGTACGCTCTCTGCGATTATCAGGATGCTCAACCCTAGACTGAGGAGCATGCCCACGTTTATCAGCGTTGAGTTTGTTCCCGAGGCCACTCCTCTTCTTGAGGCGGGAACTGAGCTCAAGGTCTCGCTCCTGTTAGGAGACGAAAAGAGGCCGATGCCGGTCCCGAAGAGAATCAGAGGTATCACAAGTATGTAGTAAGATATGCCTGCCGGCAGCTGTGCCATAAAGAGAAAAGCGAAACCATTAACGAACAGGCCGGCGGTTGCGAACAATCTTGCACCGAATTTGTCAGATAGCCACCCGGAAACCGGACCGAAGAAAGAGACCGCAACCGACATTGGAATGAGAAGAATGCCCGCCGTGAGTGCGTCATACCCTAGCACGCCCTGCAAGTAAAACACCATCATGAAGGTGAACGCTCCCCTGGCAAGAGCTATGAGGAACGCAGAAACGTTTCCGGCGGCGAATACTCTGTTCTTGAACAGGACGAGGTGAAACATTGGTTCTGGTACTTTGGTCTCTATGTAGAGAAAACCGACAAGCAGGACGCCGCCGAGCCCAAGCAGGGCAAGTATGAGATTGGACCACCCCGAGAGTGATCCAAATGTCACGCCGATGAGAATCAGAGTGAGGCCCAAGACAAACGTGATATTCCCAGGTATGTCGAGTTTTTGTCCGCGCTTTATGTTTGCGAGCTCTTTGAGCTTCTTGTGGGCCCAGATGGTACCGAAAATCCCAATCGGCACATTGACCCAAAAAATGGACCTCCATCCGAGGGTCACAGTGAGGATCCCGCCTAGGACTAGGCCGACAACTGAGCCAGCGACTATGGCAATCTGGTTGATTCCGAGCGCCCTTCCCCTTTCGTTGACGGGGAAAGCGTCCGTGATGATCGCAGCGGCGTTAGCCCAGAGTAAGGCTGAACCCAGCGCCTGAACCAGCCTGAATATGACAAGCTCAATCCCGGTTTCTGAGATGCTGCACAGGAGTGAGCCTACGGTGAAGATCGCAAATCCGATATTGTACATCTTTACTCTTCCGAAAATGTCGCCGAGTCTTCCAAAATTCAGGAGAAGCGTCGCTGTGACGAGCTGGTAGCTCATGATAATCCAGATTCCCTCGCCGACGCCCGTTCCAGGAAGCTGCTGCAGAATCGTTGGGAGAGAAATGAGAACTATAGAAGAATCGATAGCAGCCATCAGGCTCCCGATGGTTGTGTTGCTCAGAACCATCCACTTGTAGGCTGCCATGAAAAGAAGAATGGCTTTTTACGATATTTAAGGATTGAATAGTTTAAGTTTAAACCATTGTTGCATCAGACTACTCGATGGCGAAGGCGCTTCGTGGCTCTCAGGGGGCAGGAAAATACGGAATTCTGAATCAGAATTCTTCAGCACACAACTTAAGGTTACAAAGACCCCGATATGAAATCAGTGATCTTTCGTTGCTCCTTGCCAGCGCGCAGTAACTCGGAGTTTGCAATCCAGAAAGACTTGCTGATTGTAAAGTTTGAGCACGCGTACTCCACGGCTTCTGCCAGTGTGTCGAAGCTCCTGTAGTTTGTCGTGAGGAGCATCCTGATGCTCTCCCTTACATTCCACACGCCGATGGGCAGAATGTACCCTGGATGAATCTCCCGCAACATTATAGCGCCTGCCTGCCTCCTTTCCCTGCACAGATATTCTCCAACGGCAAATCTCGTGCTGTAGTAGCACCCTCCAGGCCTTGCGTACGTTTTCCGTCCGTAGTATCCTTCGCTGTCACCTATCATCTCCGGCCTTGTGCCAAATTTGTTCCATGCGGTGCCGGAGTGCCAGGCCTCGATCCACTCGAACTTCCACTTTTCCGGAGTAAGGATGGCGACATAGACGTTGTCAAGGTTTGTAAGAGAAAATACCCTGTAGTCGTCGATTGTTTCATACTGCTTGAGCTCCTCTATCAAGCGGAGCGAAAGATTTGAGTCGACCGCAGTTATGCTCCACCTAGTCGGAACGAGCTTCCTTCTCTTCTTCTCTCCAAACACCCCGACTGAGAAGGCTTTCTCGAGCTTGCTGAAAAGGACCCCGCTCCTGTAAAGAGTAAAGACGGCTTCGCTCGCTTTTAGGTCGGTATCGTAGTATGCCTTTTCGATCCTGTGGTCGACAGAAATATTTCCGGACGGCCTAAAAGACTTCATCGGCGCTGTAGGACCGAAAGGCTGGCTGTTCTCGCTGAATGTCATTCGGCTCTCCGGCTTCTTCGTAAGCTGGAGTTCGGTGTCAAGCGGCCTTTCAGACATTGTAATCTCTTGGAGATTCTGAATCAGAGAAGAACCGCTGGATGCGTCTTGAACGTCAGCTCTTGCGCATCCTCGGATCAAACTGTATCTATAGTCAATGACCTCTTCGATCGTCTTGCCTCTCCACATCTCCGGAGTATCGAGGTACGCGGTGTCGCCATGCGCTGCGGGAACCATTGGACCGATGTAGACCTTTGGATAACCGAAACGCCCAACAAATACTCCGGGAGGCGAGGAGCCCTGAACGGTTTCAGAGGAAAGAAGGGCTGGGGCGTGTCTAGCAAACCCGTCGACCTTGGCAAGTATTGGGCATCTCGGCTTGCCGCAGAGCAACTTTGCGCCCCTGCAGGCAAGGCACATCTCAGCCGTTGGTCTCTCGATGACGACGCTCGTCCTCCAGTTTGGATTACTGAACGCGACTCCACTTGAGCTACCAAAGATGGATGCATGGTAAGACAAGGTGGAAAAGAGTGAGGCCTCTGCAATATTTGCGCTCGGTAGGGTGCACTATCGACATCCGTGGCTCATGAGTATTAACGTTACTGCAAGAGTGCAGGACGAAGCCTCGTTGTCACTCGTCCAATGACGGTCAAGGAGGATTTCATTTGTTCGGACTATTTCCAGGGTTTTGAGGGTGCTCGCGCTTCTCTTCCTCAGATGGCTTTTCCGGAAATTTCGAAGCAGACTGACCGCTTTTTTCCACTTTCTCTGAATCAAGCTCGTCCATCTGTTGCATGAACTGCTTCTTCATCTGATATTTCTGATAGGCGATCAGGATTTCAGCAAGCGCTGTCACCGATAGTGCCCCAACTATCGCGGCCAGAAGAAATATGCTGAAAGCCATTCTCCAGAAACTAATCGACCTCGGGCCTCTTGTCGGTTTCGTAGACCACGCCTCCGAGAGCCCTCCTAGCCATCTCATTGTAAGCTCCGATGTAATCAAGCGCAAACCTGTCGGCGTTCTTTTCGTTGCCACGGTGAGAGCCAGAGGACGATCTGATGCAGTGGTACATCTCGTGCAATACGACAAAGGGGTTGAAGAATTGAGTCTGGTCCTTGAACGAAATAGCGTTTGCCGACACGGAATACACGCCGAGCGCTTTCTTCTTTCCCTTGGAGATGCCTATTTCGAGTTTTGGCGTCCTTACGCTGTGTTTCTTTGACACTAGGGAAACGGCCTTTTCTGTCTCCTTGTTCAAGATGAGATGCACAACGTATGCTTTGAACTCTGGGTCGTTAAAGGAGAGCGACGGAAAATTATTCATTGCTAAATGAAAAAACTCCGACTGCTAGCGTTTCAATGCCTTCTTGATCTGATTGCTTCCTTGACATGAAGCTTTCCTCGCGCTTCGCTTTCGCAACTTTTGCCCGAGCTCAATTCAGTTGCCGTCGGGATCCTTGATGTACGCGAGCTTCGACCGCCCTTCGAGGAAAGGAAGTATTGTGCCACAGTTTTTCCTCTTCCTAGATAGTTATGCGTATGCGTCTTCGCATCAGACACGGAGAAGGCAAGGTGATCAAGGCCTGAGCTGCCGCCGTAACTGTACCCTCTGAGATACCAGTTCAACCCGAGGATCTGGCCTGTTCTCTCGGACTTGAGCCATGCTACTTTGCCTCCTGTCTCTTTTATCTGACCCTTGAAGAGCAGTTTCATTCCCATGTCCTTCGTGTAGAGTTTGACCGATCTCTCAAGATCCGAGACGTGGATACCCGTGTAGATGAAGCCACTCCCGAGTCTCAAACTTTGTCGCCCACCTCTCCCTTCCACGAGATAAGAAACGGGACGTTCTTGTCAATCAGTCTGAGGAGAAAATGCCTTAGGTACCTGTCGACTCCGAGATTCAGCGCCTCCTTTGGATCGGCCCATATCGTTCTCTGAATTTCGGTCTGATCGGCGGCCACATTCTGGTCACCTTCAGCACGGCAGAGAAAATCGAGAAAGATAAAATGCGCCCTCTTCCAGAACTCCTTTGGATAGATCACCTGCTGAACGGAGAGCAGTTCGACGACCTTGACGTGCAGGCCGACCTCCTCCATTATTTCCCTCACCAGCGCCTCCTCGAAGGTCTCCCCGAGCTCGACGTGTCCTCCAGGAACGGTGTAGACACCGGGCCACTTGTGCGACTCGCAAAGCAGCACTTTACCTTCGTCATTGACTATGAGAGCACCAACGGTTGGCTCAGGAAAAATCTGCGTCAAATTCTCAGCTCGCCTTATTCCACCATCAGTCGGCAAAGGTATCTAAGGATGATTGTCTTCCAAGGATAAAAAATCGATCCCTCAGTCAAGCCTAAGATACGAAGTCCTCCCTTCATATCTTATTTCCACGAACAAGAGCGCCAATCTGAAGGTTGTTTAACTATGTTCGGTTTCTTGAGTTTCTGTCATCGCCCACTCGGAACAAAAAGGCGCCTATAAATCACGTATTCGTTTTTATGGCAGTGTTTGGCGTAGGTTGCCGCTGTCCTCTAGGACATAATGCAGAGCTGAAGTACAAAGAAATTGGTAATGTTTGCAAGGGATATCCTCGACCCGGATTTCATTTCGCTGAAGGGGGACGTCAGTGCGTTGGAAGCGGCAAGGGCGATGAAGGACAGGCGTCATGGATTTGTCATAGTTATGTCTCCCGACTCTAAACCGGAGGGCATCGTGACTGAGTGGGACTTACTTTCGAAGATTACCGCTGAGGGCAAAGATCCGTCGAATGTGTTACTCAGGGACGTAATGTCGACGGGTTTGATAACCGTCCGGGAGTCGGACGGAGTGGACGAAGTTGCAAAACTGATGGCCGAAAGGGAGATCAGAAGGGTTCTTGTGATGCGCGACGGGAAGATCGTGGGAATCATCACCGCAAAGCAGATACTTGCGCGCCTTGAGGATTACATCAATACCATTTCGACCCAGATAGCAAGATTGCACACGCAAGCATTCTAGCTCTATCTCGTGTGAACCAGCAAAGAAAATTCAAGATGCAAGATTTCAAAGTTGATTTTGCAATAATTCCTTTTTATTCATGGTTTTCCGCTCTCCCAACACGAATCAAAAACGGAGTGCGGAAAGGATCGAATTGAGTCAACAATCAAGACCTGAACTGCGAAACTCAGTGCTTATTTTGTGGGACCTGCAGTATGGTATAGCGCCACGCGCGACAAACTACAGCGACTTGCTCCACAACGCAAGACGCCTGCTCGAAGCATTTCACACATCAACAAAGCCTGTGATCTACAGTCAGCACACGGGAGTTCCCTACGAGTATATGACAAAGTATCAGATTGGCTCGATGCAAAGACGTGGCCTTGATCCAAAGACTGCGCGCTTCATGGCCGAGAACTCACACGATTGGCAGATAATCGAAGAGGTCAAACCTTCTGAGCAGGATATGGTCGTGAGGAAACACACTGCGAGCTTCTTCGTGGGAACAATGTTAGATACGTTCCTCAAGGCGAGAGGAGTAGAGACTATAGTCCTCTCAGGAGTCAGCACTGACGCGGGGATCGAGGGGACTGCAAGGCACGCCGCCTATCTCGGTTACTCTCCGATCATAGTTGAGGATGCGGTGGGTAGCTCGAGCGCGGAGATGCATGAGGCTGCTCTGAAGGTCATGAGAAGGATGTTCGAGATAAAAAAGACTCAGGATATCATTGACGCCCTCTGATGACCCGAACTCGACCATTTCTTTGTTTCTCCCGCGCGTGGTAGATCTAGATGCGCACAGTCTCTATCTGCTCAGGTTCACTTGTGGACAATAAGATAGGCGTACTTTAACTGCCGCACTCCGTCCAGTTTCCTTATGTCCTGTTCTAGCTCCATGATCTTGCTGACCTTTCCGCGGACCACGATAATGTTCAGGCGATTCTCCTCGTCCAAGTGAAGGTGCAGTGAAGAGACAATCACGACCCTGTGAACGTGTCCGATGTCCGTGAGTCGGTTGTCGACGCTTCGCATCTCGTGGTCGTAAACCATGAGGATCGTTCCGGTAGCTGTACTTTCCGGATCTGCCTTGAGCTCATAGTCTCCAATGAGATTCTGTATCGCGATCTGGAGCGCCTTTGATCTCTCCTCGTAACCCATGAGCTTCGATACTCTGTCGAACTCCTTCTGCAGTTCGGGCTGAAGTGGAAAACTGATTCTTGCGACCTTTTCGAGCTGCGGACTTCTCGGCATCTAAAACACTGAAACATCCTCCAGTATTACCGGAATGCTATTTGATATTAATTAGTATTACTGATATTGAAATTATTAATACTCATATCTTCCTCATACAACACGAAGAAGAAGATACGGAATGTCCGACACGACTGACAGTAGCTCGCGATTGATTTGCACTCTGTTCATCGCCCTTACTGTATTCGCGGATTCGAGCGCGACGGCAGGAAATTGACGGAAGAAAAAGAGTCACAGAAGAAGAAATATGCTGGTGGCCCTGTCCTTCCCAGGTTTTCGTCGCGCGATAAGGTCAGGGTTGTTGGACTTTACGTTCCCATCCTTGCGGCCACGGTTTTTGAGTTCGTCGCCTCCGAAGGCATCGGCGGTATGTCGATAGTACTGGCCGGGCTTGGCATCGTCGCCTACGTATTCGATCTGCGCCACGGGGTTGACGCTGACCACATAGCGGCAATCGACAACACAACTAGAAAACTGATGTCGGAGGGTAAGAAGCCACTCAGCGTCGGCACATGGTTTTCCTTGGGCCACTCGACCGTCGTCATAGCTTTGATTGTGGCACTTGTGTTATCAACGCGGGCTGTGGCAGGTTCGCTTGATCTCCTCCAGAGTTCGGGTGCAATGATTGGCACCGCAATATCCGGCGTTTTCCTTTGGATAATTGGTCTCGTAAACGTGGTGATTGTCGTAGGAATCTACAAGGTTTACTCGGAGTTGCGAACCGGCAAGCTCAGCTCGGCGCAGCTTGAGAACTTGCTTAACAAGCGAGGGTTTCTCAATCGCTACTTTTCTTTTCTCTTCAGGTTGATAAAGGGACCGTGGCAGATTTATCCGATTGGCGTCCTCTTCGGCCTGGGATTTGATACCGCAAGCGAAATTGCCCTTATTGCGATTAGCGTCGGCATCGGAGTATCGTCTTCAGTTCCGGTATGGGCGATACTCATACTTCCGTTCATGTTCACATGCGGTATGGTCCTTGTAGATACAACTGATGGCGTGGCGATGTTGATGGCTTACGGCTGGGCGTTTCTAAAGCCGGTGAGGAAGATTTACTACAACCTCACGATTACAATCATCTCTGTTCTCGTGGCCTTTTTCATAGGTACGGTAGAGCTGTTTCAAGTGCTCGCGGAGGAAATGCGGTTCTCCGGCCCCTCGTGGAATTGGCTTGCCTCGCTTGATTTTGAAACGCTAGGGTTTGCCATAGTTGGAATCTTCGTAGCTGCGTGGATTGCCTCGGTCGCAATCTACAAGATAAAGAGGATTGAAGAAACGACAATTTCGATTCCGCAGAGTGATATCAACTCTCCTACACTGGCATCGACAACGCTGACACAAAGTCGAGACCAATGATTGTAATCACGCAGTAGCTATAGCTTCTGTCCTACCTGCCTTAATGTTTCGCCCCTGCGAGGATGTAGAATCTAGAGAACTTCATCTCCGTGGTCACTGCAAAGCCTGCACTACTTACCATCTCTTTGATTTCGTCGCTCGTGCCGATCACGTTCCCCCAAGGACCTTCAAACCACTGAGCCATAACTGCGAAGAGTTGCGGTTCCTGTTTCAGCTCAGAAATTTTCTCGGGGTAGGCCTCGTCATAGATCAGCAGAGTTCCGCCCGGCTTCAGTGAGCGGAAGGCCGAATCCAAGACTTGCTGCTTCAGTTTGGGGGATATCTCATGCAGCGAGAGGAACATAGTAACGAGATCGAAAGTACCCGCCCTTCCGTAGTTCGTCCCCTTAGCGATCCTAGCACTGACTCGTTTACCCAGCCTGTTCTTCGCGATCAGCTGGATAGCCTTCCTTATCGATTGAGGCTCGATGTCTATTCCAAGACACTCGCATTTTGGAAATGTTTTCGCAAACTCTACGATTGCGTGCCCTCCGCCGCACCCGATGTCGAGAATCTTCATCTCTTCACTTTCGAGTCTGTGTCGGACTTCGGGGAGCCTTGGAAGAATTAGGGCAATCAGGCGTTTTGCAAGAGCTCGGTTTGAGCTCGCGACGGAGGAGAGAAACTTCTTGCTGTGTGCCTGAAATGGAAATGTCTTGCCGTTTCTGAAGAGTTCGGGAAACCTGGCATAGTCGTGAGAGATTTCAATGTGAGAGCGGGCCGAGCCGCCTATGTAGAAAGCATCATCCTTTCTTCCCAGGATCTGGTCAAGGTATGCAGGCAGCCTGTATCTTATGCTCTGGTCACTTGTTGACAATTGTTCCTGTCCGGGAGATTCCAAGAGTTCAAGGCTAGTCAGCATCTGGCACCAGTAGAGTGTGTATCTTTGATTGGTGTTGCATCTATGCGCTAGCTCAGAGGTCGTGATTCCCTTCTCTCCTGCCTGCGCGATTTTTTCGAGAAAACCTAGCTGGATGCCTATATCGATTGCATAGGTTGCGTGAAAGCCTCTAAGCAATCTGTAGACCTTGCTAGTCTGTTCGGCGAGAGTTGGAGCGTTTAAAGCCAAGTCAGTCCAGCTTGCCATAAGAGGCCTATATCTTTCTTGCTTGCATACCTGTTTTCCTTTCAGCTATCCTTCCTCTGGGGATCAACGATGGAACATAGTCGGATCTGGTAATTAAGAACGGAAGATATGAAGGAGGAAACTGAAGAAAACTACTGTCTGTTCCCGCAGTCCGGACAGAAATCTGCAGCGGGAGGGATCTTGTTGCCGCACTTTATACAGAATTTTGAGTCTTGCACAGCGAACTGAGCCGATGGCTGCGGATCAGACGGCACTGGAGATGATATCTGGCTCAGAGCTACTTGCGACTTCTTCCGAGAGTGCGTTCTCTGAAGTAGCTGGATCAGTCCGTAGATTATGAAGAAGAGTATAGTGAATAGAATGAGGAACAGCAGTACAAGTGCTGCAGGGCTATAGATTGCCATTGCGAATGGTGGAATTTGATTTTGTGGGTATTAAAGCAGAGCCTTCACGTTGGGTCCAGCGTACTTCGTTTCAAAACACGAGCTACCGAGTACAGTTAGCACTGTCACAGTTTCAAGGAATTTGGGGTCTGAGAATCTCTGATGTGGTAACCGCTAAAGTATAGAAAAAGGGAAAGAAGATTTTAGCGCCTTCTCCCTTTTCGTCTCATCGACTCTTGGTTTTGGATCTGATCGCAAACCGGGCAGGTTGTCTTTCCAAACTCGTTTTGTTGCAGTCTAATTTTGTGACGATCGCAGACTGCTTGTCTTGATACTGCGCTTGTATTTTCCATAGCTTAGGTGAGCGGCACGGGTATAAGAACTAGTATGGTTCGACTGGCGTAGACCCAAGCCCCTTGTCTGCTCAGACCTTGGCTTCGGCTTGACCTACGAGTCGTCGAGCCTCGGCTTCTGCTAGCTGACGTCATCCGCGTGATCATGCAGCCTGTAGTTCTGCCTAGCCTCGAATTCACGCCCGAGATTCCAGTAAAGAGCTTGCGCGTGGCGCTAACCAAGCAAGATTGCTTCGATCGTGAACATCTTTTCAAGTGCCCTGCAGTAGCTGAAGTCCTGGTGGCGACAGCCCTTGATAGAAGATCGTCACTTGAACGACGACTGGTAATTTGGGTGAAGAGAGCCTCGGGCGGGATTCGGACCCGCGACCTCGACATTACTGGGCATTCCATTTCGAGAAAATGAAAACGTCCATCCTTACCAAGGTCGCGCTAAAGCCATCTATTGGTCTGCTGGAAGACCAGACAGATTCTAGCTAGGCTGAGCTACCGAGGCACCTAAGTTGCAAACGTTACTCCGAAGTTCGGTTTAAAATCTTTCTTTGGTGGGGCTTTGGCACAATAGTTCTTAGGCATCCCATCAATGACATTTGACCCACCTGCTCATCTTGAGATTGCATGCACTCAAGCCTCATGGTAGCAAAAGGCGAATGG
>JAJPHP010000031.1 GCA_021325255.1 Nitrososphaerota archaeon | reverse complement strand
TCCATCTACAACTCGTTCATTGTTGCGGCGATGTAAAAAAAGAAGCATTCAGAGAACACACAGAGGAAGGCATCAAAACATCATATTCGTGCAACAGAGCACTTTTTACCGATTCATGCCAACAAAGTCCCAAATGACGATTTGGTCTTCTTTTTGCTCCTTCTCATTGGAGTGTGAAAAGTGAAAGGAGAGGAGCAGATTTCCCAATCACCGGAGATTTTGTTAGGCGCGAACAAGGGAGTGAAGTTTCGCTGTCTCTTTCAGTCAATGGATAGGAAGAAAGTACTGGCTTCGTTCAAGAGCCAGCAAGCTGCTTTGCCTTTTCTGAAGCTTCCTTGTTTGCCTTGAAGGATAGGCCGCAACCGCACGATGAGGCTGCATTCGGGTTTTCAATTTGGAAACCCGAGGTCTGGAGGTTTTCAACAAAGTCGATCTTCGAACCCCTCAGATAAATTAGGCTCAGCTTATCGACGATGACTTTCACTCCCTTTGTTAGTACCACAGCATCGTCCGTGCTAGTCGAGTCATCGATCGTCATCCCATAAGACATTCCAGCGCAACCACCGCCGGAAATGTATACTCTCAAACCAGCATCAGTTTTGCCTTCCTTCTGTAGGAGTGCCTTTATTCGCTCCACTGCGGCATCAGTCAATATGAGTTGTTCCGACAACCCGGAGACGACTGTTGGGGATGACATTCTGAAACGTAACGCACCTCGCCAATGTATCTAGTATTGACGAAGAGATCGCATTTATCTCTTTTTCCGCTACGCTCGAAGAACCGAGCTGCTTACCGACCAGCTACCTGGGCAGCCTGGAACAGAGCCGTCTCTTCACGAAGACCCTCCCTCGTGGCGTATAGGAGGTCAACCCCGTCACCGCTGGAGACATCCCTCTTTATGGCAGCTCTTATCGCTTTGACCGCGAGATCTGTGGCCTCCTTTTCTTCCATGTTCTCCGTGTACTCGTTCTCGATTACGCCGATCGCAATTTCGGCTCCCGAACCTACAGCGGCATAGTCGTCGGGTATCACCGAGCCGAGCGGATCGAGAATGTAAATTGAAGGCTTTGCGTCGACGCCCCCGATCATTACCTGTGTTATCATGGGCGTGTACCTGCGTTCAAACATTATTACGGAGAGTAACTTTGCGACCGAATTTGCAGGAAGAGGTCTCCTTATCTCAAGCTCCCTTATCTTCACGTAGGAATGCAGCTCCTTGATCAGGATCTGCATGTCGCCGATCATACCTGCGCAGGCGGCCCCGACTGTATCGGTCACACGGAAAGTCTTCTTCGCTGTCTTGCTGACGATGAATCCGCCTAGCGTCACACGCCTCTCGGCGCCCAAAACCAGCCCTTCCTTGTATGTGACACCGACGACGGTGGCTCCTGGAATGAAAGCTTCGTTGAAGGCCATGAAATAAACAACTGATATTTGCCTTGTTGCGCGCGCATCCTAATTAGACTTTTCGGCTTGTCCCTCTACGGAAATTTCGTAGTAAGTGGCTTGTACTTTGTCGCTTGTCTTCCGAATCGATGTCTCGAATCTGCAATCTGGAACAAGTTTCCTCGCGACTGCGATATTTGTCTCCAAATGCTTCGAAACGCCCGAAGTGGTGAATCGACTTTTTCCCGAGACACATGGAAGCAAGGTGGCAAGCATGTCGGCCAGGTGAGTATCTACTCCGGGATTGCAGGCACATTCGTTGAGAAATATCCTCGCAGCCTCCTCGCCCACAATCTCTGACCTCTTTCCGCGCTCCCCCAGCGAAACTGCCCCAACAAAGTGGGAGGGGCCGATACTTGATACGAGAACAGAGGATCCGGGGGAAAGAGAAGTCCAAGCTGAATTTGTTGCCTCCGTAATTCGAATCGAATCATTGAATGCTTGTTCGAGGATGCGCCTTGCAGCTGCGGATTGCCTCTTTGCAACATGTTCAGGGAGAGATGAGGAAACGCTCTTTATTGAGGTGGGGTATTGCAGATTGCCTCTTTCCTCTCCGATGAGGACAAGGGATTCCAACTTTATTGGGCGGCTTGACTTACAGCAGAGCCTTACTATCCCGCCTCCCCTTGGGTAGTAGCCGCGCCTGACTATTTCCATTGAAATCTCGGCGCCTAATTTCCTGTATACTGGAAAGACAACATCAATCAGGTAATCCACCGTGGGTGAATGAGGAACTTCAGTGCCTCCGATTATGCGACAGTCAATTTCAACTCCACCGAAGATGGAAATTGGAATCAACGTCTGAGCAATCAAAGAAATACTGCCTGCAGTCCCCGTGTCAATCTGCTCTGCGAATTTGTGCGGTAGTTGTTTCATTGGGAAGAATTCTAGCTGAGTGGACCCAACCTGCGCTCCCGAAAGTGAACTGTTGCTTACCTTAGCAGCCGCGACTACCGCCTGGAGGTGTTGCGGACGCAATCCCGGCTCCTTTCTACGAGCTCGGATGTTCGTGATTCTCAGGGGCTTTCGGAGGATTCCTGCCAAGGATACAGCAGTCCTGAGTATCTGGCCGCCACCCTCGCCCATCGAGCCGTCAATCTCAACTACGTTGTCCATGAGGTGCAAGCTCCATCTCAACTCAATTTCAGAAGAGTAAGTGAAAGGCAGAGGAGTAGAATGTTACAGAATGGTGGGAATCTTGGACATAACTCATAGTGTGGATCACGCTTGTTAAGAACGCAGAATGGTCGTGCATTCTCTGAAAAAATGAAGATCATGGCTGCACTAATCAATATATGGGAGGCTGAAGTAGAATGGTACAAAGACAATACTTGCCACTAATGTGCCGACCCGACAAGATTTTGTGTTTTCATAGGCCTCGATTTAGCGCGTCCCCGTTGCGAGCGATAGCGTTAGAGATATAGCAAGACATACGGAGATTTTTATCTAACGCACGAAGAAAAAGTGGTAGGAGTGTGATTCTTTACCTTCCTTGAAAGTAGTAGGGCTCTTCATTGGTAGGTTCCAACCGTTTCACTATGGACACCTTGCGACTGTAAAGTATGCTCTGGACAACGTGCGACTCCTCTACCTCTTGGTCGGAAGCTCGCAGAAAAGTCATGAGATGCGAAATCCATTCACGGCGGGGGAGCGGATAATCATGGTCAGGAACGCTCTAAACGAGGAAGGAATAGATCCTTCTAGGTATCTTATTCTGCCGATCCCTGATGCCGTGGGGCACTCCGTCTGGACCGCATTCATCGACCAGGTTGTTCCAGAGTACAGTGTGGTCTATTCCAACGACAGATTGACTCTACAGCTCTTCAGGGAGAAAGGGGTGGAGGCCGTCGAGGCTCCGCTTTACAAACGATCTACTTTCTCAGCTACAGAAGTGCGGCGCAGAATAATTGCGGGAGATGACTGGCAGCAACTCGTCCCTAAATCTGTGGCTAAAATCATTGAAGGCATAATCGCAAAAGGTAGGTTCAACGGCTTGGACCAATGACGTGGTCTGTACATCAGCGGTTTCTGTATAAAACAAAATTCTGTGAATTTGAACCAGGGAGTACATACGATGCTGGTGGGTCGATGCCTCCCAAATTGCGCCCTAATTCAGCAGGTCATGAAGAGTTCAATGAACAAATAAGTTTCCTTCTTTTGAATAGGTACTCAATCGTAAATCGGAATAACCTCGAAAATTGAGTCGGAGGTTTTGGGCATCGGTTTCTCCGCCCGCAGGGAGTGGGTAAGCGTATATTCCCATCTTTGGAAAAAAGAGTTATCTTATAGTGCGCTCCTTCAACCACACAGGCCAAGGCCCTGGAATGCTTTTCGATTGAAGCCCGCGCAGTGCATCATACTGAAAGATCTTGTGTTCGACCTTGACGAACGTGTGCGCTACTTTGGGTTTCTGGACAATCGGCAGGGAATGGTCATAAGCGAACTCAGAGAAAGTGCGGCGGGCGATGAGCATCCCGGAGAAAGCCAGCTTGTCCGGGACCTCACTTTCTTCAAGGGCGCGATGGCATCTTGGTCTCTGTATTTTGGCAGAGTGAAGTACTCGCTTGTCACTCACGATACTTTCAGGATTATCTTGATTCCTGTCGAATCCGGTCTGATAATAATCACGGCTGAGGCTTCCCTTCCCCCGGAGAAGGTAGAGATGATTTCTAACAGAATTCACGGTGAGCTGCTCTTGGGCAAAGTTTAGATGTCGTTAGAAAGTTGTTGTTTACTCACCTCATTCCTTTGTCGTGATAAATCCAAATTGAGAAAGCTCCTAATGATACCTGGTCCGACAAATGTGCCGGACCGCGTAATGCAGGCTATGCTGACGCCGGTCATAAACCATCGAGGCGAAGAGTTTCACGAGCTCTATAGAAGAATACAGACCAACGCCCAGAAGGTCTTCGAGACCAAGAACGAAATAGTCGTGATTTCCGGATCTGGAACAGCTGGAGTCGATGCCGCGGTAGACTGCATACTGCAGTCGGGAGAGACTGCGGTTGTACCCTCATTCGGCGAATTCTCGGGGCGATTGGGGGATTCGGCGCGTTATACTGGTGCCAAGGTTGTCTCCCCTCAGTCTGAGCTTGGTAGTGTCCCGACGCTGGAAGAAGTGGACGCAGCGATGGGTAGCGGAGGCAAGGTCAAGGCACTTTGCGTCGTACTAAATGAGACGTCGACCGGGATCACCTGGAGAAAGCTTCGGGAACTGAAGGAGCTCGCATCAGCGCACGGAGCCCTCTTTGTCGTGGATGCTATCAGCTGCCTCGGCGGAGAATCTTTGCCGGTAGACAAGCTGGGAATTGATATTTGCATTACAGGAAGTCAAAAATGCCTTGCAGCACCTCCGGGTCTTGTCATCCTATCTTTCAGCGAAGAAGCAAAGAGAGCAATGTCCGAGATCAAACCAAGGACTCAGTACTTTGACATCCCAAAATACTTCAAATTCGCGGAGCATGGGGAAACTCCCTCGACCCCTGCTATTCCTCTCTTCTTTGCACTCGATGAATCATTGAAGATGGTTCTTGAGGAACAACTAGAGAATAGAATCAAGAGGCATACAAGTTGTGCTGAGGCCTTCTATGACGCGTTCGAGTACATGGGCCTGAAAGCGTTTGCTTTATCCAGAGAATTCAGGTCGCATACAGTAATTGGAATCATGTATCCGCCTGGTATCGACGACAAAATGTTTAGGACGACGCTTGACGAAAAGTTCGGCGTCGTTGTCGCCGGCGGTTTTGGAAAGCTCAAAGGATCAATGTTCAGGGTGGGCTCGATGGGAGAAATAAATGAGGCCTCTGTAATATCTACAATCAGTGGGGTTGCCCAAACTATGAGTCTACTAGGTTATCGCTGCGATGCAACAGAAGCAATCTCAGTCGCATCGAGAAAGTTTAGAGAAGAAAAAGAATGAGAAGAAGCAGCAAGAGCATCAGCTGGTGAAGGATAAAGGTTTTAACAGGACTGAGGCGAGTGTATTTTCTACATTGACATTGGAAACAGGATCTCTCATTCTTGCCGATTATACCGCGAAGATCAAGGACACCGGCGCCATTATTGATACTACGAGGAAGGAGGATGCGGAAAAGGCAGGAAATGCTGATCCGACTAGAACCTACGAACCCAGATTGATTGCGGTCGGCGAAGGGTGGGTGCTCAAAGGCCTGGACGAAGCCCTTCAGAGTGCAGAACCTGGTCAGACATTGGATGTGGAGCTTCCACCAGAAAAGGCATTTGGGAGTAGAGACCCCAACCGCGTGTCAAGGATTCCGATTAGGAAATTCGGAGACAAGGCCTCTGAGCTTTCCATCGGGGCCGAAGTTGAGGTTGACAATCGCGTCGGAATTGTGCGCTCTCTGGAATCAGGCCGAGCGATACTAGATTTCAATCACAAGTACGCTGGAAAAACACTCGTATACAACGTTGACATAAAGCAGAAACTCGAGACAAGAGAGTCAAAGGTTGAGGCTCTCGTTCGTAGGAGACTCCCGATTGAAAAAGAGAAGCTGAAAATTGACCTCGTTGGCGAGAGCGAGGTAAAGGTAACGATACCTAGCGACTATTTTCTGCTCGAAGGTCTACAGATCATAAAGCGCGGAATTAGCACCGACCTCTTCAAGTACATAAAGCCAGTTGAGCGGGTTGTGTTTGTTGAAGACTACGAAAACCCGGCTGCAAAGCCGCCGACCACAGCGGGAGAAGGCGAGAAGAAGGCGGAGGGCGAACAGCTGCCTTCAACAGAGTCTGGTGAAGAGCAGCCTCAAGCCGGAGCAAAGCAGGAAGAAGAACAAAAAGCTGCAGCTACCAGCTCTGGAACGTCCTAAGGTAGATCAGTTTCTCACCGAAAAGGGGAGCGCTCACGCCAAGCTCCCTTCGGCACTTGCATGCATTTTCAAATTACGCCGGTTTCACTGGCTAGTTCCTTTGCCGAATTCTCGGTCAGGTTTACCTCGCTGAGTATGGTGTATCTCTCCTTTCTTATCGAAGCTGCCATAACCAGAGATTTCACGACCTCATCTGGAGACGCCCCTATTTGCGATGCGGTGACGGGGGCGCCCATTGTTTGAAGGGCGTCACGAATTTCGTGAAAACTCACGCCGTGCAGTTTCGCCATCATTATCGTCCCGATGCCACACTTTTCGCCATGCAACCCCTTTCCCGGCGCGACTATATCCATCGCGTGACTGAACAAGTGCTCGGATCCACTGCAAGGCCTGCTGCTTCCGGCAATCCCAGCAGCGACGCCTGAGCTGATCAATGCCTCCACTACAACCCGTACGCATTCAGGATCCTTTGAAGCGATAAGCTGGGAGTTGTCTATGATCAAGTTTGCAGATAGGAGAGCAAGACTTGCGGAGTACATCCCATAGTATTCCCCAGTTCGAAGGTTGGAGAGTTGCCAGTCCTTGACGGCCGTCTTCTTTGAGACCAGGTCACCGCACCCGCTGATCAAGAGATTGTGGGGAGCTTTGAGAATTATTTCAATATCGGCGATTATTGCAATTGGTGGCTTCGCTACAACAGAGTAAGGTCTGTCCAGCCCCTTCACTGACCCGAAAGGACTCGATATCCCATCGTGTGAGGCACTCGTGGGGACGCTGACGAAAGGAACCTTGCAGTTGAAGGAGGCAAGCTTTGCAACGTCGATTGATTTGCCACCTCCAACGCCAACGAAGAAATCAGCTCCGAATTTTCTCCCAATGTCGGATGCTCTCTCGACCTGTTGAAATGTGGAAGATTCCACTCCCTCCCAGCGGGCATCAAATCCCTGCGAATTCAGGTGATCGACAAGTGCGGCGCCCGCAACGCCCTTCACGTGCTCCCCGGATAGAACAAGCGCCTTCTTGCCAAGCTCGAGGCCCTCGAGTAGTCTGCCCACACCCTTCAAGATGTCATGACCAACGACGACTCGCCTTGGAAGTTCCATGATATGCGCTGGCATTTGCTGCGACTCTCTCCTGTTCTCTCCTCTTCTTGTCGCTTTCTCCGTGTATTTTTCCCGCCGGGGAAGTCTTTCTTCCTATTCTCGGAAACTTATTTAAAGGACATTTCGCCAATATAGCAATCAACGGCTCCGCCGAAAACCTGGCCTGGACTAATAATAGCCCAAAGATGCAGGGCCAAGGCGCACGGATTCCGGATTTCTGCAGCCGTTCTGGTCGTTGATAATTTGTCTCGAAGTTTCAATTGGGGAGATGCTGGAGAGAGGAGAAGGGAAGGTGCTAGCGGGTTGCCGATGAATAATGATCTTGCAAAGGATGCTAGGAGCAAGGTCGACCATCTGAAGTATCACGGCACCACCACAGTTGCAATGGCTTGCTCGGATGGTGTTGTTCTTGGAACAGACACGAGGGTTACAGCGGGTTATCTCTTCATCGCCCACCGACGAGGAAAGAAAGTTCACAAGATTGACAACCACATCGGTGTCACTATAGCCGGCACCGTTGCGGAGGCCCAGAACGTCATTGACACCTTAAGATATTATGCAAACATCTACAAGCTCGAGAATCAGAAACCAATACCTGTAAAATCAATCGCAAGGATCGCTGCAAACATTTTCTTCGCACAGAGGTACTATCCTTTCATCGCTGACTTTCTTATCGGAGGGTACGACGGTGAAGAAGGCAACGTCCTGTACAGCGTGGACTTTTTCGGGGCGCTGACAAAAGAGGACGTGGTGTCGACCGGAAGCGGATCTCCCGTCGCATACGGTATCCTAGAGGATGAGTTCAGAAAGGGCATGAGCGTGGATCAGGCTATCCCGATCGCCATAAAGGCCGTGAGCGCTGCTATAAAGAGAAATGCTGGTACCGGCGATGGTTTTGATATTGCTGTGATAAAGAAGGAGACCGGATACTACGAGCTCACGTCCGCGGAGAAGAACCAGCGACTATTGGCGATAACCGGCAGTAGTAGAAGTTAGTGTTGACCGAACGACAGAGTGCGCAAAGCGTAACCAGTATCATCCTAAACCACATTCCAGCTGAAGCTGAGATTACTAGGGTAGAGTATGAAGGGCCGAGGATTGCCCTCTACTCGAAGAATCCCAAGTTCCTGCAGCAGAACAGCTACATCGTCTCAGATGTAGTGAATATGGTGAAGCGGAGAGTTGTCGTAAGGACCGACAAATCTATCCGCAAGGACGAGCAGGAAGCGCAGGAAATTATACTCCAGAGTGCACCGGCTGAGGCCGGCGTAGAGAGCATCTTCTTCGATGCTGCTCTGGGTGAAGCCATCATTGAAGCTAGAAAGCCACTCCAGCTCACGCCAGAGAAGGGATTCAATTCAATAGAGATTACTGACAAGACTGGCTGGAAACTACGGGTAAGAAAACTGCCGCATATTCCCTGCCAGAGTATACAAAACATCAACCTAACCCTGAGTCAGAGCGCGACCGAGCGCGCTCGGTTCTTCAAGGACGTGGGAGAGAACATCTTTCGCCCGAGATTGAGTCAAGAGGCCGAGGTCAGCATCATGACTCTCGGCGCCTTCGAAGAAGTTGGGCGGTCTTCAATAATTGTTAGCACTTCGGAGAGCAAGCTCCTTCTAGATTGCGGCATCCATCCCGGAGCGAAGAATACTTGGGAGGCCTACCCAAGACTCGATTGGGCCGACATTGATCTTGACGAGCTCGGCGCTGTAATTATCAGCCACGCGCACCTTGACCACTCGGGTTTCCTGCCCGCCCTTTACAAGTATGGTTATGACGGCCCCGTCTACTGCACTGAGCCTACACTCCCGCTGATGACTCTGCTCCAACAGGACATGGTAAAGTTAGGGCAGATAGAGGGGACGAGGCTCGCGTATGACATACGCGACATAAGGGAAGTGATAAAGCACTCGATCACCGTCCCGTACGGCCTCGTCACCGATGTCGCTCCAGACATCAAACTCGTCTTTAACAACGCAGGGCACATCCTTGGATCGGCGACCGTTCATCTCCACGTAGGCGAGGGAGCCCACAACATTGTATACACCGGCGATTACAAGTACGGCAAGACGCAGCTCCTCGAGCCCGCGTTCTGGAACTACCCAAGGGTCGAGACGCTGATTACAGAGTGCACCTACGGCACAAAGGAGGATATCATGCCTCCGAGGGACGAGGTGGAGAGCAACTTTACGGGGCTTGTCAACCAGACGCTGAAGAAGGGGGGCAAGGTTCTCATCCCGATCCCCGCGGTGGGTCGGGCTCAGGAGATCATGCTCGTCATCGATCAGTACATGCGCCAGAAGAAGCTCATCGAGGCACCCGTGTTCATCGAGGGCATGATTTCGGAGGCGACAGCGATTCACATCGCGTACCCTGAGTACCTCTCAAGGGAACTAAAGTACAAAATACTCGAGGAAGACTCGAACCCATTTGCGTCGGAGTACTTCACTGTCGTGGAGCATCCGAGCAACAGAGAAGAGGCTCTGAGAGAGGGTGGCGCGATAATCATGGCAACTTCAGGGATGCTAGAGGGAGGCCCTGTCATCGAATACTTTTCTCAGCTTGCGGGTTCTGAGCGTAACAGGGTTCTTTTCGTCTCCTATCAGGTTCAGGGAACTCTGGGGCGGCGCGTCCTCGACGGTTCAAACCAGGTGAGCTTGCTGGGCGAGGGAGGAAAGATTAGGGTGATTGATGTGAACTGCGAGGTCAACAGGATCGAGGGATTTTCAGGTCACAGCGATTACAACCAGATAGTGCGATTCATTCAGAAACTCAGGCCGAAACTACAGGAGATCTACGTAAACCATGGAGAGAAAAGAAAATGCGAGTCTCTCTCGTACAACCTTTCAAAGATTTTCAAACTGCCCGTGCTTCATCCAAGCGTGGAAGAAGCTATCAAGATACGCTGAGCAGGATATCGCCCTATAGCTCTGTGTACATGTTCTGAATAGCGAGCCGCCCTAAGCACCAGAGTCCGACTTTTCGCCGCGCCAGATTCTGACACCAGGAGGCGTTATGACGATGCGCTCTTCTCCAAGCCTTGCAATGTCTCCTCCGAAGGAGAGGGTAAAGTCAGTAAGTTTCTCAATCGTGGATCTGAGATCGACGAGGCTCTTTTGCGCGAGAGGGGTGATCTTCAAAATGACGATTGTCCGCTTTTTGATGTCCTCTTTAATCTGCTCAATCTCGGCCATGTCCTTGAGTGGCAGAGCCTTGAGAAGGATGGTGGGCGCAGTCTCTTCCTGCGCATGACTACCACGAGTTTCGCTCTTCATGCAAAATCAGCTCGGCACCACCTCTCTACAATCTCCCGCTGCTGTCTCTTGGATTCGGGCGGAAAAGTGTGCATATTTCTGGTGTCTTGCGGAAGTAGGGCAGTTTTCGCTCGCTTAAAAACCCCGTCGGTTTAGAACGATTTCTCGATTTCCTTCAGTATAACCCAGAATTTGTCCCCGACGTAGTGCAGGTTTTCAAAGGCAGGCCCCTTTTTCATCGATTCGAGTTCCTGTTTCGAGGCCAGGGCTCGGCCTACTGCTATTGCCTTTCCATACTTTTGCTCTTTAACCAAGACAATTTCGGAGACCCCGAACTCACCTTCGAATTTTACGATGCCCGGCCTCATTATGTTGGCCCCATTACAAACGAACTTTACCGCTCCACTGTCGACTGTGATTACAGGTTTCTTTGGGAGTATTACTTCGTCGCTAAGAAGTGGAAAAATCAGGAAACCCTCCTCCTTGCCAGAGCCGTGGACTCCCTTCCCGAGCCTTCTCCCGAGGTAGAGTTTCTCGCTCGTGTCGAAGATAACAGCTAGGTTGCTGCCCTCTTCGTCGGACTCTGCGATTTTAAGATCCTTGGATCTGAATGGGGGAGCGCCGGCTCCCGCTATTGCTGAAGCCTTCGCGAATACCTCTTCTCGGGCTGTCTTGGAAAGGTTGTATGTGCGCAACTCAAACATCAGGACTTGTGTTAGTTCTGAGGAAGAGGATGAAAAGGACTCGCTCTCCCTATTTTAGTTCCGCGGGGAGAGTACACTCCAAGGGCGAATAATCTTAATAAGAGTTCTCGGGTAGCAGTTCTCTACATACCTTATGCGGATGTAAGGATCGGTAGTTTTCAAAAAATGTCTCAGGATATGGCCGTGAGAATACTGGACGAGAGCGTTGGAAAAGTGGTACTGATCAAACTCAAGGGGGGCAAGGTAATACGGGGAACCCTTCAGGGATTCGATCAGCACATGAACCTGCTCCTCGAGTCCTCCCAGGAGATCATTGAGGAAGGCAAGACAAACTCTCTTGGGACCATAGTCGTTCGCGGAGACAACGTTGTGATAATATCGCCGCCACCTGGCAGCTGACAAGTTTCAGATTTGCCAGATTGAATAAGGAAAAAGAGCTTAAACAGGAATCGAAATACCCAACATCTGGAAACTAGTGGAGCTTGATTAGAGAAAAATGCGCGGAACATCATCAATGGGCAAGATGGGTCGAAAAAAGACCCACATACGATGCAGAAGATGCGGTCATCATTCGTTCCACGTTACGAAGAAAAGATGCGCAAATTGCGGCTTTGGGGCATCGACAAAAATTCGCAAGTATTCTTGGATGACATACTACCGAGGATAACAAATTCCCGGGCTCCAACGAGTAGAGCAGGGCGAGATAGTTTTCGGGATGCGGAATTGCCCATCTTAAGCTAAGGGCTAAGATTTTGGGCTTTGGAATTCAGAGTTCGGTGGTAAAAAAGAGAAAAAGGGGAAATTCAATAACTCAAGTACCCGTAGCATAACAATAATAGCAGCAGCACGCACCACAAGAATAGAAGAGAATTCTATAGGAAAAAGAGAGTTTTTCCTTGTCTTTTAGCGAGATCGCCCTTATCGTGGGAGGCGCTGCCGTTGCAGTAGCCTCTGGATCAATCGTTGTATACTACAATTCACGCAAACGTCAATCCGCTTCTGATGAGAATAACTCCGATCAGTCTTTGGAAGAGCCAGAGGTGAAAGAACAAGAAGAGGAAAAAGGAGAGCCTCGAACTCCTATCAAGGCGAATTTGCAGAGTAACTCTCGAGCTTACCTTACGCCAATCTCGTATGAACCGCGCACAGATCACGATCTGCGTTTAGGACAAAAGGCAGCGGGCGGCGAGCCTCGTGGCAAGGAGACGAGCCCTTCTTCTTCTTTGTCGCCCGCTCAACAACAACAGCACCGACACTCGAGGATAATTCCCCAATCCTACCTTGAGAAAAGTAAGAAGGAACTCAGGACGCTCCTACTGGAGAAGGAACTCGTTTCTGCAGCGCTCACTCGCCTCTACGAAGCAGAGGCGCACGAAGAAATCACCCGAGAAGAGCGGGAGACGCTCGGAGTAAAATACCGAGATGAATTAAAGTCGCTAGACGAGAGAATCCTGAAAGTCGACGCATTCATTGAGGTCGGAGACCTCGAAACTCTTAGGGACCAGCTCGTTAGACTTGTAACCCAGAAAATCGACTCTATTGAAAAGAGGATAGAGAATACACGGCGCCTAGCAGAACCGCTGATAGATGAAATAATGAAAGCTAACGAGGCCGCAAGGGTGCCAGCTACACAGCAGCAGGTAGTCCCACCGCGCCACATCTTTGCCCCTCCCAAATCAAAGGTACCAGACATTTCAGACCTGCTCACCGCTGATGAGAGTTCAACAAGGAGCGAAACGACGCAAGTTGCCAACGAGACACAGCTCCGGCAAATTCAACGACCAATCGAACCTCTAGTTTCCGCGCCAAAAGTACAAACTGAAGAGAAACGAGCAGAGCTTGAAACCTCTTCGGCTGCGACCAGTTCAAATTTACCCCAGGATCAACAACAACCACCCTCGTCCGACACTTACACTGGATTAGCACTTGAACGACAAAAGAAAAAGATCGCCGAGAATCAGCAGGATTCTCAGGCTGAGCAACTTCAGAGAGAGCTGCTAGAGGCACTTGACAGGCTAGAAAAGTTGGATGTGGAGAGTTGAGCACCGCGTCAAAGGGATTGCTAGACTCCGCGCTTGAGAAGATGGCGCTTGCCGTCGCAAGCGAGCATGTAGGAGGCGGCAGCATAATCGGACTGGGAAGCGGTTCAACGGTTGCAAGATTTGCGACAGCCCTAGGGAAGAGAAACAAGGTTGAGCATCTTGGCATCACAATAGTTCCTTCTTCGATGCAGGCCTGGATTTTGGCCAAGGAAAATGGGCTCGAGCTTTATCAAGACTCTGCTCACTGCCCAGAGAAGATTGATGTGGCCGTCGATGGCGCTGATCAAATTTCCAAGTCATCGAGAGCAATGGTGAAGGGGGGAGGTGGCGCTCTCTTCAAAGAGAAAATCATTCTTTCCTCTGCGGCAGAAGCGTACATCCTTGCCGATGAGGGAAAATATGTTGATCTCCTAAACAGGTCTATCCCGGTCGAAGTATCGCAGTTTGCCGTATCTTCTGCTGAATACAAACTTAGATCGGAGCTAGGCGCCAATCCCTTGATGAGGAAGCTTGACAAGGGGTATCCATTCTTTACAGAGTCGGGCAACGTGATACTCGACTGTCAGTTCCCCAAGCCAATTTCGGATCCCGTTTCACTTGAAAGGTCGATTAAGCTGATACCCGGAGTAATCGAAGCAGGAGTATTCAACTGCCGCGTGACGCGGTTCTATAAAGCAGGGCTCGACGGGGAATTCGGGCACTTCTGAAATGAGATAGAGTGGCCTGCGGTGTACGAATGGAAAAGGGCATTTGCAATCTCTCCCGCAACCTTGAGCATCGCGGGCCTATCCCTGAGGAGGACTGCTGTCTCAGGATCATTTGTCATCTTAGATGCAAGAGTGTCTAGGTCTGCGCTCTTTATTCCCTCAATCACTCCGCGCCAGGCGTAAGCCTCTTTCGCGGAAACCTTGTGCTCGGAGCTCGTCTTCCAGGCGAACAGCAGACCTTCGGAAGTGGTGCCAGGTAAAAGGCCTTCCTCCTCTTTGACAAGCGTTGAGACGAGCGTCTCAAGTGCCTTCCAAATCTCTTCGGAGCGCCTGTTTGAAAGCTCGGGAGAGATTGACTCGTCAAGGCAAACAATGACGTAAGCCTGCGTTTGGGGCATCTGATTTGGAATAGATTTTCGGAGGGTTGTTTATCGTTTCCGTAAAGAGGCGAATTGCACAATTCATTGGCGTACTTTGCACCCAAGCAACTCTTCTGGTACCAGATGATGATCGGCAATTCGAAGAAGAAGAGCAGCAGCAGTAGGTCTGGTGGAAGAAAAAGAAGCCGCGAGCTGAAAACGACCTCAGAACCAACCTTAAGGAAGATTGTCGAGCAAAAGCTAAAAGTGTGCCGAGATCAGGCTCGTGAAGTGAAGCACAAATCACTGTGGGAGAAGGGATCCCGACACCTGAATTAACCAAGGTCAAGGGATTGATTGGTTCGACAAAATCTGCATCAGTGACCGACGGGGGCGCCGAATCCTGCCACATAAGGGAGAAACACCGTAGAACAAACTTACGCCGCAGTGTAGGTGTGATTCTCAATCAGATTGAGCGCGAGTCGCCGCCATCGGGGGAGGTTCGTCTTCGGTTGTTGAATCTCCTTGCCCTGAGGAACCTGACGATTATGGGCAATGTGAAAATGATCAGCAGACCCTCAATTGCCTGAAAATACGTCGAGATCGCAATCGCGGCTATCGCAAGGATAATGACAATCGCTGCAATCCTTCTCTGCCCTGCTGCTTCTTCCGAGCTGTATTGAGAGGCGCGTTCAGAAGCCCTATCCCAGCGGGAGGAATAGGAGAAATTTGAAGATGAGGCGTAAGAGGACGAAGTTGACCCTGTCGTATTGGAGTCTCGCTGCTTCCTGCCATCTCGCTTTTGATACTGTTGATAGTAATCTTTGGTACCGTAGCGTGGCCTCGACCTTCGCATCAGAATGACGAAACCTAGGATGAAGAGGAGCATCACAGCTCCGAAGATGCTAGCGACAACCGGTGTGATGAGGTCGGCCATTTGCGAAATTATCGCTCTCTCTGATTTTCCTTTTTTTTATCTGTCCTTTCCCTTTGGCAAGTCTGCGGCTATTGTTTCTTCTGCTATTGCCTCGCTCATGCCACGGGTAAAAAATTCGGGGAGAAGGGAGCGTAAGCGCGGCTTTGTGTGTACTTGTTCTGCGAATTATCTGCGAATAAGCTTTGCTACCAGAAATGAGGCGGGGAAGGTTTTGATGCCTCTTTTTTCGCTCTTTCAGGTGGCCGAGCGAGCGTTCGTCAATTCCACTTCAATGAGAGCTCTTCACCGTAATTCTGCAATTACAATTGCGCCGAGAAAGGTGATGTCCGCTTACCACTCTTCTGTGCGTTAATCACCAATAGCTTTCCGCTTTTTTTTCGCAAAGGTATAAGGAACGACAGGCTGGTTTGACCCACTCTTAAGGTCATAAATCGGAGATTCTCTTGCGGAGGCTCCCAACATTCAAATTATTAGAGAATTCAGTCGCTGTGAGTATTATCCTGAAATGGCCTCAATGCATCGTATCATTATCCTAGATGTAAGATGCGAAATGCGCTTTTCATTCCCAGCTGGAATGGCTCGAAGATTTGCTAGGGGCAATACAAACGATGAGGCCACATTACCATGAAAGAACGAGAAGAAGAGCGCCCGCGCGTGTGATTGCGTCGACTATTGAGAATATAAAAAGGAATGATACTTGTATTTGAAGGAAAGAGGAAACGGAAGGGGCTCTTTCGAGTTGTGGGCAGCCGAGCTAACATTTTTCATTTTGACGTGATTGTACGTTCCTTCCTTTGCTTTGCTCTACAATACTTTCAGAAATCTGCGCCCTAAGGCTTCAGAATCTGTCAGCAGGATATCGTGGTTAAGATAAAACATCAAATCGCAGGTAGAAAACGTAGCTTTCCTCTAGCTTGATTAATTAGAAGGTTTATTCAAAGTCCTGTTTCGACCCGCGTGTCTCAGAGCCTGACCAAGTCAAACAACGACAATCATCAGGTGCGAAGGCATCGAGGGATAAGCGAGGCTAATGAAGCTCTCCTTGATGCGTACTCGGGGTCCTTGACTCGCTTCTGTGCCTGTCTAGAGTCGGAAGCGCCCTATATTCTCGTTGATTCTCAGGTACACCGAAGAAAATGGCTCGAGATGACAGGCCGAGGAGTACGTCCCAAGATCATCATTGAGCTTACAAAGGAGAATCTTGTCGAGTGCAGTCGATTGATGGAGCACGGCGAGTTGAGGCACCTCGATCGGGTGCGTGTCAGCTTCATCATAACAGATAGAGAATTTGTTATGAACAGCGGACCATTGCGGCGCGGAAATCCCTTAACCGAGATTACATGCGTGACAGATCCAAAAGTCGTTGAGGAGCAAGCTCACCTCTTTGAAATGCTTTGGGAGAAGGCAGTGCCTGCGCCACTCCGGGTAGCCCAGCTTGTTCAGGGCGTCGACATTGGAGAAACTCGCGTTTTGAATGATTACAAACAAGCGCTTCTAAAAGTAAACGAAGTGGTCCTGAAGGCTAGAGAAGAAATTCTGGTGCTGTTTCCATCGGAAAAAGTCGCGAGGAGAGTCCCCCAGCTTCTAAATCTGCTCGAGAATAGATCTTCGATTGACAAGTTGAAAGTTAGGGCACTTATGCCGATGCCACAGTCGTCTCAGATAGCGAAGGACTTTCCATCCATTGAATGGCGACACGTCGAACCTGGCAAGCTCGGTCTTGGCGTTTGCGATCGCGCAGTAGCGACGATTGTACAGTATCTCAACATCGAAGCCGACAACTCCGAAAATGCAATGCTGTCCGCTTTCTTCACGACTTATAAACAATCAGTGATGGGGATAAGATCGATGTTTGAGACGCTATGGGAGGAAAGCAGCTTGAAAGAAAAGGAGGAAAGAGAGAGAATCGCTTTAGAGCTTTCCCTAGAAGAACTCAGGCGAGCAATACGAAGTGAATTGCAGAGCAGACGCCTATTCGAACTCCTTCAAGACATTATGACTCATGACCTCCGAAACTACAGCCAAGTTGCGAGGCTAAGCGCGGAGCTAATTGTCGATGAAGTAAGAGAAAACCCGAAAATGCGGATGCTCAGTGATTCACTTGTCGACGCAATTGAAGGGTCAACGCTTCTGGTCGAGCGGGCAAAGAAACTTGGGATTATCCTGGGAGAAGAACATCCACACCTAAAGAGTGTTGACTTGATCGAAGTCATAGAGGGCTCACTCGAATCTGTGAAACGTGTCTACGGAGGGAAAGTGATACGGCACACTATTGACATTGATAGAGCTAGTTCGAATGAGTTTGGTGGCGAAGAAAGTAAGGAGCTCTCTGAGCCGAGTGTGCTTGCTGATGAAATGCTCTCCGAGGTTTTCGACAACATCTACTCAAATGCGACCCAATATACGCCGACGTATGATGTCTCAATAGAGACAAGGATTGAGGAAGCAGGGCCCTATTGGAAAGTTAGCATAAGTGACGAAGGCAGTGGAATACCAGCAGAGGCAAAGAGAGAAGTCCTAAAGCGCTTCAAGCAAATCAAAAAGGGTAGCGGCATCGGCCTGTCAATAGTCTATTCGCTTGTCGTTGAAAGATACAAGGGCAATGTCGAGTTGCGCGACCGGGTGGCGGGCGATCATACAAGAGGAACGACAGTGGAAGTCTGGCTCCAGAGGGCCTAGCGGATCGAATAAACTCAATTGCGAGTGTAGTTCTGTCTGTTTCAAACCTCTGAATTGTATGGTCAGAACTACATATGAAAGAGAGCACGTTTCTGGTTTTCTTCTTCTTTGAATGTTATTTCTTTGTGGTCTTTAGACTGCGCAGAGTTTCAACCAGATTCCGCCGATCTAAAGAGATCCTCCAAACAATTTGATTTCCTTTCCTCGGATACTGATTGAAGAAGTTGCTCTAAAGTCCGTCACTTCCAAGGAGTCCACAGTCAAAAGTAGCCATATAGTATTGAGTTTGAGATCATATGCGTCTCTTACAATCCGAGGAATGTCGAAGAGTAAAGGATATTTCGGCCCATTCTGTATGGGTGGCTTGTGCCCGATCTTTGGTGAATAAAGAAGATGCCGCCAGCACTGGCAAGCCGTCGATGTTAGACCAGATGCTCCTAGATATCAAGGGGCTATCTCTTCTGAATCCTTCTGACGAGGCTTTTGGTGAAATCATCGAATCCACTTTGGTAAATTCCCGAGACGAAGATGTCGAGAGATTCCTTTCGTTCCTGAAACCAAAGAAGAGTGCCTCGGAGAAGTGGTACTTCTTGATGGCACTAGGCGAATCAATTTTAGCTGTATTCCTATTCATTGGAGGCGTTGCCTTGCTCTCGCCAGCGATGATTGGGCTGACCTCCCCTCAGCAGCTTTTGACTTTTTTTGATGAAATCACATCTTCGTTGTCCGTGCGGGCTCTTTCGAATCCGGCCGTTCCACTACTTGATTTCCTGATGGCGCTCGGGCTACTCTTTGCTGCATTTTCCACTCTTAGGATAGCCGCGTCAAGTCTGAAAGAAACAGGGGTTTCTCGTCAGTAATTGAGACGATTGCGGTCCTACCTTCCTATGAGACAACGAGGGCGACGCCCGTCCGAATCTTCTTTCGAAGATATGCGTCAACGGATAGATTGACGAAAATGAACAAGGCAGATAGAAGCAAGAAGAATGAAAGGGCGCTTGTGTCGAACGAAGGAATGCCCAGCCATTGGAAGATGAAATATGGCAGCGTTGAATAGTGATGAGGATATAGTAAGAGTAGCAAATAGACAACGCCATCCAGGACGCCCAAAAAGAGCTGTGAGCCGAGCCACCCGAGCTCGTAGATGTCATACATGAGATACACAATTGCAAGAGACACTGAGCCAAAGATTGCCACGGACGCGCTGACAAAGTAGATTGCTGCTCCCGCCACAAAACAGCTTGCTCCTACTATTAGCGGCAGTATGACGCTCCTCGAATCACTTGAAGCCGCACCTTCTCTCTTCCGGAGCCATATCGATGACAGGGATATGACTCCAAGACTTATGAGAACGAGAAAGTCGGTTACGGCGATCAGAAAGTTCTGATCTCCGACTGCGAGAATCAAGATTGACCCCAAAGTGAAGACGTAGGAAAGCTTCGAAACAGAAAGCGGCATGAATCCGTCTTCGGCTAGGGCACTGAGGTGGCGCGAAGCCGCAAGGAAAGCTGGCACGAATGTGGTAATCGTCGCTGTTAAGAATGCGACCGCTGTGAGGAGCTCCTGGGTTGGACCGAGGTAAGCGTTAGCCAGATACAGCGCTGGAATCTGGGATTTCAGCAATGTGTCATAGTTAGGGTGAAGGCTGAAAACCGCGAGGCCGTAGAGTATGTTTATCACAGCTGCAATGACGACGCTGGCAATCATTGCGGCTCCGAGGTACGCGAACTTGCTCATAGTGTACCCTTTCCTTATCCAAGATACTATGGGTATGGAAGAACGCTCGACGGCGTCACGTTCAAGAGCCTGGATTTCCTGAAATCCGAAGAAAAGCAGGTAGAGGTATGCGGTATTCACCACGAGCGCAAAGGGCCAGTTTCCTCCCGAACCTGTTTGCATTATCCCCGAGAGATTCCAAGACCCGGCCCGACCGAGAAGCAGACTCTGGACAAGCAGAATACCCACCATTACGACGGTCAGGATAATCTGGAGACGCCCGATGAAACGGAGGAAGCGCTGTTCGAAAAGCGCATTGATCACTGTCCAAGCAATGAAAACACCTGTTATGGTGTAAACTATAATCTGCGAATCAGCCCCTTGAATCCCAAAGTTCGCGAGAATCCCGGGCATGAGTTCGAAATCAAATATGACAAAGACTATTTTCGAGTAAGCAGCGAGCGCCGTGTTTGCGATCCACATAGAAAGACGGGCAACAAAATAACGGACGCTTCGCTTCCCACATGCAACTTTGGTAAAGGAAGGGCCGCCGATGGCATCGAGCCCGAGCTTCGTCGACTCTGTATACATGTCGGAGTAGACTCTTGCCATCAATATCGAGAGGATTGTCGCAAGAAGAAGTGACCCCAGAGAGACAAACTCAAACTGCACTATGTTGAGAGGTATCAGAATGAATAGGGGAGACCCGAGCGTTGCGCCGAGTCCGATTGCAAGAAGGGAGCTGAAACCGTAGATGGGCTTGCTGTGATCTACCCCTCTCGGTCGTTTCGGAAATCTTACTCTTATCGAACTCGGAAGTGCTGTGACTAGTGCCATCCCAGAAAGAGTAACACTTAGGATTGCAATGATTGTCACGATGTCCCTGAAACTGAGCGATCCAACGGTCCCTAGGTATGTGTACTCGTTCAAAACATAATCAATTGAGATAAGTATGGCAAACAGTCCTAGTCCCACGGCGACGAGCTTGAACGCGAGGGCTCCGACGCGAGCTACACGAGTGATGCCTGCCATTTTTCGGATACGGCTCCCGTCGTTGACTATAATAGAATATCAATTTTCCGTAAAAGCTGAGGGCCTTTTTCTACCCTAGGCAGGGGATTCAACAGTTGTCGGGAAAGCGAAGCAATCTTGGCTTATTGCTACATTTCTTCGAAGAATACCGTAACTTCTTGTCTGGTACTATCGGTATAGTAATGACACCAGAAGATCTCACAATTACGTCGGGTACAAGATTTTCAAATGAAAATAATAGTGGTGAATTTCTATCGCGCTGCCGAGGGGTCTAAGCTCGATGCCAGCCCTTTTGCCTAAGCAAAAAATCAGTATCTATTCTGGAATTGAAACAGATATGGGCCGGACCGGATTAATTCCGAAAATCGGTTCAAGCCTTGCCGAGAAAATGCCTTAACTTCCAAGAAATGTCATGTTTCAAATAATTCAAACGTAAGATGTTTCACTTAATTCTTATGTTCAACATCAAGTCACGAAGAATTTAATGATCCCAAGACTCTGGAGCTCTTTCATCAAATCAAGCCCTTTCGCGTCCAATCTGTTTGTTTCGAAAGGTATGTAACCTATCTCCTTGAAATCCGATGCGAAGTCAACACCTTCCTCTCGGAATATAACAATCTTATTTCCGTAAAGAACGCTACCAGCTCCGAGTTCGTAAACAACATTATCGCTTGGGCGCCACACCTCCCGCCCTTCGCTGTCCGTGGTTTTTTCATCTGCCGTAAATATGAAAATGCCTGCAGCACATTTCTTCATTTCTTCCGCCACTTTAACGCTAACAGGGCGACCTCTGTTTGCCTCTTCCACAGCAACGGTGTGAGGTATGCCATAATCTTGAAGGATTTTCACAACTTGTTCCAAGGGCTTCTTGTTTTTGCCGTGAGCGACAAAGATCTGCTTTAGTACTTGTTTTTCTTCTTGAGGGCTCTGAGCTTCTTCAGTGGGCGTCTCTCCTCCGATAACGCCAGGGCCCTGTTCTTCTTCCACTGACATTACTTCTCCCTCTACGGTTGGGTTTATGGCCTGTGTCGTCGCACTTAGATCATCAAGTCGAAGATACAATTTCCCTTGACTATCTTTTGCCAAGTTGAGTTCTTTGATATTCTGCATCAAGACGTCATAGCAAATTTTCGCATCTTCTCTGCGAACATGATAGTCTTGAATGAGGGTGTTGATACAAATTTGTTCTGGAGGAATAACTCGACCATGAAGTGCTTCAAGGAACTTACGGAACACCTCTGGAGTCTCCAGCGCGGTTCGAAGAGACATATTGACATCGTCTGTCGCTGTTGGGGCGACAATCGATCTCCCTAAAGTACTGAGACTTAATGTCGATGTGACCTTTTGTTGGAAACTTCCCTCTACCAGGCCGTATCTGTTTGCAGATCTTACAAGTTCGGCGAAAGAGCTGCTTGTTGGGGAATAAGAGCTTCCTGTCGCGGTAGTCGTGTAGTTAGCGATATCCTGAAGAGCGAATGGATTTCCCGCACCTTTTTCCCATATTGCCGTAGGAATCTTGAGAGCTTCTTTTAGCGAATTATGCGGGAAGTACACACCACCTGCGGGCCGCCCGCGTTTCCTTGATTCTATCGCTAATGGTGCCTGGCTTGGCTTAGAGTTAGTCAATTATATCGCCCCAAAATTATATTGCATTATGCTTTCGACTTTCTGGTTTATATTGCATTGTAACTCGATTTACTAAACTGAAGAAATCTTTTGGATCATCGGCTCTGGAATCCTTTTATTCATCTTGAGGTACTCCTCAGAGATTCCGGTTTTTCCAACTGATTTGACATACCCTTCTTTCTCGAGAACGTCAAGTGCGGCCTTGATAGGCTGCCGATTTTCCACGATATTCTGGGGAAGTCTATGTACGAGTTCTGACTTCTTGAACGGTCTATCCGGAAGTTGCTCAAGAACCACCCTTAGCTTAGATTGAGGATCCCTGATGTTGCCTAAGACTATTCGGTAGGGCTTTGCGCCAGCTCCGATATTATATGAAATTATGTCGCCATTGTTCCTGTTCCTAAAATGGAAATACTTCCCCCTTACGCCTTTGATCACTTTTGAGGCAGAGGTTTCGAAATAAAAGTCAAAGGATTCGGGAAGAAGTTTCTTTATTCGATCTAGCTCATTGTTACCATTTTGTCCTTCAATGGGCACGAGATTCATTACGAGAGCTCCATCGAGACCGACCTCAAGAGTGAGACGTTTTGGCGTCTCATCTCTAGATGTGACCTGAGACCCTTCGAACTGAAACACGTATGTATTGAAACCTTGGATTACAAGATTGTTTTCCTTAATCTCAGTGCCGAACCTCCTTGATGAAACGTTAACAAGCATACCTAATCAGAGGTGTGTTTGGAATATATGATATAAAAGCATTCATGCTTGTACAAGCATAACTAAGCATACTCAATTCATTTAAACTCGTCAATGGGCTTGGTTTCGAAGTTGTGTTCTAACGGCTTCGAGCCCCATTTTTGAACCCAAATCTTGGTTGACAAGTTTAGAGGCTCTTTCAGCCTGTCTTCAGCAATCTTGCAATACTCTTTGATGATATCTACGCCTATGTAATGGCGATGCAAATGGTTTGCAACCTTCGTCGTTGTTCCGCTACCGTTGAATGGATCTAGGACAATATCGTTTGGATTCGAAAAAAGGGAAATCAGTCGCCAAGCCATCTGTTCCGGGAAAGGGGCTGGATGGTCTACGGAGCCAGGAGGTACGGGCGTGAAGGTCCATTCTTCTTCGGGCACGATGTGCCATGTAGAATTTGCAATATCTCGTTTCATTTCGTCATCCATGACAAGCTTCTGAAGTCGTTCCCTTGCTTCGTCTCTCTTGATCTTCGGTGAGCCCTTACTTAGGACAAATATGTACTCGTGCATCACGTTTGCATGATAATAAGTTGGATATGGATTCATTACCGTTACGCCAAAACGGTTTCCACTTCCGTTTCTCCCAGCCGTTACTTTGTTCCAGATAATTTCTTCCCTGAGCACCCATTGCTCTTCCGCCTTCACTATTTTTTGTTGACGAAGAATTTCAGTAAGCAGCATGCTTGGGAGAGGGATAAGTTCAGCGGAAACAACTTCATATCCTATCACAATTGCGCAGTACCCGCCAATCTTTGTTGCCCGGCGAACTTGTTCAAATACATGCGCAATATCAGTGATGTAACTTTCAGGATCTTTCCAAAGCTTCTTGCCTCTGTATCTCTCATTTTCGATCCCTCTAGAGTGTGTGCCGTAATCAATTGCATTCCCGTATGGGGGTGAGGTAACTGTCAAGTCAATGGAATTCTCAGTCACAAAATCCATGAGATGATGACTGTCGGCGCACTTTATGTAATCAAAACGTTGGCCAATTGTGGTTTTCATTATCATGATCCTACTAAAATTATCTAATTGTGCTTTTTGCTTCAACAAGCTTTCGAAAGCTTACAAGAAGTCGGCGAGATCCTTTTGGCGAGCTCGTTCACCTTACTAATATCCAGCTGTATGTCATGTCTATTATTCCTAATTCGATTTTAGAGATCATATTATGAACGATATTCTATCGTGGCCGTGAAATTAGGCTGCCCTGCATCCTACCAACTTCGGTAATTTGATAATGCACCGAGCCGATTTTCACTATTCCCTCACAAAGGATCGTTCCTGTGTCTGTTGCCAGCGCGATAGTTGCTCCCTCAGGCGAGTTTATGGAGGTGAGGACACTTACGCTTCCGAAAATGCGTGGATCGACTTGGTGCAGCACAATTTCCGATAACTGAGTATTCCTGAAACCGCCTAAATATCCTACTTCAACCTCTGAAAGAGAATAGGTTTGAAGATCATCTTCTACAATTAGATAGTATTCTATGAGCTTTTTGATTCTTTCATAGACGATTTCCTTATTGTGCTGCTTGGGAAGCCACTCAGATTTCTCAAATACTGAGTTTCTTGTTGCATGTTCTTGTTTTTCGCATTGTGTTAGAATTTCTATATCGACCTCATCTATCTTCGCAGACTTGAAGTCTATTCTTCTCATTTCGGATTCTTGACAGGAATCCGAACAGGGTCTTATTTACTCTTAACGTAGAAATCAAAGCTGGAATGAGAGAGCCGACAAAATTCCTGAGAATGGTCCAATTTCTGAAATGCGAGAAATGTGGCTATGAATGGCAACCTCGAAGCGGAAGCTTTCCCCGGGTTTGCCCTCACTGCAAGGTGAGCCTTCAATCTTAGAATTGAATTCAAAAGGTGAGATATCTTGAACGTAGATATCAGAACGTACAAGGCAATCGCACTACGCACTCGAAGCGTTGCACCTACTCTCTTTGATGTCATTTCGGAAGAAAGAGACTCGCTTTCGCGAGAAGATTTCATAGCCAGGATCCCAACTTGGCTCTCTATTCTAGATCATGACTTGAAGGAGAAGATCACGGGTGAGAGTTTCCCGCTTCACCCGCAACCAAGTTCTTCCCTTCTCTCGTTCCCCCAAGAGAGGTTAAAGCATCGTTGACAAGTGACTCTGAACTAGATAAACCCAGTAGATTGACAAGGACGCCGATAGACCTCGTCTGCGGAAGATGTATTGTTCGTTTCGATTCGCTGGACCAATTGAAAAGACATCATGCCGCTCACATTAGAGCAGATGATTACTTCAGAGCGTATCGCATTTCCGAGCTAGTCCATTTTGCTAAGAATCTTCCTCCTAGCATGGTTTGGGACTCTGTCATTCATGAAGCAAAAATGCGCTGGCTCGTTTCAGATCAAACCGCAACTGAATACACGAAGGATGTGATCCAGATTCTCAAAGCTTCGAGAGGAGAGTAATCTGGCCTTTGCAAATATCAGAAAGAGAGGCAGTCTTGCGAATGCGACACACTCAAGGATTGAAACTCATTCCACAGAAAAAACGCCCGAAAGAGCCCATTATGAAGTACTTGCAGTATATCGAGAATGCAGATCTGCAACAAACGTGGGAAGAAATCTACGACAATTTCCTGAGCTCGTCTTCTCTTCAAAATAACATTGCAGTTCTACTGGGTAGATCATCAAACGGGGCCGTCTGCATTGATTTTGACAATAAAGAAGTGTTTCAGGATTTTTGGGGGAAGATGCTCGATGAACTACTTTCAAGGACTTTGGTAGAAGAAAGTCATCACGGATTTCACTGCTTTTTTTTGATCCAAATGTTGAGTTCACGAAATTGGATTTGCGAAAATGCGAGCTTGGTTCCAGATCACTCCCCATCGAGATCAAAGCCAATCGTATGCTTGTAACAATCTATCCTTCTGTCCACGAGAGCGGTTTTCAGTACAAGATAGTTTCGAGAACACAGGAAATTATGTGGCTCGATGGCGTCAGTGAACTCATCATTCAAAGAGCGAAGAATCTTGGTTGGAGGCCTCCGTTCTGCGAGAGAATTCAATACATCAGTTCAGTTTCGCTCGCAAATGGTCGTTTAACTCCTAGTGAGAAGGAAGCAGCTGAACTTTCTGAAATAATTTCTCTGATCTGGAAGGAGCATCATCACCATGAAGCTATAGTCGGTATAGCGGGAATGTTACTTAGGGCAGGAGTAAGTGAAATAGAGGCCTCTCGGTTTCTTGAAACTAAAGCTAAACAATTAGGTTGCAAACAAAATTGTTGGAAGTTTGCCAGATCCCAGGTAAGTTCTCTCTACAAAAGCTCGAAGAACAATTCATCCCACATCCCCGGAGTCAGCACCATTGTTGCTCTAGCAGAGTCTCAGAATCTTCCCGATATTGCACAAAGAGTTCTTTATTTGAATCGTATACTGGTATCACAAAGAAAGACCAGGGAAGACGCACTAAATTGGATGACAAGTCATGGATACTAACGATAACTCTCTGTCATTCGATCTTCCTGGCTTCGGGAAAATCGAACTCAAGAAGAATATTCTGACCTTCCGAATAGAACATGAAGAAAAACAACTTTCTTTCCTGACGACCTTTTTTCAAAGGATCCGAGCAAGTGTTTGGACAAAATAGAACTAGCAGCGAAAAAGGCTGGTTTCAAGAAAGAGGATCTGGCCTCCATGATGCAGGCTGTATCGCATATCCTTCCCAATATCTTTGGGTCATTGGTAGCCATAGAATCTCCAAAGAACAAGGTTACCAAAGAAGAAGAATCTAACGAGAAGGAAATGGATTCGGAAGCAGAAAGAGAAGCGGAACGAATCCTAAGCGCAGAAAATCCTTTGATCGAAATTGAAAAACACCTAGACAATATTGTCTGCGGGGAAAGCAACAACAAGAAGCTCCTTTTTGTCAAGTGCCTGTCCGGTCGGGCTCCGGACACTTCGCTGAAGCAATTCATCACTTTGAAAGGAAAAGAAGGGTCAGGCAAGACACGGCTCTTGGAAATGATTGTTCAGACCTTTCGCGTGAAGAAGGTAGGCCGCTTGACAAGACACGCCCTTGATTATCTAGACTTGACAAATTACGACATTTTGGTAATTCAAGAGCTTGGGTCTGCAGACCGAGAGGAAGATGGATTATCCACCTTGAAATTCCTCAGCGCAGACGACGCAGGCTATACTGTCGAAGTCGCAACTAGAGATCTCAAAACTGGAGAAATGACGACCGAAGAACACACAATTCCTCCAATGACTGTTATCTCATCTACCACGAGAGTAACACTGGATGGACAGTTTGAAAGGAGAAATGACATAATCAACGCCAATGAATCGGAGGAGCAAACAAGAGCGGTTCTAGCTTGGAAGGCAACCTATGAGAAGGAAAAGATGCTAGTTCGCCTGGGCAAGAAGCCCTGGACTGACAGGAACTTTGCAATTCAAGTAGTAAAGAAAGTCGTGGAAAAAGTTGAACCCATAGAAGTCCAGATTCCTTTTCCCAAAAGTATCACTGGAATATTCAGGAGGCTACCTCTTCGCGCTCGTGGTGACTACGATAAGGTTCTATCGACGATTCGACTTTATCACATGCTACTCGGACGAAAAGAACCAATCTTTGAAATGGAGGGAAGGAAGATCATGTTTGCCAATCCTCAAGTTGCAGTCGACGTGGTAAAAATCTATTCCGATGCCTTGTTGACGATGTTGACCGGCCTGGAATCTAGAACTCGAGAACTTGCTCAGACACTCGGCAAAATGGGGGTTTCAAAAGAAGGCGATGTGATAACCAAGGAGATCCGAGACAAAATTGCAAAGCAACTAAAGAAGTCTCCAAAAACAATCTACGGCAATTTAGAGGAACTCTACGAAGAGGGTTATGTCAGCAAAACGAAAGAAGGGAAAACCATCACCTACACGCTTCAATACAGGGCAAATGAGATAGAGGAACTGCTTTCTCCGATTACAAAGCAGCTACACCTGGATAATGACATCTTCCACGAGATGCTTAGGGAAGGATTCCTAGCGTTAGCAAATACCATCAACAAGAAAGATTCCGCGAAATTGTTCCTTCATTGGTCCAAACTATTGCGTGAGAAGTTTTCAAAAGCTCCAAATTCGCCTTTAGCTGGCGAAAACAGGGGAACAAATGGAGATTTCTCGAAAATATCCATTAATTCCAGTCCTTTCCCGCTAGTAGGGAAAGAAATCTCGAATCCCATTGTTCTTGTCCCACCACCCCAATCAGAAAAACAAAATGCAAATGAAAGAAGTGGCATACCTTTTTGCGCAAATTGTGGAGGCGAAATAGAGACCCTTCCACGTGTCGAAGGCGACAAGAGATACCATATTGGCTGCATTTCAGCCTAAGCGTCGCGGATGGGAGATGAACAAAATCTCCAAAATTCATCGAGCCTGAATCAAACTTTGCCGGGCATCAATACATCTAACACCAGGGCTGTATCATCGAGACCTCGACTTTCATTCTCGATGAATAATTCCATCTATGATATTCTAAATGACGACTTTAGAAATTCAAGTATCGAGAATGATTCGGTTGATCTTGTCTTCACTGACTTGCCATGGAGCAAGGAGGAGATGCTGGGTATTGCAAGCGACCTGGGATTATTTGGAATGAGCAAGCTGAAGAAAGGGCATCTTCTTGCCACCTACGCTGGAACATACACTTGGGAGCTTACAAAGCAATTCATCGGACAGCACCTGACTTTTGTTGCGTGTAAACATTTCAAAAGAGTAGGACTACGACATGATAGCTACGACATGGCTGCACATGGGAAGATAGATGATCTCACGATTCTATTCTTTTTTAAGGGAGAGCCAAGCGATGAACAGATTGCCCAAATTAATTCTTTTGAATTGCAAACAGAAGGGATGGACAAGACTTGGCATGAATGGGGTCAACCGGTCAGCGAATGGATCCAATTAATCCAACATTTCAGTAGACCAGGTGATTTGGTGGTTGATCCGATGGCCGGTGGAGGCACAGCCGTTCAAGCTTGTATTGACTCAGAGCGAAGTTGCGTCGCTTACGAGAAGGAAGCAAAGTGCTTTGAAGTCATAAAGAGGCGACTTTCAAAGTATCTGATACCTCAAACCACGACCGTCAATCTGACAATATTATATTCAAGTGAGCAAAAAGCTCCAACCAAATGTTGCACTTTCTGCATTTCTGTAGCACTTTCTCTGTTTCTGCACTCTTATTTGGACGCCTGCACTATTGGAAGGGTAAATCTTGGCTCTATAGGATTACTATCTTCAGCTCAAGAAAGCATGAGAGTAGTTTAGCGTAGGGTGAATCCATGGATTGCCGAAGGGAAGTGGAAGGAAAAAGAAGAAACTCTTGCATGGTGAAGACCTAGAGAATGCCATAAAGGAAGCATTGGAAAATAGAGAACCTTGGGCAAGTATTTGCCACCGGTTGCACGTCGGAACTCGCTTGATTCAACTGGTGAGGGGGAAAAGTTTTCCGGAGGAAGCAAGAGAAAACAAGAATGCTTCAAAGCTTGAAGCGATCGACCCAGAAGAAGATGATGATTTAGGTGACGAAGAATATCCTGACGATTCGGGTGAAAGCGATGAGCAAGAAAATCTGTCTAATTTCCATGGCGAGATTGCGGCCAAATATTTCAAGTTGAAAGACAAACATATGCATGCTCATAAAATCTTAGAGACCTTGAAGCTGAGCCCGAAGACCGCAGAGGCCTTGGATAAATGGTACTATCGATTAAACTTTCACGACACTGCGCAATGTAAAAAGGACTACGAAAGGGGGGCTTTGGCACAATAGTTCTTAGGCATCCCATCAATGACATTTGACCCACCTGCTCATCTTGAGATTGCATGCACTCAAGCCTCATGGTAGCAAAAGGCGAATGG